>NZ_CAXBBQ010000005.1:0-337170 GCF_963974575.1 uncultured Sphingosinicella sp. | reverse complement strand
CCTCAACCTCGCCGCCGTCCGCCTATGGCTGAAGTCTTTTGTCAACGCGGCCTAATCTCCTCGACGCCGCTCGCGGCACATGAGGAAAATTCCCCGTTGCTCGCACCCGGCGAAGTTCTGGCCCAAGTCTTGGGCTCGGGCTCTGTACGTAGCCAACCCGAAGTCGCACGCTTTCGTCTCGTCGTTTCGGCACGGGGCGATAACGCCGCTCAAGCCGTCGCCACCCGCGATGCTGCGGTCCAAAGTCTGTTAAGCAAGCTGCGTGCTATCGGCGTGCCAGACTCCGCGATCAGCATTCAGCCCGAAGACATGGTGCGGATGGGATTTATAAGCAGTCCACCCGACTCAGATCAGGATGCGTTTGACGGCTCCGGCGTAGCAGCGTTGCTCGGCGCAAGGTCCAGGGGAAAGGTCGCGACCGTCGGGGTGCAAATTGAGCTGACCAAAATGTCTCATCTAGCGACCGTGCGCAAAATCGTGTTCGAGCAGGACGAGGTGGACACCCAACGCCCAACTCTGTCCCTTCTAGACGACACCGACGCTCGGCGATCAGCCATCGCCCAAGCCGTCGAGAAAGCCAAACAGGAAGCTGATGCTTATGCAAGTGCGCTCGGCCTGCGTGTCGTGCGAATCACGCGCGTCTTTAATCCGGACACGACCCCAGACCCTCAACTTTGGCCACAGATGATCGCCCTTATGAACGGCGGCAACCAAAATGAGGTTGTTACCTTCGCGCGCGTAGGGCTGGACGTTGTGCTCGCCCCTCGTTGAGCAGGGTTCAGCATCATCAATCCAATATGCCGCGTACGCTCTCTCGTGGTGCGACCGGAAACATCAGACACAGGCCAACTTTACAGCTGCTTCGCCCAATAATCGAACACGCGCTTCTGCAGCTTCGCCACATGCCGCCGCGCGTCCGGGCCTTCCCACACGCCCGTGTACCCTTCGGCCCCGCCCGCCACCCACCAGCCCTGCCCCGGCAGTCTGTCCGACTGGCGCACGACGAGCACTGCCATCTCCGGCTCGCCGCGCCCGCGCGCGTGGGCGTCCACATCGCCGAGGATTACGCACAGCGCGCGCATCTTGGGCCGCGAGAAGCTGTAGCCGAACGCCGCCAGCGCCTCCGCATAGGTCACGCTCTCCCGCGCGCGGGCATGGGCAAGCAGAAGCTCGCGGAGGTCCATCGGGTCGATCATCTCGCCTCGCACCTTGCCAAGTCGCCACGACAACCTAAATTGGTGTTATAGTCAAACGACACACTGGAACCCGCAATGCTGAACCTCATCTCCATCCTGATCGGCCTTGTCGCGCTGATCGTCGGCATCGTCGGGCTGTTTCCCTTCATCGGCATCATCAACTGGCTTGCCTTGCCGATCGCAGCGCTCGGCGCGGGCATCGGCGTCCTGTCGGACAGCAACGGCGGCCGCAACCTCAACATCTTCGTGCTGATTCTTGCGGCGGTTCGTCTTTCGATCGGCGGCGGCATCCTGTAACCCGGTTGCATGACGCAGGGCTGGCAATTCTGGATCGATCGCGGCGGCACGTTCACGGATATCGTCGCGCGCGCGCCCGATGGCACGCTGAAAACCGCAAAGCTGCTCTCCGAAAACCCGGAGCAATACGCCGACGCCGCCATCGAAGGCATCTCTCGCCTGCTCGGCCATGCGCCCGATGCAAATGTCGCGTCGGTGAAGATGGGCACCACCGTCGCCACCAACGCACTCCTCGAACGCAAGGGCGAGCCGACGCTGCTCGCGATCACGCGCGGCTTCGCGGATGCGCTTGCCATCGGCTATCAGGCCCGCCCGAAGCTGTTCACCCGCGCCATCGCCAAACCATCGCCGCTCTATGCGGAGGTGCTGGAGGTGGGCGAGCGCGTGGGCGCGGACGGCGAGATTGTCGAGCCCCTCGACGAGACGCAAGCCGCCGCAGGCTTCGCCGCCGCCCGCGCACGCGGCCTCACCGCCGTCGCCATCGTCCTGATGCACGGCTACCGCTTCCCGGACCATGAACGGCGCCTGAAAAACCTCGCGGAAGCCGCTGGTTTCACGCAGATTTCCGTTAGCCACGAGATCGCGCCGCTCATCAAGCTCGTCGGACGCGGCGATACCACCGTCGCCGATGCCTACCTCTCCCCGGCCCTGCGCCGCTACGTGCGGCAGGTGACGAGCAAGCTCGACCCCGGCACGCGCTTGATGTTCATGCAGTCGAGCGGAGGCCTTGCAGGCGAAGGCGCCTTCAGCGGTGCGAACGCGATCCTCTCCGGCCCGGCGGGCGGTATCGTCGGCATGGCAAAGACGGCCGGGGCCGCAGGCATAAGCCGCGTCGTCGGCTTCGACATGGGCGGCACCTCGACCGATGTCTCGCTCTACACCGGAAGCTTCGAGCGGACGCACGAAACGGTCGTCGCAGGCACACGCATCCGCGCGCCGATGCTCGCCATCCACACGGTCGCGGCGGGCGGCGGCTCGATCTGCCGTTTCGATGGCGCGCGGCTGCGCGTCGGCCCGGAATCGGCGGGCGCGAACCCCGGCCCGATGAGCTACCGGCGCGGCGGGCCGCTCACCATCACCGATTGCAACATCTACCTCGGCCGTATCCAGCCCGCGCACTTCCCGGCGATCTTCGGCCCCGGCGGCGATCAGCCGCTCGACCGCGACGCCGTCGTCCGCCACGTGGACGCTCTCGCAGCCGAGGTCTCCGCCGCCACCGGACACCCCATCACCGGCGCGGCACTCGCGGAAGGCTTCATCGCCATCGCGGTGGACGACATGGCCAAGGCCGTGCGCCAGATTTCCATCCAGCGCGGCCACAACGTCACCACCTGCACACTCTCCAGCTTCGGCGGCGCGGGCGGCCAGCACGCCTGCAAGGTCGCCGACGCGCTCGGCATCGGCCAAGTCTACGTGCACCCGCTCGCCGGGCTGCTCTCGGCGCTCGGCATGGGCCTCGCCGATCTCACCGCCTTGCGCGAACGCACGCTCGGCGCACCGCTGGATGAGGGCGTCGCCTCTGCGGAAGCCCTTGCCGACACGCTCGAAGCCGATGCCCGTGCCGCGCTCGCCGCGCAGGCAAACGACCTCGCGGGCGTTTCCGTCGCCCGCCGCGCGGAGCTTCGCTACGCCGGGGCCGACAGCGGCCTCTCCCTCCCGCTCGCCCCGCCCGAAGACATGCGTGCCGCCTTCGAGGCCGAGCACCGCGCCCGGTTCGGCTACGTGATGCCCGGCGGCGCGCTGGTGATCGAGGCGGTGAGCGTGGAAGCGGTCGGCCATTGGCCCGCGCCGCCGATCCGCGTGGAAAGCGCGTCGCACGCACCCTCCGCCTGCACGATGATCGTGGACGGCGCCTCCGTCGAAGCCCCCGTCCTCGCGCGCGGCGCCCTCGTGCCCGGCGAGGCGATAAACGGTCCCGCCGTCATCCTCGAAGACGGCGCCACCACCGTCATCGATGCAGGCTGGCGCGGCGAGGTGTCCCCCGGCGCCGAGCTCATCCTCCGCCGCGTCGTCCCCCTCCCCGCGCAGCGCGCGCTCGGCACCGACGCCGATCCGGTGATGGTCGAAATCTTCAACAACCGCTTCATGGCCATCGCCGAGGAAATGGGCATCGCGCTCCAGACCACCGCGCATTCGGTGAACATCAAAGAGCGCCTCGATTTCTCCTGCGCGCTCTTCGACCTCGCAGGCGGCCTCATCGCCAACGCGCCGCACATGCCCGTGCATCTCGGCTCGATGGGCGACAGCGTGCGCGCCGTCATCCGCGCGCACGGCGGCCGGATGCGCCCCGGAGACGCCTTCGCGCTCAACAACCCGATGAACGGCGGGACGCATTTGCCCGACGTCACCGTGGTCGCGCCCGTGTTCGCCCGCGCGGACGGCGGCGACATATTGTTCTATACCGCCGCGCGCGGCCATCAGGCCGATATCGGCGGCCTCACCCCCGGTTCGATGCCGCCGGACTCAAAGACGCTGGAGGATGAAGGCGTCCTCTTCGACAGCGAACTTCTCGTCTCGGCCGGTGCGTTTTGCGAAACAGAGACGCAGAAAACGCTCGCATCCGGCCCCTATCCGGCGCGAAATCCGGCCCAGAACATCGCCGATCTGAAGGCGCAGGTCGCCGCCTGCACGCGCGGCGGTGATGCGCTGCGCGCCATGATCGCCGAATTCGGCCTCGATACGGTGGAGGCGTACACGCGCCACGTGCAGGACAATGCCGAGGCGGCCGTGCGCCAGGCCATCGGCGCGCTGACGAACGGCCACTTCCGCTACGAAATGGATAATGGCGCAGCGGTCGAGGTCCGCGTCACCATCGACCATGCGAGCCGCGCGGCCACGGTCGATTTCACCGGCACGAGCGCGCAGTTCCCCGACAATTTCAACGCGCCGCTGTCGGTCTGCCGCGCCGCCGTGCTCTACGTGTTCCGCACGCTGGTCGACGACGACATCCCGATGAACGAGGGTTGCCTGCGCCCGATCACGCTCATCGTGCCCGAAGGCTCCATGCTCAATCCCGGGGCAGGCGCAGCCGTCGTCGCGGGCAACGTGGAAACCAGCCAGGTGATCTGCGACGCACTCTACGGCGCGCTCGGTGTCATGGCCGCCGCGCAGGGCACGATGAACAACCTCACCTTCGGCAATGCCCGGCATCAGTATTACGAAACGATCGCGGGCGGCTCCGGCGCCGGGCCGGACTTCGACGGCGCCGACGCCGTGCAGACGCACATGACCAACAGCCGCCTCACCGATCCCGAAGTGCTCGAGCTTCGTTTCCCGGTCCGCGTCGAAAACTTCGCCGTCCGGCGCGATTCTGGCGGCGCAGGCCGGCACAAGGGTGGCGACGGCGTTATCCGCCGCCTCGCATTCCTAGAACCGATGACCGTCAGTCTCCTCGCCAACCGCCGCCGCGTCGCGCCCTTCGGCCTCTCCGGCGGCGCGGATGCGAAACCCGGCGCAGGCCGCGTCATCCGCAAAAACGGCACGAGCGAGCCCCTCGCCGCTACCGCGCGCGCAGAGGTTCAGTCAGGCGATGCGGTTGAAATCGAAACCCCCGGCGGTGGAGGCTTCGGGCGCGTGTAGCGCACTCCGCTTCGCGAAGTGGATCGTCCTAAGCCGCGAGGCCGAGATACCCCAGTTGCGCGGCCTTGAAGATCGTCTGGCTGCGGTTCACCGCGTCCAGCTTCTCGCCCGCGTTCTGGATGTGGAAGCGCACCGTGGCGTGGCTCCGCGCGAGGATCAGGCTGATCTCCTTGTCGGTCTTGCCGACGGCCGCCCAGCGCAGGCACTCGACCTCGCGCTTGGTCAGCTGGCAGTCCATCGGCAGCCACTTGCGTGTCCGCATCAGCTTCACATAGCCTGCAAGGAAGCGGTGGACCCACACGCCCCATTCGTCGGCAAAATTTTCGTAGACCTCCGACAGGTCGCTCAGATTCCGCGCCGATCCGATGACCGCGACACCGATCTGGCCGAAAGGCAGGTGTACCGGGATCACCACGGCGGCATGGCACATCGCGCGTTTGTCGAAGTTCGAAAGGTCGATACCGTCGAGGTACGGGTTCGGCTGCTGTGTGCGGAAGCCCTCCTCGTTCGCCCAGAACGGCTCGCTTTCATAGCGGCACGCTCGAAGCAGCGGAGAGCTGAGCGCGACGCGGTGCTCGCTCCATTGCCGTTCCTCATCGCTTACGAAGCCGAAGACTTCTGAAGAGAGCGTGTTCCCCTCATCGTCCACCATCGGCCGCTTCGAGCAGATATTGTCGGTGATCGCGACGCGGAAGCTCGGCGCGTTGCGCTCCACCATGTCGCGCAGCGCCTCCGCAGCCGGACGAATATTATCCATGGTGCGCACCGAAACGCGTGCAATATCATCCTGCAACGTCACGTTTCTCTCCCCAGTATGGCCGCTCGATGCCGAGTCGGACTCATTTGAGCCATATTTCAACATGCCACGCACCGGGTGACAAGAGCGTGACGCATACTAAGTATCTGTCGGTTCAAGCCGGGTTCAGCCGTGCGGCTTTCAAGTAACGCTGCGGCAGGCGCCATTGATTTCGGGGACTCCCCGTCGCATGGTCTCTCCGAAGCCGTCAATGAAGCGGGAGATTAAGGTTGATGTTTCGTATGGGCCGGACCGGTTTTGCGGTGTTTTCGATGATGATCCTGGCAGCGACTGCGCACGCGCAGGACGCCAATGCCGATCTGGCGCCGGTGCCCGGAAGCGAGGCCGCCTACGGAACGATGTCTGCCGAAGTGCCGCCGTCCACCGCGCCGGTCGCCGCCGCTCCAGCGACTCCCCCACCTCCGCCCCCGTCCGAGCCCTCCGCGCAAAGCGGCCTGCCCACAGCCCCCGCCTCCACTGCAGCACCCGGTGCGGTGGGTGACGGCGACCTGCAGCCCGTGTTCAGCCAGAGCGAGGTGCTCAGCGCCGCCGAGAACGTCTTCGGGCGCGGCGCGGAAGGCCTCGCCCGCATGATCGAGACGGTTTTCAAGGATCTCGGCCAGCCCAACGCTTATATCGCCGGGCGCGAAGGCGGCGGCGCCATCGGCGTCGGTGTGCGCTATGGCGAGGGTAAGCTCTACCACAAGGTGGAAGGCGAAATGCCGATCTACTGGCGCGGGCCGTCCATCGGCTTCGATGTCGGCGCCGACGGCAGCAAGACATTCATTCTCATTTATAAGCTCTACGATACCGAGGAGCTGTTCCGCGCCTACCCCGCCGCGGAAGGCAAAGCCTACATCATCGGTGGCCTTTCCGCCCAGTATGTGCAGCGCGGCGACGTGGTGATCGTGCCCATCAAGCTGGGCGTGGGCTGGCGACTTGGCGTTAACGCCGGTTATCTGCGCTTTTCGAAGAAGAAGAGCTTTCTGCCCTTCTAGGCTGGATCAGATCGCGCCGCTGTCGACGAGTGCGATGTAGCGGTCCATCGCCTCGGCCGCCTCGTCGGACAGGTCGATGAAGCTCCGGCGTCCGTCCTCGGGATCGCTGCGCCGCGCCAGCATCCCGGCGTCGGTCATACCCTTGATCCAGCGGAGCGCCGTCGTCGTCGGCACCTCGGCGGCGATGCAGAGGCTGGAGACGCTGACCTGCTTGCCTTCCAGCCGAGCGGCGGCAAGGTCGAGCATGATATCCCAGGCCGGATCGGCGAAGAGTTCGGCCGGAAAGAACTGCTTGCGCACCTGCCGCTTGCGGATGATCTCCCGGATACTCCGCGCGGTTTCCGCAGCGCTGCGGTCCGTCACAGCCGCGGGCAGCACGGGTCCATCCTTCATGCTCGCAAGGCGCGCGAGCTGATCGGCAATACGGCTGACCTCATCGCTCAGCATACCGATCTGGACAAAGGCGTCCGGCCCTCTGTCATGGACACCCGCCGCGTACCCCTGCCCGATGTCGATGCGTTGAAGAATGCTCAAGATGTCCTCGGCCTCCAGCGGCCATACGGCCAGTTCGACACCTTCAATATCCATAATGGATATCGCGTCGTCCAACGCATCGTCGTCCAGAATGACTATAACTGGTGCAGTTTTGGATAGAATTCCGATGTCCGCCAAAGGCTGCCCCGTCCCGGCGACAAGACCGGCTTTCCCCGAAACGATCAGCGGCAGCTTTGCCAGCGGCGCCCCGAACAGCGAGGCGGGGTCGATCCGCGCATAGCTGATGCCGACAGCGTCGAGATTGGAACGGAGCGCGGTTTCCGCGATCGATGGCAGCGCCAACTGGAAACGGGGTGGTCCCGCCGCGGCAAAGGTTTCGGCCATACGCTTCCCATAACAGCACACGAGGCGCAGCGCGCGCCCGTCATATTTCCGAACCTGACCAGTGCCGCTGATATCAGTCGGAAGTGCGCAAGGAAATCGTGAATTGACCGGGCAGGTTCAGGGCTGCTTCGTCAGCGCCAGCCAATGCGTAAGCGCATTGCGAACGCGGTCGTTGTCCCTATCCCCGATCGCAGTCGCGGCACCGCGGAGCATCGCACCGTCCAATTTCAGCGCGAGATGCACGAAGTAGCTGTAGCGCCGAACATCGGGGTTCGGGATACGCGCGTTGAGGTCACCGTCGAAAAAGCCCCTCTCGAACCGAGCCTTGGAAACGAGCGTCGGCAACTGGTTGCCGAACGTGGCACGGATCAGCCCGTCATTCTGAAAGACGAGCTCGACCGGCATCTCCGTCTCGGGTGTCGACAACGTGCCTTTCCATGTTCCCACGAGAGCGGGCGTGGGCGAAAATGGCCGTGTTTCCGGTTCTGTCGGCACCGGCGAAGGCTTCCAACCCGGCAGCATGGTTGCGGCGATCTTGTCGGCGATGATGCGCGGCGCCGCGCTGCTGGAATTGGTGAGAACCACTATGGCGACGTTGCGATCGGGAAAAAGCTGCATGATCGTGGCGACACCTGCCATGCCGCCCGAATGCGAGACGACACGGTAACCGTCTTTTGTCCGCACGTTAAAACCAATGCCGTAACCACTTCCCTCCTCACGATCGGCCTGCGGATCGATCGGGCGGTGCATTTCATCGATCATCGCGGCGCCAAGGATCTGCTTTTGCCCCGGCAAACGGTTCTTGAGGTGGAACCCAGCGAAACGAACAAGATCGTGCGCGCTCGAAAAGACTGCCGAGCCGCCGGGATGGTCAAACGTATAGAAGGGGATTGGCTGTCCGTTTTGGTCGTAGCGCGTCGCCGTATACGGTTCGAGACCCGGCCCTATATCCACCGTCGTGCGGGTCAATCCAAGCGGCAGGAAAACCTCCCGACGCATGAAATCCGCATAGCTGCTGCCCGAAACGCGGCTGATGATATGGTCGAGGATGCCGAAGCCGAGATTGGAATACTGGTATCGCTCACCCGGCGCGCTTACCAAATTGGCATAACGCTGAATGGTTTCTCCCATCGGCGGACGGGCAACCGGTTCATCCTCGTAAAAAAACTGATAGTATAGAGGCAGGCCCGCTGTATGCCCCGCGATGCGCCGCACAGTCGCATCTCTCGCGTCGCCGACCCGAGCCGTCAGCTTCGCATTGCCGAGATAATCGTCAGCGGGACGATCGAGATCGATTTTCCCGCCCTTAACAAGCGTCATCAGCCCGGTGGCCGTAATCGGCTTCGAAATCGATGCGAGCGAATACATGGTGTGCGCATCCGCAGCGATCTGCTTTTCGCGATCAGCCCAGCCGAAGCCCTCCTCCCAGATAATCTTGCCGTCCTGCATTACCGCAACGGTAATGGAAGGCACGCCGCTCTCCACAATCTGCTCGCGTATGGCCGTGCGAACCGGATCGAAACGATCAGCGAAGGCAGGGCTCGTCGCGCAAAGCAACGCCAGCACGCCTATCAAGCGGCCCATCCGTACGAACCTCATCGCGCCCTCCCTCTCCCAATCCGGCCACATTTTCAATAATTGAAAATTCTGAAGAGAAAAGAGAAAAAGTCGCCGGCATCGCCTTTGGCGGCGAGGTGGGAAGCCTGGCGCTTCCCGCACGACGTGGCCGGCAAGGCTCGACAACACGCGTGCGCCCTTGAAGCCCGTCACTAAAAACGAGAGTCCCATCCTTTGGACATGAATTGGCAGGCGCGCCTGGGCTGAAAAACGAAAAAGGCGCCCATCCCTGGACGCCTCCCGCTCGCTAAATCCTTTAAAGCGTCAGCGACTGCGAAGCCGGCGCCGGATCAGGCCAAGCCCAACAATTCCAAGACCGAGCAGCGCCAGCACTTCCGGCTCCGGGATGTTGACCGGCGGCTCTTCAATTTTCGGGTTGAAGCGCTTCACGATCGAGTAATGCGAAACACCATGTGAAGTGCTCTTACCCGGCAGGTCGAACGGCGGATCGGTAAACGGCGTCGTCCAATTGCCCGACGCGAATTCCTCGTTGAAGAGGAATGCAGTCAGATGCGTTCCGGCGCCGCTCTTGAACACGAGAATGTAATCGTAGGCTGCGAAATCGATACCGGCGACATTGAACGCCCCCGCTCCGCCGACCCCGGAATCAATCTGCCCCTGACTGTTGCCGACCCAATCGCTGTAGCCGAAGAAGCCGGACGTATTGATGTTGGCAAGGCTGGCAACAGTGCTTTGCGAGGTCGCGTTATCGTACTGGCAAGCTGCCGCGGCACTGTTGCTGCCATTGAACAGCTTGGCGGTGCCGTCCGCAACGAAGCTGGACGGACACGTGATGAGCGCCGCCTGAGCCGGCGCGCTGAACGCCGTCACGGCGCCGAACGCGACAACAGTCGATAAATAGGTTTTCATTCCCCATTTGGAGCACAACACCGCTTAAAAAAGCGTCAAGGACAACATCAAAGCCCCGCCCTGCCCTGCCTCTATCCTTTGTGGTCTTGGGAAATTCCAGGGGGGTGCCGGAACAAGAAAATCCGTTGGTCGGGGAGACAGGATGTGAATCCAACAAGCCCCTTGACACAGAAATCGCAACGAGTCGCGCTTTTTCAAAGGCTTATAGTGACACCTGCTACACGACTTGCTACAGAACTTGCTACAGAGCAAGAGGGCGTAGGCATGATTTCGCGGCACCTGTTTCAGCGTGGGAAAAGAGGAACATGGCACGTGCGAATTGCTGTCCCACGCCAGAGGCAGACCCTTGGAGGTCCACGCGAGCGCATCAAGTCACTTGGCACGACCGATCGCCAGCTTGCCGAGCGCCGCGCCCTCCCCATCATCGCGGCGTGGCGAGCAGAATGGGACGCAGGCGACCGAGTGGACGCACCGACGACCACCGCGATCACGAAGCACACGCCTACGCCTTCCATGCTCCTGATGAACAAGGGGCTTCGCCGCAAGGCTCGCCAGCTGGCGCGCAGCGTGAACGCACTCACGATCACCACCGATCAGCTGGGCCGCGAACTCGACGGCTATGCAGGCGTTCCCTTCGGCATCGTCGAAGAGGATGAGACCGGCGCGGAAATCCTCGCGTTCGACGAGACGCAGGGTTCGTCTAACGTCACCTCTTCGATCTACGCGGTGCGCTTCGGCGCGGACACATTCCACGGCATCCAGACCGCACCGATCAGCGTGCGGGATCTTGGCGAAGTCGATGATAAGCCCGCCCTTCGAACCCGCATCGAATGGTACAGCGGCATGGTCATCAAGCACCCCCGCGCAGCCGCACGCCTCAAGGGTGTTCGCGCCATCTAACCGATACTCGGTGCCCGCGTGCCACGTGGCGCGGGCACGAGGCATCGCCGGAGCGTTCCTCACTCCGGCGTGCGGGCAAGTCAGTAAGTGCCCGTGGGAAACATAACACTGACTGCCGGTGGTGGCCCTCCTAGCCGCGTGACCGGCCTTCATTCCCAAGGCTGGATCAATGTCAGACGAAACCGAAGACGATACCTACGAATACGAAGTCCTCGCCGCGATCGTCGGCGAAAACAGCTACATCAGCGTGGAGGATGCAGGCGAGCTTGCCGAGCAACGCCTTACGTCCGCCGCTTGGGCCGCCGCCGACGCCACCACGTGCGCGCGTGCGCTGATCCACGCGACCGCCCTACTCGACCGCATGAAGTGGCTAGGCCAGCCTGCCACCGAAGCACAGTCGCTGGCATGGCCACGCACCGGCGTCATCCCGAACGATCGCAGCCTGCGAACACTCAGCCTCTTTGCAACACCGACCACACCATCGGCGCTTGCCATCGCAACCGCCGAACTTGCCTTCCACATGCTCGCCAATCCCGAGCCCGCCGACCTCCGCGTGCAGATGCGCCAGATCGGCCCGGCGATGGAAATGTATTTCCCCGACACCCCCGACGAAATCCCCGTGCATGTCCGCCGCCTCATTGAGCCGTACCTCCGCACCCCAAGCGCCTACACGGCGGAGGTGCTGCTATGAGCGCCGATAACGAAATCGACCGCATCGCCGAAGTCGCCGAAAGCGACCTGCTAGCGGTCATCCTGCCGATCTATGAAAACGCCCTCGCGGCGATCGATGCCCAGACCATTGAAGCGGTCCTGAACAACTTCGAAGACGCCGAACACACGAGCGCGCAGCTTTCCGCCGCCCTTGGCTTCTATAACGAAGACTTCGAGCCGCTGCGCGAGCTCATCCTCGACGAAGACAGCCCCACAAGCCCAATCGGTGGCCTCGCCGAACTCTTCGCCGGTGTCGCCATCCTCGCGGCCGCAATGTTCGGCAGCGCCTTCCTCGACAATCACCCCCTGTTCCGCGCAGGCCGCGCCGAATATGCGCGTGATGCCATCCGCCGCCTGTATGCCGATGACTCCACGTTCATGCGCGATGCGATCGACCGCGCGGTCAACTCATCCGGCACCACCACCGCCATCGCACGCCAACTCCGGCGATCAGTCGGCCTCACCACCACGCAGGCCAAGCAACTCGATACAATGCGCCGCTTCCTGCATGACGAGATCGCGGCGGGCACCACGCGACTAAACGGCCAAGCACGCCTTGATGCCGTAAGCGCCCGCGTCCAGCGCCTACGCGGCCACGTCACAGCACCGCAGCGCCAAATGATATTTGCGGCCCTCACGAACCCCGGCAAGTTCACACCCGATCACGCCGACGCACTGCTAGACCGCCACGCGACCGCCCTACGCAAGCACCGCATGAAGGTTGCCGCCGCCATGCACACGCACACCGCAACCGAAGGCGGCAAACTGATCGGCTGGCAAATCGCCGAAGCCCTTGGCGCGGTCCCCGTAGGCACAAAGCGGTTCTGGCGCACCGCTGCCGACGAACGAGTCCGCCATGCCCACGCGCAGGTTCCCCGCATGAACGCATCCGGCGTTGCCCTGAACGAACCGTTCGACACACCCCTAGGCCTCGTGATGATCCCGCCGCTTGAAATCAATTGCCGTTGCCGCGTGTATGTCAGGAAGCCGCAGACATGAGCGCAAGCACCTCCCGCCGCCATATCACCACCGATGACGAACCGAACGCCGACGACCTTGCACCCGAACAGCGACTGTTCCGCGCGGTCATCTGCGAAGCCGTCCGCGATGCGATCGGCGTCCCTACCGAACGTCCAGAGGGCCGCGACCTTGCCAAGCAGCGTGCCCGCACATGGTTTGAACGCGGCGGCGCTGACTTCCGCACCGTATGCGAAGCCGCTGGCCTAAACCCCGATCACGTCCGCACCGAAATGCTCGCATTCTTCTCAGGACAGCGCCCCGTCACGCGCGACCTGTTCCCGAAAAGCAGCCTGTTCCGCAAGCACCGAAACCAGCACACAAGGAAGAAGCCCGCCAATGACGAATGAACACACACCGGCGTTCGAGCTCGTCGTCGCGGGCCGCAAGATCGATCAGCGCACCATGCCCGCGCGCAGGTTCAAGGTACTCGGCAGCGAACTCACAACGCAGCTAGGCCGCGAACCGACCGCCGCCGAACGCATCATGCTTATGAGCGCGGCGACCTTATCGATGCTGCTTGAGCAGGAAACTGCGGACCTGCTTGAAGGGAAAGCAGTGGACCACGAGAACCACCGCAAGAACGTCGCGGCTATGCGTCAGCTGCTTATTCAACTCGGCATGGCGAAGAAGAGCCGCGACATTACGAAGTCAGATGCAACCCCCGGCGATGCGTTCGGGGCTGCTATCATTGAGGCGAATACCAACGGAATTTAGAATGGCACGTCATCCTCATCATTGTCAGCGGGAGCGGGAGCGGGAGCGGCGCTTTCATTCACCGAAGAGCTCTCTAGTTTTCCTATCAAATCAACTGGAATAGTCACACCAGAACTTTTCAAGGACAATACTACATCCGCGTACCGATCTATCCTGTAATCATCTTCTCTTAACATGTCGAAAAAATCTGTTATATCATCGCCATCTATCCAAAGAATCTTTATTCCTTCAATAAAAAACTTCAATATTCTTGGAATTTTTGCCGCATCATAGATTTGATCGTTCTTCGATATTCTATTTAAAACATCCTGAACGTATCTGTCTCGACGAGAAATCATAAAAGGAATAATGAGTTTATCAAAATTATCTTCAGCACCTCTATATGAAGAAGATTCAGACATTACATCCAAGCATACAGGCCAAAATGCCTCATGTGCGCGCCGATTTAGTATACGATTTTTTACAAGATTTGAGCATCTTTTAAATTTATAGACGCCCTCTTTTTGAAACTCTTCTAACAATATACAGTCAAATACTTCGGTATTTTGACCATTTTCTTCATCGAAATTACGTATAAGCGTCACCATTCGTTCATGTGCGGCAGGTGACAATTTCGCTTGTATGTCTGGAAACTCACGGCACCATAAAAAAGCATTGGCCAAGAGTTTCGACGGCGCAGAGTCAATCAATTGACTTGCAAATTGCGAAAAATGCTCATTCCATAACGTTGGGGAATGATCTGCTACGGCCCTACAAATCGCCAATAGAGGCTGCGATGGCCAGCCTTCAGGTAGCTCCTTAAATACGGCCTTTAATACCACGTCTCCGAAATTCTTAATGGAACTCTCGCGCAGCTTGCTTAGATATCTAGAATTAACAAACCGAATAACGCCAGCGCGATCTTTCGGAAACAAATCTCCTTTAATATCCTCATTTAACCTTGATAATATTGCGTTACCCTGAGTTGGGAACTGACATAAAATAATTTTTATTGCTTCAACTATATACAATCTTACGAGCTCGGGTTTTGGAGAAAATAACGCCCCACCCTCCGTAAAGGTTGGATGGGCACAGTAATTTCTATCCTCTTTAAGTCTCGTTAAGTGAATTTCTTCAATTGCATTAATAAATTGAAATTTATCTCTAGCATATTTTATTAAATTTGATTCTATTTCTAATAGCTTTGTCTTATTATTATTTCTTACGTTATTATCAAAAGCGTATATAAATTCACGTGCCTGAGCATCGCCGTCCTCAGATAGCTCCCGTATTTTTTCAAGAATGTCATATGTGACAGCAACCCACGTCGCGACAATCGAAGCTTTTAGACTGCCAGCCCTATACGCCAGTATCGCCTCGTCTATATACTTTCGCGAATAGGGGTTGCGAACACTCAGACGAAGGACGTCGAGATCAACGAGCGCATGTTCCATGCCTGTTTAGTACAACGCATTACGTAATAGAAACAATCACGCGGCACAAAAAATAACCATGCCCGCACGTCCGCCGCGCTCGAAACCCGCAAGCCACCGAACACGCCACCGCCACACTCCGGCGTTCCGATCGCCACACCCTAGCCAAATCCCACAATATAGGACCATTTCGGTCCTATATAACCTCCCAAGCTGTATCGAAAACGGTCCTTATAGATACCCCTATAGATACTGTATCGAAATATAGCCCTTGCACCCTTTATATACACCCGATATAACGATACACACTTTCGATACAGGGGATTCGCAAATGGCCCGCACTTTCGCTTACTGCCGTGTCAGCACCGGCGATCAGACTACAGACAATCAGGTGCGGGAGATTGAGGCAGCTGGCTTCAAGGTCGAAGCCAAGCGCATCATTGCGGAAACCGTGTCAGGGTCCACCCCGGCGATGGAACGCAAGGGCTTCGCGAAGCTGATCGATCGCCTTGAAAGCGGTGACGTGCTGATCGTGACGAAGCTGGACCGCTTGGGGCGCAACGCAATGGACGTGCGGGCAACGGTCGAGACGCTGGCTAAGGAAGGCGTGCGCGTGCATTGTCTAGCCCTTGGCGGCGTGGACCTAACCAGCGCGGCGGGCAAGATGACAATGGGCGTTATCGCTGCCGTGGCGGAGTTCGAGCGCGACCTACTTATAGAGCGCACGCAAGCGGGCCTGAGCCGCGCCAAGGCCCAAGGCAAGGCACTCGGCAGGCCATCAGCCCTTACCGATGAACAGCAGCGTGCAGTGCTCGCCAAGCGCAATGAGGGCGTATCCTTGGGCACGCTGGCGAAAGAGTATGGTGTGTCACGCGCGGCGATCCAGCGCATCGAGCGCAGGGCCGCATAGGCACCACCCGGCAGGGGGACCCCCACCCCCTCCCCCAGGTGGTCAAGGTTATGAGCACAACAAACAAAAATGATTTTTCATTTTCGATTTGGAAAATTCATTCTGAAAATCATTTCGCGCAAAGCGCTGATGAACGATCAAGCAGCGTTAAGACGACACGCCGCGATGCATCTGGCGGGATTGTCGGATGCGGCGAGCGATCGTGCGCGCGGCGTGTTTTGGGAAGCCAAGGCAAAGCAACCGTGAAGTGCAATGCAAGCATTGACCTTCGATCTTTATCTATATCCATTGATGATCGACCAAGTGGGAGGCGAGTTATGACCCATATATAGAAGTCAAGAAGAAACGTACAAACGAATCACCTTGTATTCGCAACGAAATCGAGTCCGAACTTCATTCGGAAGTCAAGCGACCTCGTTTCGAAACGCAGGCGGACGCGGCCCCCACCCTCTCCGGATTTGGATTACGCTCTCATCGGGCCACTTGCTATTAAATCATTGCGATGACGTAATAGCGTTTTGGGGGAGAGAAACATGCTCATTCGAAACTATGGTTTGTTTTGGAGCCGCGACAAGGTGTGGTGGGGCACCGGCGGCAAAGGAAAAGCTGGTTCTTTGCTAGGCATAAAGAGTGGATCAAAGAAGACCCAACCTGTCGATTTCCGCGAGCAGCGCGGCGTTTACGTACTTTACGACTCCAATTTTCGCATCATGTACGTTGGTCAAGCGGGCGGGGCCGCAACACAATGTCTGTTTCAGCGTCTCAGAAACCACAAAAACGACCATTTAGCGGAGAGGTGGCAGCTCTTTAGCTGGTTCGGGACACGTGCCGTTCTGGGCGATGCACTCGACGAGCAAAACAATATTGCACCGAAGCTATCGGAAGCCCTTAACCACATTGAGGCGATATTGCTTGCCGCTGCGGAGCCACCGTTAAATCTTCAACGGGGACGGTTCGGCAAAGCGGTTCCACAGTATATTCAATGCCCTCCTCCAACGTGAGGCACCTACCGCCCCCGGTATGGCTCGCAAGCCACGCCGTCGCCGTCACGATCCAACGCTGGCCTATAACCCGGCTCACCTATGCGTAGCGGCGCAACGCCCGCCGCACGGGCATCGGCGCAATAACGATAGTACGCGCCGGGCTGCGGTGTGTTCGCACGCATGATGCCTTGCGAGACCGCCACGTCTTTCGCGACAGCACCAGCGAACGCCCCTGCCCTCGCAAGAGTGCCTGACTCATGCAGTCCTAGAGCCGAGCCCAACACCACACCCGCAAGCCCGGCACCACCAAGCACCTTGACGGCGAACAAGCCTGCACCTCGGCGTTTCTTCGACCGCGCGTACTCGCCCAGAACGATCGGCTTAGTGCGAAAGGGTTTCTTGAAGCCCATGCCGCGCTTGTATGGTGGCATGGGTAAAGCAAAGCTTGAAAAGCTACCTGTTGACCCAAGCAGCATTGCTCTGGAAAGTCACGCTGTAGATTTCAGATAGGATCACTCGTTGGCCACAAAACCATTCGCTTTCGTTCTGATGCCCTTTGAGGATCAATTTAACGACATATACCACTTAGGCATTAAAGCCGTTGCAACGGAATGCGAAGTAGTCGCAGAGCGCGTGGATGAACAGAGCTTTTCAGAAACAATACTTGAACGTATTTATAGGCAAATCGAAAGTGCAGATTTTATCATTGCGGATATGACGGGTAGAAATCCCAATGTATTCTATGAAGTAGGCTACGCTCACGCGCGAGGTAAGATTTGCACCCTCCTAACACAATCTGCTGACGACATTCCTTTTGATCTAAAACACCACCGACACATAGTTTACAATGGATCTATTCAATCTCTGAAAACAAAACTTAAATTTGAAATAGAATGGCTAAAAGAGGAACTAGAAAAGCAAAACACCAACCCGTTCACTATAGAATTAAACCGAGCACGCGGAGAGTTGATTAAAAAAGACTACTTGGCACATGCAGAAATAGAACTTATTTTTGACATTCATAACAAAACTAAGAAAAAATCCCCGGAAATTGAAGCGATATATTTACATACAAGCAAGGATTGGACATTCAAGCAATCCGCTGATGAATGCCCTTCAGCGCCTCGCGAAGGTGGCAGCGCCGGAATCAGGCATTTTATAAAATCTCCCGTTCCCCGTCTGGCTTCCGGCGCATGGGCACAAGTCAAATTAAAAGGTGAAAAGCTCGTGTGGACAAGATGGAGTGGCGAAGAAATAAAAGAAAAATATCCCATGTCCGGGTTTATATCTCTAGAGATTTACACTTCATCAGGCGTGTTTAGGGAACAAATGAATCTAAACCTCGAAATTGAAGAGGTACCGTTTTAGCTATTCTTAACTTAGAAAAATTTAATGGGTGGCTGTAACGCCACCCACGACCGATCTAATAATCATCTTTCCACCCCTCCGCCTCTAAGCGCGCATAGATCGCATCGGCTTCGTCGTGGTGGTCGGCCCATTCAAGCATCAAGGCGATGGTCGGCAGGGTGCGGTGCAACTCTTCGATAGTGGGCATGTGTCATATCTCCTACCGCGCGATTGCGGCGGGGACGACTCATAGAGCGATGGGTGCGGTGTGTGTCAAACACCATGCACCCTCTTTAATGTTGGGCGCGGCCACCTATGTAAGCGTCTAACAATAAAGGATATCTCCATGTCGATGGCAGTCATTCTGACGAATGAGCAACGTGAAATTGTGGAAAAATGCGGTAAGTTCGCACAGAAATTTACCGAGAATCCCGCCTTACTTGGCAGTGTGTCAGCAATCGATCACGCGCGCGCATTAATCGAAGAGGCATACGCCGCTAAAATTCCTGAGCAGGCAACAAGTGGGCTTCGTATTTACGTGGCTATGCACGAACAAAACCTCATGGCTCCCGAACATCTTCGGCAATTTAAACCGCTTCCCTGACATAATTACAATAACGCCAGCTGCCGCGCCCCCTCCGGCGTGAAGCAGGCACGCGCCATGCGTGCCGCCTCGACCGCGTTACGGTAGTGGACCGTTCGAAAGCGTTCCGCCTCATCGAAGCTCACCGGCGACCAATCATCGCCGGGATAGACGTTCTCAAAGATCGCGCGCGCAGCCGCACGCAAAGCGGTGTCGTGGTGCATCGTCGTACCTCAGCACTTAAAGAATCAATGCGAGGATAAATGTTCTTATTTTGTTCTTCAAGAACAGAGCGCACGATGCGGCGCGGCTCGCCTCAATTCCGTTCATATTTGCTACAGAGGCCGCTACAGAACTTGCTACAGAGCACTCTCTAAAAACCGCAGAAATCAGCCATTTTTAAGATGTGGTCGGGGAGACAGGATTCGAACCTGCGACCCTCTGCTCCCAAAGCAGATGCGCTACCAGGCTGCGCTACTCCCCGACGCCGGGAACCGTCCATGGCCGGACGGCTCCCGTGCGTCAAGGATTTACCAGATGCGGATGCGCTGGTCTTCGGGCAGATAAAGCTTCTCGCCCGATTTTACATTGAAGGTCGGATACCAAGCATCGAGATTACGCACGGCGGTTGGCCGCCAGTTGCCGGGCGTATGGGGATCCGTCGCGAGCTGCTGCCGAAGCTGGGCGTCGCGGTACTTCTGCCTCCAGATCTGCGAGTAGCCGAGGAAGAATCGCTGATCGCCGGTGAAGCCGCCGACCACGGGTGCGGGCTTCCCGCCAAGCGATGCCTTATAGGCGTCGTAGGCGACGGTGAGGCCCGCGATGTCGGCGATGTTCTCGCCCAGCGTCAGTTCGCCATTGATGTGCGCGCCGGGAAGCGGCTCGTAGGCACCGTACTGCGCCACAACCTGATCGGTATAGACCTTGAAGCGCTTCACGTCCTCGGGGGTCCACCAGTCGGCGAGCTTTCCGGTCGGATCATACTTGCGGCCCTGATCATCGAAATGGTGCGTGATCTCGTGGCCGATCACCGCGCCGATCGCACCGTAGTTGACCGCCGGGTCAGCGTTCGGATCGAAGAACGGCGGCTGCAGGATGGCCGCGGGGAACACCACCTCGTTCATCGTCGGGTTCGCATAGGCGTTCACCGTCTGGGGCGTCATGAACCACTCGTCGCGGTCGATGGGTTTGCCCAGCTTGGCAAGGTTTCTGTCATATTCGAACGCAGCCGCGCGCTTCGCATTGCCAAAGGCGTCGCCAGGTTCGATTTCGAGCGCAGAATAATCGATCCACTTCGTCGGATAGCCGATCTTCGGCTTGAACGCGGCAAGTTTGGCGCGCGCCTTCACCTTCGTCTCGGGTGTCATCCACGATAGGTTCGCAATGCGCGCGTCCATCGCTGCGATGAGGTTGCGGACGAGCGCATCCGCCTGCGCCTTTGCCTCCGGCGTGAAGTATTTGGCGACGTAGAGTTCCCCCACCGCCTCACCGAGCGCGCTGTTCACGGAATCGACGCCCCGCTTCCAGCGGGGTTGGATTTCCGGGGTTCCCGACAACGTGGTGCCCTCGAACGCGAAGTTCTCGTCCACGAACGCCTTGGGCAGGAGCGGCGCGGCATCCTTCAGCGTCTTGAAGGCAAGCCAGTCGCGAAGCGTGGCCATGTCGGCTTCGCCCATGATCTTGGCCATGCCCGCAAAACTGCTCGGCTGGCTGACGATGAATTCGCTCTGGCTACCGAGACCTGCCGCGGCGAAGAAGGCGTTCCAGTCGAAGCCGGGCGCTTTCGCAGCGAAGTCGGCCTTCAGCCACTTGTTGTAGGCCTTGTCGGAATCGCGGCTGTCGACGACGGTCCAATGCACGTCGGCAAACTTGTGTTCGAGCTCATAGATCGCAGCGGCCTTTTTCGCCGCTTGATCAGCCGAAACGCCGGAAAGCACGAACATCCGCGCGATGTGCGCCTTGTACTTGTCGCGCGCCTCCACGTACGCCGGATTGTCGACGAGGTAATAGTCGCGGTCGGGAAGCCCGATGCCGCCCTGATAGAAGACCGGCACGTAGCGGTCCGGCGCCTTCTCATCCTGATTGATGTAGTAGAGGAATGGCGACGGGCCGTAGCTGCGCAGCGCTTCGCCGAGCGCGGCCGCAAACGCCGTCTTCGAGTTGATACCGGCAACCGCATCCAACTCGGCCTGCACCGGCGTGATCCCCTTGGCTTCGATCGCCGCCTCGTCGAGGAAGCTCGCGTAGTAGTCGCCGACCTTCTGGCCCACCGAGCCCTTGCCGGCATGGCCGGCGGCGGCACTTTCGATGATGGTCCGCGTCCGTTCCTGGCTGAGATCGCGCAGCTTGGTGAACATGCCGTAGTTCGAACGGTCGGCGGGGATCTCAAGGTTCCGCAGGTAGGTGCCGCCCGCAAAGCCGATGAAGTCGTCGCCGGCTGCGATGTTGCGGTCCATGCCCGCCTCGTCGAAGCCCCAGCTGCCGATTTCCGGCTTGTCGGCGGCAAACGCAGGCGCGGCAAGGAGCGCTGCTGCAGACGCAGCACACAGAAAAATAGTCTTCATAATTGGCAGTCCCTGAAACAGATGAGCATACCGGAAGCCTACTCGCCGCGCGCGCATGCGTGGCTCAACCCTTCGATGAACAGCCGACTCCGTTATACAAACGTTCAACTGTAGCGCTGCTCCAGCCATGGATCGCCGACATTGTGATAGCCGCGCACTTCCCAGAAGCCTGGCGTGTCTTCGACCGTGAAGCTGATGCGCTTCAGCCATTTCGGGCTTTTCCAGAAATAATAGCGCGGGATCACCAGCCGGGCTGGCCCCCCGTGTTCGCGACTGATCGGCGCGCCATCGTGCGTGTGCGCGACGAGGCAGTCCTCTTCGAGGAAATGCGCATATTCGACGTTCGTCGTGTAGCCGTCGTAACTGGTGAAGAGCACGTGCTTCACCCCGCCGAGCGGCTTCACCACATCGGCAATGTGACGTGTCGACACGCCGTTCCAGCGATTGTCGTAGCGAGACCACTGCGTCACGCAGTGGATGTCGGAGACGTCCTCCACCTGCGGCTGTGCGAGGAACGCGTCCCAATCCCACGTCACGGGGTTCTCGACGGCACCGTCGATGACAAGCTGCCAGTCGGTTTTCGGCACATCGGGCTGGATGCCGAGATCGAGCACCGGCCAGTTTTCGACGAGCCGCTGCCCCGGAGGCAGGCGATCGATGCCGTGTTCGGCGGTCTTGCCCGTCAGCAGGCGACCGGCACGCGCCCACGCCTTCTTGGTTTCAACCAGCTTTTCCCGGAACCCGCCCATCACCGTCTCCCGTCCGCCGCGCGTCCCGCTTCCGGCGGGCTTCCATCCGCTGGTGAATCCACAGGCGCCATATACCATGAATGCCGAGGTAGCCGATCACCGCGCCGAACGTCGCGATGACGAACAGGCCGATCGCAAGCGGCAGCGGCGCGTTGGTGACCACGACCATCAGGTCCTCGGCCCAGTGATCAGCCGTCATGTTCGCAAGTAACCCGCCGTCCTGCCGGTTCAGCATCCATGCGCCGATCTGGTACGCCCCGATGGCGATGAAGGGTGTGGTCAGCGGATTCGAGATGAAGGTGACAAACGCCGCAACGGGCAAGTTCGCGCGGCACGGCACGGCGAAGAGTGCCGCTGCGGGCGCCTGCGCGAAGGGGATTGAGAGCCCGAAGAACATGCCGAGCGCCACGCCCCGCGCCACCGACTTACGGTTGAAATGCCAGATGACCGGATTTCCGATGGTATTGGCGAACGGCCGAATCCAGCGGTTTTCCAGCATCGCCTCTCGTGAGGGGCGCTTTTCCTTCAGCCACTTGATGAGCCGCATTCAAAAACCCTAACCGCGATCCCGGAGGATACGCGCCTGATCGCGCTTCCAGTCCCGGTCACGCTCTGTCGCCCGCTTGTCGTGGAGCTTCTTGCCTTTGGCGAGCGCCAGTTCGACCTTCGCACGACCCCGTTCGTTGAAATATATGGAGAGCGGCACCAATGTCATCCCTTGCCGGGCGACGGCACCGTGCAGCTTGGCGATTTCGCGGCTGTGCAGCAGCAGCTTGCGGGGGCGCCGCGGCTCATGATTGAAGCGGTTCCCGTGGCTGAATTCGGGGATATTGGCGTTGATCAGCCACACTTCTTCCCCGTTCACCTCGGCATAGGACTCCGCGATCGTACCCTCGCCGAAGCGCAGCGACTTCACCTCGGTGCCGGTCAGCGCGATACCGGCCTCGAAGACGTCTTCTATCGCATATTCGTAGCGGGCCTTGCGGTTTTCAGCGACGGTCTTGACCTTGCTGAAGCTGCCAGCCCGTTGCGGGCGCACCATCAGCCGATCCCGGCATGGGCCATCGCAGCATCCACAATGCGCCGCGCGGCCTCTCCGGCCGGAACCATCGGCAAACGCAGCTCTTCGCGCAGCTTGCCGAGCTTCGAAAGCGCATATTTCGCGGGGCCGGGGCTTGCGTCCGAGAAGAGACCCACGTGCAACGGAAAAAGCCGGTCCTGAAGCGCAAGCGCATCGTTCCAGCGGTTTTCGCGGCAGGCGGTCTGGAACTCGGCGCACAGGCGCGGGGCGACGTTCGCCGTCACCGAGATGCAGCCCTGCCCGCCCGAAGCCATGATGCCGAGCGTCATGTCGTCGTTGCCCGAAAGCTGGATGAAGTCCGTGCCGCAGGAAAGGCGCTGCTCTGAAATGCGCTGAAGCACACCCGTCGCATCCTTGACGCCGACAATGTTCGGAATCTCGGAAAGCCGCTTCATCGTTGCGGGCGCGATGTCGACGACGCTGCGTCCGGGGATGTTGTAGAGGATGATCGGCAGGCTGGTCGCCTCGGCCACCGCCTTGAAGTGCTGATAGAGGCCTTCCTGATTGGGCCTGTTGTAATAGGGGCTGACAACGAGCGCCGCATCAGCCCCCGCCTTCTCGGCATGGCGGACGTGCGAAACCGCGCACGCCGTGTCGTTGGAGCCGCAGCCCGCGATCACCGGCACGCGGCCGGCGGCGGCTTTGATGCAGGCGGCGGTCACGGCATTGTGCTCGTCGATCGTCATCGTGGCCGATTCGCCGGTGGTGCCGCAGGGCACAAGGCCGGTGCTGCCTTCGGCGATCTGCCAGTCGACAAATGCCTCGAAGGTCGCAAAATCCACCGACCCGTCGCGGAACGGGGTGACAAGTGCCGGAATGGAACCGTAGAATCTCGCTGTCATGCTACTCTCGCCCGTTGCCTCCTCGCGCGCCGCTACTGCACTCTTGCACGCGTCGTTCGCAGTCGGCCTGTTTGTGGCGTCATAGGAGGCTCGGAAAGTCTGTGTCCAGTGTTACCAGCGTTCTTCTGCGATTTGCCCTGCTTTCGGCGGCTGCGCTTGCCGCGCCGCCCGCTGCCGCCCAGTCTCGTGCCGACGCGGATGCGTTGAAAGCGGGGCTGGAAGCGCAGGCCCGCCGCGAGTTCCGCCCCGTCTCCGCAATGGGCGTCAGCGGCTCGCCGACCGCGCAGAAGCTGCTGCTGTGGGACCGTCTGCGGCGCCCGGAATACACGGCCACGTTCTCTGAATTTTCGGAGTTCCTGCGCGCCAACGCAGACTGGCCGGGCGCCGACGATCTGCGCCGCCGCGCCGAGGGCACGATCACCGATACGACGCCGATGGCCGCACGCCTCTCCTTCTTCCGCGTGCTGCCGCCGCTTTCGGGCATCGGCCGCTTCCGCCACGCCGAAGCCCTGATGGCGGCAGGCATGACCAACGCCGCCAATACCGAAGCGAAGCAGGCGTGGCGCATGGGCGGCATCGGTCCAGCGCTTGAAAACCAGTTCCTCGCGGCGTTCGGCGGCATCCTCAGCCGCGACGATCACGTTTTCCGCATGGATCGGCTGCTCTGGCAGGGCGATCTTGCGACCGCGACGCGGATGCTGACCTTCCTGGCAGGGAGCGACCGCACGCTTGCAGAAGCGCGCATTGCGCTCCAGCGGGCAACGGCCGCGAGGGGCGCGGCCGCGGCACCTGCGGCGGTGGACGCCAACCTCGCGATCAGCAAGCTCGGCACCGGCTTCGAAAACAACCCGGGCCTCATCGCCGACCGCAGCGCCTTCCTGCGCGCCAGCGGCAACAGCCTTGCCGCGCGCCAGCTTCTTGCGCGTGCAGAGATCGCGCCCGGCAGCGCGGGAGACCGCAACGCCTGGATGGTCGAGGTTTTGGCGGCGGCGCGAGGCGCGGTGAACGACAATCAGAACAGCCTCGCCTTCGAGATCGCCCATAATCACGGCGGCTTCGCCTTCGACCGCCCGCTGACCAGCTACAGCGCGGCCGAGCGCGACACCTTCACCAGCCTTGAATGGCTGGCGGGGTGGACAGCGCTCCACAAGCTGAACCGCGCACGCGAAGCCGTCCGCCACTTCGAGAACTTCGCCGCCGCCGCGGCGTTCGCGGGCACACGCTCACGCGGGCATTACTGGGCGGGACGCGCGGCTGAAGCGGCGGGACTCACCATAGACGCCAACCGTAATCTCGAAACCGCGGCGCGCTTCCCCCTCACCTTCTATGGCCAACTCGCCGCCGAGCGGCTGAACCGCCCACTCTCGATTCCAACGGCGGCTGATCCCGTCGTGCCGACACCCGAGCGTCAGGCGTTCGCAGCGGACGACCGCGTCGCGGCTGCCCGCCTGCTCGGCATGGCGGGCGACCGGGGGAAACAGACACTGTTCCTGAAAACGCTTGCAGACGGGGCGAAGACGTCGGCGCGCGAATTCCTCGTCAGCGAGCTGGCGCAGCAGCTCGGCCGCGCCGATTATGCGCTGATCGCGAGCCGCGGCGAACTGGTAGACGGACCGCCCGCGATCCTGCGTTTCGCTTACCCGCAGCTGCCCGTCGGCGGCGTGCTGACGAGCAACTGGACGATGATCCACGCGATCACCCGCCAGGAAAGCCGCTTTGATCCTACCGCCGTCAGCCGCGCCGGCGCGCGCGGCCTGATGCAGCTGATGCCCGGTACAGCGCGCGAGACCGCGGGCAAGATGGGCACGAGCTATCGCCCCGAGGCGCTCACTGGGGATCCGAACTACAACGTCCAGCTCGGATCGACCTACTACCTCAATCTCGTCGATCAGTGGGGCGGCAACCACATGCTCGCGATCGCCTCCTACAACGCCGGTGCGGGCAACGTGCGGAAGTGGATCGCCGCGAACGGCGACCCCCGACTGCCAAGCGTCGATGCCGTGCGCTGGATGGAGGAAATCCCGTTTACCGAAACGCGCGGCTACGTGCGCGCTGTGCTGGAAAATGCCGTGGTTTACGACCGCCTCAATCCGACGCGCGCGGGGCAGCCCTCCACCAACACGCTCTCGGCGTGGATGGGCAAGAACCGTCCCGGTTGAGCCGATGGCCGATACCCCCAACTACATTACGCCAGCAGGCATGAAGGCGCTCATCGAGGCGCACCGCGCGCTCTTCGAGGTCGAGCGCCCGAAGATCGTCGAAATCGTCTCGTGGGCGGCTGGGAACGGCGACCGCTCTGAAAACGGTGACTATCTCTACGGACGCAAGCGGCTGCGCGAGATCGACCGTGAGCTGACCCGCATTTCGAAGCGGCTGAAAAATGCCCGCGTCGTCGATCCGGCGAAGCAGCCCGACAAGTCGCGGGTGTTCTTCGGCGCCACCGTCACCGTCGCCGATGAAGACGACCGGCAGCGCACGATCACGATCGTGGGCGAGGATGAGACGGACACGCCGCGCGGACACATTTCCTGGCGCGCGCCGCTCGCCACCGCGCTGAAGGGCGCGGCGATCGGAGACCTCAGAAGCGTCCGCCTGCCGGGGGGGCTGCAGGAGCTTGAGGTCGTCGCGATCGCCTACCCTCAATAGTTGAAGCTGTAGCGGTACTCGTCGCGCAGCTCTTCAACACCGAACCGGATCTCCCTGTCGTTCAGATAACCGTCGCGATCACGGTCTGCGAGCCGGGCGAACTCGCGGTTGGCGCGCCGGGCCTCGTCCTTCGAAAGCTGGCCGTTGCGGTTGCGATCGAAGTTCCACATCACCCAGTGCTTCGCAGCCGGATCTTGCCTGAGCCAGGGATCGAGCACCGCCCAGCCGCTGCCGTACTGCGAGCCATAAAAGCCGTAGCCGGGGCGATACCACGAGCCATAGTCGTATTGGCCGTAGTAGCGGTTATCGAACGAGAAATAGCTCTGGCCCCACCAGTGCGGACGGTAACGATAGTTGGGGCTGGGGCGCACGATCACGACCGGGCGTCGATTGTGGTCGCGCCAGCGGTCGCGATCCCTGTCGTGATTGCGGTCCTTGTCCCGCCAGCGATCACGATCACGATCGCGGTCCCAATCCTTGTTGCGCTCGCGCCAATCCTCTTTGCGATCGCGGTTGCGATCCCAGTTGCGGTTGTCGTTCCGGTCGCGGTTCTTGTCCCAATCACGGCGGTCACCCTCTCGGCCGTCACGGTCGCGGTTGTTCCAGTCACGGCCCCGATTGCGGTCGTTATCACCGTAGCGCTGGTTCTCGCGGCCGATCACCCCATTCATGCGCTTCTGCACAGCCTCCGCCTGCCGCGTTTCCAAACGCGATTGGCGGGGTTCGGGTGTTTCGGTCCGGCGAACCTGAGGGCGTTCTTGGCTACGTTCCGGCGGGGCGACCCGCTGCGGCCTTGCCTCCGGCGCACGCTGCGCCTCGCGATTGACCTGCATTCCGCGTTCGCGCTGCGGGCGAGGTCCGTCGCGGTCACGGTCCTGCGCCATCGCCGGACCGGCGAGGATCGCCGCAACCAGCGTACCCGCCAACAAACCTGTCTTATAAACACGCATTTTGAGCACTCCTGACCCAAGTGTCATGGAGATTGCGACTCGTTCGTTGAACCGCGGCTGAAGGCCGGTGTTAGCCGAGGTTCAGCTTCTTGCCGAACGCGGCCTTCGCCAGCGTCACGATATCGGGCGAAAGCGCCGGGGGCGAAAGGTCGAGCCCGTCTGCAAGCCGATCCGCCACGAGGTTCAGCGCCGTGATGCGCGCCGTCTTCTTGTGCTCGCCGTCGATGATCGTCCACGGCGCATGGGCCGTGTGCGTACGGACAAACATGTCTTCGGCCGCTTCGACATAGGCATCTCGCTTCATCCGGTTGCGGAAGTCCTCGGCCGACACTTTCCAGCGCTTCTCGGGCGTCTCCAGCCGCTCGACCAGTCGCTTGTCCTGTTCCTTCTGGGTCACCGTGAAGAACAGCTTGATGATGATGGTGCCATCATCGGCGAGCGTCTTCTCGAAGGCGTTGATCTCGTCGTAGGCGCGGCGCCATTCGGCTTCGGTTGCGAAACCTTCGACTCGTTCCACGAGTACGCGCCCGTACCAGGTGCGATCGAAGATGTTCACTTCGCCCTGCGCCGGCAGCTTCTGCCAGAAGCGCCAGAGATAGTGGTGTGCCTTTTCTTCGGTGTCCGGCGCCTTGATCGGCTGCACATCGAAGAATCGCGGGTCCCACGGCGCGGTCAACCGCTGGATGAAGCCGCCCTTGCCCGCTGCGTCCAGACCTTCGACGGCGACGATAGCGCGGCGGCTGCGGCCTATGCAGCTCGCCTGCACCGCCGCGAGCCGCTCCTGAACCGTCTTCAGCGCCGCCTCATAGTCCCCGTTCGAGACTTTTTCGAACTTCGGCAGGCGGTGCAGCGACGGCGCTTTCATCGGCTTACCCCGCCTTCGGCTTCGGCAGGTCGAGCTTGATCGAAAGCTCCTTCAACTGCCGATCGGAGACGCTGGCCGGGGCGTTCATCATCAGATCCTCGGCCTTCTGGTTCATCGGGAACAGCACCACCTCGCGAAGGTTCGGCTCGTCGGCCAGCAGCATGACGATGCGGTCCACGCCCGGCGCGGAACCGCCGTGCGGCGGCGCGCCGAACTTGAAGGCGTTGATCATGCCCGAGAAGTTCGTGTCGACCTGTTCCTGGCTGTAACCGGCGATCTCGAACGCCTTGTACATGATCTCGGGCTTGTGGTTCCGGATCGCGCCCGAAGACAGCTCGATACCGTTGCAGACGATGTCGTACTGCCACGCGAGGATTTCGAGCGGGTTCTTGGTCTCCAGCGCCTCAAGCTCGCCCTGCGGCATCGAGAACGGGTTGTGCGAGAAGATGACCTGCTTGGCCTCCTCGTCGTACTCGAACATCGGAAAATCGACGATCCAGCAGAACTTGAAGGCGCCTTCTTCGATAAGGCCGAGATCTTCGCCCACCTTGGTCCGCGCCTTGCCCGCGAGCTTCGCCGCATCGGCTTCCTTGCCGGCCGCGAAGAACACGCCGTCGTCGGGGCCGAGGCCAAGCGCCGCGATCAGCTTCGCGGTCGCCTCCTCACCGTGGTTCTTGGCGATCGGGCCTGCAGGCACGCCGTCCTTGATGTTGATGTAGCCGAGCCCCGCGAAACCTTCGCTCCGCGCCCAGTCGTTCATGTCGTCGAAGAACTTCCGGCTACGCTCGCCCGCCTTCGGCGCAGGGATGGCGCGCACGAAGTTTCCACCTTCCACCATCTTCGCGAAGATGCCGAACCCCGAACCCCTGAAGTGCTCGGTTACATCGACTATTTCGATCGGGTTCCGAAGGTCCGGCTTGTCGTTGCCATACTTCAGCATCGACTCGCGGTAAGGAATGCGCGGAAACGAACCCGCCGGCGTCACCGACTTCCCGTTCGCGAACTCCTCGAACACCCCCGCGAGCACAGGCTCGATCGCGTTGAACACGTCGTCCTGCGTCACGAAGCTCATCTCGAAGTCGAGTTGATAGAACTCGCCCGGGCTCCGGTCGGCGCGGGCGTCCTCATCGCGGAAGCACGGCGCGATCTGGAAATAACGGTCGAAGCCAGCGACCATCAGCAGCTGCTTGAACATCTGCGGCGCCTGCGGCAGCGCATAGAATTTGCCCGGGTGCATCCGGCTCGGCACCAGAAAGTCACGCGCACCCTCGGGCGACGAAGCGGTCAGGATCGGCGTCTGGAACTCGGTGAAGCCCTGATCGATCATGCGGCGACGCAGCGAAGCGATCACGTTCGAGCGCAGCACGATGTTGCGGTGCAGACGGTCGCGGCGCAGGTCGAGATAGCGGTACTTGAGGCGGATGTCCTCCGGGTACTCGGTGTCGCCCGCAACCGGCATCGGCAGCTCGGAGGCGGCGGACTGCACCGTCACGTCCGCTGCCCACAGCTCGATCTCGCCGGTCGGCAGGTTGGGGTTCACAGTCGCGTCCGAACGCGCCACGACCTTGCCGGTCACGGTCAGCACGCTTTCGGCCCGCGCGCCGTCCAGCACCGAAAATGCCGGGGAATCCGTATCGCACACCACCTGCGTCAGCCCATAATGGTCGCGAAGGTCGACGAACAGCAGCCCGCCGTGATCCCGCTTCCGGTGGACCCAGCCTGAGATGCGGGCGGTATTGCCCACGTCGGCCTTGCGGAGGGCGCTGCATTGGTGCGTGCGATAAACGTGCATTCTCACTCGATTCCGGTGTTTGTGGCGGGCCAGACACATACCCGCACACTTGTTTGTCAAGGCGCTGGCATGGAAGCGCCGACCGCCCTAATAGAACCGTCCATGAAAATCCATCCGCTGATTACCGATACCGAAACGCTCGCTGCCTTCTGTGCCCGCCTCGCCGCCGCTGACTATGTCGCCGTCGACACCGAGTTTATGCGCGAGAACACGTACTGGGCCGACCTCTGCCTGATCCAGCTGGCCTCGCCCGACGAGGCCGCCGCTGTCGACCCCAAGGCAAGCGGGCTCGATCTCGCGCCGATGCTCGACCTTCTCGTGGAGGCCGATGTCCTGAAGATCTTCCATGCCGGCGGTCAGGATATCGAGATCATCCACAACATGACGGGCAAGACCCCCTCACCCGTGTTCGACACGCAGGTGGCGGCGATGGCGCTCGGCATGGGCGAACAGGTCAGCTACATCAACCTCGTCGCCTCGTTCACCGGCGCCAATCTAGACAAGGGCGCCCGCTTCACGGATTGGGCACGCCGTCCGCTCGACAAGCGCCAGCTTGATTACGCCATCGGCGACGTCACGCATCTCATCGAGCTTTTCCCGAAGCTGCTCGGCCGCCTGAAGAAAACCGGGCGCGGCGATTGGCTCGACGAGGAAATGGCCCGGCTGACGACGCCAGAGAACTACGTCAACGACCCCTGGACCGCCTGGCAGCGCATCCGCCTGCCGAGCCGGAAAGCAGAAGCGCTCGGCCGCCTGAAGGCGCTCGCCGCGTGGCGCGAGCTGGAAGCGCAGCGCCGCGACCTGCCGCGCGGGCGTATCGTGAAGGACGAAACGCTCGCCGACCTCGCCGCACATCCGCCAGGCGATCAGGAGGCGCTCGGCCGTGTTCGGGGGCTTTCGAAGACTTGGACGACGAACGACATGGGTGCGCGGCTGATGGAGGCGCTGGAAGCCGCCGTGCCTCTGCCCGAGAGCGAAATGCCCGAACGCGACGCGGGCAAGCCGCGCCTCGGGTCAGACTCCGTTCTTGTCGCCGACCTCCTGAAGCTTCTTCTGAAAATTCGCTGCAAAGAGGCTGATGTCGCGCCGAAACTTATCGGCAAGGCGGACCATCTCGAAGCTCTTGCCGCAGGCGTCCGCGAGGGGTTGCCGCTGCTGAATGGCTGGCGTTACGAGGTCTTCGGCCGCGATGCGCTCGCCCTCGTCGAAGGCCGCCTCAGCTTTGCCGTACAGAACGGCAAGCTGCGCATGACTGGGATCGACTAGCCCCTCTCCACGTCGAAGACCGCGACAAGACCCATCGCCGCCGCGAGCGCTTCGTGGCGCCGGGCCACAGCCTCGGCGTAGAGCGGCTGGTAACGTGGTGTCAGTGTCAGAACAAGGCGACCGCCATCGCGGTACACACGGCTCTTTTCGAGCGGCCGTGCCGTCCCCGCCGTCAGCCGCTGGCCAAGCCTCAGTGCGAGTCCCCACTTGAAGGCGCGCGTCAGCTCCTCGCGCGCCGCGAGTCGCGGAAGGTCCGCGATCGCGGGATCGTTCATCGAACCGCCGTAAGCCGCGAACAGTGCCGCGCCAAGCAGCGCGCGCTCACGCCCGTCGATCCCGACCCAGTTGCCGTGCAGTGCCAGCTCTAGGCCCCGCTCCGCGCGAAAGTCCGGGTGCGCGCGCCATGCCGTGTCAGCAAGCACGCAGGCGACGAGACGCAGCCGGGTATGGTCCGGCATCTCTGGCGCGAACATGCCGTTCATCCATTCCATCAGCGCTTCGGCATGGAGCGGAAAACGACCCTGAATCGCGGCTTCCTGCTTCGCGGCGGAGACGAGAGGGTCTTCCTTCTGAATGTCCTTCGGCAGGTCCGCGTAAAGGATGCCTTCGCGAATGCCATAGGACGAGGCGATGACGCCGCTGCTGCCAAGCCGCTTCACCACAGCGCGCAGCAGCAGCGCAGCACCCGGAAGCTGCGGGATACGCGCCGAGGAGAGGCGCGGAATCCCCCGCAGGCGCTTGGGGCTGAGATTGGGCAGCGCGCGCGCCATGTGATCGATCGCGGCGACATCCATCGCATACTGATGAACGACCGGTAGCGGATAATCGGTGAGGTGCATGTGAAGCTGCGCCAGCGCACGCCATGAGCCGCCGACCATATAGAAGGGAAGCCCCTTCCCCTGTCCTGCCCACTTCACCTCGGCGAGCGCCTTCTTCACCAACCCCGCCAGCGAGCGCCCGCTCACCTTGCGTGCGGCATCGAGCTTCAGTGCGCCGATCGGCAGCGAAAGATGACTGTGCGGCTTCCCTTTCTTCACGCGGACGAGTTCCAGGCTGCCGCCGCCGAGGTCGCCAACCACACCATCCGCGTTCGGGATACCGGCGATCACGCCATAAGCGGCAAGCCTTGCCTCCTCCGCACCGCTCAATATGCGTACGTCGAGCGCGCAGCGCTTCTTCGCCATTTCAAGGAAGGCATCGCGGTTCTTGGCATCGCGTACCGCCGCCGTCGCGAAGGCATGAAGGCGATCGACATTCATGTCATCGCACAGCAGGCGAAAGCGTGTGAGCGCGGCGCGCGCGATTTCCAGGCCCTCTGGCGTGATCGCGCCGGTATCGGCGACACCCCGGCCGAGCCCGGCCATCACCTTTTCGTTGAACAGAACCAACGGCGTCCGCCGGTCGCCGCGAAACGCAACAAGGCGAATCGAGTTGGAGCCGATGTCGACAACGGCACTGACAGGAATATCCCCGGCCCGGCGGCGGTCCTTCGTCGTGCTCAGCGCCATTCGCTTGCCCCTGTCGCCACACCCGGTTGCCGTAATGCGCCCGGCAATAACGGCTGGCTTCACATGAGTCTATTCGGCGGCGGCTGCCGGAAGGCCTGTATCCGTGTCAGACAGGTAGAGCCGGGGCACCGGGGCAGCCGCCTTGATGGCTGCTCCGCGACCCGAAAGCGAAGGATTCGTCATGAAATAGCGGTGCAGGTTGAACGATTCCCCGGGCGAGGCGATGCGCTCATATGTCCCATCCGGGTGCAGTTCCCATGACTGCTCCGTGTCCTTGAGGTTCGCGAGCATCACCTGATCGAGGATCTGCGCGTGCACCGTGGGGTTCTCGATCGGCACGAGCAGTTCGACGCGGCGATCGAAATTGCGCGGCATCCAGTCCGCCGAAGAGGTGAAGAGCCGCGCCTTGCGCGAAGGCAACGCGCTGCCGTTCGCAAAGGCGACGATGCGGCTGTGTTCGAGAAAACGCCCGATGATGGAGCGGACGCGAATATTCTCCGAAAGCCCGCGTACGCCGGGGCGCAGGCAGCAGATACCGCGGATCACGAGCTCGATCGGCACGCCTGCCGCGCTCGCCTCGTAAAGCTTGTCGATGATCGCTGGGTCGACGAGCGAGTTCATCTTTGCCCAGATGCCGCTCGGTTGCCCGGCTTCGGCATTGGCGATTTCCGCGTCGATGAGCGCGGTGAGCTTCTGGCGCATCCCCGAGGGCGAAATGGTCATCGCCTCAAGTGCGCGCGGCTCCACGTAGCTCGTCACGTAGTTGAAAATCTGCGCGGCGTCGCGGCCGAGCTTCGGGTCCGCCGTGAAGAAGCTAAGGTCAGTGTAGATCCGGGCCGTCACCGGGTGATAATTGCCCGTGCCGAGGTGGCAGTAGGTGCGAAGGCTGCCGTTTTCGCGCCGCACGACGAGTGAGATCTTGGCGTGCGTCTTCCAGTCGATGAAGCCGTAGACGACTTGCACGCCCGCGCGTTCCAGCGCCGCGGCCCAGACGAGGTTCTGCTCCTCGTCGAAACGCGCCTTGAGCTCGACGACGGCCGTGACGGACTTGCCCGCTTCCGCCGCATCGACGAGCGCGCGTACCACGGCGGACTGCTTGCCCGCGCGATAGAGTGTCTGCTTGATCGCGACCACGTCCGGGTCTGCCGCAGCCTGCCGCAGGAAGGCGAGCACGACGTCGAAGCTCTCGTAAGGGTGATGGACGACGATGTCCTTGGCGCGGATCGCGGCGAAGCAATCGCCACCGTATTCACGGATGCGCTCCGGGAAGCGCGGCGTGTAGGGCTCGAACTTGAGGTCGGGGCGGTCTTCCTCGACGAGCTGGGCGAGGTCGGCGATGCCGATGATGCCGGTCACCGGCGTCACATCCCTGTTGTCGATGTGGAGCGCCTGCTGCACCATCTGGTGAAGGCGCGGCGGCGTCCCCTCCTCGATTTTCAGACGGATGACGCGGCCCCGGCGGCGGCGCTTGATTGCGGTCTGGAAGAAGCGGACGAGGTCTTCGGCTTCTTCCTCGACCTCGATGTCGCTGTCACGGATCACGCGGAAGACGCCGTCACCCATGATTTTGAAGTTCGGGAACAGGTCGTCCGCGAAGATGCGAACAACGTTCTCAAGCGCAATGTAGCGCGCCTGCGGCCCCGGAAGGCGGACGAAGCGGGCAAGCGGTGCCGGGATCATCACCAGCGCAAGCAGCTCCTCGCCGTCCGATTCGCGCTTCAGCTCCATGGTGAGCGCTAGGCCGCGGTTTGGGATGAACGGGAACGGATGCGCCGGATCGATCGCTTGCGGCGTCAGCACCGGGAATATCTGCTCGCGGAAATAGGTTTCGAGCCAGCGCTCGTCCTCGGGGGACAGTTCAGGGCCTTTGAGAACGTGGAAACCGACGGCGGCAAGCTCGATGGAAAGCGCGCGCCACACGTTCTGCTGCTGCCGCATCAGCGCGTCCGCGCGCTCCGTGACGGCGACAAGCTGCTGCGCGGGCGTCACGCCGTCGGGGCTGCGAAGCTCGACGCCCTCCTCCACTTGCCCGTGCAGGCCCGCCACGCGAACCATGTAGAACTCGTCGAGATTCGCGCCAGAGATGGACAGGAAGCGCAGGCGCTCCAGCAGCGGATGGTGTACGTTTTCCGCCTCTTCGAGCACGCGGGCGTTGAAGGCCAGCCACGAGAGCTCGCGGTTGAAATAACGCGCGTTGGTGTTCCCGATGTTCTTGAAGCTATTCCGTCTCGCCACGCTCTTGTCCGTCCGTCGTATCACCCAATCGCAGCGCCTCGCGCACCAGCGGCACGGTCACGGCGCGCTGCCCCGCCAGAGCGGCGGCATCGATCGCGGCGACAGCGGATGCGGCGGCGGCAAAGCTGCGTTCAATCCTTTGTATCATATACTCTATGACAATTGGTGAAACGCGCAGGCCACGTTCACGAAAAGATTTTGCAACGATTTCGGCAAGCAGCGCATCGTCGGGGGCATCGATATGGATGATCCCCGCCGCGCCGAGGCGAGAGGCAAGATCGGGCAGTCGCACACGCCATTCACCGGGCGGCGTCCGCGCCGCCACAAGTAGCGCGGGACCATTTGCCTGCGCGGCGTTCCACGCATGAAACATCGCGTCTTCGTCACGACCGGCCGCGTCGGCATCATCGAAAATGTGCACGGCGCCGGGATACCGCCCCGCAAATAGCCGCAACAGGTGGCTCTTGCCTGAGCCTTCGGGCCCCACGACGATCAGCGTGTGCGATGGCCAGTCCGGCCAGCGGTCGAGCATCGCGACCGCTGCGGCATTCGCTTCCGAGATGTAGAAATCCGCCTCCCCGTCGGCCGACCGGTATTCGAGCGGCAGCGCAAACTGGCTCATGCGGAGACGGTCACGTCCTCTGGCGGCGGCTCGTCGTCAAGAAAAAGTGGGCTTTTCAGATATTCGCCGAGCAGCCAGCGCATGACGACGCCGAGAACCGCGGCGACCGGCACGGCAAGGAACACGCCGAGGATGCCAAGCAGTTCCCCGCCCGCGAACACGGCGAACAGCACCCACAGCGGATGCAGCCCGATGCGGTTGCCGATGAGGTTCGGCGTCAGCACCATGCTTTCGAGGATCTGCCCCACGAAGAAGATGCCGACGATAAGGCCGAGGTGCAGCACGTCCGGCCCCCACTGGCCGAGACCGACGAGAAGCCCGAGACCGACCGAGACGACGACACCAAGATACGGCACGAAGCCGAGCACGCCCGCAAGCGTGCCGAGCACAAGCGCGTAGTTGAGGCCGATCAGGCTCCAGCCCACCGAATAGAAGATCGCGAGTGACAGGCAGACCAGCGACTGCCCCCGCATGAACCCCGCGAGCGCGGCATCCGATTCGCCGAGCAAACGCCGGATCGTCTCCGCATAGCGTGACGGCCACCACGCGTTGATGCGCGTCGTCAGCCCATCGTAGTCGCGCAGGGCATAGAAGGCGACGACGGGCATCATCACGAACAGCGCGAGCAGATTGAAAACCGCAAGGCCGCCGCTAAGAATGCCGCTCGCAAGCGTGCTGAGCCATGCCGCCGCGCGGTGCATCAGGTCGTTGCTGAGCGTTTCAAGTCCCACGACATCCCCTACAGCATTGGAAAGCCGCTCAATCAAAGGCTCCAGCGATTGAACCAGTTGCGGCAGGTTCTGCACAAGTTGCTGGAACTGCGCGACGACAAGCGGCGCCATCGCCAGGATCAGCAGTGCAAAAACACCGAAAAAGCCTACCAGGAGGAGCATCGCCGCCGCCCAGCGCGGCACGCCGCGCCGCTCCAGCCTGTCCGCGACCGGATCGAGCAGATAGGCGATGACGAGTCCGGCGACAAACGGCCCGAGCACGCCGCGCGTCGCATAGGCGAACCACAGGATGATCGCCGCGACGAGCATCCAGCGGATCGGAATGCGCCGCCGACCGCCGAGGACGGCGCCCTCGCTCACCGTTCGTTCTCCGAGGGCATCAGATCGCGCGGTCCACCGCTTTCGGTAACGGCATCGTCGGCAACCGGCAGCGACGGCAGCGTGACCACCGGGCGCGGTAGCGGCGCCTCGCCCTCCGCGCGGCGGCGAAGCAGGCTGCCATCGAGACGCCAACCGCGCTGGTCGAGCGCATAGCGGAGCATCGCGTGATCGACCGCATGATTGATACGAATCTGCGACATGCCGCCGATCGAAAGCCCGAGTAGCGTGACACCATCCACCTCGGGCACACCGCCGAGCGCGCCCTCGATCGCATTCCAGCTCGCCGCATCGGGCGTCGCGACGCTGACGGTCGTTCCCATCGAACCCATCGATTCCGCTGGATCGAGCATCGGCGAGACCGAAACCGGCTCCAGCGCCAACGTCAACGTCGGGTCGGCGCGCAGCACACCGGACTGGAGCGCGCGCGCATAAGCGGAATCGATCCGGCGCACCGCAGTGTCGAGCATCGCATCGAGTTCGCCCGCCGCCCCCGCACGCAGGCGGAACCGCGTCAGAACCGCTGAATCCGGCCCATGCCGCGCAAGGAACGTGCCGACGATAGGCCCGCCCGGATAGGTACGGTCGAGCCAGGCCTCAGCGACCAGAACGTTCTCGGCGCCATAGCGCGACAGGATCGAGCGCCAGAGGCCGCGATTGTCGCGCCGCGCCTGCCACCCGGTGAGCAGCAATGCGTCGGACGCGTTGCCGCCCGCGCGCACATAGGAAATCGGGCTCGAATCCGTTCCGAAGCGCGACCATGCCTGCAGCCACGGCGAACGCCCCTCGTAAACGGAGGTCACACCGCCGTCCGCGAGCACGGGCAGCAGCAGCATCGGCGCGGATTGCAGCACACGCGCATTCGCGGGCAAACGCTCCCCAGCCCGAACACGATCGAACACCACGCCAAGCTTGCCGACGTAGCGCTTGTCCGAAAAATGCTCGCTCTGAACCTCGACGCCGCTCACCATCCCCTCGATCGCGCTGTCGGGGAGCTTGGGCGCGCCCGAGGATGCGACGCCCGTCATCCGCGCATAAAGCTGCGGCCACGCCTGCCGCGCCGCCTCGCGAAACGCGGCGACGCGCGCCGCTTCAGCCGAGCCGGCCACCACGTCGACATCAATGTCACTGACGAGGAATGCGCTCCCCCCGGCTGCGGGGGCTTCTGCGGGTGGTTCCGGGCGATCGCCGTCCTGCGCCAACAGCGGCACAGCGACAGCCACCGCGAGCGCCGCGAGTGCGGCCGCCATCCATCCGTTGAGCTTGCGTTTGAAGGTCACGGCGCCTCTATGCCAAACGCGGCGCGAATTGGGAGTCGAATATTTCTCGCTTCGGCGCTATGGCCGCGCGATGACCACGGGAAAATCGTACAGCTACGCCGACGCAGGCGTCTCCATCGCCGCCGGAAACACCTTCGTGAAGGCGATCTCTTCGCTGGTGAAGGCGACCGCACGTCCCGGCGCGGACGCTGAGATTGGCGGCTTCGGCGCGTTCTTCGATCCGAAGGCCGCCGGGTTCAATGACCCGCTGCTGGTTGCGGCAACCGACGGCGTCGGCACCAAGCTGAAACTCGCCATCGACACGGGACGCCACGACACGGTCGGCATCGATCTCGTCGCCATGTGCGTGAACGACCTCGTCGTACAGGGCGCAGAGCCGCTGTTTTTCCTCGATTATTTCGCAACCGGCAAGCTGGAGCAAGGCGTTGCCTCCGCGGTCGTCGCAGGGATAGCCGAAGGCTGCCGCATCGCGGGCTGCGCGCTCATCGGCGGCGAGACCGCCGAGATGCCGGGCATGTACGGCGCGGGCGACTATGATCTCGCAGGCTTTTCGGTCGGCGCCGTCGAGCGCGGCCAGCAGTTGACCGGCGAACGTGTCGCGCAGGGCGATGTTCTGCTCGGCATCGCGTCCTCGGGCTTCCATTCGAACGGCTATTCGCTCGTCCGCCGCATCGTTGCGGACAAAGGCCACAAGCTCGACGCCCCTGCCCCGTTCGATACATCGCGCACGCTCGGCGAAGCGCTGCTCGCGCCGACACGCATCTATGTGAAGCCGCTGCTCCCGGAAATCCGTGCAGGTCGCATCAAGGCGCTCGCGCATATCACCGGCGGCGGGCTCCTTGAAAACGTGCCGCGCGTGCTGCCGAAGGGCGCGCACGCCCGCATCGATACGGGTGCATGGATGCTTCCGCCCGCGTTTGCGTGGCTCCAGCATGAAGGCAACATAGCCGCCGGAGAGATGGCGCGTACGTTCAACTGCGGCATCGGCATGGTCGCCGTGGTGGCATCGGGCGACGTCGAGGCGACGCTCGGCGCACTCGCCGCCGCAGGGGAAACCGCATACGTGATCGGTGCCATTGATGCGGGTGACACCGGCTGCACGGTGGTCGGCGACGCCGAAACCTGGGGCAGTCGCGAGGCTTGGGAAGCCGTGCATGTCGCCTAAACTCCGCGTCGGGGTGATGATCTCCGGCCGCGGCAGCAACATGGCTTCGATCCTTGCCGCCGCCGAGGCGCCGGACTGCCCTTACGAGGTGGTGCTTGTCGCATCCAACAACCCGGAGGCCGCTGGCCTCGCCTTCGCTAACGCGCGCGGCGTGGCCGTTTGGGCGCACGATCATCGCGGCATGAAGCGCGCCGAGTTCGACCGGTTGATCGATGCGGCGCTGCGTGCCGCGAACGTCGAGATGATTGCGCTTGCAGGCTACATGCGGCTGCTCTCGTCCGAATTCGTCGAAGGCTGGCAGGGCCGAATCCTCAACATCCACCCCTCGCTGCTCCCCAAATACAAGGGGCTCGATACGCACGCCCGGGCAATCGAGGCCGGCGATGCCGAGGCCGGCTGCTCGGTGCACGTCGTGACGCCAGAGCTGGATGATGGGCCTGTGGTGGCGCAGGTACGCGTTCCCATACTTGCGGGGGACACGCCGGAAACGCTTGCGGAGCGTGTGCTGAAAGAGGAACATCGCCTGTATCCTGCAGCGCTTGCGAAGTGTGCCGCCGATGTCCTCAAATCCCGAAGCCCTGCTTGAAAAGGTCCGCGCGCGGGCGCTCGCTCTGCCCGCCGCCGTCGAAAAGCTCTCGCACGGCGCGCCCGGCTTTTACGTCGAAAAGGGCAAGTTCTTCGCCTATCTCAGCGACAATCACCATGGCTGCGGCATCACCGCGCTGCTGGTGAAGACCAGAGGCCTTGAAGAATAGGCGATGCTGATCGAGGCCAACCCTGCCCTCTATTACCGCCCGCCCTATCTCGGCCCTTACGGTTGGATCGGCATCCGCCTCGACCAGGGCGAGCCGGATTGGGAACATGTAAACGACTGGCTCGTGAAAAGCTGGCGGATGTCTGCGCCAAGAAAGCTCGCCGATGTCTTCTGACGTACCCGAAATTCCTGAAACGCATGCGGAGAAGGCCGCCGAAACGGCGCGTATCCGTCGGCGCTGGCTTTCGCTCGGCGAAACCGTGGCGGTCATTGCCGTCGTGATCTCGGCGCTGACGCTGTGGAACAACTACGACGAACGCAAATCGGCGGAGGCCGAGCGGCGTGCAGAAAAAGCCGTCTCCCGGCCGAAATCAATCGGGTTGATCGCAACCGATGCAGGCGGCGCGGGCCTTGCGTTCAAAGCGGCGGACTGCGCGCTGCAAAGCACCGACATCCGCTTCCCAAGCGCGCTTGGAGTCGAGCCCGAAAGCACCGTTCTCGATCATCGCATCGAAGCGGACTGGTTCGAAAGCGCGCTCCTGAAAGCGGTGGACAAGGCCGCGCGCGACGGGCGTCTGCCGGTCATGATCGCCAGCCGCTGCGAAGCAGCCGATGGCCCGCGCACCGAAACCGCGATTTACGACATCGTGTACCACATCGAGCCGCGCGTCATTCTGGGCCGCACGGTCAAGCTTCGCGGGCTGGTACGCCGCGAAAGCGTGGCGGGCGACACTGCCGCCGCCCGCCTCGACAAACTCTGGAATCCTTAGCCGACGATTTCTTCGGGCTTGAAGAAGAAGTCGATCTCGATCTTCGCGTTTTCAAGGCTGTCGGAGCCGTGCACCGTGTTCGCCTCGATCGATTCCGCGAGCGCCTTGCGGATGGTGCCTTCATCGGCATTCGCCGGGTTCGTGGCGCCCATCACTTCGCGGTTCTTCGCGACGGCGTCCTCGCCTTCGAGAACCTGCACGACGACGGGGCCCGAGGTCATGAACGCGACGAGATCGCCGAAGAACGGACGCTCGCGGTGCACGCCGTAGAAACCTTCGGCCTGCTCCTTCGTCATGTGGATGCGCTTCGAAGCGACGACGCGGAGGCCCGCTTCCTCAAGCATCTTGGTGACGGCGCCCGTGAGGTTGCGACGCGTCGCGTCGGGCTTGATGATCGAAAAGGTACGCTGCAGCGCCATGACAGGTCTCCAGATGGGGCGTGGTGTATGAATTCAGGAAGTCGCGCGCCCAATATCCGGGCGCGGGTCCGATTGCAAGCCGCGCGAGGTCCCCGCCACGGCCCGGCGCATCAAAGCCCGGCAATGGCTTTCGGCATCAGTTCCGTTTTGGAGCGCTGCAGGCGGGTGCGTCGCCGGTCCAGTCCGCCCCGTCCTCGAACGGCATCATCGACGAAGGCCTCTCCGCGCCAGCCTGCCGCGAAACAGATTCCTGATACACGCGAGAAACGTTGTTGTTGAATGTGGGAATCGCGTCTGTCGCCAACTTGGCATCAGCAGCACTGATCTCCGGAACATCGATGTGGCTGCTCATGACCGTGCGAACCACATTATTCACCATTCCCGATGCCCGCCAATAGCGCGTGCCACCAAGATAGAGGTTCATCGGATCGGCATAGTAAGTCCAGCGCCATTTCGGGCCTGACACCGGAAGACGGATACTCGTCGCGTAGCATTGATAGCGCGGAAAGTTGGTGAGCCACGGCGCGCTTTGGTCCTGCTCACGTGGACGCCGCCGCACCTCCGGCGCATAGAAACCGGCCCCCGGGATATCGAGGGTGCGGCCCCGCGCCTCATCGCCCTCCCATTCCGGGCGTCCCTCGCCCTCTAACGTAAGGACAAGCATCGCGCGCCTTTCATCATAGCGCCACGAAACCTCACTCGGCTCGGCCCATCGGACCTGCTGCCGCCAGTAGCTGCGAACAGCACGTTCCGCGTCTTCGGCCGACAGCGCGGCGAGCCGCATACGTGTTGCGAACGCCTCGTCCTGGCGCATCACATGCTGGGCGCGCACACTTGCTGGACTCGCAAACCCCTTGCTCGCATCGATATCCAGAACGGTGATCGCCTGCGGGCGCGCGAACGCTGTCGGGGCCACGGCTTCGAGCGCGCCACCGCCGGATCTGACTGGAAGTGCCCAGCGGAAAATCGGTGGGGGCAGCGTGTCGAGGTAGCGGTCCCCAAGCCGTGTACCGTCGAGCCAGTAAGTCTCGCCGTCGATCTTCGCGCGAACGACGACATGGTTGAACACATCGGGCCTCGGCAACCATAGGTCGGACCCATCGCCGCCGTTTATATCGACGAGCACCGGCTCGGCCTCGATCTTAAGTTCACGCAACAGCGCGAGCAGCATCGCGGTCTTCGCCTTGCAGTCGCCGAATCGGCGCTGCCACGTCTCATCCGCAGACACGGGGCGAAAGTTTCCGCCATCGAGCCCGACGTAAACGTATCGGATATGGTCCTGCACCAGGCGCAGCGCGGCTTCGGCGCGTTCAGTCGCGGTTTTCGCGCTGCCAGCGATCTTCGCTACCTCTGCGTGCAGGGCCGATGTGCCGGAAAGTGCTGCAGCACTGTCATATAATGGGAAAAAGTGCCGCGATACATCCTCCCAGCCCCCGAAACTCGAATATTCGACTACGCGTCGGACGTTGTAGCGCACGGGGGCGCCCTCGTTGATGATCGAACTGGTTGGGCTGCGCAGTTCATACATAAGGACGCTCTGTCCATCCGCCTTAGTTGGCAAGGTCTGCGGTAGGTCACGTGTCGCCCGCCATGAAAGCGCCTGCCCCTCCGGCCAGCTCATTCGAAGGCGGAACGCCCCCGGTGTCGCTTGAACCGGAAGCTGGACGGCGCCGAAAACGCGCTCGCCGAGCGTCGGATCGCGTCGAAGAATGGTCGATGCAAACTCGAGCGTATCCCCAACGCGCAAGCCGGGGACCTGCAGCATCGCCGTTAGATAGCCATCGAGGATCGACTGCTCGAGCCCACCCTCGCGCTGAATGACCTGGAACTTCTGGTCCTTGAGCAAATCGGTCACCTGACCGTCACGAACGATGCGGAGGTGATGCACCGTCGCCTTTCCGCTCGAAGGCGCCCAGACGACGGAGACATTCCCTGCAGGCAGTGCCTCCGGCGTCAGGAGTTTCATCCGGTAAGCGAAGTACATCTCCTGGCCCGCAGGACCGATCCGCACTTGGTGATCCATGAAATCCACCCGGACCGGCGCTTCCGGAGGCAAAGCACCGTCGGCGGGGAGCGGCGGAGCCAGCACCCAATTGCCAGGCGGCGCATAGTTAACGTGCGGCGCCTTGGGAGCCGCAAGGGCACTCCCCGTGCCGAGAAGCACCGCGAACGTTGTAAGCCATCGCAACACGCCTTACCCCCTTCAATTTGACCCCCGCCTGCCAATACGCAGCCCCAGCCTTACTGATATTGCAAACGAAAACGTCTCACACCTCCGGCGCGGGCAATGGCCGCCTGAACATCGGCCCGCGCTTTCAATTCGGGCAGTTTCGCATAAGGTCCTTTGAACAGGGGGCCGACGGGCGGCGGGTCGTAGTCGCTGAACTGCAGCAAGGCATCCACGTGCTGGTCGGGACTGTCGAGGCGGCGTATCAAAACCGCAGCCGCAGCATCCATGTCGCCCGCGCACAGCGGCAAGGTCATGGCCGCAGAAGGGCTGTCCTTCTCGTGCGAAGCGGCATAGGCGAGATCAGACTTGGCTGGTTCGGCTCGCCCCACCGCCAGCAGTGCACAGCCCCGTACAAGTCGCAGCACCATTTCACCGTAAGGAGCGATGTCGTGCTTACCATCGTCAAAAACGGAGACCGTCTCCAACGCTTCCACGGGCTTTCCCAATTCAAGCAGAAGGTGGCCAAGATTAAGCGCCTGGCTAACATTCACCCCCCCGCGCTCTGAAATCGCGCCGGCCTTGCGCATTGCCGAGATAGCCTCATCATCGTGGCCGAGCATGGCATAAGTCTTGGAGAGGCTATCCCACCACCAGTTCCGAAAGTCATCGAGATCAGTGAAAGTCACTGCGTGGACACGGTCCGGATGCGCGGCTTCAAGCGTCGCAAGCGCCTCTTCCGGACGGCCCAGTTGGCGCAGATAGTTTGCCAGCTCCAGCACGGCCTCCATCGAACCAGGATGAGCGGCAGCGATATCACGCATCTGTGCCAATCGCGCTTCCACGACAGCGCGGGCATCGAAACCGGGCTTGACCAATGCGCGCAGTCGCCGATCAACGCTTGCATCGATCAGATGCTGTGGCTCCACGACCCGCTCCAAAAGCGCAGTCGCCTGCGCCGTTTTTCCCTGTTCCGCCAACAATTCGGCATAGCTCAGCTTGAAGTTGTCGCCGGTCAAGAAGACATCAACAGGCCGATAATCTCCGTCGGTGAGGACGTGGAGGACGCGCGCCCGAAGCGACGTGTCTCCGTGATCCCGGAGCGTCCGATTCAACCGGGAAAGCCATTCAATTTTCAGCGTGTTGAGCGCGGCACGGTTCGCGCGCGCCATGGTTTCTAGCGTTTCGGCTACTGCGTCATAACGCTTATCATTCATTTCTGATGCGAAACGATTATGCCAGATGTATTCGCTCGCACCTGAGAGGCGCGTCCCTTCCAGCGCATATCGATACTTTGCAGCCTTGTCTTTCGCTTCCGCCGCGCACCACGTCGCAAATTCGAACACGCTTAGCCGTTTTTCTTCCGAGAGTGCCACGAAGGCCTTCTCTCGCACGACTTCGCCCAGCACGGCGAGGCTCGGCGCGCAGCTGTCCTGTTCTGCTCTGTCCGTTGCATACCGTAGGCGCTCGACCAGCGAAGCTTCGTCCGCAAGGGCCGTTCCCGCCGTAAAGGCAATAAGAAGGCCTGAAAGGGCAATGTCTTTGAAATGCACGCGCAGCCTCGCTCCCATCCTTTTCGAACGAGACACATTAGCGCAAGTACCAAACGAGAAAAGCTTTAGAACTATAGTAGAGAATTCGTCTGTTTCTCAAAAACAACGACACCTACTGACCGCGCCTACCCTGCCTTCTGCCAGCCCCCCTTGTCTCCCTGGGTCCAGTAAACCGGCTGAACACCCTCGCGCGCCTTCAGGGCCCGCCAGTGCGCACGCGCCGCGGCGAGCGAGTCTTCGTCGTTGCCGTCGAAGAGATAGAGGACGCGCGCGAACGATGCCGGGTCGCCGGGCAGCTTACCGCCCACCGAGATCAAAAGATCGGCACCGTTCGCGGGGGCGAAATCGTCGGTAAGCAGGATCGGCTGCAGGACCGGATTGTCGCGCCCGTGGGGCAGGAAGCTCCCAGGGTCGTAGGTCCACAAGTGACTATCCAGCGCATCGAGCTCGCCCCCGTCCGCTGAATGGACGAGCACGCGGTGGCCGGCCTCAACCGCCTTGCCCGCAAGGACGGGCACGACGTCGAACGGCCGCGACCGCGTGCAGTGATAGAAGCCGACCGGGGTAAGCGCCTCGCTCACGCCTCCAGCGTATCCTCGACGAAGCGGTCGAGCAGGCGCACGCCGTATCCGGTTGCACCCTTCTCCCACGTCGCGCCGGCCTTCGCGGACCACGCCATGCCCGCAATGTCGAGATGCGCCCATTTTACGCCGTCGTTCACGAAGCGGCCGATGAACTGCGCCGCCGTGATCGACCCCGCATCGCGCGAACCCACGTTCTTCATGTCGGCGATCGGCGAGTCGATCATCTTGTCGTAGGCACTGCCGAGCGGGAATCGCCACAACTTGTCGCCCGTCGCGATGCCCGCGCTGACGAGTTGCTTCGCAAGCTCGTCGCTGTTCGAGAAGATGCCCGCATATTCATGACCGAGGCTGATGATGATCGCGCCGGTCAGCGTCGCGAGATCAACGATGACCTCCGGGTTGAAACGCTTCTGCACCCATGTGATCGCGTCGCAGAGCACCAGGCGGCCTTCGGCGTCGGTGTTGATCACCTCGACCGTCTGGCCCGACATCGTCGTCACGACGTCACCCGGCCGCTGGGCGTTGCCGTCCGGCATGTTCTCCACAAGGCCGCAGATGCCGACGACGCGCGCCTTGGCGCGGCGGAGCGCAAGCGCCTTCATCGCGCCTGCAACAGCGCCCGCGCCGCCCATGTCCCACTTCATGTCTTCCATGCCAGCGGCTGGCTTGATCGAGATGCCGCCAGTGTCGAAAGTGACGCCCTTGCCGACGAAGACGGTGGACGTCTTCGCCTTCCCGCCGGTGCCGTCCCACTCCATCACGAGCAGCCGCGGCGGCTTCGCCGAGCCCTGCGCGACGCCGAGCAGCGCGCCCATGCCGGCTGCCCGCATCTCGCTTTCGTCCAGTACCTCGATCTTGATCCCGAGGTCGGCGAGCGGACGGCAGCGCTCCACGAAGCTCTCGGGGTAGATGACGTTGCCCGGCTCGGCGACGAGGCTGCGGGTGAAGCCGACAGCTTCGACGAGCGGTTCCAGCCGCGCCCATTCCTGCCCTGCACTGCCGGCATTGGCGATGGCGATCTCGGCAAGCGTCGGCTTCTGCTTCTCGGGCAGCTTGGTGCGGTACTTGTCGAACCGCCACGCGCGGAGGGAGGCGCCGAGCGCTAGATGCGCGGCCGCCTTGGGCGTATCGAGCGCGAGATCGCTGAGCCCGCCGAAATCGACCGTGGCCTTCGTTTCGCCCGAGGTCAGCAGCCGCGCGGCGATGGCGCCGCCGATCCGCTCGAACACAGCGGCGTCAGCATGACCGGGTTTGCCGGTGCCGACCACGAGGACGCGCGAGGCATCGGTGCCCGAAGGTGCCAGCAGCTCCACGATCTGCGCGGCGTCACCTTCGAACCGCGCCGTCTTCACGGCATTGGCGACCGCGCCGCCGAGCGCCGCATCCAGCGCCTGCGCCGCCCCCGACAGCACCGCGTCCTTCGCCGCGAAAACCACAAGGGCAGTGCCCGGCGTGTGCGACGTAACCCCGAACTCGATGCGCATCGGATGAACTCTCCTGGATGAAAAAACGATCGGGGGCGTTCTAGCCGCCCGGCGGGCGGACCGCAATTCACGGCGTATCGAAGCGCGCGCCTTGCCGCCGCGGGTGCGGCGCGGGTAAGAGGCGCTATCTGCCTGTCCGGGGAGCGCTTTCTTGTCCCGTTGTCTTGCCGCCTTTCTGCTCTCCACCGCGCTCGCGGGATTTGCCGCGCCTGCGTTGGCGCAGACGGACGCTGCCGCCGTGGATGCCGGCCCAGCGCTGAAACCCGGCGACGCGATCGAGTTCGCCGCAGATACGATGGAATACGACGACGACACGCAGTTGGTGACGGCGCGCGGCAATGTCGTGGTCACACGAGACGGCTACCGCCTCACCGCGAACGAGGTCGAATACGACCGCAAGACCGGCAAGGTCGAGGCGCGCGGCGCGGTGAAGGTGATCGACCCCGATGGCAACGAGGCCTTCGGCGAGCGGGTTGAACTAGACGAAACACTCCGCGACGGTGCGGTTGAGAACATCCTGCTCGTGCTTCGGGATGGAGGGCGGCTTGCCGCCCACGATGGTCGGCGCGAGGCCGGGCGCACCACGGTGAATCGTGCGGTGTATTCACCTTGCGACATCATCGGCGTGGACGGCTGCCCCAAGGAGCCACTTTGGCAGGTGAAGGCGCTGCGCGTGCGCCATGATCCCGATCGCAAACGTGTCTACTACAAGGATGCGAGCCTCGAATTCCTCGGCATCCCGATCTTCTACACGCCGAGCCTGTCGCACCCGGACGGGCCGGGCCGCAATGCGACGGGCATCCTCGTCCCGTCCGTCACCATCGACCGCTCGCTCGGCGTCTCGGTCGAGCTGCCTTATTTTCTGAGCTTTTCCGACCATAACGACCTCACCATCGCGCCGATCGTCTACACAGAGGTCAATCCGGCGCTTTCGGTCGAATACCGGCACCAGACCGCGTCCGGTCCCCTGCGTTTCGGCGGTATCGGCACCTATTCGTCGGAGCTCGACTTCCCCGACCCCGCAGGGACAGGTATTCCGAACAAGCAGTTCCGCGGCTATGTCTTCGGTAACGGCCGCCTCCAGCACAGTCGCAACTGGCGTTCGACGTTCGGCCTTCGCCTCGCCACCGACGACACGTTCCTGCGCCGCTACGACATCTCGCGCGACGACACGCTGCGGAACTTCTACCAGCTCGAGCGCTTCGGCGTGGAAAGCTACTTCGCGATCGAAGGCTGGGCCTTCCAGGGTCTGCGGCAGGCAGACATCGCGGGTCTCACGCCGATCGCGCTGCCGCTAATGAACTACATGTGGTCGCCAAGCGAAACGGTCGGCGGCGGCCGGCTGAAGCTGGCGGCCGACACGGCGGCGATCACGCGCACCGACGGCATGGACACCCAGCGTGCCTCGGCCTCCGCCGAGTGGAAGCGCAGTGCGATCACACCGTGGGGACAGCGCGTGACGGCGACAGCCCTCGTTCGCGGCGATATCTACCACGCCACCGACAGCGCCTTTGCCGAGCTTCCGATCTACGCCGGGCGCAACGGCTGGGAAGGCCGCATCCTGCCCGCCGCCGCGCTCGACATCGAATGGCCCCTCGCCGGCCCCGCCTTCGGCGGCACGCAAACACTGACGCCGCGTGTGCAATTCTCCGTCTCGCCGAGCGACGTGAACGACGACATTCCGAACGAGGATTCGCGCGCCGTCGACCTCGACGACACCAACCTCTTCGATTTGAACCGCTTTCCCGGCGCAGACCGCTGGGAAGGCGGGCGGCGCATGACGTACGGCGCCACATGGCGGCTCGATCGCCCGCGCTGGCATATCGAGAGCGAGTTCGGCCAGAGCTACCGCTTCGACAACGCGCCCGGCGCATTTCCGCAAGGCACAGGCCTTTCCGGCAACTTCTCCGACTTCGTCGGCCGCAACACGCTGCGTATCGGCAGCGGTTTCGACGTGACGCACCGCTTCCGGCTCGACAAGACGAGCCTGAGGCTACGCCGCAACGAGATCGACGTGACCGTCGGCAACAAGCGCACCTATGCGACCATCGGCTATGTGAAGCTCGATCGCGACATCAATATCGAGGATCTGGAGGATCGCGAGGAGGTGCGCGCGGGCGGCCGTATCAGCTTCGCGCGCTACTGGTCGGTGATCGGTTCGGTGATCGTCGACCTGACTTCGCGCGCGGAGGATCCGCTCAACACCTCGGACGGGTTCGAGATGGTTCGCCACCGGCTCGGTATCGCCTATCAGGACGAGTGCTTCGAGTTCGGCGTCACGTGGCGACGCGACTATGTGGAAGACCGCGACTTCCGGCGCGGCAACGCCTTCCTCTTCTCGATCAGTCTCAAGAACCTTGGCCGCTAATCCGCGGTTCAGCCGCGGGAGACTAGCCCTCACGGTAAGCGTAAACGATACGCTGACATTCATCTCAGCGCGTGCTAGGCGGCATGACCTGAGAGGCTACAAGACCGCTCCGGCGCTGCCGGGACGGGGGAGAGATTGATGAGGTTTTCGACGCTGCGCTGGCTTGCTGCCAGTGTCGCAGTTCTTGCTGCAGGGTCAACGTTGGCCCAGAATTCCCCGCTCGCCGGCCTCTCCGATCCCGATATCGAGATCCTCGGTCAGCCTGTCGACCCGACGATCCGAAAGGCGACCGCAATCGTCAACGGCGACGTCATCACCGATACCGACATCGACCAGCGCCTCAATCTGGTGCTTGCCGCGAACCAGGGGCAGATTTCCGATGACGAGCGCACGCGCCTGCGGCTTCAGGTCGTGCGCAACCTGATCGATGAAAAGCTCCAGATTCAGGAAGCCACCGCACAGGAAGTGACGATCGCGCAGGAGGAAATCAGCCAGGCATTCACGCGCGTCGCCTCCAACTTCCGTATGAGCAGCGACCAGTTCGACGAGTTCCTGAAGACGCGCGGCACGTCACAGAATTCGCTGAAGCAGCAGATTCATGCCGAACTCGCGTGGAGCCGCCTGCTACGGCGCAAAGTCGAACCGTTCGTAAACGTCGGCGACGACGAGGTGCAGGCGCTGATCGACCGGCTGAACGCCGCGAAGGGCACCGAGGAATTTCGCATCGCCGAGATCTTCCTGACCGCCACCACCGAAAACGCGGAACAGGTGCGCGAGAACGCGCAGCGGATCGTCGATCAGGTGCGGCAGGGCGGTTCGTTCGTCGCTTATGCCCGGCAATTCTCCGAAGCTTCGACCGCAGCCGTCGGCGGCGATCTCGGCTGGGTGCGTCCGGCGCAGCTTTCGCCCGAACTCGCACCGGTGGTCGAGAGCCTGCCGCGCGGCGACGTCTCCAACCCCATCCAGATCCCCGGCGGCTTCGCGATCATCGCGCTTGTCGACAAGCGGCAGGTGCTCGCAGCCGATCCCAAGGACGCGGTTCTCGCAGTCAAGCAGATCACGGTGCCGCTCGCGGCCGATGCGACGCAGCAGCAGGCGGCCGGACTCGTGCAGCGTCTGCAGGCCGGCACGCAGAGCATGGGCGGCTGCGGCGGCGCCGAAGCCCTGGCCGAGAGTTTCGGCGGCAATGTCGTCGCCAACGATCAGGTCCGCCTCGGCGATCTGCCGCCGCAGCTTCAGCAGATCATGGAACCGATGCAGATCGGCCAGAGCACGCCGCCCTTCGGCACCCGCGAAGACGGTATCCGCGTGCTCGTGCTCTGCGGCCGCGAAGACCCGCCCGCCGCAGGCGCGCCCTCGTTCGACCAGCTCTACGCGCAGATGGAAGAGAGCAAGGTCGCCATGGCGGCCCGCCGCTACCTGCGCGACCTTCGCCGCGATGCCGTTATCGACTACCGGTGATCAGGGCGCGATGATTCCACCGATTGCCGTTACGCTTGGCGACCCCGCGGGGATCGGCCCGGAAATCATCGGGCGGTGCTGGGAACAACGCGAAGCGCTTGGGCTTCCGCCCTTCTTCGGCGTGGGCAACCGCGATTCGCTGGCCTGTGTGTGGAAAGGCCCGGTCTGCCAGATCGAACATCCCGACGACGTCGGCGCCTGCTGCGACGCGCTGCCGCTCATCGAGGTGGCCGACAGCGAAGTGGTCGAACCCGGCAAGCCGACACTGATCGGTGCGCGCTGCGCGCTTGATGCGCTGGAGATCGCCACCGGCCTCACCCGCAGCGGCGCGGCGGGCGCGCTGGCGACGGGGCCGGTTTCCAAGGCGCAGCTTCAGGCGATCGGCTTTACGCATCCGGGGCAAACGGAATTCGTGGGCGAGCGCTGCGGCGTGTTCGCGGCGAATCTTGCGATGATGCTCGTCGGCCCGACGCTGCGCACTGTGCCCGTCACCATCCACGTGGCGCTCGCCGACGTGCCGCAGCGGCTGACCACCGACCTTATCGTCAGCCGCGGACGCGCAGCCGCGAAAGGATTGACGCGGAATTTCGGCATCGAAAACCCGCGCATCGCGGTTGCCGGCCTCAATCCTCATGCGGGGGAAAGCGGGCTTCTGGGACGCGAGGAGATCGACGTGATCGCCCCCGCAATCGCGGAATTGCAAGCCGAGGGCATCGACGCGTTCGGGCCGCTTTCCGCCGACGCAATGTTCCACGAACACGCCCGCAAGGCCTATGACGCCGCGCTCTGCATGTATCACGATCAGGCGCTCGTGCCGCTCAAGACCCTGCACTTCGACGAGGGCGTGAACCTGACGCTCGGCCTGCCGATCGTCCGCACCGCGCCGGACCACGGCACCGCCTTCAACATCGCCGGCAAGGGAATCGCGAGCCACCGCGCGATGGCGGCGGCGATCAGGACGGCGTACGAATGCGCCGCGCACCGCGCGATTGACTGACACACTGCCGCCCGGCCTCGCCGCGCTGCCGCCGCTGCGCGAGGTGATCGCGCGGCACGGCCTCTCGGCGAAAAAGGCGTTCGGACAAAATTTTCTGTTCGATTCCAATCTTCTCGACAAGATCGCGCGCGTTCCGGGGCCGCTCTCGGGCGCACGCGTTTACGAGGTAGGGCCCGGACCTGGCGGTCTGACACGAGCGCTGCTCCGCGCGGGCGCCGAGGTGACAGCCGTGGAGATGGACAGCCGCTGCCTTCCCGCGCTTACCGAACTCGGCGAGGCCGCAGCGGGGCGTCTCACCGTTATCGAAAACGACGCCATGCGGATCGACGAACCGGGCGTCCTCGGCGGCCCGGCGCACATCGTCGCAAACCTGCCCTATAACGTCGGCACCGCGCTTCTCATCCGCTGGCTTACCGCTGATCCGTGGCCGCCGTGGTGGCTGAGCCTCAGCCTCATGTTCCAGAAAGAGGTCGCCGAACGCATCGTCGCGGCGCCCGATACCGACGCCTACGGGCGCCTTTCGGTCCTCGCGCAGTGGCGTTCGCGGCCGCGCATCGCGCTGTCGCTGCCGCCGCGCGCGTTCATCCCACCGCCGAAAGTGGATTCCGCGGTGGTCCACATCGTGCCGTCCGAGGCGCCGGAAGGCGTGCCGGTAAAGGCCGTGGAGCGGGTGACGGCGGCGGCGTTCGGTCAGCGTCGCAAGATGCTGCGCGCAAGCCTCAAGGCGCTACCGGGCGGGCTCGAAGCGCTTGCCGCGAGCGGCATCGACGGCGCGCGACGCGCGGAAACCCTGGCTGTCGGTGAATTCGTCGCGCTGGCGCGCTGCTGGACCGAGCAATAGTTCAGACGGTTTAGTTGATCTTCGGCGCAGGCTTCTCGGCGGCCGCCGTGACCGTCGCCGGAGGCCCCTTTTCGATGGCAGCCGCGAGCGTCACCGCATTCTGGCATTCGCTCTGGCAGAGCTTGCGGATGCGCGCCAGATTGTCCTTCGCGAGCGCAACCGCACCGCGCGCCATATAGGCCTCGCCCTGCTCTGAGAGCGCGGTGAGGTCGTTGGGATCGATGGCGAGCGCTTCGCGGTAGAATTTCACGGCGCGGCCGGGAAGTCCGAGGATCTCGTACGAGCGCGCGATACCGATGTAAGCGCGGGTGTTGCGGGGATCGACGGCGAGCGCGGTTTCGAACTGATCGATCGCGGCCTGCGCCTTGTGGCCATTGAGGAGCGCTTCACCGCTGCGTGTGAGCTGCATCGAAAGCGGCGCGACGCTCGGCTCCACCGTCTTGCAATAAGCAACGCTCGACGCCGTGGCGATGGCGACAGCGATTCCGGCGAGCATGATCCTGGACTGCATGAACACTTCCCTCAACGTCACTCCCCCAGAGGCTCGCTTTAGCATGACTTTTCATAACCTGCGATGAAGAAACCGTCCGTTTCGTCGCGATCAGGACGCAGAATTTGTGCGCCGCCGACATCGAGCGCCAGGTCGGAATGCGTCTTGCTGAGCGCCTCTGCCTGAAGCCGCCCTTCCTCGGGAAGCAGCGAGCACACGGCATAGACCAGCCTGCCACCCGGCTTCAGCAGACGCGCGCCAAGATCGGCGAGATGGGCCTGCAGCGCCGTGAGCCGCGCGAGCCGCTGCGGGGTGAGACGCCAACGCGCTTCCGGATTGCGCCGCCATGTGCCCGTTCCGCTGCACGGGGCATCGATGAGCACCACGTCGGCGGCGCCCAAGAGATCGCCAAGCGCTTCGGCTTCGCGGCCCGGATCGAGAAGGCGCGTTTCGATGTTCGCGGCGCCTGCACGCGCCGCGCGGGGGCCAAGGCGCGATAGTCGTGAACGATCGGTATCGCAGGCGATAAGGCGCCCACGGTTTTCCATGTCCGCGGCCAGCGCGAGCGTCTTGCCGCCCGCGCCCGCGCAAAGATCGACGACTGTCATGCCCTGCTGCGCGCGGCAGGCCGCGGCGATAAGCTGGCTGCCTTCGTCCTGCACCTCGACGCGGCCGTCGTTGTAGGCGGGCAGATCCTCGACATTGAGCGCATCCACGAGGCGGAGGCCATCTTGCGCGCGCGCGGTCGGCACGGCGCCCGGAATGAGCGGTAATACCGCGCCGCGCGTTGTTTTCAGACGGTTGACGCGCAGGTCGAGCGGTGCGCGCTCAGCAAGCGCACGCAGCAGACTTTCGGCATCGGCATATTCCGCGGCGAGCTTCGCGGTGAGCCATTCGGGGGCCAAACCCGGCGCGGCGGTGGGCTCATCTTGGGCGAGAACCGCGGGACCGTGCGGGTCGTCGCCGAAATGCGACAGCAACTCCGGAGCTTCGGCGCGTGCATAGCCGATCATGGCGGCGCGGCCGCTTTTCGGGCGTTCGCCGAGCGCGCGGATGACGCGATAGACGAGATCGCGGACGGCGCGGCGGTCCTTCGAGCCCGCATAGCGCCGTGTCTTGAAGTAGCGCTGGATGAGCGTGTCCGCCGCAGCGCCGCCGCCCGCAGCAGCGTCGATGATCTCATCGAGCAGCACGATCGCCGCCTCGACGCGCGCGGCGGGCGTCACCGGTTTGCCTTAGCGCGTCGGATAATTGGGCGCCTCGCGCGTGATCGTGACGTCGTGGACGTGGCTTTCGCGCAGGCCCGCATTGGTGATCCGCACGAACCGCGCACGCTTCTGCAGGTCCGCGATCGTGCGCGCGCCGGTGTAGCCCATCGCCGCCTTCAGACCGCCCGCGAGCTGGTGGATGATGTCCTTCGCTGGACCCTTGTAGGGCACCTGCCCCTCAATACCCTCGGGCACCAGCTTCATCTGGTCCTTGATGTCCTGCTGGAAATAGCGGTCCGCCGAGCCGCGCGCCATCGCGGCGACAGAGCCCATGCCGCGATACGCCTTGTAGCTGCGGCCCTGGTAGAGGAACGTCTCGCCCGGCGCTTCCTGCGTGCCGGCCAGCAGCGAGCCGACCATGACGGCGGAGGCGCCCCCCGCGATGGCCTTGGCGATATCGCCCGACGTGCGCAGGCCGCCGTCCGCGATCACCGGAACGCCGGACTTCATGGCTTCCTCGGCGGCATCCTGAATCGCCGTGAACTGCGGCACGCCGACGCCCGCCACGACGCGCGTTGTGCAGATCGAGCCCGGCCCGATGCCGACCTTGATGCCGTCCGCGCCCGCATCGATGAGGGCGCGCGTGGCCTCAGCCGTCGCAACGTTGCCGGCGATGATCTGGACGGTGTTCGAAAGCTTGCGGATACGGCTCACCGCCTCGGCGACGCGGACCGAGTGGCCGTGCGCCGTATCGACGACGATGAGATCGCACTCGGCATCGATCAGCGCCTCGGTGCGCTCGAAACCGGCATCGCCCGTGGTTGTCGCCGCCGCGACACGAAGGCGGCCCGCGGCGTCTTTGGTGGCTGTCGGGAAGGTCACGGCCTTCTCGATGTCCTTCACGGTGATGAGGCCGATGCAGCGATAGGCATCGTCCACCACGATCAGCTTCTCGATGCGACGTTGATGAAGGAGCCGCCGCGCCTCTTCGTGCGTCACGCCGGGGCGGACGGTGGCGAGGTTGTCCTTCGTCATGAGTTCGCTGATCGGCTGCTCGGGATGCTCGGCGAAACGCACGTCGCGGTTGGTGACGATGCCGATGAGCTTGCCGGGCTGGCCGCTCGGGCTGCGCTCGACGACGGGGATGCCGCTGATGCGGTGACGCTTCATCAGGTCGAGCGCCTCGCCGAGGGTTTCGTCCGCGTGCATCGTGACGGGGTTCACCACCATGCCCGATTCGAAGCGCTTCACCTGGCGCACCGCTTGCGCCTGCTCCTCGATCGTGAGGTTGCGATGAAGCACACCAAGCCCGCCGACCTGCGCCATCACGATCGCCATGTCGGCCTCGGTCACCGTGTCCATGGCCGAGGAAAGTATCGGAATATTCAGGGAAATTTCGCGCGTCACGCGCGTCGAGAGATCGGTTTCGCTCGGCAGGACTTCGGACTCGCCGGGCACCAGCAGGACATCATCGAAAGTGAGTCCGAGCCGGATGTCCATGCCGTTTTCCTTGTTGCCGATTTTCGAGGTGGCGGGCTTATGCCACCGGTTCCCGGGAATTGCTACGGTCGCCGCTGATATGGTGACGATTTCGTCCATGTGGGCCATTCGCGGCTGTTCGCAAGTCCCTGACCAACACCGAGCAGGAGGTTCATGTCGGCCGCCGCGCCGCGATAATCGATGGGCAGCGTCACCGCGTCCGTGGGCTGGTGATAGTGGTTGCCCATGTAGTCGCCGAAACCGCTCCCGGTGAAAATACCGGTCGCGATAACGGCGGGCACGCCGACCTCGGCGAAGGCGAAATGGTCGGAGCGCGCGTAGAAACTCTGGACGTCGGGCATCGCGATGATCCGGCGGCCCTGCGCTTTCGCGGCATCGGCCAGCCGCGCGTCGAGGCTGGTGAGTCCTTGCCCCAGCACGATGACATCGTCGGAAGGACCGTTCGCGGCGATGGTATCGAGGCCGAACGCGGCGACCATACGCCCTGCGTCGATGGGGCCTGACGCGGCGAAGTGCTTGCCGCCGAGCAGCCCGCTTTCCTCGGCGGACGTCGCGAGGAACAGCACGGAGCGCTCGGGGCGCCTGCCCTTCGCGAAGGCTTCGGCAAGTTCGATGAGGCCGCCGACACCGCTCGCATTGTCGACCGCGCCGTTACAGATCGTGTCGACGCCGGTTCCGCAGTGCCCAAGGTGGTCCCAGTGCGCGAGATAGACAACGTATTCATTCGGCCGCCGCCGCCCCGGGAGCACGCCTGCCAAATTGTAAGAGGTGAAGCGCGTCAGCCGATTTTCAGCGGAAAGCGCGCCGGAACCGAGCGTCCTCGGTTTGAAGCCTGCCCCGGCGGCTTCACTTTTCAGCATCGCAAGGTCTACGCCGAGGCCCCTTGCCAGCGCTGATCCGGCCTCACGGCCGACAAGGGCATAAAGCGGTGTTTTTACAGGTGTACCAGCGTCGATCTGCACCTCGGCGCGCCCGGCGAAAGCGCGCACGCGCCGCCACTCGTCCTCTCCGGGGGCCAGATCATAGATCAGTATGGCTCCGGCCGCGCCCGCGCGTGCAGCGTTCTCCAGCTTCACAGTGCGCAGGGATTGCCGCCGCATAGCCTCCGACGGCTCCTCGCTTCCATTGGGAAGGCCCGCGAAAACGAGCGCGATCTTGCCGCCGAGGTCGAGGCCACCGAAATCATCGCGCCCCTCTTCAGGAAGCACGACACCATAGCCCGCGAACACGATATCCCCCTTTGCTGCTGCGCCCTTCTCCGTCATCGGCGCGCGAATCGTCGCCGTCTCGCCGCTTTCGATCGTCACCGATCCTGCCGCTATGCGCCCGGCCCCCACTTCGGATTTCAGCAAAGGTACAGGGAGGCGATAGGTTTCGCCCGAAGCCGGCCGCAACCCGATGCGGCGATACGCAGCTTCGATGTAAGCAAGGGTCTTCGCTTCCCCCGCCGTGCCGGGCTCACGCCCTTCATAGGCGTCCGACGCGAGTTCAGTGACGTGTGCGGCGATGCCCTCGGGCGTGACGACGGGATCGCTTCGCGGCGCAGTCGCACACGCGGCTGCCGAAAGAAGAGCGAAAAGCGGCAGAAAAAAGCGTGATTTCAACATGCGATAACACGCTAATGGCCGAAGCATCGCCTGCCAAGCCTAGCCAACAGGTCTTTCCATTACCGCACAATGGGCGTCGACAAGCGTCGACGCATAGCCTTACGCCCGGCTTTGCAACCGCAGCTCGGCATCGATGTCGCCGAGGATCAGCGTTTCATACGCGATGAGTTCGCGGCATCCGGTGAGCGCGCGGTAATATTCGCGGTTCATCATCGCGAGGCTGACCTGCGCGCAGATAAGACGCACGCGCGGGTTTTCCACCACGTCCATGAACGCATCCATATGCTCGCTGAAACGCGGATAGTGGCTGTCCGCCGCGTCGGCATCGAGATAGGAGAGCATACAGACGAAATACAGGCGGGTTGCCGGCGTGCGTGCCTCATCCTCGCGAATGACATCGCTGTCGCGAAGCACACCGGCCTGATTATCCACCGTCAGCACGGCATGCTGATCGCCGTTGACGATAACAGCACCGTTGACAGCAAATTTCTCGCCCGGATCGAGCGACAGTTTAAAAGCCACGGCCAATTCCCCCTGAAAATCAGCCGCACGATACTTTCATATCGGAAAGAACTTCTTAACGGCGTCAGCCGACTTCTATGATCTGCGTCGCCAACCGATCCACCTCGCGCTCGTCGTGCGTAACGTAAAGGATGGGCAGCTTCAGCGTATCGCGGATGCGTTCGACGACGTGGAGCACCTCCTCGCGGCGCGCGCGATCGAGGAACGAGAGCGGTTCGTCCAGCAGCAGCGCGCGCGGCCCCGAAAGCAGAGCGCGGCCGATGGCGACGCGGCGTGCTTCGCCGCCCGAAAGCCCCTTTGGCCACCGGTCGAGCAGATGCGCGATATCGAGCAAGCGAACCGTGTCGTCGTAGTCCATCCAGCGGTCCTCCGGCCGTGCGAGGCGATGACCATAACGCAGGTTCTCGCGAACCCGGAGATGCGGGAAAAGCCGGGAATCCTGGAACACATAGCCCAGCCGGCGGCGTTCCGGCGGGACATTGATGGCCGCGGCGTCGAACAGCGTCTCTGCGCCGATGCGGACATGGCCCCGCTCGGGCGTGAGCAGGCCGGCCACCATGTTGAGCACCGATGTCTTGCCCGCGCCCGACGGGCCGAAGAGCACGACGAGCCCGCTTCCGGAAAAGCAGGCGGATACCTGCGTTTCGCCGACGCGGCGTGTGACATCGACATCAAAGGACATGGCGCCCCCGCGCGGCACGACGCGCCAGGATTTCGGAGAAGACGAGCGCCGCGAGCGACAAGCCGATGGCGATGGCGGCAAGGCGCAGCACCTGCCCCTCCCCGCCCGGAAGCTGGAGTGCACTGTAGATCGCGAGCGGCAGGGTTTGCGTTTCGCCCGGCACGTTCGACACGAAGGTGATCGTGGCGCCGAATTCCCCGATCGAGCGTGCAAAGCCGAGCACTGAGGCAACGAGCACGCCCGGGGCGGACAGCGGGAGCGTGACCGAGAAAAACACGCGCGTCCGGGTCGCACCGAGCGTGCGCGCGGCGCTTTCGAGGCCGCGATCGACGTTTTCGATGGAGAGCCGCAGCGCCCGCACCATCAGCGGCAGCGCCATCACCGCAGCGGCAATGGCAGCGCCGGTCCAGCGGAACATCACCGTTATGCCGAACCCGTCTTCGAGCCACGCACCGACCGGCCCGTTCCGACCGAACGCAAGCAGCAGCAGCCAACCTGTGACGACGGGAGGCAGTACGAGAGGCAGGTGCACAAGGCCATCAAGCAGCACCTTGCCCGGGAAGCTCGCACGGGCGAGCAGCCATGCAAACGCGAAGGCAATGGGCAGCGTGGCCAGCACGGCCGTGATGCCGACCTTGAGCGTCAGCAGCAGAATCTCAAGCTCGGCAGGCGAGAGCATCAGGGTACTGAAAAACCGTGCCGCGCCAAAATGACCCGGGCCTGGCGCGAACCGAGAAACGCGAGGAATGCCGAAGCATCCTTCGCCTTCGCCGTCTTCAGCTGTGCGGCGGGATAGCGGATCGGCGGATGGCTCGATGCCGGAAACACGCCGACCACGCGGACCTTGCGCGAGGCGGCGGCGTCCGTGGCGTAGACGATGCCGAGCGGCGCCTCGCCGCGCTCGACGAGCGCGAGCGCGGCGCGCACATTCTCGGATCGCACCACGCGTGGTTCAACCACCGCCCAGACGCCGAGCGCTTCGAGCGCGGCGCGGCCGTACCGTCCGGCGGGGACGGCGGCGGGATCGGCCATCGCCAGCCGCCCGGCGCCGAGCGCGCGGGCAAGCGGGAAGCCTTTCGCGATCCTGAGCGTCACGGGCGAATCCAAAGGCGCGATCAGCACCAGCCGGTTGCCCGCGATGACACGGCGACTGCCGGACGCAAGCAGGCCGCGCTGGTCGATATGGTCCATCCACGCTTCGTCGGCCGAGATGAAGAGATCAGCGGGGGCGCCTGCCTCAACCTGCCGTGCGAGGGCCGAGGAGCCGGCGAAGGAGAGTACCGGGCGTGGATGGCGCTGCCGGGCCCAGGCATCCGCCGCCTCGCCCAGCGCTTCCTGCAGCGAGGCTGCGGCGAGGACAACGGGGGCGGCGCTTTGCGCGCGTGCCGGGAGGGCGCCGAAAAGGGCGAGCAAAACGAGAGCGACGATGCGGGCTGCGTGGGTCATTTGCTATATTCTGGCTTATATAGCCCTTACCGCTGCCGCAAACAAAAAGGGCGGCGCCGAGGCACCGCCCTCTTCAAGCTCTCCGCAGGCGGATCAGTTCACGGTCGCTGCCGTCTGCGTGCCGCCCTTGCTGCTGAGATGCGCGAGCCAGAACTTCGCGATGTCGGCGCGCTTGCCACCCTGCACCATGTTGAAGGCCGCTTCCGCGCCGGCCTTGTCGCCGCTGCGAGCGAGCGCGATGCCGATGCGGGTGTTGACCTCCGCCGCGTCGACGCCGCCCTTCTGGAGCGCCAGACGGTAAAGTTCGACGGCCTTGGCGTTCTCACCGTAGCCGAGGAAACCGTCTGCCGTGGCCTTCGCCATGCGACCGGTCTTGTCGGCGCGCGCTTCCTTCTCGAGGCCGGGCAGTGAGGCGCGATCGCTCTTCACCTTCGGCGTAACGATGGTCACGAGTTCCTTCACATATGCCTTGCTGGTGGAGAGCGCGCCCTTCGCGGTGCCCGCGTCGATGACGCTCTTGGCCTCGCCGGCAAGACCGCGCTTGTCGGCGGTTTCGGCATATTCGAAATAGTCGCGTTCGCCGGTGAGCGCGTTCGTGTCGTGCATCAGACGCATGACATCGAGGTTGCCCTGATCGTCGAGGCCGGAGGTTTCGCGGAAGATCACGAGGACGTCGCGCCAGTTCGTCGGCGTCGGATAGGCCTGCACGAGCGCGACCGACGCCGGCGTCACCTGATTCGCGAGCTTGCCGTCGTAAGCGAGCGCGAGCGCGCGCTTGTACCAGCTTTCCTCGACAGGCTGACCCGCCGCCTGCTTCGCCTTGATCGCCTTGTCGATCGTAGCGACGGCTTCGGGCGTACGGCCGGCGCGATTGTACATCTCGCCGAGGCCGACAACGAGGTCCGCATCGTTCGGGTGTTCCGCCACCATCGCCTCATAGACCTTGATGGCACCCGGCACGTCGTTCTTCTGCACCGCGAGCGCGGCGAGGCTGCGCTGGAACTTCAGCTTTTCCTCGGGCGTGGTGCTGCCGCTGTCGATCGAGCCCTGAAGCCCTTCGGCAAGCATCGCATTGTCCTGCTTCGCAAGCGCGACGTTGATCTTGAGCGCATTCGCCATGTACTTGTCGTCCGGCGTCTCAGCGAGCGCTTCGGCCTCGCGAATCTTGACGAGCGCCCCGTCGTTGTCGCCCTTCTGCTGCAAGGCCTGCGCCTCACCGAGCGCCTTCTGCGCCTTTTTGGAGAACTTGAACTTGCGCGCCTCCGGCGCGGCTTCCTTCTTGTCCTTTTCCTTGGCGATCGCGGGCGCAACCATGGCACCACTCGCGATACCGAGAGCAAGCGCGAAGCCGAGCGCCGTGCGTGAAACCATCTTCATTCGTCCAGTCTCCCCAGTGCAAGTTCCCGTAAATCGCCGGGAAAAGCCAAATATGCCGCCGCAGCATGTCGCGTCCGTGACGGTCTGCGTCAAGCCTTGATGCGATGCATAGATGGCACAGCCATGGTGAACCGCGCTTGAACCTCGTTCAGGCGTGTAAGCGCACGATAATCTGCTAAATCCATAACACGACTCGATCCCCGGGGGTGATCCTGCCATGGCTCAACGCATCGCGCTTCCCGCAAGCCTCGCCGCAATCGCGGCGATCGCCTACTTCATCGCCATGAACGCGGGGCTGCCGTTCGCGCTGCATGTCGCGCTGAAAGGCGCCTGCGTCACGATCCTCGCCATCGCCGCCGCTATGGCCGCGCGCCGCACCGATGGGTGGCTGCTTGCAGGCGTCATGGCCTTCGGCGCGCTCGGCGACATGTTGCTCGAATTCGACCTGATGATCGGCGCGGCCGCTTTTGCTGTCGGCCACGTCGTCGCGATCTGGCTCTACCTCCGCAACCGGCGCGCCGGGTCGATGCCCATCAGCCAGCGCGGCGCGGCGCTCGCGCTGCTGCTCTGCGCGCCGCTCCTCTATCTGATCGCGGGGCCGGCCGCGAACGCGGGGATCGCGCTCTACAGTTTCCTGCTCGCCGCGATGGCGGCCGCAGCGTGGACGAGCCGCTTTTCCCGGTACCGGACGGGAATCGGCGCGATCCTCTTCCTCGCCTCCGATGCCTTCATCTTCGCGCGCCTCGGAGGCCGCATGGCCCCGGAGCAAGCCGCGCTCTTCATCTGGCCGCTCTATACGGCGGGGCAGATTCTCATTTTCGTGGGGGTTCGGCAGCGACTAGCGGCGGAGGGGCGTTAACCATATCCCCAGCCGTCCCCACCTGTAGCGGCTCTGCGCGCACTACCGCGGTGAGGGGCAGCGGGCCGTAAATGTGGGGAAACAGCTGGCCGCCGCGTGAAGGTTCCCACTTTACGCCTTGCAGCTTCGCAAGATCGACTTCGACGAGCACGAGATCGTCTCGTCCCGCGAAGTGTTTTGCCGCGGTTTCGGCGACCTGATCGGGCGCGGAGAGGTGGATGTAGCCGTCCGCCAGATCAACGGGCGCGCCGGCGAACGTGCCTTCGGCGTTCAGGCTTTCCCACTCGCCGCGCGTGAGGATCTTGTAGGCGGTGGGGCTCATTCCGTGGGCGCGGCTTCTGCTTCCTCGACGTCTTCGCCTTCGGCGTCTTCCTCGCCATCGGTTTCGATCTTGGCGGCGGAGACCACGTGTTCGTTGTCGGCGACGTTGAACAAGCGGACGCCGGCGCTGTTGCGGCCGATAACGCGAAGCGTGTCGAGGCCAAGGCGGATCATCTTCGCCTGATCGGTGACGAGCATCAGCTGCTCGCCGTCGTGCGCCGGGAAGCTCGCCACGACGGGTCCGTTGCGGGCGATGTTGTCGATATTGCCGATGCCCTGCCCGCCCCGGTTCGTGCGGCGGTACTCGTAGGCGGAGGTGCGCTTGCCGTAACCGTTCGCGCAGACGGTGAGGATGAACTCCTCGGCGGCCGCGAACTCGGCCATGCGCTCGGGCGACAGCGTCGGTTCGTTCTCGTTGTCCTTCCACGGCGCAGCGCGGAGGTACGCCTCGCGCTCATCGGGCGTTGCTGCGAAGCTGCGCAGGATGGAGAGCGAGATGACCTCGTCATCGCCCTTCAACGTCATGCCGCGCACGCCGGTCGAAGTGCGGCTCTGGAATTCGCGCACCGCGGTCGATTCGAAGCGGATCGCCTTGCCCTGCCGCGTGGCGAGCAGCACGTCGTCGTCCTCGGTGAGCAGCGCGACGCCGATCAGACGGTCGTCGCTGTCTTCATCGAAACGCATCGCGATCTTGCCGTTCGAAGGCACGTTGGTGAACGCATCCATCGAATTGCGGCGCACGGTGCCCTTGGCGGTCGCGAACATCACGTGGAGCTTGCTCCACTCCGCCTCGTCCTCGGGGAGAGGAAGCACGGTGGAAATGACCTCGCCGTCGGCAAGCGGCAGCAGGTTCGCCATCGCCCGGCCGCGCGCCTGCGGCGCGCCTTCGGGGAGCTTCCACACCTTCATGCGGTAGACCTTGCCCGCCGTGGAGAAGAACAGCACGGGCGTGTGCGTCAGCGTCACGAACAGGTTCGTGATCGCATCCTCGTCCTTCGTGTTCATACCCGAGCGGCCCTTGCCGCCGCGCCGCTGCGCGCGGAAGCTATCGAGCGGCGTGCGCTTGATGTAGCCGCCCATCGTGACGGTGACGACCATCTCCTCGCGCTCGATGAGGTCTTCATCATCAATGTCGTCGAGGTAGGGCACGATTTCCGTGCGTCGGGGCGTGGCGTAGCCTTCCGAAACGGCGACGAGTTCCTCGCGCATCACCGCGTAGAGCTTTGCGCGGTCGCCGAGGATCGCGAGCAGCTCGGCGATCGAAATCGCCAGCTCCTTGAGTTCGGCGCCGATCTCTTCGCGGCCGAGCTGGGTGAGGCGGTGCAGGCGAAGATCGAGGATGGCGCGGACCTGCGTCTCGCTCATCTTATAGGTGTCGCCGTAGACGGCGCCTTCCACGGCCTCGACGAGTTCGAGATAGGGCCGGATCTCGCCCATCGCCCACTCCCGCGCCATCAAGGTTTCGCGGGCTTCGGCAGGGTTGGAACTGCCGCGGATGATGCGCACGACCTCATCAAGGTTCGACACCGCAACGACGAGGCCGAGCAGGATGTGGGCGCGGTCGCGCGCCTTGTTCAGCTCGAACTTCGAGCGGCGGGTGATCACTTCCTCACGGAAGGTGATGAACGCCGCGATGATGTCGCGCAGGTTCAGCAGTTCCGGGCGACCGCCGCGGATCGCCAGCATGTTGAAGGCAAAGCTCGTCTGCGCGGGGGTGAAGCGGTAGACTTGGTTCAGCACCACTTCGGGGGTCGCATCGCGCTTCAGCTCGATGACGACGCGCACGCCCTCGCGATTCGATTCGTCGCGAATGTCGGACACGCCCTCGATGCGCTTGTCTTTGACCGCCTCGGCGATCTTCTCGACAAGGCCCGCCTTGCCGACCTGGAACGGAATTTCAGTGAGGACGATCTGGCGGCGATCACCGCGACGATCCTCGACAATGCTGCGCGCGCGCATGATGACCGAGCCGCGCCCGGTGGTGTAGGCGCTGAGCAGCCCGCCCTTGCCCATCACCATCGCGCCCGTGGGGAAGTCCGGCGCCGGCACGAACTCCATGAGCTCCTCGACCATGATCGCCGGATTGTCGATGAACGCCACCGCCGCCGCCACGACCTCGCCGAGGTTGTGGGGCGGAATATTCGTCGCCATGCCGACCGCGATGCCGCCCGCGCCGTTCACCAGCAGATTCGGGAAGCGCGCCGGAAGCACCGAGGGCTCGCTTTCGGAACCGTCGTAGTTCGGCACGAAATCGACAGTATCCTTGTCGAGATCGGTCAGCAGTTCATCAGTGACCTTGGCGAGGCGCGATTCGGTGTAGCGCATCGCGGCGGCCGCATCCGGGTCCATCGAGCCGAAATTGCCCTGACCGTCGATCAGCGGCACGCGCATCGACCAATCCTGCGCCATGCGGACCAAGGCATCGTAGATCGCGCTGTCGCCGTGCGGGTGATACTTACCCATCACGTCACCGACGATGCGCGCGGACTTGCGATAGGGTTTGTTCGCCGTGAAGCCGTTTTCGTAGGCGGTGTAGAGAATACGGCGGTGGACGGGCTTCAGACCATCGCGAACATCGGGCAGCGCACGCGACACGATCACGCTCATCGCGTAATCGAGATAACTCGTCTTCATCTCCTCGACGATCGAGATGGGGCGGATATCGGACGGCTCGGCGCCGCTGGTCTCTGGGGCGTCCACTCGGTTTCCTGTACGCTCTGGGGATTATGGTCGGCTTTGACCGATGTCTCTACATGCGCGCGCGCGTGAAGGCCAGCGTTACGATTGGATGACGGCGAGCCGCGAACGGAACCAGTCGGCAGCCGCATCCTCGGGGAGCGTGCCCGCCGCCAGATCGAGCATCATGGCGATCGCATCCGCGGCGCTGAACCGCAGTTCATGGCCGTTCAGTGCAAGGAACAGGCGCGCGATCACCCACGCGGTGCGCTTGTTGCCGTCGATGAACGGGTGATTGCGGGCAATGCCGAATGCATAGGCGGCGGCAAGCGCGGCGGGATCGTCTTCGCCATAGGTCCAGCGGTTGACGGGCCGGGCCAAGGCCGATTCCAGAAGCCCGGAATCGCGTACTCCGGCCCCTCCGCCATGTTCGGCAAGCTGGCGATCATGAATCGCGATGGCATCCTTTGGATCGAGCCAGTTTGGCTCGATCCGCTGATCGACCGTCATTGCGCCAGAACGCGCAGAATATCGCGATCCTCACGCATGATCTTCTCGGCGAGCTTCATCTTCGCCTCGAAATCGGGATTGGATGCCGTGAGGCGCACGCCATCGGGCGATTCCGATACGTAAAGCGTATCGCCAAGCTCGACACGCAGACGCGCAAGCAGCTCCTTCGGCAGGATCACGCCTGTCGAGTTGCCGATCTTCACGAGTTTGAGCGATGCGTTCATACGCACGTTATAACGGCGATGGCCGCAAATATCAACGGGGGAAGAGTCCGGCGAGCACCGCCTCTACCTTTTCGAACTGCGCCGCGCGCGTCAGCCCGTCCGCCGCGCCTGCGGGGAGATCGGGGAGGCGACCGTTTGCGCGCTCCGCGAGCTTTTGCGAAAGCCAATCCGCGATCGTCGCCGGGTCGTTACTGACGAGGCCGATGCCCGTGCGCCGGATGATGTCCGCCGCCTCGCCTTCCTGCTGGCCGTGGCACAGCACCGGCCGGCGGGCGCCGATATATTCGTAGAGCTTGCCGGCAACGACGTGCTTTTCGCCTTCGGTGGAAAAGCGCAGCAGCAGCAAGATATCCGCCGCGCGCTCGATGCGCAGCACCTCGCCGCGCCCGATCGGCGGGTGTGCCTGCACCAGATGGGCAACGCCCGCGCGCTCGGCCATCGCCATCGGCACATGGCTGTCCTCGCCCCAGAAATGCACGACGAGCTTCGCGGGATCGGGCTTCAGGAGCGCAAGCGCCGCGAGCAGCGGCTCGGGTGAGCGGCCGCCGTTGTAGGTGGACCCCGCGTGCACGATGCTGAGCCGATCGGCATCGAGCGCCGGCACGTCTTCCAGGCCGACGAAATCGGCCGGATCGTAGCCGTTCGCCGCGCACACGACAGGCTTTCCGTAGCGCCGCGCGAGAATTTCCGCGCTGCCTTCGGTCACCGCCACCAGCGCCGACGCCTTAGAGAGCGCGCGCCGCTCCATCCAGCGGTTGACGCCATTCGCGATGAAGCTTTCGTTCTGGTAGATATTGTCCGCCCAGAGGTCGCGGAGTTCAGCGACGAAGGGCACGCCCCACGCACGCGACAGCCGCGCCGCCGCCATGTGGCTCGAATGCGGCGGACCGGTGGAGAAGATCGCATCGGGCTTCCAGTCCCACGCCAGCGCGGCCTCGACCGCCGGCTCGATCCAGGTGATGTGCGGATCGGGGAGGTAGGAAAGCTGCCAGATCAGGCGTCTGAGGCCGCCCGGCTGCGCGGCGGTTTCCACGCTCGCCTTCGCGCCCGGCTTCGGCTGATCCGCCTCTGTCATCGGCGCCGCCCGCCCACGCCGCACATAGGGCACGGCGGTGATGCGCTCGGTGGGAATCTCGGGGTCGACCGCCGCCGGAAACTGCAGATTCTGTCCCGAAAGCACCCGAACGTCGTGGCCGCGATCCAGCAGGAAGCGCGCGAATTTCGGCGCGCGCACGGTCGCCGTAGGGGCGTTCGGCGGGTACAGCCCCGTGACGATCAGGATGCGGCGCGACATTCGGCAAGGCTCATCGCAAAGAGCGCGCCACCATGCAACACTGGACGCAGGCACCCCTTCCCCATATTTCCGCGCGGATGAAAACACATGTTCACGTCATTGGCGGCGGCCTCGCCGGTTCGGAAGCCGCATGGCAGCTCGCACGCGCAGGCGTTCCCGTTGTTTTGCACGAGATGCGGCCCGTGCAGGGGACGGACGCGCACCATACGGACGGGCTTGCCGAACTGGTCTGCTCGAACAGCTTCCGGTCGGATGATCCCAATGCGAGCGCGGTGGGCGTGCTGCACGAGGAGATGCGTCGGCTGGGCTCGCTGATCCTCACTTGCGGGGACGCGGCGCGGGTGCCCGCGGGCTCGGCGCTCGCCGTGGACCGCGACGATTTCTCGGCGCGCGTAACCGCCGCCATCGAAGCCGAACCGCTGATCGAGATCCGCCGCGAGTGCGTGGAGGGCCTGCCGCCGGCCGAATGGGGCCAGACCATCATCGCCACCGGGCCGCTCACCGCCGCGCCGCTCGCCGAAGCGATCCGCGCGCAGACGGGCGAGGACGCCCTCGCCTTCTTCGACGCGATCGCGCCCATCGTCCACCGCGAGAGCATCGACATGGAAACCGCGTGGTTCCAGTCCCGCTACGACAAGGGCGACGGCAAGGACTATATCAACTGCCCGATGGACGAGGCGCAGTACGGCGCGTTCATCGACGCGCTGATGACCGGCGAGAAGACCGTGTTCAAGGAATGGGAGGCGAACACCCCCTATTTCGAAGGCTGTATGCCGATCGAGGTGATGGCGGAGCGCGGGGCGCAGACCTTGCGTTTCGGGCCGATGAAGCCCGTGGGCCTCACCAACCCGCGCACGGGAAAGAAGGCCTACGCCGTCGTCCAGCTTCGGCAGGACAACGCCTCCGCCACGCTGTGGAACATGGTCGGTTTCCAGACCAAGCTGCGCCACGCCGAGCAGGTGCGCATCTTCCGCAGCATTCCCGGCCTGGAGAACGCCGAGTTCGCGCGGCTGGGCGGGCTGCATCGAAATACTTTCATCAAATCGCCGGTGCTGCTCGACGGCAGCCTGCGCCTGAAATCCGATCCGCGCATCCGCTTTGCCGGGCAGATCACCGGTTGCGAAGGCTATATCGAAAGCGCCGCAGTGGGGCTGATGGCCGGGCGCTTCGCGGCCGCCGATGCGCACGGCACCGCGCCCGACCTGCCGCCGCGCACGACGGCGCTCGGCGCGCTCCTGGCGCACATCACGGGCGAGGCGGTGGCGGAGACCTATCAGCCGATGAACGTGAACTTCGGCCTGTTCCCGCCGTTTGACGCACGCGTTCCTAAAAAGTCGCGGAAAGCGGCCTATGCGGAACGGGCGCTTGCCGATCTCGATGCATGGATCGCCGCCGAGGCAGGTTAGTCAGCGCAGCTGCAATCGGCTTTCGGCTTCGTGGCGGCGCGCACCGTCCGCGTCTTTTCGAACTCGACGGCCACGAGGTCGCCGGACCTGTCGGCATCGGCATCGTCGAAGCGCGCATTCTGCTTCACGGCGTATTCCGCGAAGCTGAGCACGCCGTTGCCGTCCGTATCGAACCTGTCGAACGATTGGCGGCGCGCGCGCAGATACTCTTCGCGGCTAACGCTGGCGTTGCGATCGCGGTCGTAGCGGCGGAAACGCTTTTCCTCGCGCGTCGCCTCGCTCGCCTGCGGCGGCTCGGGCAGCGCGGCGGGAGCAGCGACGGGGGGCGGCTCCGGTAGCGGGGCGGTTTCCGGCTCGTCGTCCACGCTCACCACGACGGCTGCCGCCACGAGCAATGTTACCGCAATGCCGCCGACCGCCCAGCGCCAAACCATTGTCATCCCTACCCTTTCGATGCGACTCGCGGGATAGAGCCTAACGAGTTCGTTCCGGCAGTGTCACGCTTTCCCTGTCAGCACGTGGCGCAGGATGGCGAACTGCCGTCCTGCCGCGCCGCGCGGCTCCCGCTTGCCGGCAGCGTCGCGCCGGGCGACGGCGGCAAGCGCGGTGACGGGCCGAACGGCGGGCGGGAAGCGCATGCGGCCAGGCTCCGGCACGGCCATCTCAGCGCCCCGGCGGCGCGCCGACGCCATCGCCCAGAACCGGCCGGCATCGGCGAGCCCCATGGGTTCCTCGGCCCCCAGAAAGGTAGCAGCGCAACGGAAAAGCTGCGCTCCGCTCTCGCCGATCTCGGCACCGTCGAGCACATCCATGTGCGCCTCCGCGAGCGCCGCTAGTTGTACCGGATCCAGCGCTGCAGCTGCGACCGCAGCCAGAACGGGCTGGCCCGCCACCGGCTTTTCGCGCGCGCCTTCGACGCTATCGCGCCACCATGCGAGCCGGATCATGCCGATCTGCGGCTCGGTTGTCGTGCGGACCACATCGGCGAGCGACAGATCGAAAGCGTGGAGCGCAAAAAGACGCGGCCTTGCGGCGGGCGGCGCGAACAGCGTCGCGACGTAGCGGTCCCGGTCTTCGGCCCGCACAAAAGCTTCCGTTTCGGAAATCGTTTCGGCAACGCCCGGAATTCCGCCGATCCCGTCTCTCATTAACCAGTCACCTCAACAGCTTCTTAGGCATTTCCCCTTATGCATCCTTGATCATGCGCCTGTTCGCAGGCGGTGCACGGGGGTGAACACTATGTCGCTGGGCAGCAATACGCCGGGCCATCGCATGAAAGCCATGCAGTCGTCGACCTTTCTTTCACGCCTGAGACGCGACCAGAAAGGCAACGCGCTCGCCATCGTTGCAGCATCCGTCATTCCGCTCGTCGGCGCCATCGGCGGGGGCGTCGATCTCACCCGCGCCTACATGGCCGAGGCCCGACTGGCGCAGGCCTGTGATGCGGCTGCGCTCGCTGGGCGCAAGGTGATGACGAAGGACGACACGGACAGCGGCGGCTCCGTGCTCGACAATTCGACCGCCGATCAGGAAATCCAGAAGTTCCTCGATTACAATTTCCCCGAAGGCAAGTTCGACACGGGCGAGATCACGCGCACCGCGCAGGTCGATGACGAGGGCGAACTCACGATCACGCTCGCTACGACGATCTCGACGCAGTTGCTGCGTATCACGGGCATCCAGTCGATGAACATCAGCGCCGAGTGCTCCGCCCGCCGCTCGGGCGTGAATGTCGACGTCGTTCTTGTCGTTGACGTGACCGGATCGATGCGGTGGGACGTGGACAGCAACAGCGGAAGCGACAACGAGCGTATGATCGCACTGCAGGGCGCTTCCAAGAAGTTTCTCGACATCCTCAAAGACCTTCAGGATCAGCTGAGCGGCAGCGGGCTTCGTGTGCGCGTCGGCATCGTTCCCTATTCGCAGGGCGTGAACGTCGGCAAGCTGCTCTACGATGAAAACCCCGATTACATCGATTACTCGGGTGAGCCCTATTCAACGAACATCGGCGAGCCGTACATGGAGACCGTGAGCGGAAAATACGCCTGGAAGAATTATTCCGTGACGGGCTCTTACGACGATGAAAATCTGGATCTCGACCAGTTCGTTTCCCTCGGGCTCGCGGAAACGACGCCTGCCAATCCCTATGCGTGGAAAGGCTGTGTCGAGGCGCGCGGCACAGTCACGACCATCGACGCATCGAGCTCACCCTACACAACCATCCCGGTGGGTGCGTGGGACGTTATCGACGCTGCGCCGGGCACGGAAGTCGAGGGGCAGATCGCGCCGAAATGGCGGCCTTATTTCGCATCGCCCTGGACGAGTTCATCGGTCGGCGGTGTCAGTGTAACCGGCAACAAGTACCGGCCAAATGCGACGTACATGGACATTACGAAGCAACCCTGGGCCAACCTCAACTGGCGTATGCAGAATGACAGCTACACGTACTCGAGCAAGGCAGTTCGCTATGACACGAGCTACTCGAGCCTGACAGCGGCAAGCCACTACGCGGACGGCGTGGCCACGACCGGGCCCAACAAGAGCTGCCCGAACGAGGCAAAGCTGCTTACGCAAATCGATGCCGACGGCGTGACGGCGCTCGGTAGCTATATCGATGCCCTCAAACCTGCCGGCGGCACCTATCACGAGCTCGGCATGTACTGGGGTCTGGCACTTATCAGCCCCGGTGCGCCGTTCCCCAACGAAGACACTTACCTTGCCCCCGGACACACGGGCGAGGAACGGGGCGTCAACCGTTATCTCGTCTTCATGTCCGACGGTGAAATCGATCCCGGCATCAGCTATTCGGCCTATGGCCAATATCTGTGGGATCACCGAACGCGATCCAACACCACCGAACCCAAGCCCGAACATCGCGCGCGTTTCCGCATGATCTGCGAAGCGGCGAAGAAGCAGGGCATCAAGGTTTCAACGGTGGCATTCTCCACCTCGATCGGCACAACGGACAAGAACGCGATCCAGGACTGCGCAAGCTCGGAAGACGATTATTATGTCGCGGAGACCGCCGAAGATCTGAACGAGGCTTTCGAGAAGATCGCGCAGAACATCGGCTATCTCCGCGTGTCTAAGTAGGCACCGCCATGAAGCGCCTCCGCAACCCGCTACGCCGTCTTCACCGGGATGAACGCGGCAGCTATATCATCGAGTTCGCTTTGCTGAGCCTGCCGATGATAACGCTGCTGATGGGCGGCATCGAGCTCGGCTATCTTGCCTATGCGAAATCGAACGTTGAAGGTGCGCTGCGTGAAGTCTCGCGCCTCGCCGCGACCGGGGGCTCGACCCCGGAGGAACTCGACGCGATCCTCGACGCGAAAATCGGGCAGATCAAGGGCGCCCACGCGGAGATCGATCGGAAGAGCTACTCCAGCTTCGGAGCCGTGGGCCAGCCGGAACCACTTACTTCCGATGTCGCGCCTCTGGGCGGTGAACCGGGGCCCGGCGACTGTTTCCTCGACATCAACGGGAACAAGCAGTGGGATGCGGATCGCGGCAGCGACGATCTCGGCAATGCCGAAGACATCCTTTATTATGGCGTGACGGTTACCTACCCGATGATCTTCAAGCTGACCTCAAGCGTCATCAACGGCGGCAATAACGACATGACGATCGAGGCCAACGCCGTGATCAAGAACGAGCCGTTCAGCAACATCGAGGTGCCCGACCCCGAGGAGGAGTGCATTCCTTCATGACAACGAAACGGGTTCGCCTCCTAAAGCTTCGGGCATCGCTCCGTAAGAACGAGTCTGGTGTCGCGTTCATGGAGTTCGCGTTTGCGCTGCCATTTCTGATGGTTGCGCTGCTCGGCGGGCTTGAGCTTGTCCATCTCGCGCTGACGCACCAGCAGCTTTCGCGCATCGCGACCTCAACCGCCGATCTTGCCGCACGATATCGGGCAAGCATCGACGAAGTGGACGTCAACACGCTGTTCATGGGCTCGCAAATGTCGGCATCGTTCGACGATTTCGACACGAACGGCCGCATCGTCCTTAGTTCTGTCACGCGCAATCCTGCCGATGACGGGCACTGGGTCCGCTGGCAGCGCTGCGAAGGCGCCCTCGCACGGGCAAGCGAGATCGGCGACGAAGGCGAAGGCAAGGACGATGCTACCATCGACGACGTGAATGGCATGATCGTCACGGACCCGAACAACGTGCTCGTCGCCGAAGTGACCTATCGCTACACGCCGTGGTTCTTCCCGGTGAGAAGCAGCATATTGAGCAGCATCGCGCCGATTTTCACGGAACGCGACATCACCTATACGTCGGCGTTCATCGCGCGCGAACTGACGCTCAGGAACATCACCAACACGACCGGGCTCGCCGACGGAGACCGCAGGCTCTGCTCCTGACCCCTTCTACCGCGTGAGCTTCTTGTAGCTCATGCGGTGCGGGCGGTCGGCTTCGTCGCCGAGGCGGCGGCGCTTGTCTTCCTCGTAGCTTTCGAAGTTGCCTTCGAACCATTCGACATGGCTGTCGCCTTCGAACGCGAGGATGTGCGTGGCGAGGCGATCGAGGAAGAAGCGGTCGTGGCTGATGACCACGGCGCAGCCGGCGAAATTCTCCAGCGCCTCTTCGAGGGCGCGCAGCGTTTCGACGTCGAGGTCGTTGGTGGGCTCGTCGAGCAGCAGCACGTTGCCGCCCTTCTGCAGCATCTTCGCCATGTGAACGCGGTTGCGCTCACCGCCTGAAAGCTGGCCGACCTTCTTCTGCTGATCGACACCCTTGAAGTTGAAGGCGCCCACGTAGGCGCGCGTCGAGATGTCGTGTTTGCCGAAGTAGAAGCGTTCGTTGCCGCCCGAGACCTCTTCCCAGACGTTCTTGTTCGCATCGAGATGGTCGCGGCTCTGGTCGACATAGCCGAGCTTCACCGTGTCGCCGATCTTGATCGAGCCGCTGTCGGGCGTTTCCTGCCCGGTGATGAGCTTGAATAGCGTCGATTTACCGGCGCCGTTCGGGCCGATGACGCCGACGATACCGCCCGGCGGCAGCGTGAATTCGAGGTTTTCGAACAGCAGCTTGTCGCCGTAAGCCTTGGTGAGGCCCTTGGCTTCGATGACCGTGCTGCCGAGGCGCTCGGGCACCTGGATGAGGATTTGCGCGGCGCCGGGGCGACGATCGTTCTGCTTTTCGACCAGCTCGTCGAACGCCTTGATACGTGCCTTGGACTTCGTCTGGCGCGCCTTGGGCGACTGACGGATCCACTCCAGCTCTTCCTTGATCGCCTTTTGGCGGCCCTCGTCCTCGCGGTCCTCCTGCGCCATGCGCTTGGCTTTCGCCTCAAGCCATTTGGAATAGTTGCCCTCGAACGGCAGGCCGCGGCCGCGATCCAGCTCCAGCACCCAGCCGACGACATTGTCGAGGAAGTAGCGATCGTGGGTGACGAGGATGACGTTGCCCGCATAGTCGATCAGGTGCCGTTCCAGCCACTGGACGCTTTCGGCGTCGAGGTGGTTGGTCGGCTCGTCGAGCAGCAGGACTTCGGGCTTTTCCAAGAGCAAGCGGCAGAGCGCAACGCGGCGCTTTTCGCCGCCCGAGAGGTTCTCGACGCTCGCGTCGCCCGGCGGGCAGCGCAGCGCGTCCATCGCGATTTCAAGTTGGTTGTCGAGCGTCCAGCCGTCGACGGCGTCGATCTTTTCTTGAAGCTCGCCCATTTCGGTCATCAGCGCGTCGAAATCCGCGTCTTCGGGCGGATCGGCCATGATGGTCGAGATTTCGTTGAAACGGTCCATCATGTCGGCGACCGGGCGGACGCCGTCCATGACATTTTCCTTCACGGTCTTCGCCGGATCGAGCTGCGGCTCCTGCGAAAGATAGCCGACGCGAACGCCTTCGGCAGCCCAGGCCTCGCCCTGGTAATCCTTGTCGTAGCCGGCCATGATCTTCATCAGTGTCGACTTGCCGGCGCCGTTCACGCCGATGATGGCGATCTTGGTGCCCGGCAGGAACTGCAGGTGGATATCCTTCAGAACCGGCTTCGGCGCGCCGGGGAAGGTCTTGGTCAGACCCTTCATTACAAAACTATACTGGTAGGACGCCATGCCGCCGCCGCCTTCTCACGTGATCTTTCGGATTTGCGGCGCGTCTAGCGCAGCCGCTCGGCGATGTCGAGGATGCCGGAGAGATAGGCGTCGATGCTCGCTTCGCTTACCGTCCGGCCGTCCAGGAACCGCCGCAAGCGATATGGGTTCGTACCCGGCGCGTTCAAGCCTTCGGTGACGAGCGTCGCGGATTTGATGCCCGCCTCGGCGAGCATCGCCTCCCCGCGCGGGTCGAAACCACCGCTCGGGTAGCAGAAATGATCCTGATGCGCGCCGCCAAGCATGGCGCCGAGCGAGGCGCGGTTGTCGGCGAGTTCCTGCGGCAGCGCGTCGATGTAGCGGTGCAGGCCCTTGTGGCGGTGCGTATGGAGCTGGATATCGAGGCCCCGGCGGGCGGCATCCGCCACCTCTTCGGGGCGCATCAGATGGAACTGACGCCCCGACCACCACGGCTCCGTACCCATGCCGAGACGGTTCGCCACTTCCGCGAGGCCGACCATGCGCGGCTGGAAGCCGACATCGTCGACAGCGGTGCGCAGGCGGTCCCCCGCCTTGTCGCGGCTCGCGGCATCGCCGAGGACGAGCGGCGCTTCGAGGCCGGGAAGGACGCCCGCAAGGTCATAGCTGCCTGCGGGTGCGCGCTCGGCGAGATAGTTCGCGACGACGTTCGCGACCGGGCCATCGTTTTCGACATAGTAAGTCGAGACATAGACGGTCGCCGGAAGGCCGCAGGCTTCGAGCGCGGGGAGCATGTGCGTATAGGTGGAGGCCCAGCCGTCGTCGATGGTGATGACCGTGGCGCCCTTCGGCAGCCTGTCCTCCGCGAGCATGTCCACCGCTTCGCCGAGCGGCAACACCGGATAGGGCGAGGCCGCAAGCCACTTCATTCGATCTGCGAACTGCCGATGCGGCATGAACAGGCGGTTCCCGAACGGTGCGGCGTCCAGTGTCCAAAGGCCGTGGTAGCAGAGAATGCGCAGCTTCCCCGCCGTCAGTGCGCGCGCCGCCGCAAAACCGCCCAGCGCGCGGGCGGAGCCGAGCAATGCCTGCTTCACCGTGATGCGTCCTCGAACGCCGCGTCGATGCGCCGTACGGCTTCGGGGTGCAGCTTGCCGTAGGCGGCAAGACCGTCGCGCAGTTCCCCGATCCGCGCCTCGACATTGTCCGGTGTCAGCACCAATCGATCGTCGAGCGAGGTGTTCATGATGAGGACCATGCGGTCTCCGAGTGCGGGTTTGAAATGACCGGCCTCCCAATACCACCGCATTTGCGTTTTCGTATCCCCATCTTCGGGTACGGCTTCTCCCGTCACCTCGTCGACGCGCGTGAACATATAGGTGAGGATACCGGTGCGCGCCGAAAACGCCGCCAGATCGCGGAGCCAATCCTCGTAGGCCGGCCAAAGACCGGCCTTCTGAAAGCTGAGAAGCAGGTCGGCATGATACGGATACGTGAAGAGGGTGAGCGCAATCCGCCGGGTCTTCGCCGTCTGCACCAGGTCTTCAAGCGCATCGAACTCCGGGTTCTGTTCCGGGCCCCAACGCACGCGCTTGGGGCCTGCCAGATAATATTCCAGGTTTTCCCGGTTCCGCTGGCGAAACAGCCCTGCATGGCCCTCCTCCGCTATAATGGCGGGATACTTGCCAATACCGTAGAAACCGGCGGGGGTGAGCGTTTCGGGCGAAGCGCTATGCTGCTCGACAAGGGCGCCCGCCGTGTCGGTGAGCGCATCGAGCGACAGCAGGAGCTTGGCGGCGAGTGCCGCGCGCTCGGTGACGTCCGGCCGGGGCGGCAGCACGACGGGGCCGCCCTTGCGCCAATCGGCTTTTTCCACCGTGAAGTTGATGAAATCGAGACCAACGAAGAGCGCCCGGGGCTGGTGGGTGAAGAGCGCTGTTTCGACGGCCTGGACGAGGTTGCGCATACCGACGCTTGGCAGGCCGAGGTTGTAGACGGGCTGCATTTCGGACGGCCAGACGCTAGATTCGGGATCGATCCCGACATAGACGCGGCTGTTTCCGGCAACGAGCGTGTTCGGCTGCATCCGTTCGTACTGCCGCAGTTTCACGGGGAGCATGTGCTTGCCCGCCGCGGGGCGGTAGCGATTGACGCCTTCGATGACGGGCGCGTTCCAATAGGCGTAGGGATCGACGAGCCATGCAAGGCCCGCGACGCCTGCGACGATTACCAGCACAGTGGCGGCAAGAATGGCGAGATAGCGTTTCACGGGCGCTGCCTTCAGAACTGGAAATAGAGGAATTCGGACACCTGGTTGAGCGCGAGCAGCCCTGCAGCAGCAAGCGCCCCTGTAAACATGGCCCAACGCACCGCGGGCCGCCACGACAACCGCACAGCGGTCGCGGCCTCGAAGCCGAGACCTGGACGATACCTGCCCATGATCTGCTGCGTGTTCGGCGCAAAGCGCGCGAGCGCGAACAGGATGATGATCCAGAGCCACGCCGCGATGAACACGCCGCCGCCGCCGATTGAAGCCTCCACCCCAAGCGCCTCCAGCCCGCTGCGCAGCGGCCCGAGGCGCGCGAAGATGGCCGTGGGCAGCGACACCCCGTTCAGCCCTGCCATCCCGGCGAGGATTCGCCCGGCACCGTCCAGCGTCGGCGCGCGGAACGGCACCCACGCCGCGACCACGACAAGGAAGGTCAGCAGCCACGCTACTGCGGGATACAGGCGCGCGCTGCCAAGCGCGGTGGGCACAAGCCGCCGCCATGCATGGTTCACGACAAGGAACATGCCGTGCAGCGCGCCCCAGAGCACGAAGGTCCACCCCGCGCCGTGCCAGAGGCCGCCGAGGAGCATCGTCGCGAGCAGATTGGCATGGCGGCGCGCCCGTCCCTTCCGGTTGCCGCCGAGCGGAACGTAGAGATAATCGCGCAGGAACCGCGACAGCGTCATATGCCAGCGGCGCCAGAAATCGATGATGTTTGCCGCCTTGTATGGCGAATTGAAGTTGAGCGGCAGCCGGATGCCGAACAGACGCGCGGCGCCGATCGCCATGTCCGAGTAGCCCGAAAAGTCGAAATAGAGCTGGAACGTGTAGGCGAACGCCGCGCTCCACGCGGTGAGGAGGTCGGGCGAACGGCCTGCCTCCGCCGCATCGAACACGGGGGATGCGTAGCCGGCGATCCCGTCTGCCAGCACCGCCTTCTTGAACAGGCCGATCGCGAAGATGGTGATGCCCACTGCGAAGTTTTCGGCGATCGGCCGGAACGTTTCCGGCAGCCGGAACTGCGGCACCACATCGCGGTAGTGGACGATCGGCCCGGCAATGAGCTGCGGGAAGAAAGCCACGAACAAGGCGTATTCGAGCGGACCCACATCGCGCGCGAGGCCGCGGTGGCTGTCCACGAGAAAGGCGATCTTCTGGAAGGTGAAAAAGGAGATGGCGAGCGGCAGGACGATGGGGCCGATCGCCCAATCCGCGCCGGTAAGCGAATCGACCGTCGACACGAAGAAACCGGCGTATTTGAAATAGCCGAGCGTTCCGAGATCGACAGCGATGCCCAGCCCGAGCAGCCAGCGCGACGGACGGCGGGACAATGCACGTCCGACGACATAGTTGAAAGCCGCAATGCCGATGAGAAGCGGCAGATAGGCGGGGTTCCACCACCCGTAGAACACGAGCGATACGGCGACGAGCCAGCCCATCGCCACCCGCGTACTCGCGCCCGCAAGCACGAAGAAGCCCGCCACGGCGACCGGCAGGAACAGCAGGATGAATTCGTAGCTGTTGAAAAGCATCGTCTTGTCCGCGCCTCTATAGCGGGGAAAGTCTTGCCAAGAGATGCACTTTGCAAGCGCGGACAGCGCTCACCGCCCTTGCGCGTGTCTGCGCGCCTCTCTAACCCGCAGCCATGACTGCTGAAATCGATCCCTTTCACGCCCTTGCCATCAGCCGCCTTGCGCACCGCCTTTCGGCGGAGGGGCGCGAGGTCATCCACATGGAGTTCGGCCAGCCTTCGACCGGCGCGCCGGCCAAAGCCATCGCCGAGGCGCACCGCATCCTCGATACGGACGGCATGGGCTATTGGGAGAGTATTCCGCTCAAGACGCGCATCGCCCGCCACTATCAGGAAACCTACGGAATCGCGCTCGACCCCGAGCAGATCATCCTGACGAACGGCGCATCGCCCGCGTTCGTTATGGCGCTTTCCTGCCTGTTCGCCCCCGGCGCGCGCGTCGCGCTCGCGCGGCCGGGCTATGTCGCCTACCGCAACACGCTGAAAGCGCTGCACATGGTGCCGGTGGAGCTGCCCTGCGGCGAGGCGGAACGCTACCAGATCACTGCCGCAGCGATCGAGGCGCTGGAGCCCGCGCCCCAAGGCCTGATCGTCGCGAGCCCCGCCAATCCCACCGGCACGATCATCCCGAAGGACGAACTCGCAGCGATCACCGAAGTGTGCCGCCGCCGCGGCATCCGCATCATCTCCGACGAGATTTACCACGGCCTCAGCTACGTGGGCCCTGCGCACTCGATGTTGGAGTTTTCGGACCGCACGCTCGTCGTCAACAGCTTCTCCAAATACTTCAGCATGGCGGGCTGGCGGCTCGGCTGGCTGGTGGTGCCGCCCGATCTGATCGGCGCGGCGCGCGCGCGCATGAGCAACCTGTTTTTGACCCCGCCCTCGCTCGCGCAGCACGCAGGACTTACCGCCTTTGAATGCCGCGACGAGCTGGAGGGGCACATCGCCACCTATGCCCGCAACCGCGCGCTCCTTTTGGAAGCGCTACCGAAAATGGGGCTGCGCCGCATCGCCCCGCCCGACGGGGCCTTCTACATCTATGCCGACATCGGCCACCTGACCGACGACAGCATGGCTTTCTGTATGCGTATCCTTGAAGACACCGGCATCGCGACGGCGTCGGGCATCGATTTCGATCCGGTGGAAGGCCACCACTTCATGCGCATCAGCTTCGCCGTTTCAACCGACCGGGTGGAGCGCGCCATCGCGCGCCTCGAACCGTGGTTTGCAAAGCTAAACGCGCGCTGACCCCTCCTTACGGCTGACCGAAGGGGATGTAGAGCGCGCTCGGGTGCGCCTTGTCGTGGAGCAGTTTTACTGTAACCGGCCGCGCATCCGCCATGGTTTCGTCCGCGACCACACCGCCGGAATTGTAGTTCTTCTGCGTGTTGATCGAATTGATCGGCCCGACAACGAGGCGCAAGCGGCTGCCCTTCGCGATCTGCCGCGAGACGAAGGTGAACCGGTTGAAATCATAGCGGAGCGGCGCCTTTGAGGTGACGAGCTTCGCTTCGCGCAGCGACTCGCGGTAGCGCGCGCGCAGGATGTCGTTCGTCAGCAGGATGCTGCCGCCGTCGGGCGTGATCTCGTACACCGAAGCCTGAAAGTCCGTGTCCGGCTGATCGATCGAGATCCACGCGGACAGGCGGAAGAAGCCGGAAACCTCGGTCGGCTTGTCGAAAGGCGTGCTGTGATAGACGAGTTGCTTGCCGTCCGCCGCGAGCACCAGCGTCTGGTCGGTGAGGAGGCTTGGATCGAGGCCGGCTTCGAGCGCGGCGCCCGACACGTCGCGCGGATCGTAGACGTAGCTGTCGGCGCTGCCCTTGCCCGCTGATGCCGGCGAGAGCGATCCCGATGCCATCACGCGGTTGGCGTTGGCGGTGGAATCGAGGAAGAACGGCTTTTCCTCGGCCGTGACGCCTTCCAGCGTGTCTGCATAGCGCCAGCGTTCGGCGCCCATTACGTAATAAGCGACGCGCTTTTTCAGGAAGTCTGGCTTCGCGCCGCCCGCCATCGCCCAGTTGTACCACTCGACATGCAGCTTCGGCAGGTCGACGAGGCTCGCCGGACCGAAGGTCAGCCCGCCGACCTTCGCCTGCGGCGTGCGCGTGCCCGCATGGTCCCACGGTCCGACGATCAGATAGTGGTTCGCGCGGGCCTTCTCCGAGCCCAGCTTCATGTGCGTCTTGTAGAATTCGAACGCGCCGGGCTGGTCACCATCGTAGCTGCCGGTGATGGAGAGGATCGGCATGTCGAACGCCCGGAATTGCTCGGGGGTCGGTGCGTAACTGTCATACCACGCATCGACAGCGGGATGCGAAATCCATTCCACGAGCGTCTTCTGCTCGCCGCCGAAGATGCGGGGCAGCGTGCTGAACGCCTCGCCCTTTTCGAAGCGTTCGCGGGCGATCGATGCCCAGAAGGCGGAATCGCCGAAAATGTTGCCCTGCGAAGCCTTGCCATCCGTGAAGGTCAGCCACTGCATCAGATAGGGGTAGGAGATGTTGTTGCGCGACGGGAAATCGGCGCCCGGATAGGGCGAGGCGACGGGCACGATCGTGGCGAGGTGCGGCGGCGCTTCCTTCGCCGTCGCCCACTGGTTGTACCCCGCGTAAGATCCGCCCCACATCGAAACCTTGCCGTTGCAATACGGCTGCTTCGCGAGCCATTCGACGACGTCATGGCCGTCCTTCGCCTCCTGGATGAGGGGACGGAATTCGCCTTCGGAGTTGCCGCGCCCGCGCACGTCTACGGTGAGGAACGGCAGGCCGTGCGCCGCGAAATAGACGCCGCGATCGTGGTAGCTCTGTGCGATGTAGGGCGTCAGCGTGAAAATACAGGGCGCGGGGGCCGCCTGCCCCTTCGGCAGGTAGACAGTGGCGCTGAGCTTTACGCCGTCGCGCAGCGGAATGCGCTCGCCCCAGCGCATCTCCACCTTGCTGGCATCGGCCGGCGCCTCCGCAGCGGCGACCTGCGCGAAACCGGCGGCAAGCGCCACGCCCAAAACCAGTGCTGCCTTCATCGCGCGACTCCCTGACCCATCCCTGGAAACAATCCTGATCAGGATCATCATTTTCCAGGCGGGATATGTCAACCGGGAGAGCGGGACGGCGCGTTGTCGCCTGACAGGGCAGCCAAAACACGCTCGCCGGTGAGTGGCAGCGTCACGAGCGGCGATGCCGCCCCGAGCGCATTCTGCACCGCACTGGCGATGGCGGCGGGCACACCGATCGTGCCGCTTTCGCCGACCCCTTTTGCGCCGATGGGCGAGAACGGAGTCGGCGTTTCGAAATGCACGAGCTCGACGTGCGGTACGTCCGAGGCCAGCGGCAGCAGATAATCCTGTAGCGACAGGGTGAGCGGCCGCGCGTCGGCATCGTAGCGCACCTCTTCGAACAGGGTCGCGCCGAGCGCCTGCGCGAGACCGCCGATCACCTGTCCCTCCACGATCGCGGGATTGATCTGCACGCCGCAATCGTGACCGAAGACGATACGCTCCACAGCGATCTTGCCCGTATCAATATCGACAGCGACCTCTGCCACGACGCAACCGTAGGCGATGGCGAGCGCGGGCGGATCGTAGGCAGCCCTGTCCTCAAGCCCGGGCTCCAAACCTTCGGGCGTTGAGAACGCCTTGTACGCCGCCGCTGCGATCTCCGCGATACCGACGCGGCGCGACGGCACGTCGATCACCTCGACGCCGCCCTGCACGAAGCGGACGCTTTCGGGCAGCGCGTCGAGAAGATGCGCGCCCCAGCGCAGGATACGCGCCCGCAGTCGCCGCGCCGCAAGCGCGGTCGAGCCGCCCGCGACCCCCGCGCCGCGGCTGCCGCCGCTCGCATAGGCAGTGTAGGCGGACGAAACCGTGTCGCCATGGACAATAGAGATGTCCTCGATCGGGAGCCCGAGTTCGTCGGCGGCGACCTGCATGAGCACAGTTTCGATGCCCTGCCCCATCGGCGTCTGGCCGACGAAGACGCGCACATGGCCGCTCGGCTCCATACGGATCGCCGTGATATCGAACCCGCCGCTGTCGACGCCGATCAGCTTGCAAAGCGGCGACGGGCCGAAGTTCGTGGTTTCAGCGTAGCAGGCGATGCCGACGCCGGTGCGGCGGCGCGACGGTGGCTGGGCAGACCGCGCATTGTCGTAGCCGAATCTTTCGAGGGTCATATCAAGGAGATCGGCGTAGCGCCCGCTATCGAGCACGATGCCGGTCGGCGTGGGGTACGGCATTTCGGAAGGCGCGACGAGGTTGCGGCGGCGAAGCTCCGCAGGATCGAGGCCGAGGCGGGGCGCGGCCATGTCGAGCGCGCGTTCGAGCGCGAAGTTCGCCTCCGGCTGGCCGAAGCCGCGGTAGGCACCAGTCGGGGTCTTGTTGGTGACGACGGCGAGGGCTTCGATGTCGATCGTGTCGATCCTGTATGGACCGGTCATCACCGCGCCGGTGATCCAGGCCGTGCCCATCGAGGTCGCGTAGGGGTCGGCACCCTTGTCGAGCACGATGGTGGAACGGAGGGCGCGGATGCGGCCGTCGGGGTCGAAGGCGACGGCGAGGTCGACGCGTTCGTCGCGGCCGTGGGTGGAGGCGATGAAGGCTTCGGCGCGGGTTTCGATCCAGCGAAGCGGACGACCGATACGGTGCGTGAGGAAGGCGAGGATCACTTCCTCGCCGTAGATGCAGGCCTTCATCCCGAACGATCCACCTACGTCCGGCGCGATGACGCGGATGCGGTGCTCGGGGAGGCCGAGACATTCGGAGATGCCGGCGCGTACCTGGTGGATCGACTGGGTGGAGAGCCACACCGTGATGCTTTCCCCGTCGAGATCGGGCGCGACCACAACGCCGCGCGGTTCGAGCGAACAGGGATGCACGCGCTGGGTCGTGAAGCGGTCGCTTATCACGAGCGCGGCACCATCGAAGGCGGCGGCGATGTCGCCCGCCTGCCAATGGGGACGGGCGACGACGTTGTCGGCCCAATGATCGTAAAGACGCGGCGCATCGGCGCGGAGCGCGGCATCCATGTCGGCAACGACGGGGAGCGCGCGGTACTTTGGAACGATGGCGCGGATTGCCGCTTCGGCGGTGCGGCGATCGAGGGCGACCACGGCGGCGAACGGCTGGCCCACGTAGCGCAGCCGATCGGTCGCCAGCGCCTTCAGGCCCGAATGGTTCTGGCCCGGCAGGTTCCAGAGCGACGGCTGCGGCGCGAAACCCGCGATGTCTTCACCCGTGATGACGGCAAGAACACCGGGCATGGCGCGCGCGGCGGCGACATCGATGCCGAGGAGTTCGGCGTGCGCGACGGGGCTGCGCGCGAAGGCGACCGTCGCCATGCCGGGCAGATCAATGTCGCCCACATAGCGGCCGCGCCCAGACGCGAAGCGATCGAGCGCCGCGCGGCGCACCGATTGGCCGATCACGCTCATTCCGGCACCGAGGCGCGAACGGCGGCGACAATGGCCTGATACCCCGTGCAGCGGCACACGACCGCATCGAGGCGGGAACGGATCGCGGCCTCGTCGCGGTGATCGGCGATGGTATCGTCCGCAAGGAATTCGCGCGCCACCGCCATCATGCCCGCCGTACAGAAACCGCACTGCGCCGCAAAATTCTCGGCGAACGCCTTGCGGAGCCGGGCGCCCGACGGATCATCGAAACCCTCGACAGTCGTAACATCGCCGCCATCCATCTGCGCGGCGAGCGTCAGGCATGACCGCAGAGTCTCTCCGTTCACAAGCACCGTGCAGCTTCCGCAAACGCCCTCTTCGCAGCCGACGTGCGTACCCTTCAGCGCCTGATCGCCGCGCAGGAAATCCGCAAGCGTGAGGTCCGGCGCGACACGCGCCGCAACGGCTGCACCATTGATGCGCAGATTGATGGGAATGTCGGTCACGCCCGCTCCCTCGCGCGAAGGGCGAGCGCATGAAGAACGCGCCGCCGATAGGCCGGGCTACTCGCATCGTCGAGGACGGGGAATTGCCGCATCAGATCACCCAGCCACGCATCGGGATCGTCCGCCATCGGCGCGCTGCGGACGGGACGGTCGACGAGGCCGGACACCGTGTAGCGCATCGCCCCCCCCACCCGTTCGCAGGCCACGGCCACAACGGCGCGCCCGGTCGAATTCCGCACCAGCAATTCTTCAAAGGCGAGTTTGCGTCCAGCTTCGAACGTCGCGGCCAGAATGACCTCGCCGGGTTTGAGTACGGTACACGAGGGACCCGTGATGAAGTCTTGCATTGCGACCTCCCGCCTGTCCGTGACGACGGTTCCGCCGAGTGCAAGCAGAATGAGCGGCAACTCGCCGCGCGGGTCGGCCCACGCGAGGCAGCCGCCAACCGTAGCGCGGTTGCGGATGGTGACGTTGCCGACGAACCCGATCGCGTCCGCAAATCCGCCGGCCACGGTGGGATGCCGTGCGAGCGCCGCGAGCGTGACGCCCGCGCCGACCCGCGCCCGTTTCCCCTCGACCTCGATCGCTTTCAGCGCCGCGATGCGACCGATGTCGACGAACAGCGGAGGTGCACGCCCCCGAAGGCTCGGCAGCAGGCTTTGCCCCCCGGCGAGGATCACCGCGCCGGGATGGGCATCAAGGAACGCACGCAGCGCCCCAAGATCGTTCGGCGCCGCGTAGCCTCCGCTCTCCCCCGCCACGCCCGGCCGATCAGCGAATGAAATCGGCCGAGGGATGCGCCCTCGGGAAATCCCGCATGTAGTCGAAGAAGCGCGCGAGCGTCTTGTCGCTGCGCGTCAGCGTGCCGGGCTTGAAATGGATCGTCTGCATGTTGATGAGATCATCGAGCACCACACGTGTTTCCAGATCGGCCACGAACTCGAGATACTCATCGATCTCTTCGGGCGTGCCCATGTCCTTGCGCGCGCAGACGACGATGAACACCGTGGAGCGGCCCGGCCGGTTGAGGCTGAACGGCGACACGAAACCGAACCAGCGCCCCGCGAAATTGGTGCTCTGGAAATACATGCTGGTGCCGACGATGCCGATGCGGTGGCTGACCGGATCGCCAGTGACGTGCGCGCCCTCGAATTCGTAGTACATCGAATGGTCGGTCCACTCGACGGCGTCGTGGGGATTGTCGCCGTTGATGACGATGCCGTGCAGGTAGCGAATGTGCTGCATGTCCGGCGTGTTGGCGCAGAGCACCCACGGATCGGTGGGGATTTCCTCGCCGAACGTCTTGATCTTGAAGACCAGCTCATCGTCCGGATACGGGAAATCGGGCAGCTGATAGTGCGGGTCGGTGCCGTTGTATGCCCAGACGAGGCCGTATTTCTCACAGGTGGGGAATTCAAAGAGCCGCGCGGTCGGCGGAATCGGATCGCTACTCGGCATACCGGAGCAGCGCCCATCCGCGCCGTAGCGCCAGTGATGGAACACGCAGCGCACCTGCCCATCCACCATGTCGCCGACTGAAAGGTCCGCGCCGAGATGCGGGCAATACGCGCTCATCACGTGCGCCTTGCCTTCCTTGTCGCGGAACACGATGACGCGCCCATCGAGGAAATCGAAGCCGCGCACGAAAGACGACGTTGCCGCGCTCGACAGACAGATCGGATACCACGACTGGGTGAAGAGCCCGTCTTCACCTTCGAACGGCACGGGCTGGCTCAAAGGCCGCTTTACCGGCTGATCGAGACCGCGTGGCTTACTGACATCATCAAGCGACATGCGAGACCTCCCTCTTGGTCCACTGGAATGGAATATGAGGCTGGAGCATCGGTCAAGCATACAGCGGCGCATAGCCCCACGTACGGCCAATGCAGCGGTATGCAGCCCTATCCTAACGGACGGGCAATGCTCGCCGATCGGACGTGTGTGTGCTTGTCCCCGCGCCGCTTATGGTCCTTCCATTCCAATCAGCGGAGCAAGCGGAGCCCGACATGCCCAAGAAAATCCTGTTTATCGTCACCTCGCACGGCGAGCTCGGATCGAGCGGCAACGCCAGCGGCAGCTGGCTTGAAGAGCTGGCGACACCCTATTGGCAGTTCGTGGACGCCGGCTTCGAGGTCGCGATCGCGTCGCCGAAGGGCGGCAAGGCGCCGATCGATCCGATGAGCCTTGAGGATGCGTGGATCAGCGACAACGGACGCCGCTTCCTTGGCGATGCGACCGCATCGGCGAAGATGAACGGCACGCAGCCGCTCGAAAGTATCGGCGACGAAGGGCTGGACGGAATCTTCCTCGTCGGCGGCACCGCGACGACGTGGGACTTCCCGCACAACCCCGTGATCAAGCGCCTCGCCGAAACGCTGTTCGCGCGCGGCGATGTCGTCGCGGGCATCTGCCACGGCGTGATCGGACTGGTGCAGACGGTCGACCCGAACGGCGAGCCACTGGTGAAGAACCGCAAGCTCACATCGATCAGCAACGCCGAAGACGTGATGATGGGCGTCGACAAGATCGTGCCCGTGCTTCCCGAAGACATGCTGCGCAAATTGCGCGCGATCTATTCGGCGGCGCAGCCCTTCGGCGCGCATGTCGTTTGCGACCCGCCCTTCTTCACGGGTCAGAATCCTGCCTCCGCCGAACCGCTGGCGAAGCAGATTATCGATCATCTCGAACGGAAGGCTGCGGCTGCCGCAGCCTGAACCGATCCGGGGGCGGCGCTGCCGCCCCCGATCGCGTTGCTATCCCCCGACGGGTGTGGCGCCGACGAGCGCGCGGTAGCGCGCCAGCGCCTGTGTGCGGTTCTGCGCGCTCAGCTTCCTGTAGATATTGCGCAGATGGAATTTGATCGTCGCCTCGCTGAGACCGAGGCGGTGCGCGGTCACCTTGTTGGGGTGGCCTTCCCCCATGAAATGCAGGATTTGCCGCTCGCGCACTGTGAGCGGATCGCTGGACGCCAGCGCCGGGTCGGTGCCCGCGAGCGGAATGTCGCCGCGCTGCGGATCGGGCGTCGACCAGCCCGGCAGCTCGGCGAGATAGGGCTGAAGGGCCGCGCCCGCCTCCACGAACAGCCGCGCGGGTAGCAGCCCCTGGCAGTGCCCGCACGCCGCCTGCAGCTTCGCGCGAACGAGCGCGGGCTTCGCCTCGGCATGGTGGATACGCGCCCAGGCGATATCGATCTCGGTCGCAAAGCGTAGCGCCGAGGTACGCCCGACCTCCTCCTCGGCGACGCGCAGCCAGTGCGCGGCCTCATCGAGACTGCGCGCCGACGTCTGGAGTTCGGCGAGCGCGAGCAGGCCGCCGATACGCTCCTGCCACGTGAGGGGAATGCCCGGTGCGGTGAGGAAGGCGCCGCCCGGAAGGCCGAGCGCCTCCACATCTCGCCACGCCTTGTCCACAGCGCCGCTGCGCGCCTCGATGAGCGCGCCGGTGAGACCCATGTTCCATGCAAGTCGCGGGGTCTGCAGCCGTTCGCTGACCTCGACCCCGTTCGCGAGAATCGCGCGCGCTTCATCCAGCCTGTTCGCCGCGGCGGCGGCGCGCGCGGCATAGCGATGCGCCCAGAGCTGCACCTCCACCCACGCCTCCACCGCGCCGACCATGGCGGCGAGATCGAGCGGATTGGCGTGGAGATCCGGCTTGCCGAGTTCGAACTGGATGCTGGTGCGCAGCATCTCCGTGAGCACGCGCAACCGCTGGTCTTCCGGGAAGAACAGCCGCACCATCTTCTCGCCGAGCGCGGATTCAGCGAGCGCGCCTTCGAGATCGTTCCGCCAGAACTGCGCGAGCATCCGGTGCACATGCATGAACAGCGCACCGAAAACGCTCTCCGTGCCCGCGTAATCGATCGCGGCTTCCACGGCCGCGCGCTCCGCCTTGACGAGGTCGCCGCCGCAGTAGCTGTTCCACGAGCGGAGGATATGGACCTGCGCGCGTCCATGATGATCGCCCGGCGGGGCTTCGGCGATGTAGCGTTCGAGCGCGGCTTCATCCTCGGCGCTCGCCCGGTGATCGAGGAAGCCGTTGACGAAGCCCTCGGCGATCAGGAACTGGCGTTCGATCAGCGCGGTATCGATTCGGGTCTCCGCGTTTTCAAGCTGGAGTCGCACCGATTGAAGACGCTCGACCGCGTCGACGATGCGGCCTTCATGGGCGCTGACGACGGCGAGCGAAAGCTGTGCGCTCGGGCAGCGCGGATCGGCGGCGATGCCGATCGAATCGAGCATCAGCCGCGCCGCCGCGATACCCTGCCGCGTAACGACGGTGGTCGCGCCGACCTGCTCGATGAGCGCGAGCGCGCGCTCGCGTTCGCCCGCCTCGATCGCGTGGCGAAGCGCTTCCTGAAACAGACCGCGATCCGCGAACCAGTCGGCAGCGCGGGCGTGGAGCGCAGCGCGTTCCTTCGCGTCCATAAGCGCGAGCCGATCATCAAGGAACCGGCGCAGCATCTCGGGGAAATGGAATTCCTGCGTGTAGAGATCGCGGAGCAGCAGGCCTTCGTCGTGATAGAGCTTTTCCACCAGTGACAGCGCCACATTCCCGACGAGTGCCTCGGCAAGCGAAAGATCGAAGCGTTCGACGACGACAAGGCGGCTCATGGCGGCGCGGAGATCGGGATCGAGCGTGCTCAGCACCTCGTCGCGGAAATAATCGCCGAGCCAGTCCTGCCACGTGCCGCAATCGTGCCCGGGGCGCGGCGTGTGATCGAGCGACCGCCGCGCGAAGGCGACCGCGACGGCCGAACCGCTTGTGCTGGCGTGGAGGCGGCGTGTGTAGAGCTCCGGCACCTGGTTCGAAAGCAGTGCGTGAATTTCCGCGGGCGTGAAGGCGAGGTCGCCGGGGCCGATCTCGAGAAGCTGATTGCGCGCGCGGAGGGCGCCGAGCGGAAGCTGCGGGCGACGACGGGACGACAGCACCAGGCGGAGCGCGGGCGAATGGAGGAGCAGGCTCGCGAGGAACGCGAAGGCCTCAGGCGTGTCGATCGCCTCGCAGCCGTCGAGGATCAGGATGGGTTTGCGCGCGGTGCGGTTGACGGCAGCAGCGAGCCGGCGGGCCGAGGCCTCCGGCGCATCCGGGGAGAAGCCGGGCGCGATCGCGGCGAAGGCTTCGGCGAGATCGTCATACCCCGCGTGCGCCAGCGCTTCGGCGATTGCGGCGATGAGCAGCGCGGGGGCGCGGTCCGACGCATCGAGCGTGAGCCATGCCGCCGGGCGCTCCATCTGGCGCAGAAGGTCGGCCCACTGCGTGAGGAGCACGGTCTTGCCGGAGCCCGCGGGGCCGCGAACGATGGTGAGCTGGCGCAGCAGGCTCGCTTCGGTCAGCTCGCGCAGCAAAAGCTGGCGCCGGACGAGCGGCACGTCGCCGCGCACGGGGCCGAAGCGATGCGGCAGCGCGGCAGTATCGGCTTCAAGGCTGTGATCGACCGGCATCGCTCCCTCCCAGCCCCGTCACATCAAGCCCGGGAGCCTATCACGAAAGCGCGCCCCACGCGAAGAAGTCCGTATCCACGCGCCAACCCTTGGCGGTGCGGCGCCAGAGGATGGTGTAGCGCACGCGCGTAGGCGCCTCGCCGGCCGCCTTCGGATGCACGGTGGATTCGCCAAGCTCGAACGCGATGTCGCCGCCGCCGTGGCTGACCTCCACCTGGCGGAGGTCGCACGCCGCGAAGCCGTCCATCAGGCCGCGGAAGACCTCAATCGCAGCGTCGCGGCCTTTTTGCAGCGGCGTGTCGGGCACGGCGATGCGGGGATCATCGACATAGTAGTTCGCGACGAGGCGTTCGGGATCGCCGCTACGGAAGTCCGCCTCGAACTGGTCGCTCGCCGCGCGGATCGCTGCCGCGACATCTTCCGGCGCGGGCGCGGGCGCGCCGCCGAGCTGAGCCTCGATCTCGTCGAGCAGGCTGTTCTCGATGGTCTCCCACTCCCGGCCCCAGCCATCGTCGGTGGTGACGCCCACGAAGCTGTTGCGGATCACCACGTCGCACGCCGCCGGTCCGCACGGCGTGATGCGGAGTTCCCCGACATAGTCGGTGATCGGCAGCGGGCCGCTGTCGACGACGCGGTAGCCGTAGGCGTAGCCGGCCGCGTCGAGCCATTCGAGGCGCTCGCGGATGGGCGGGCCTTCGGGCAGGTGGATCCACTTGGTGGCGCCGACCTCCGCACCCTCGCCTTCGAAGACCACGCGCTTGAAGAAACCGCCGCCTGCGAGCTTTTCCATGCCGCGCCACGACAGATAGCTCCAGAGCGTTTCCGCCGGTACGTTGAACCGGCGGACGACCTGCGCCTTACCCATATCGAAACTCCCCTAAAAGCGCAGCTTCGCCTGCACGCCCCAGCGCCGCCCCGGCGCCGCCGCCGACAGATCGCCCGCGCTCGCGCCGCTCCATTCGACGGGCACGAACTCGATGATATAGTCCTCGTCGAAAAGGTTCTCGACGAAGCCCGCGAGCGACAGGCCGCCCTTGCGCAGCGTGAGACGCGCGTTCACGAGACTGACGCCGCTGCGCTTGTCGGTGTTGTCGACTTCCCAGTAATAAGCGCCGCTGGAGCCGTTCAGCTCCACGCGCGGGGTGATCGACATGTCGTCGCCGAACTCGTGCTCGTACTGCGCGCCGAAGGCATAAGAGAGCTTCGCCATCTGCGGCAGCTTGTTGCCGGTGTAATCACCCGCCGAGGGAAGACCCGCGAAGACCGACGTGTCGTAGCTGATGATCTTCGAATCCGTGTAGCCGATCGAGGCTGACAGATCGAAGCCGGGCACCGGACGCGCTATCACCTCCGCCTCGAAGCCGTAGACTTCCGACTTCGGGATCGGGTTCGTGAGCGTCTGCGCCGAGTTGTTGACGTCGAGCGTGTAGACCTGACGATCCTTGATGCGCGTGTAGAAAACGGCGCTGGTGAGGGTCAGCCTGCGATCGAGCGCGCTCGCCTTCAGCCCAACCTCGTAGTTCCAGTTCTCTTCCTTGTCGTAGGAGCGCGTGATGATATCGAGCGGATTGAAGCCGCCGCTGCGGAAGCCCTTGGCGATGGTCGCGTAGACCATCGAATCGTCGTTCCAGAACCATGTCGCCGAAACCTTCGGCTGCAGGGATTTGAATGTCCGATCATATTCGGGCAGCCCCGGCGCGACGCGATCGACCTGGTGCCGGTCGTCTACGTCGTAGCGCAGAGCCCCGGTCAACTCGAGACCCATATCGAACCGATAGGAGACCTGCCCGAACGCCGCATACGCCTTGTTGTTATCGGTCGAACGGCTCTGCGCGAACAGGAGCGGCGCAAGCTCCGGCGGCAGGCCGAACAGCGGCAGAAAGTCCGCGCCGAGGGAAATTTCCGTATCGAGCTTCTGGCGCGTTTTCAGATAGTAGAGGCCAGCGAGCCACTTGAAGCGCGTGTTGCCCGTGGAGGCGAGCCGCAGTTCCTGACTGAAATTCCGCGTCTTCAGCGTCTGCTGCGCGATGATGCCGTCAAGCGGACTGAGATCGAGTTCCTCATCGATGAACGACGAGACCTTCGAATAGGCCGTGACCGACGTGAGCATCGCAGCGCCGAGATCGACATCCACCTTCGCGGAGGCATCGTTCAGGGTACGCTTAGCCCACGAGGGGTAATCGCCGATAAAAGGTCGCGGCTCATTAATGTCGCTGCCGGGCGGCACGGAGGCGTACCACGCCGCACCCGCTTCTGTTTCAAGCCGCGAATAACGCAGATCGACGGTGACAACGTCCGACGGCGTGAACAGCAGGCTGCCGCGGATGTTCTTATCCTGCGCCCAGTTCGCTTCCTTCGAGCGCGGTGCGTTGACGCTTTCGATGTCGCCGTCGAAATCGCGCAGCGATCCCGCCAGGCGGAACAACAGCTTGTCAGGGACGATCGGGCCACTGATCGCAGCGGACAGGCGCCAGTCCTGCCCCGTACCGTAGCTGCCCTGGATGAAGCCTTCGAAATCGTTCGTCGGCTGCTTGGTGGTGATGTTGATCGCGCCGCCGATGGCGTTGCGGCCGTAAACCGCGCCCTGCGGGCCCTTCAGAACCTCGATGCGCTCGATATCGAACAGGTCCTGCGTGATCTGATAGGCGTTGCTGAGCTGCACGCCATCGACAACGACAGCGATCGGCGGCTCGCCGTTGCGCGCCTGCCCCACACCGCGGATGGTAAGCAGCGCGACGCCCGGCTGCTGCGCCTCAACGATGGAGAGGTTCGGCACGCGAAGCGCCACATCCTTCACATTGTCGATGCGCGTCGCTTCGAGCGCTGCAGCCGTGAAGACGCTGATCGAATCCGGCACGTCCTGCACGCGCTCCTCACGCTTGCGGGCCGTGACGACGATCTGTTCGACTTCTCCGCTATGCGCAGCGGTTTCGCTGCTTGCTTCCTGCGCCCACGCCGGCATCGTGGCGATGGTCGCAACACCAGCCAAAAGGCAGGCGCACGTATAGTTCAGGCTAGATTGGCTCCGCATCCCACTTCCCCTCCGCATCCGCCGGCGATGCTCCCGATCGCTTGGACTGTTCTGCGTCCTCTGTTCGGCGACCTTGGTTCTAGCCCGAGGGCGGGGCGAGGCTCATCCTATCTTTTGGGAACAAATGACACGCGTTCCCGCCTATCCGGACGGATAGGTGGAGGAGAGAGGTGATGGAATGTGGGCAGAGCGCAAGACCCTTGCCGCCCAAACCCATTCATCCACGCCGCAAGACCTTCCGCGGAATCGCTTGGATGGCTTTAGCGAAAGTGCTGAAAACGCTTGGCTGGGGCGGGAGGATTCGAACCTCCGCATGGCGGTACCAAAAACCGCTGCCTTACCGCTTGGCTACGCCCCAATGCGATGCTCGAAACGGCGAATGCCGTGTTTGCGGCGGCCCTTATAGCCGCTGCTTCGACTTTGGGAAGAGGCCGCCCACGGCTTTGTCTCAGGCTCTAACGCCCCGACGAACCGTGCCGCCGCGTGTCGCAGCGATGAGCGTCGCCACGTACATGACGGTGCCGAGGCCGAGCAGCGCGAGGCTGTAGGCCGGGAACATGACGCCGAGGAAATTCGGCAGCGCCACCAGCGCAGCATAGATGCCAAGACCCATCGGCCAGCCCCAGCGCGCATGCAGATAGTGATGGAGGTGGTCGCGATCCCCCGAAAACGGACTGCGGCCCTGCGCGATCCGCCAGGCCATCAGCCGGATCGTATCGAGCACGGGGATCAGGAACAGCAGCGCCACCTGGCCCGCGTCGAATGTCGCGAAGCTGTGGTTGTAGGCATAGATAGCAAGCAGACCGAAAATCGCCGAAATGCCGTAGCTGCCGCCATCGCCAAGAAAAAGCGCGCCCTTCATGTTGAACCAAAGCATGACAACGAGGCTACCGGCGATTCCGAACAGCAGAGGATCGAAAGGTTGAGGGTTGCGGGCGAAGAGCACCGCCGTCCAGATCAATGACAGCGTAAGCACGATGCCGTTCTTGCCGTCCGCCATGTTGACCGCGTTCAGAAGCCCGATGAGGCAGACGAGCGTGAACAGCACCGACGCCCACGCGGGCAGCAGGATGAGCTGATCGACCCCGGCGAAGCGCAGGAAATCCACACGGAAGTCCGGCACTTCGAGGATCGTCAGGACCAGCACGAACGAAGTCAGCGCCAACCTTACAATCGGAGACAGGCCCATGCGATCATCGGCGAGACCGACAAACGCCATCGCCCCGACCGCGAAGCCGAGCCACATGACCTGCCAATCGAGCAGCGCGGAATCCTTGGCGAGGAGGTGATAAAGCAGCAGCGCAGAGACTTCGAATGCCAGCACGACGGCAAGGCCGCCGACCAGCGGCGTCACGCGGGCATGACGTTTACGGCCGCCGAACGGATCGGGATAGTCGAGAAGGCCAAGGACGCCGCCGATGCGGCCGGCGTTTTGTCCCACGAAAAGCGCGGTCGCCACACCTATGGCAGCGCAGAGCATGTTCAGGCTCATTGCAGTCATCGCGATGTCTTGGCCCCTTCCTCGTCAGCGCGGCCGACCTTACCGTTGCGGCCCGGCCAGCGCTACGCTAACTCCCCTCAGTGCAGCGCCGAAGTGCAACGGCTCGGCTTTACGCAGGATGAATCAATGACTTTTCTCGTGACCGGAGCCGCAGGTTTCATCGGCTACCACCTTTCTGAACGGCTACTTTCACGCGGTGAGCGGGTCATCGGAATCGACAACGTTAACGACTACTACAGTCCGAAGCTGAAGCGCGATCGTATCGCAGATCTGAAAAGGCGTCACAACGGCTTTACCTTCATTGAGCAGGACTTCGCGGACTTCGACGGGCTGAAAACCGAGCTTGCGTCGCACCGGGTCGAGCGGATCGCCCATCTCGGCGCGCAGGCGGGCGTCCGATACTCGCTGACGAACCCGCACGCCTATGTGCACTCCAACCTCGTCGGGCACCTCAACCTGATGGAGTATGCGCGGCATTCGGACAGTGTCGAGCACCTCGTCTATGCCTCGTCGTCGTCAGTTTACGGCAAGAACGAGAAGCTGCCGTTCTCTGTGGAGGACCGCGTCGACCAACCGATCTCGCTCTATGCCGCGACGAAAAAGGCTGACGAACTGATGAGCGAGACCTACAGCCACCTTTACCGCCTGCCGCAGACAGGCCTCCGGTTCTTCACCGTCTACGGACCGTGGGGCCGGCCGGACATGGCGATGTGGCTGTTCACCGACGCCATCCTGAAGGGCGAGCCGATCAAGGTGTTCAACGGCGGCGACATGCGCCGCGATTTCACGTACGTCGACGACATCGTCTCGGGCATCGTCGCCTGCCTCGACAACCCGCCGCCCGACGATGGCAGTGTGAAAGCCGGCGGATCGGTGACCCCGCACCGTATCTACAACATCGGCAACCACCGCTCCGAAGAACTGATGCACATGATCGCTGTGCTCGAAAAGGCAGTGGGCAAGACTGCGATCAAGCAATTCGAGCCGATGCAGCCGGGCGACGTGAAGGACACGTTCGCCGATATTTCCGCGATCGAGCGCGATCTCGGCTTCCATCCGACCACGTCGATCGAGGAGGGCATACCCCGCTTCGTCGACTGGTTCCGCACGTATCACGGCGTCTGACGGGCGTGTCGCTGAACTACCTGCTCTGGGCGCTTTTCGGCCCCGCAGCCTGGTTTGTCTGGTTGACACTGCTCACCGCGATCTTCCTGCTTTGCGGCGCGCTGCGGTCCGCGCGCGCCGCCAGCGCGCTTCTGGCGCTCTGGACCATCCTGTTCGCCATCCTGCCGACGGGGAACTGGCTGATGAACCGGCTGGAGGCTGCCTATCCGCGCCCGGCCGCCCTGTCCGACCGGATCGATGCCGTCGTGGTGCTCGCCGGCGCGGAAAGGCTGCGCGCCTCGGCGCTGTCAGGTTCACTGGAATTCGACTCGCACGGCGAAAGGGTGAGCGAAGCGCTCGCGCTCGCGCAGGCCTATCCTCAGGCGAAAATCTGGATCGTCGGCGGCGTCACCCAAGATGGCAGCCGCGATGTCGACTGGACGGCCGACTACTGGCGCCGGGCGGGTCTACCGCAGGGCCGCATCGCCAAGATCACCGGAACGCTCGATACCTGCGCCAATGCGCGCGGGATTGCCGCCTCCCTTCCGGGCAAGCGCGTACTGCTCGTCACGTCAGGCTTCCATATGCCGCGCGCGATGGCGTGCATGAAAGCCGTGGGCGTCGATGCTATCGCCTACGCCGTGGACCGGCAGACAAGCGACCGTCAATTCTCGCCCGCGTTCAACGAAAATATCGAGCGCGCGGACCTTGCTCTCCACGAGTACGCGGGCCTCGCGTGGTATCGATTGAGTGGCCGCCTATAGCTGCCAGCGGCCGATCCCAGCAGGCAAAGCCTTGTCGCGCAGCGCGCCCTTGATGTCTGCGACCAGGCCGCCGTCCTTCACAAGATCGCCGATCGCCGCCGGGCCCATCGCCAGATACTCGGCGTGCGGAACCGCAAGAACCACCGCATTGTAGCGACGCGACAGCGCATCGGCATCCAGCGTGAGGTGGTACTCGTGCACGGCTTCTTCCGGGTCTGCGAGCGGATCGTGTACGGTGACGTTGTGGCCGAGCCATTTCAGGCGCTCGATGACATCGACTACCTTGGAATTGCGGAGATCGGGCACGTCTTCCTTGAAGGTGAGGCCCATCACGAGAACATCACCGGCCTTGCGCAGACGGTCGTGCACACGGTCGGCGACATAAGCGCCCATGCTGTCGTTGATCGAACGTCCGGCGAGGATCACGCGCGGCAAGTGGCCAAGCTGCTGCGCCTTGTAGCTGAGGTAGTAGGGGTCGACGCCGATGCAGTGACCGCCGACAAGGCCCGGACGGAACGGCAGGAAATTCCACTTGGTGCCGGCGGCATCGAGCACGTCGTAGACCGAAAGATCGATCTTTTGGAAAATTTGCGTGATCTCGTTCACGAATGCGATGTTGATGTCGCGCTGGGCGTTTTCGATGACCTTTGCCGCCTCGGCCGCCTTGATCGAAGCCGCCCGGAACACGCCGCCGGTCGTGACATTGTTATAAAGCGCCGCCACCTTGTCGAGAACGTCGGGGCTTTCGCCAGAGACCACCTTGATGATCTTGTCGACCGTGTGCTCGCGGTCGCCCGGGTTGATGCGTTCCGGCGAGTAGCCGAGGAAGAAGTCCGTGCCCTGCTTGAGGCCGGACACCTTCTCGATAAGCGGGCCGCAGATCTCTTCAGTGACGCCGGGATAGACCGTGCTTTCATAGACAACCACGGGCTTCGAGCTCGCGGTGATCGCCGCCGCGAGCGCGCGCGTTGCGCCCTCGACGGGGCCGAGATCGGGCTGGTTGGCGCCGTCGACCGGCGTCGGCACCGTCACGATGATGAAGGCTGCGTCCGCGCAGGAAGCCATGTCGGACGCATATTTGAGGCTGCTTGCCTTCAGCGTGTCGCTGTCGATCTCGCGTGTCGCATCATGCCCGTCTTTCAGCGCGGCGATGCGGGCGGCGTTGATATCGACGCCCGTCGTGTCGAAATGGCGCGCCAGCGCCACCGCGAGCGGCAAGCCGACATAGCCTAGGCCGACGACGACCACCTTCGTTGCAGCATCAAGGCTCATGCATTCTTTCCCACAGGTTCGGCGGCGGGCAACGCGCCCGCTGCGACTAGTTGTTCCGGTCCGCCAGAATCGCGACGGAAGCGACGGCCGTCGCCAATTGCCCGAAAATGGTTGCAACATCGCGAACGATGCCGAGAGTCCTCAGCGGCTGCAGGTTTTTCGGGACAATAATCGTGCTGCCGGGCGGCACAACGACGTTGGACCGCCGCCAGAAGCTGGACCGGACCGGCTGCGCGCTGCCATTGGGCAGAACCAGGAACACACGGCCATCATCGGCGGTCGACTGCGTTCCGCCGACCTCCGAGACATACTCCGAAACCGACTTGCCCGGCTGGAACTGGACGGCGCCCGGGTTAGAGACATCGCCAAGCGCGAGGACGTAGGTCGGCTTCTTGGGGATATGCAGCGTGTCGCCGCCATCGAGTATGGGATCAAGGTCCGGACGCTGGGCAAGCACACGCGGATCGGCCTCGACCACCATGCGCCCGACGGCTTCCGTCTCTGACAAGGTCTTGATCAGATCCCCCGCAGCGATAATCGATTGCCCGTTCACATTTTCCTGTGCGGCCAGCGCAAGCAGCGAGGTGTTGAGTTCGCGCGCGGTGCGCTGGAAGCCGTCCTGCTGCTGCTCCCGAACACTCCTGCGCGTGAAGACTCCGCCATAGGGATACGCCTGATCGGTGAGACCGCCGGCACGGGCGATGAGCTCGGAAAGCCGCTCACCCTTGCGGATCGTATAGAGGCCGGGGCTGTTGAACTCGCCCGTCAGCAGCACCGCGCCCGCTTCATAGGCCGCATTGTTCGCCGTGATGCGAATGTCGTCACCGGCGCTCACGAGAACGTTGGCAAGCCGGTCCTCTTGCCCCGCCACCATTTCATAGCGCGTAAACGGCCCGCTCGCCGGCGTGATATCCAGCATGGGGTCGCGCATGTTCGCCATCACGCCATCAGACGCGGAGACAAGGGCATCGGCAGAGATCGAGCCTGCCACGGGATAGGCGCCCGGTCGGCGAACGGCGCCGCCAACGCTGACGCTGTGCTCGATCAGGACGGGAAGGAGTTCCGGAACATCCTCGAAGACGGCAGGGCACTCGCGATTCTTGCGGGCGAGTTTTTCGGAATCCGATTCTTCAATCTCGTTCCGGTCGTATTGCTGGTCTCGATCGCTCTCGTCCCGCGAGCGGGCCGCACGGTCCATTCTGTCGACGTCCTGCAGAGGCCGTGAACGAACCACCTCCAGCGATTCACTAGACCCGCTCGTACCAGCGCCAGTAAGCGCGCGTCCTGCGCTTGCCGCAACGTCTCGCCCCTCACGTTCAACTGTGATCGTGCCGCGCGTAATCACGTTGAAACGCGGTGATTGCGTATCCGCAACGAGACTTTGGAGCTTTTCAAGCGCGTAGCATTGCGGCTTCGGATTTTCCTGTCCCAGAATAATCTGGCGTGTCGCGCTCGAATTCAGGAAGGCGATGTCGTCGGCGCTGAACACATACACACGATCATCGCCGCGAAGCGCCACGGGGCGACTGCGATCAAGCGCGCTGCGCAGGTCTGCCGCCTCGTAGCTGCGCATACCGGTGAGCGGATTGCGCCGGATGATGATGGCCATCGGCATATAGGTGCCAAGCTGTAAATCCTCGGGCCCGCCAATCAGTTCGGCAAGCGTCGGGACGGCGGCGAGCGCCCGCGGGCCGGGGTTGCGGACATGGCCGGCAAGCATGACCCGGTCAAAAGCCGTGCCTGCGCTACCCGAAAGCACCTGCACGCCGTCCCCCGACCAGATGGCGGCGGCAGTTCCCTGCGGACGGACGAAAATCTCGCGCCCGTCGTCTCCGATGCGGCTGATCGAAATCTGGTATCCGCGGGGGTAAAGCGCGCCGCCGGCGTAAGCGATGACCTCGCTGACGCTCGCCGAGCCGTGAAGCTCGTAAATTCCGGGCCGCGCAACGGCACCGGCGACGGCCACCGTATCGCCGACGACGGGCACCACGATGCGGTCACCATCCTGCACGCGGATGCGCGATGCCGTTCCGATACCGAGAAGTCCGTAGAGATCGACCGTGCGTGTCACCCCGCCCCGGACGAGACGGATGTTCCGAAGACTACCCGCCTTGCGGATGCCGCCTGCAAGCGCAATCGCATTCGCGACATCGGACAGTGCCGTAACCTGATATTGGCCTGGCCTCTCGACCTCGCCGCCAACGAGCACCGTCGCCGAACGCACGCCGCCCAGCGAAACGAACACGTCGGTCCCGAGCAGGTTCTGACGCGTTGCTTGGGAAAGCGACGTGCGCACCGAGCCCAGTGTCCGGCCCGCAGCGCGGATGGGCGGCAGGCTGCCGACGATCAGCCGGCCATCACGGGCCACCCGCGCGCTTTCACTCGCGTTGGTGGCACCCTGAAACGTGACCACCAGTTCATCGCCCGGTCCCAGCACGTAACCATCGGAGACCTCGCCCGTTACCGAACCGGCGCCCCCTTCGGAAACGCGGAACAGATCATAGCCAAATTGCCGAAGCGACGGATCGCCAAGCCGTTCCCGATACTGCTGTTCGACCGGTGACGGCAGATAGAGGGAATTCAACTGAATCCGTGATTGCTGGCGGCGGAGTTCGCGCTCTTCGCTGGTCAGGTCCGTGTTCGACGGCAGCGTGACGCGCCTGCTCTGTTCGCGTGCCTGATCGAGCTGTGCACCCGCATCCTGCGTGCCCTGTAGCCGCCCCTGCAATTGCTCGATGACGCGCGGATCGACCTGCGCCGCAGCCGGAAAGGCCAGACCGAACATCAGGGCAAGCAGCAGTGATCGCCGCGCCGCTCCCACCGCCAAAGCATGTATTGCACTCGACGCCGCGCGCACGATTGCCATGCCCCGCCCTCTCCCGATCACAGTGGTTGTCATGCCTGATAGATAGGCGAGAAATGCCCGTCAACTCGCCGCGGTCCCATATCGAGACAGGTGACCGCGCGGTTCGGACTCAATTCGAAAGAAGGGCTTCAACGGCCTTCAGCGTCTCGTCATCAATGCGCTCAAGATCCGCCTCGTCGCGATCCTGCGCATAGAGCCCCTTGTCAGCATGATAGCGCTGATGAACACTGCTCGCCTGCCCCTGTGAGACGGGAGAGGGCGTAACAATGAACACGGCAGAAATACAGAGCGCCGTCAGAGCCTGAACTCGCAATTTCATACTACATGCCTGTGCTTGGGGACGGGACAATGTCCCAGCCTCTCTTTATCAATTTGCACTCCCCAACCGCGAGCGCAACTAAAGCGCAAGTAATACAAAATCAAGCCGTTAAACAATCATTCCGGTGGGGAGTTCAGTTTAAGGGCTGAGGTGTGACTCAGTTCACACATCCACGATTGCGTGCGTCAAGACCATGAAAGGTGCGCACCGACCTTTCACACCTTCTCCCGAGACGTGATCCATGCAAGATGCGTCAATATGGCTGACTCTTTCTTGCCGCCGTCACCGCTATTCCTTCGTGAGGCCGAGGTTCGCCGCGGCATCGAGCTCCTGTATTTCGGCTATTCCAGCCTGATCAAGCGGGCAGACGACAAGCTCGCCGGCACGCCCTATGGCCGTGCGCATCACCGCGCGCTGTATTTCGTGGCGCGCCAGCCGGGGCTGACTGTCTCGGAGCTCTTGCGACTGCTCGACATCACCAAGCAATCGCTTGGGCGGGTACTGACCGACCTCCAGGAGGGTGGCCTTGTCGAGCAAAAGGTCGGCGAGCGGGACCGGAGGCAGCGCCGGCTGTTCCTGACCGAGGCAGGCAAGACATTCGAACATGAACTTTTCGATCTTTTGCGCAGACGCATGGCCGAGGCCTACGCCGAGGCCGGGCAGCAGGCGGTGGGCGGCTTCTGGTCGGTGCTACGCGGGCTGCTTCCGCCCGATCTGCGTGAAGCAGTGGGCGACCTCCAGCAGGGCGATTAACGCCCTTCGGCGAGTTCCTTCGAGCGAGCGGCTGCGGCACGAACGGCGGCGCGGACCAGCGCCGGAAGGCCGGGATCCGCATCGAGCGCTTCAAGGCCGGCTTGCGTCGTGCCGCCAGGCGAAGTGACCGCAGCGCGGAGATCGCGGGGACTGCGCGGATCGGTTTCTGCGAGAGCCGCGGCGCCGACAACCGTGGCGCGGGCAAGCTTCTCGGCAAGCTCGGACGGCAAACCAGCGGCCTCGCCGGCGGCGGCAAGCGCCTCGATAAAGCGGAAGACGTAGGCCGGACCGGATCCGGAGACGGCAGTCACAGCGTCGAACTGATTTTCCGATTCGAGCCAGACGGTTGGTCCAGCGCGTTCGAAGAGTGCTTCAACCGAAACACGCGCGTCGTCGGAGATGCCATTTGCATAGAGCGCGGTGACACCCTTGCCAACGGCGGCGGGCGTGTTCGGCATGGCGCGAACGGGCAACGCTTCGCCCGCAAAGGCCGCGAGATCGGCAAGCATGGTGCCCGCCATGATCGAGACAACGACCGTTTCCGGCCCGACAAGCGCCGGGAGCCCGGCGAGCGCCATCGGCGCTACCTGCGGCTTCACGGCGAGCACGACGACGTCAGGACGCGGAAGCACACCCGCAGGCAGGGCAGGAAGATGCTCCACCCCTTTCGGCAACTGCGGCGAACCCGGATCGACGACCACGATGGTTTCGGCCGCATCGATCCAGCGCGCCAGCAGCGCGCTGCCCATGTTACCGCAGCCGATCAGCCACAGCGTTCGAATTTTGTTCTCGTTCTGCATAGTCGATGCGCTCCTTAACCAAGCGGGGCGGCAACCGCAATCGCGACTTTCGGAACCAACGGGGCAGCGCGGTGTTATTGGGGGACCGAGGATAAGGAGATCGCTATGCAATCCAGGGTTTTTCGAATCGCCACCGCGGCTGCGGCACTGACAGCGTTCAGCGGACTTGCCGCGTGCAACAGCCCGACTGAGGAGAAGGCGGAAGACCGCGCAGACGCCATCGAAGATCAGGCCGACGCGATGCGCGACAGCGCGGATGCGCAGGCGGATCAGATGGAAGACACTGCCGACACCATGGATCCGACGCTGGACGGGGTCGATTCGGCCACCGAACAGACGATGGAAAATAAGGCTGAAGCCGTCCGCGAAACGGGCGAAGCGAAAGCCGACGCCATGGAAGACAAGGCCGACGCCGTTCGCGACGCCGCCGACCAGTAAAACGCGGTCTCACTCAAGAAAAAGCCCGGTGAGCAAAGGCGCACCGGGCTTTTTTTCATGCCGCCTGCCGAAGCGCCTCGCCCGGCCACTTCGCCCAGAGCGCCGCAGCGCGGGCGGCGACCTTCTTCACCGCCTCTTCCTTGACCGGCCCGTAGCCGCGCACATCGAGCGGCAATGACGCGATCGACGTGGCAAGCGCGACGTTGTCGGCGCGGAGCCCGGCGATCAAACGATCGAGATCACCCTCGAACGCGGAAATGGCCGCGCGCTCATCCTTGCGCTCCTGCGAATAGCCGAAGATGTCGAGCGGCGTGCCGCGCAGGCCCTTGAGCTTCGCCAGCAGCTTGAACACCGGCATGATCCACGCTCCGAATTCGTACTTCTTCGGGCGTCCAGTGCGCGGATCGGGACGCGCGAACAGCGGCGGGGAAAGCTGCACCTTCATTTTGTAGTCGCCGCCGAACTGCTGACCGATCGCAGCCGCGAAGCGCCCATCCGTGTAGAGGCGTCCGACCTCGTACTCGTCCTTGTAGGCCATCAGCTTGTAGAGCGACCGCGCCGCCGCCTGCGTCAGGCACTCCGAATCGGGGTTTGTCGCCTTTTCGGCCGCACGCACGGCAGCGATCCGCTGCGCATAGCGCTCGCCATAAGCCGCATCCTGGTACGCCGTGAGGTCCTTCACGCGGCGGGCGATGAGATCGTCCAGCGTTTCGGAAAGCGGCTCATGCGCTGGGCCCTTCGCCTCCTCCACCATCGCCATCACCTTGTCCGGCCGGTGCGCGAGCATCCGCCCGAGCGCGAAGGCGCGCTTGTTGAACGGAATGGCGACGCCGTTGAGATCGATCGCCGCATCGATGCTCGCCAGCGCCAGCGGTACAAGCCCCTGCTGCCACGCATAGCCGAGCATCAGCATGTTGGTGCCGATGGCATCGCCGAGCAGCGCGGTCGCGATCTCGTCCGCGTTCACGAAGGTCGTGGCGTTCGGGTTCGCGGCTTTGCGGATCGCCCGCTCGATGGCGGCGTGCTGGAAGTTGAGATCGCGGTCGCGCACGAAATCGCTGACCGGCGAGATGTTGGCGTTCGCGACCACCGCCGTGCGGTTCGGCAGCATCAGGTTCTGCGCGGCCTTGTCCACCGCAACCACCGCATCGAAAGCGAGCACGAGATCCGCCGAGCCGGCGATGATGCGCGGGCTGAGCAGCTGATCGTTGCGGTCCGCGAGGCGGACGTGGCTGTAGACAGCCCCGCCCTTCTGCGCGAGGCCCGCCATGTCGGCGGTCGTCGACGCCTTGCCTTCGAGGTGCGCGGCCATGCCGAGCAGCGCTGAGATGGTGAGCACGCCGGTGCCACCGATGCCGGTGACGAAAATGTTGTAGCCGTGGCCGGGCGCGTTCAGCACAGGCTGCGGCACGTCCGACAGATCGACATCCGCCGACTTCGCCTTTTTGATCTGCGCGCCTTCAACGGTGACGAAGCTGGGGCAGAACCCCTTGAGGCAGGAGAAATCCTTGTTGCAGCTCGACTGGTTGATACGGCGCTTGCGGCCGAATTCGGTCTCGACCGGCTCCACCGACACGCAGTTCGACTGCACCGAGCAGTCGCCGCAGCCTTCGCAGACGGCAGTGTTGATGAACACGCGGCGATCGGGATCCGGGAACTTGCCCTTCTTGCGGCGGCGGCGCTTTTCCGCAGCGCAGGTCTGGTCGTAGATGATGACCGTGGTGCCCTTGGTTTCGCGGAATTCGTTTTGGATCGCGGGCAGATAGTCGCGGTCCTTCACCGGCACGCCCGAGACGGTCTCGCCCTCGTAGCGCGACATGTCCTCGGTGAGGACGACGACCTTCTTCGCGCCTTCGGCAAGCATCTGCGCGGCGATCTGGCCGACCGATATCTCGCCGTCGTGCTGCTGACCGCCAGTCATGGCGACGGCGTCGTTGTAGAGGATCTTGTAGGTGATGTTGACGCCCGCCGCGATCGACTGGCGCACGGCGAGGCTACCGGAATGGAAATAGGTGCCGTCACCGAGGTTCGCGAAGATGTGCGGCTCGTCGACGAACGGCGCCTCGCCGATCCACGGCACGCCCTCCCCGCCCATCTGCGTGAAGTTGCCGGTGTCGCGATCCATCCACATCGACATGATGTGGCAGCCGATGCCCGCCATCGCGCGGCTGCCTTCGGGCACCTTCGTCGACGTGTTGTGCGGGCAGCCCGAGCAGAAATAGGGCGCGCGCTTGGTGGGTGGCGTATAGCTTTCCGACGTTTTCGCACGCTCTTCGAAGAAGGCGAGGCTGGCGCGGATGCGGTCCGTATCGTGATATTTCTGGATGCGGCTGGCGATCACGTGCGCGATCATGCCGGGGGTCAGTTCGTTATCGGGGCTGAGCAGCCATTCGCCGCTCTCGTCCTGCTTGCCGACGATGCGCGGGCGCACGTCCTCGCGCCAGTTGTAGAGCTGCCAGCGGACCTGGTGTTCGATGAACTCGCGCTTTTCCTCAATGATGAGGATTTCCTCGAGGCCTTCGCAGAACTGGCGGATGCCGTCCGGCTCCAGCGGCCAGGGCATACCGACCTTGTAGATGCGAAGCCCGATGTCGCGCGCGACCGAAGCGTCGATGCCGAGCGCGTCGAGCGCCTCCATCGTATCTGCATAGGCCTTGCCGGTGGTGATGATGCCGAAACGGGGGCGCGGCGTATCCCACACCGTGCGGTCGATGCCGTTGGCCTTGGCGAAGGCCATCGCCGCGAAGCCCTTGTAGCGCTGCAGGCGCGTGTCTTCCTCGCGCCAGATATCGCCTTCGCGGATACCAAGCCCACCTTCGGGCATTTCGAAGTCGCCCGGCAGGATGATGCGGCGGTGTTCCTTGGCAAGGTCGATCGTCGCCGAGGTTTCGACGGTGTCGGCGGTCGCCTTGAAGCCGACCCAGGTGCTGGCGAAGCGCGACATGGCGATGCCGAGCAGGCCGTATTCGACATATTCATCGACGCTCGCCGGGTAGAGGAACGGCACAAACGCGGCGAGAAAGTTGTGGTCCGACTGGTGCGGCAGCGTGGAGGACTTGGCGCCGTGATCGTCGCCGACGATGGCGAGAACGCCGCCGTGCTGCGAGGTGCCTGCGGCGTTCGCGTGCTTCAGCACGTCCATCGCGCGATCGAGGCCCGGGCCTTTGCCATACCAGATGCCGAACACGCCATCGAACTTGCGGTGCGGATTGAGGCCGACGTGCTGCGTGCCCCAGACGGCGGTGGCGCCAAGCTCTTCATTGACGCCCGGAATGAAACGAACGTCCTGCGCTTCGAGGAGCTTCTTGGCCCGCCAGAGCTCCTGATCGTAGGTGCCAAGCGGGGAGCCGCGGTAGCCCGAGATAAAACCGGCAGTGTTGATGCCGGCGGCGCGGTCGCGCGCCTTCTGGATGAGCGGGAGACGGACCAGCGACTGCACGCCGCTCATGAACACCCGCCCGTCTTCGAGCAAATACTTATCGCTGAGCGTGATGGCGGGCTTGGTGGCCATGTATCGATTCTCCCTCAATAGGTCAGTTATACTGCCTTATCCTTTTCCGCGCAAGATTGTTACAACACCTCAAAGCTGCATTTTTGGCCGATACGGGCGCCAAACCTCCCATTATGAGCAGATTCAACCCAAAACCTTCCATTGATTGGCAGAGATCTTCTTCGACCCTTTCCAAACTTCAAAAGAAAGACAGAATCTAGCGACTTTGCATGTTCACCGCCCCAGCGGGCATCCGCACCTCAAGCTCCGACAGACCTTCGGCCGTGTAAAGCTGGCAGGCGAGCCGAGAGTTGCGCGTGACGCCATAGGCGAAATCCAGCATGTCCTCCTCCTCGACGCTCGGGCGCGGCAGCAGCGCCGCGTGCCGCTCCGCGACGATGACGTGGCAGGTAGAGCAGGCCATCTGCCCTTCGCAGACGCCCTCCAAGGGCTGATCATTCAGCTGTGCGATTTCCAGCAGACGCTCGCCCGGCTTCGCTTCCACCTCGACGATCTTGGCGCCATCCGCCGATATGAACCGCACCAACGTCACGCCGCTGTCCTCCGCTGCATAAGCACCGCCTCTTCGATCATAGTGGCGGCAGCGCGCACCTCGTCTTCCGTCGAGAAGCGGCCCCAGCCGATCCGGAGGCTCGCCTTCGCCTGCGCGCGGCTGAGCCCGAGCGCTTCGAGAACGTGGCTGTGCCGCCCCTTTGCGCTGGCGCACGCAGCGCCCGAGGAAATGGAGAGACGGCGCAGGTCCGCGATCAGGCGGTCACCATCCAGCCCTTCGAAGCGCAGGTTGATGTTGCCGCGCCAGCGGTGCGCGGTGCAGCCGTTGATGACGTGGGGCACATGGAGCGCGGCGAGAAAGGCATCCCACAGTGCTTCGGCCTGGGCAGCATCTTCCTCCATGTGCGCGGTGGCGATCTCGGCGGCCTTGCCGAAGCCGACAGCGAGCGGCGCGGCGAGCGTGCCGGAGCGAAGGCCATCCCCTTCCTGCCCGCCGCCGTGCATCTGCGGTTCGAGATCGAGGCCCGGGCGGAGGACAAGCGCGCCGATGCCCTTGGGCCCATAGATCTTGTGCGCCGAGAGGCTCATGAGGTCGATGCCGAGCGCGGGCATATCCAGCGGGATCTTGCCGAAGCCCTGCGCCGCGTCGCAGTGGAACAAGGCGCCGGCGGCGTGCGCGGCGGCGGCGATCTCGGCGAGCGGCTGGATAACACCGATCTCGTTGTTGACCGCCATGACGGAGACGAGCGCAACGTCGGGACCGAGCGCGGCTTCAAGGGCCGCCAGATCGATGAGGCCGTCCGCGCCGACATGGAGCACGGTGAGATCAAAGCCCTGCGTTTCGAGGTAGCGCGCGGTTTCGAGGACGCAGCTGTGCTCCGTGGCGACGGTGACGAGGCGACGACGCCCGGCGCGGGCCATAACGCCCTTCAGCGCAAGGTTGTTCGCTTCGGTGGCACCGCTTGTAAAAACAACGGATTCCGGATGGGCGTTGAGCAGGCGTGCGATGTGGGCGCGGGCGACATCGACGGCGGCCTCGGCCTCCCAACCGTATCGATGATTGCTGTGCGGGTTGCCGAACTTCGCAGTCCAGAACGGCTCCATCGCCGCAACGACGGCGGGATCGGTGGGCGTTGTTGCTTGATAATCGAGGTAGATGTTCATGCCGCCTGCCTTGCCGCCGCGAGCGTTTCCCACACGGCGCAGAAGGCGTCGATGTCGGCCTCAGTCGTCGTCCAGCCGAGGCTGACGCGGATCACGTCGACAGACCCGATCCCCATCGCGGCGAGCACGTGACTGGCGCCTACCTTGCCTGAGGAGCACGCCGAGCCGCTGGAAACGGCGATGCCCGCCATGTCGAAACGGATGAGCTGCGTAGCGGCGGGGACGCCCGCCAAGCGGATCATGCTCGTCGTCGGCAGGCGGGGCGCGGATGCGGCGACGACTTCCGCACCGAGCGCGGTGAGGCGGGTCTCCATGCGATCGCGCAGGGTGCCAGCACGAGCGGGCCAGTCGGTGTCCGCGCGGCGCGCTTCGAGCGCGGCGGCGAAACCGGCGATGCCGACAAGATTCTCGGTGCCGCCGCGAAGCCCCCGCTCCTGCCCGCCGCCTTTCTGGATCGCAGCGAAATCATCGGCGCAGCGCACGATGAGCGCGCCCACGCCGGGCGGGCCGCCGAGCTTGTGCGCGGAGACGGCGACGAAATCGGCAGGCGGGAGCGGAAGTTTTCCGGCGGTCTGCACGGCGTCGCACACAACGCGCGCACCGGCCGCGTGAGCAGTTTCGACGATCTGCGCGAGCGGCTGGATGACACCGGTTTCGTTGTTGGCGTGGCTCACGGCGAGAAGATCGCCGGCCGCAAGCGCGGGAAGCCGCGCGAGGCCGTTCGCATCGACGGGGACGATCACGGCATCCGGCGCGGCGGCAAGGACGGCGGCATGTTCGGTCGCAAGGACAAGGCGGCGGCTCGCCTTCGCACCGTTCAGCGCGAGCGCGAGCGCCTCGGTGCCGCCGCTCGTGAACACGGTCTGCTGCGGAAAGGCTCCGAGCGCGACGGCGATGCGTTCGCGGCAGTCTTCCAGAAGCGCCTTGGCGCGGCGCCCCTCGGCATGAACGGACGACGGATTCGCCCACGCGCGCGCGGCTTCCGCCATTGCCTCCGCGGCGGGAACAGCCATCGGCGCGGTCGCATTCCAGTCGAGATAGATTCGTGCCTTCAATTCACTGCCTTGCTGAACGCGACTCATTCATTGAGTCCGGAAGGGTCTTTCCTATATAGGCACGAGCTTTCCCGCGCACAGTATCAGGACCATCGATGCCCGAAGTGATTTTCCCCGGACCGGAAGGCCGGCTCGAGGGACGCTATCAGCCCGGCAACAAGCCGCGCTCGCCCGTCGCCATTCTGCTCCACCCGCACCCGCAGGGCGGCGGCACGATGAACAATGCCATCGTGCAGGCGATGTACCAGTCGTTCGTGCGGCGCGGCTTCGCGACGCTGCGCTTCAACTTCCGCGGCGTGGGCCGCAGCCAGGGAACGTTCGACCAAGGCGTCGGCGAGCTGTCGGACGCGGCGAGCGCGCTCGACTGGCTGCAGCAGTTCAACCCGGAAGCGCCCGTCACCTGGGTTGGCGGCTTCAGCTTCGGCGCGTGGATCGGGATGCAGCTGCTGATGCGCCGCCCGGAGATCAAGGGCTTCATTTCGGTGGCGCCGCCCGCGAACATGTACGACTTCGGCTTCCTGGCGCCCTGCCCGTCTTCAGGCCTCATCGTGCAGGGTCTTGCCGACGAGGTGGTCGCGCACGGCGCGGTTCAGAAGCTCGTCGACAAGCTGAAGACGCAGAAGCACATCACGATCACATATGAGACCGTTCCCGGCGCGAACCACTTCTTCGCGAACGAGATGAACGAGCTGATGGGCGTGATTGACGCCTACCTCGACATGCGGCTCGCGACCGACCGTTAAGGTCGGCCGCAAGCTGCAAGGTTTTAGCCGACCTTGCGGATCCAGCCACGCTCGTCGTTCGACTCGCCGCGCTGGATGCCGACGAGCGCCGCGCGCAGCTTCTGCGTGACCGGGCCGGTCGTCGTGCCATCGCCGATGGTAAATTCGCCGCCGCGATAGCGCACCGTGCCGATGGCAGCGACGACAGCCGCGGTACCGCACGCGAACACTTCGCGCAGACGGCCGCTTTCCGCGTCCGCTTTCCACTCATCGAAGCTGTACGGCTTTTCCTCCACCTTCACGCCGTCGGCGCGCGCGAGCTCGATGAGCGAGGCGCGGGTGATACCGGGGAGGATCGTGCCGAGTGGCGGCGTGATGATGCTGCCGTCGTCCATCACGAAGAAGACGTTCATGCCGCCCAACTCCTCGACCCAACGGCGTTCGGCCGCATCGAGGAACACCACCTGATCGCAGCCCTGACGGGTCGCCTCCGCCTGCGCGATGAGGCTGCCCGCATAGTTGCCGCCGCACTTCGCGGCGCCGGTGCCGCCCGTCGCCGCGCGCGTGTAGTTGTCGGACACCCAGATCGTGACCGGCTTGCCGCCGCCCTTGAAATAGGGACCGACCGGGCTTGCGATCACACAGAAGATGTAGTGCGCGGCGGGCTTCACGCCGAGGAACACCTCGTCCGCAAACATGAACGGGCGGAGGTAGAGGCTCCCCTCCCCGTCCGGAATCCAGTCGCGATCGGCGGCGACGAGCTTTTCGACCGCCTCGACAAAGAGCTCTTCGGGAATCCGCGGCATCGCCATGCGGTCCGCCGACTCGTTGAAGCGGCGCGCGTTCTCTTCGGGACGGAACATCGTGATCTCGCCGCCGCGACCGCGATACGCCTTCATGCCTTCGAAGATTTCCTGCGCGTAGTGCAGCACGGCCGCCGCCGGATCGAGCGAGAACGGCGTGCGCGGGCGCACCTCGGCGTTGTGCCAGCCTTTCCCTTCGGTCCATTCGATCGTCACCATGTGATCGGTGAAGAGCTTTCCGAATCCGGGGTCTTCAATCAGTTTCGCACGCTCCGCAGCGGGGACCGGCGTCGCGGGGGTGACGCAGAATTCTAGACCGGATGTCATCATTCTCTCCTTAAAACTTGTTCGGGCCGCGGTCCCAGCGACGACTCGCGCGCTTTGTTAGAAAATTGCGCGGCCCTTTGGCAAGCCATCCGCCGTACAGGAATGTCAGGACCGGAAAATGACACCGCCCACGGTGGGCGACGGCACGCCCGTGGTGCCGGGGAAACTGATCGGCAGATCGCGGAGACGCCGCACCGCCATATAGGCGAAGCCCTCCGCCTCCATCGCATCGCCCCGCCAGCCGACGGCTTCGACGGGATCGGCGGGAATGCCGGCGCGCGTGGCGAGCATCCGCATCAGCGTGGCGTTGTGCCGCCCGCCGCCGGTGACGAGCAGCCGCGCCGGAGGTACAGGAAGATGGGCGAGCGCCAGCCGGACGGTTTCCGCCGTGAACGCGGTGAGGGTCGCCGCTCCGTCCTCGAACGACAAGCCGCTGACGGCATTCAGCGAGAAATCGTGACGATCGAGCGACTTTGGCGGCGGAACGGCGAACCAGTCGAGGTTCGTCATGCGCGCCAGCACCTCCTCGTGGACGAGGCCCGACGCCGCGATGGCACCGCCCGCATCATGGCTGAGCCCTTGCGCGGCAAGCACCCAGTCATCGATGAGCGCGTTGGCAGGGCCGGTATCGAATGCGATCATCTGATCGTCGTCGCCAAGGAAGGTGACATTTCCGACGCCGCCGAGATTGAGAACGGCGATCGGCCCGCCAAGCGCCGAGGCGAGCGCTCGGTGATAGACGGGGAGCAGCGGCGCCCCCTGCCCGCCAGCCGCGACGTCCGCCGAGCGAAGGTCGGCAACCACCGGGATGCCGAGCGCACGGGCGAGCGCGGCACCGTCGCCGATCTGCCATGTCCAGCCGCGTTCCGGCCGATGCGCAATGGTTTGGCCGTGGAAGCCGACGACGTCAGCGGAGGCGCCATCCAGCAGCGCGCGCACCGCTTCGGCGTGCAGCGCGGTGATCTCCGCCGCTGCGGCGTCGATCAACGGATCCGCGCCGGGCGCATCCATGCCAAGCGCACGTTCGATAGAGGTACGGAGCTTTTTGCGCGTGTCTTCACCGTAGGGAACGCTGAGGAAACCGAGCGGACGGACGTGCCCCTCGCCGTCCGTTTCGATGAGCGCGGCGTCGATTCCGTCCATCGACGTGCCAGACATCAGGCCGACCGCGCGATAAAGCCCGCTACTCATACGCTCACCCTCATGCTATGCGCCCGGCCGCTATGACCCAATTCAAGTCCGATCTCCTACGCCTGCTCGATGCGCGCGGCTATATCCATCAGCAGACCGACGCGGCGGCGCTCGATGCGCTTGCGATGAAGCAGGTCGTGCCCGGCTATATCGGCTTCGATCCGACCGCGCCCTCGCTGCATGTCGGCAGTCTTGTGCAGATCATGCTGCTGCGCCGTCTTCAGCAGACCGGCCACAAGCCGATCGTGCTGATGGGCGGCGGCACCGGCAAGATCGGAGACCCGAGCTTCAAGGACGAAGCCCGGCGGCTGATGACGACCGAGACGATCGCGAGCAACGTCGCCTCGATCAAGCGCATCTTCGAGAAGTTCCTGACCTTCGGCGACGGCCCCACCGACGCCGTGATGGTCGACAATGCCGAGTGGCTCGACAAGCTGGAGTACATCCCGTTCCTGCGCGACATCGGCCAGCACTTTTCGGTGAACCGGATGCTGAGCTTCGATTCGGTGAAGCTGCGCCTTGAGCGCGAGCAGTCGCTGAGCTTCCTCGAGTTCAACTACATGATCCTGCAGGCCTACGACTTCCTCGAACTCTCGCGCCGCGCCGCCTGCCGCCTGCAGATGGGCGGATCGGACCAGTGGGGCAACATCGTGAACGGCGTCGAACTCGCACGCCGCGTGGACGGCGCGGAGGTGTTCGGCGTGACGACGCCGCTCATCACCACCGCCGACGGCGGCAAGATGGGCAAGACGATGGCGGGGGCCGTGTGGCTCAACGAGGAGTCGCTTCCCGCCTACGATTACTGGCAATTCTGGCGGAACACGCATGATGCCGATGTGGGGCGCTTCCTGAAGCTGTTCACCGATCTGCCGCTGGATGAGATCGCGCGACTGGAAGCGCTGGAAGGTGCTGAGATCAACGCCGCCAAGGAAACGCTCGCGAACGCGGCGACGGCGATGTGCCGGGGCGAGGACGCCGCGCAGGGCGCAGCGGAAACCGCGCGTGCGACATTTACCGAAGGCGGCGCGGGCGAGGATTTGCCGCACATCGCCGCGGCGGGCGCGATCCCGCTCGTCGATGCGCTCGTCGACCTCGGCCTTTCCGCTTCCAAGGGCGAAGCGCGGCGCCTGATCACGCAGGGCGGTGCGCGCGTGAACGGCGAAGCCGTGACGGATGCCGCCGCGATGGTTTCAGGCGCCGGCGCTGTGCGCGTGTCGGCGGGGAAGAAGCGGCACGGCGTGGTGAACTTCGGGTAAGACCACCCGTTCAGTGCGGCTGGGGCGGCACCGTGGTGAACTGCGGGGCACTATCGGCGATGTCGTAGTAATCGCCCTTTTCGGCCGTGTGGACGTGCACGGCAAGGCGCGTGTTCGTCGGCGTATCGAAGGAACCCATCGCGATCCCTGTCCAGTCGCGGCCGATCGGATCCCAGAACAGCGATGACCCGCAGGTTGCGCAGAAGCCGCGGCGTACCTTTTCGGAGGACGGAAACCAGCGGACGTTTTCCGCGCCGCTGATGGTAAGTGCGGAGCGGGGCACATCGGTCGACACGAAAAAGTGGCCCGACTGTTTCCGGCATTGCGTGCAATGACAGCCATCCGGCCCGGGCAGATCACCCTCCACCGTGAAGCTCACCGCACCGCAGAGACAAGACCCCGTGTGCACCTTCGAAACCTCCGACTTATCGCTCCCGCTGCGCGCGCGGACGCCAGTTATGAACGTCCTCGCCGATCTCTGCGCGGGTTTCGGGACTGAGAGATCTGCCGAGCGTCTTGACCCGCAAACGGCCGGACGCTTCGGCGCTGCGGTCCCCCCCGGTCGTGGCGGCGAGCGCCCAGAAATAGGCGTCGTCGACGTTTCGGCTGACGCCCTGACCATGCGCGAAGGCATCCGAGAGCGCAATCTGCGCCGGGCCGTAGCCGCGGCTGGCGGCGCGGTGAAACCATCCGGCAGCGACAGCCGAGCTTGCCCGAACGCCTTGCCCCTTTGCGTACATGACGCCGAGCATCGTTTCAGCAATCGCCGAGCCATGCTCGGCAAGGCGTTGGAAGCCGCGCCGCGCCGTACGGTAATCGCCCGTTTGATAGGCCGACATCGCGCCTTCAAGCCGCGCAGACGCCCAGTCGATCCCAGCGACGGATGGCGTCGCCAGTGCGAGCAGCAGCGCGATAGTAAGCTGTGTCTTCATCTCTCCTGGCGCTGTCGCAAACAGCTAGCCGGAACGCAAGAGGCCGACGGCGGCATCACGTCCGAAGAGATAGAGAAGAATGCGGGCCGCCTCGCCGCGCGGGCCGGAAAGTCCGCCTTCGTGCTCGACGAGCAGGCGGGCGTCGTCGCGCGCCGCTTCGACGAGCGCGCCGACCTGTTCGGGCGTGGCGATGCGGAACTCCGGGTCGCCGGACTGGCGGACGCCGAGAAGCTCGCCGCCGCCGCGCAGCTTCAGGTCTTCCTCGGCGATTTCGAAGCCGTCATTCGACCGGCGAATGAGCGCGAGGCGGCTGCGCGCGGTTTCCGAGATGTTGGGCGCGCGGACGAGTAGGCACACGGAGCGCGCGGCACCGCGCCCTACACGGCCCCGCAGCTGGTGAAGCTGTGCGAGACCGAAGCGTTCGGCCTGCTCGATGACCATCAGGCTCGCCTCGGGCACATCGACGCCGACCTCGACCACGGTGGTCGCGACAAGAAGCTGGATGCGACCGGCCTGGAAATCCGCCATCACCGCATCCTTCTCCGGCCCCTTCATGCGGCCGTGGACGAGGCCCACGATGGATCCGAAGCGTTCCTTCAGCATCGCGTAGCGCGCATCGGCGGCGGCGAGATCGCCAGCGGCCTCGCTTTCCTCCACCAAGGGGCAGACCCAATACGCGCGGCCGCCATCGGCGAGCAGTCGGCCGACGCCTTCGACAACCTCCTCCAGCCGCTCCTGACTGATGACACGCGTTTCCACAGGCGTGCGTCCGGGGGGCATCTCGTCGAGCTTCGAAATGTCCATCTCGCCATATTGCGTGAGCGTGAGGGTGCGTGGGATCGGCGTTGCGGTCATGACCAGCATGTGCGCGGTCTTCTCCGCCTTGTCCGCCAGCATCAGGCGCTGCGCGACGCCGAAGCGGTGTTGCTCGTCGACGACGACGAGGCCGAGGTTTTTGTAGTCCACCGCCTCCTGAAAGATCGCGTGGGTGCCGACGAGGATCTGGATTTCCCCCGCCGCGAGGTCGGCGAGGATGGCCTTCCTCTGCGCGCCCTTTTCTCGCCCGGTGAGAATTTCGGCGCGGACGCCGATGCCGTCCAAGAGCGTGGCGATGTTCGCCATGTGCTGGCGGGCGAGAATTTCCGTCGGGGCGAGCATCGCCGCCTGCGCGCCCGCCTCCACCGCGCCGAGCATCGCGGCGAGCGCGACCAGCGTCTTGCCCGAGCCGACATCGCCCTGCAGCAGCCGCAGCATCGGCGCGGACTGCGCAAGATCGCCGGTAATCTCGGCAACCGCGCGCTGCTGGGCGCCTGTGGGGCGATACGGGAGCGCGCGGAGCATGGCATCGATGAGGCGGCCATCACCCCGGAGCGGCAACGCACCCTTGCGGCGCGATGCTTGCCGCATCAGGAGGAGTGCGAGCTGGTTCGCGAAAAGTTCGTCGTAGGCAAGCCGGTCGCGCACGGTGCGATCGTTGGCATGGGCGGCGGCAAGCGCTTCGTGCCAGCGCGGCCAGCCGCGCTGGCGCACGAGCGAACCGCCCGCCCACTCGGGAAGCTCGGGCACGCGCTCCAGCGCGTGCTCGACGAGCGTGCGGAGGCGGCGGTTGGTGAGACCTTCGGTGAGGCCGTAGACGGCTTCGCGCTCGGGAATATCCCCTGCCTTTTCAAGCACCACGACATGATCGGGATGGACGATCTGGAGATTCTGCCCGAAGCGGTCGAGACGGCCACTGACGACGCGGCGCTCGCCGATGGGCAGGAGCTGGCGCGCATAGCCGCCGCGATCGGTGAAGAACACGATATCGAGCAGGTTTCCGTCCCCATCGCGGGCCCGCACACGCAACGGCGACTTCGGCCCGCGCGTTTCGTGACCCACGACATCAACGCTGAGCGTGACGACCTTTCCTTCCAGGCCGTCGTGCAGGGAATCGACGCGCAGGCGCTCGATCTCGCCCGTCGGCAGATGAAACAGGAGATCGATGACGCGCGCGATCTCCAGCCGCTCGAGCTGACGCTGAAGCGCCGGGCCTACGCCTTTCAGCGCGGCGATTTCCGCGAACAGGGGGTTGAGGATATCGGGCCGCATGGTATCTCGCTTCGCGAACTGACTAACCCCATGCAGCGGGAGGCGCAAATGCGCTTTCCGTCTCATTGCTATTGGCGAAAGCGCAGATGACCAACCCCCTCGACGCGCGCCGGCGGCGGCTCCACTTCCGCGCATGGCACCGCGGCACCAAGGAAGCCGACATCATGATCGGCAGCTTCACCGACCGCTATCTCGCGGGCTGGGGCGAGGCCGAGATCGCGTGGATGGAAGCGTTCCTCGAAGAGGACGACGTGGAGATCATGGCGTGGGCGATCGGCACGGCCGAGGCGCCGGAGCGGTGGCATGGGCCGCTGCTCGACGCTTTGACGCGGCTCGATTTCATGGTGGCGCCGGAGTGAAGAACTACGTCGAGACGATCGCAAAGGTGGGGGCGCCGCTGACGCTCGCAAGCGCACCCGCCGGTTTCCAGCCGTGGCTGCTCGCGGACCTCGCGCGTGCCGCGTTCGCGAAGGGCGCGCGCGCAGTGTTCGTCGCGCCCGACGACCTTGCCGCGCATCAACTTCTTGATGCCGCGCACTTCTTCGCGCCCGAGGTGGAGACGCTGTACGTTCCGGCGTGGGACTCGCTGCCCTACGACCGCGCTTCGCCCTCGCTGCGCGTGGCGGCGGAGCGGGTCGCAGGGCTTGCTGGGCTGCTGAGGCCGGTGACGACGCCGCAGCTTGTCGCGACGACGGTGAACGCGCTCATCCAGCGGACGCTGGCGCCCGAGCGGCTGAGCCGGCTCTCGGCCCGCATCGCACCGGGCGAACGCATCGACCGTGACGCGCTCTCCGAAATGCTCGTGGCCAACGGCTATGTGCGTACCGATACGGTGATGGACGCAGGCGAGTTCGCTGTACGCGGCGGCATCCTGGACTTGTTCCCGGCAGGCAGCGAGCACGCGCTGCGGCTGGACTTCTTCGGTGACGAGATCGAGACGCTGCGGCTGTTCGACCCCGCCAGCCAGATGACGACCGGCACCAACGCGGGCTTCGACCTGCTGCCGGTTTCCGAGGCGCTGCTTTCGGCGGACAGCATCCAGCGCTTCCGGCGTGGCTACGTCGATCGCTTTGGCGCAACCGCAACCAGCGATCCACTCTATCAGGCGGTGAGCGACGGGCGGCGGCTCGCGGGCATGGAGAACTGGCTACCCCTGTTCGAGGACGGGCTCGGCGCGGTGTTCGACTATCTGGGCGCGGCCGACATCATCGTGCGCGACGAGGGCACGAGCCTTGCCGCCGAGCAGCGCTTCGCCGCCATCGCCGATTATCACGGCAACCGCGTTTCCGCGATGACGCGCGAGCCAGGCAGCTACCGGCCGCTGCCGCCCGAGGCGCTGTACCTGACGAAGGCAGAGTGGGACGCGCGGCAGATGCACCTCGCCACGCACTTCGCGCGGCCCGACGAGGATGCCGTGCTCGACCTCGGCGTGACGGCGGCGCGGGACTTCGCGCCGGAGCGCGCGGCGCAGGCGAACATCTACGAGGCCGTCGGCACACATGTCGCCGCGCTGCACAAGAGCGGCCACCGCGTGGTGCTGGCGAGCTACACCGAAGGTTCGCGCGACCGGCTGCACACGCTGCTTGCCGACCACGGCTTCGGGCCGCTGCATATCGTGGAGAACTGGCAGGAGGCACTGGGTGCCGCCAAGAGCGGCGGCGCTGCGATGGCGGTGCTGCCGATCGACCACGGCTTCACGACAGGCGATGTCGCGCTCGTTTCCGAGCAGGACATGTTCGGCGACCGGATGGTGCGGCGCGTGAAACGGGCGCGCAAGGCCGATGCCTTCATGGACCAGATTTCCATGATGACGCCGGGCGACCTCGTGGTTCACGCGGACCACGGCATCGGGCGCTACGAGGGGCTGACCACGATCGAGGTGGGCCGGAGCCCGCATGACTGCGTGCACCTTTCGTACGCGGGCGGCGACAAGCTGTATGTGCCGGTGGAGAACATGGACGTTCTCTCGCGCTATGGCTCCGACTCCGAGGGCGTGGCGCTCGACAAGCTTGGGGGCGCGAGTTGGCAGGCCCGCAAGGCGCGGATGAAGGAGCGGATTCGGGAGATTGCGAACGAACTACTCAAAGTAGCCGCGGAGAGAGCGACTCGGCCGGGGAAGGTTTTCGAGGCGGAGGCGTCTACTTTCGGGGCGTTCGTGGACCGCTTCCCTTATGCCGAGACCGACGATCAGCTGCGCGCGGTGGACGACGTGGTCGCGGACCTTGCGGCGGGCAAGCCGATGGACCGGCTGATCGTGGGCGATGTCGGCTTCGGCAAGACCGAGGTGGCGCTGCGCGCGGCGTTCGTGGGCGCGATGGCGGGGAACCAGGTGGCGGTGGTCTGCCCGACAACGCTGCTCGCGCGGCAGCACGCGCAGAACTTCCGCGAGCGTTTCGATGGACTGCCGGTGAAGATCGGGCATCTTTCGCGGCTGGTTCCGGCGGGCGAGGCCGCGCAGACACGCGCGGGACTTGCCGACGGCAGCGTCGATATCGTGGTCGGAACGCACGCACTTTTATCGAAGAATATCAATTTCAAGCGACTCGGCCTTGTCATCGTGGATGAAGAGCAGCGCTTCGGCGTGATCCACAAGGAACGGCTGAAACAGCTGAAGTCCGACGTGCACGTGCTGACACTGACCGCGACGCCGATCCCGCGCACGCTGCAGATGGCGATGTCGGGGCTACGCGACATGTCGATCATCGCAACGCCGCCGGTCGACCGGCTGGCGGTGCGCACCTATGTGATGCCGTGGGACGAGGTGGTGGTGCGCGAAGCGCTGCTGCGCGAGCATTATCGCGGTGGCCAGAGCTTCTTCGTGACGCCGCGCATCGCCGATATCCCCGAGATCGAGGACTTCCTGCGCACGCACGTTCCCGAAGTGAAGTTCATCGTCGCGCACGGGCAGATGGGGGCGACCGAGGTCGAGGAGCGCATGTCCGCCTTCTACGACAAGCGCTACGACGTGCTGGTGTCCACGACGATCATCGAATCCGGGCTCGACATTCCGAGCGCCAATACGCTGGTGGTGCACCGCGCCGACATGTTCGGACTCGCCCAGCTCTACCAGATCCGGGGCCGCGTGGGCCGATCGAAGACGCGCGCCTATGCGTATCTGACGACACCCGCGAACCACGTGATCACCGAGACGGCCACGAAGCGGCTGCAGGTGCTTTCCAACCTCGACACATTGGGCGCGGGCTTCCAGCTCGCCGCGCAGGATTTGGACATTCGGGGCGCGGGCAATCTGCTCGGCGACGAGCAATCCGGGCATATCCGCGAGATCGGCTTCGAACTGTATCAGGACATGCTTGAGGAGGCGATGCTGGCAGCGCGCGCCGACGCGGCGGGCCTCGACCGGCCGCGCGAGGCGTTCAGCCCGCAGATCGCGGTGGATGCGCCGATCCTCATCCCCGAAAGCTATGTGGCCGACCTCAACCTTCGCATGGCGCTCTATCGGCGGCTCAACGACATCGACGAGGTGGCCGGCGTGGAGCCGTTTGCCGCCGAGATGATCGACCGCTTCGGCAAGTTGCCAAATGAGGTCAGCAATCTGCTGAAAGTCATTGAAATCAAACTGCACTGCAAAGCCGCCAACATCGAGAAGCTGGAGGCCGGACCCAAGGGCGCGCTGATCGCCTTCCACGCCGGCAGCTTCCCGAAACCCGGCAAGCTGATCGAGTTCGTGCAGAAGAACGCGCAGGTGGCGAGGCTACGCCCCGACCACAAGCTGTTCATCGGCCGCGACTGGCCGAACCCGGCATCGCGGCTGCAGGGTGGGCTTAACGTGGCGCGCGCGATGGGGAAGCTCGCCGGATAGCGTCCCCGATCAGCGCGTCACGTTTCCGCACGATGCGCTAGCGGCGCTTCGCGGCGATGTACTGATCGACCTGTTCCTCGAGCACGTTCAGCGGCAGGGCGCCTTCGCTGAGGACGGCTTCGTGAAATTCGCGAATGTCGAAGCGCTGCCCGAGCGCGCGCTCGGCGCGGGCGCGGAGTTCCGCGATCTTGAGCTGGCCGACCATGTAGCTCGACGCCTGCCCCGGCCAGTTGAAATAGCGATCGACCTCGCGCGCGATGTCGGTATCCGATACCGAACTGTTGGCGCGAAAATAGGCGATCGCCTGATCGCGCGTCCAGCGCTTCGAATGGATACCGGTGTCGAGCACCAGACGGATCGCCCGCCACACCTGAAGCGAGAGCATGCCGAACCGTTCGTAAGGGCCTTTGTACGCGCCCATCTCGTCCGCCAGCCTTTCCGAATAAAGGCCCCAGCCCTCCATATAGGCGCCGTAGCCGCCAAACATGCGGAACTTCGGAATGCCCGTCAGTTCCTGCTGACGCGCGATCTGGAAGTGGTGGCCGGGCGCGCCTTCATGCACGGAGATTCCGGCGACCTGCACCTTCTGCGTCTGGTTCATGTCAACGAGATTGACGTAGTAGATGCCAGGCCGTGAGCCGTCTGCCGAGGGCTGGTTGTAAAACGCGGTCGGCGCGGTCGCTTCGCGCCATTTTTCCACCGCACGCACCTCCAGCGCGGCCTTGGGCAGCACACTAAAGTAGCGCGGTGCGACGTCCATCACCGACGCGATCACTGCCCGCGCATCCTTCAGATAGGTTTCGCGGCCCGCATCGGTATTGGGATATTTGAATTCGGGATCGGTGCGGATGTGATCGAAGAACTGATTGAGCGTGCCATCGAACCCAACCTCGCGTTTGATCGCCTCCATCTCCTGCCGGATCGCCGCAACCTGCTTCAGCCCCAGCGCGTGAATCTGATCCGCCGTGAGGTTCGTCGTCGTCGCGCTTTCAAGCTGGTCTGCGTAATAGGCATCGCCGCCGGGCAGGCTCCAGACCCCGAAATTGCCTTTCGACAGGGGCGCGACCTCGTCGATCGCAGCGATCAGCACGTCGTAGCCGGTGCGGAGCGGGCCCGTCAGCGCCGCGCTTGCATCGGCAAGAAGCTTCTCCTTCACCGCAGGCGGGGCACCCAGAGCGCCGACCTTCTTGCGGAAATCGGCCATCAGCGTTGAATCCGGACCGCTGTCGAACGGCGCTCCGACGAGGACTTTGCCGGCGTCGGCGCGTGCGGGCGCGAAATTCACCGTGTTGGGAACAACGCCCTGCGCGGCCTGCGCCCGCATGGTTGCCGCAACCTCCCGCATCACGCGCTCGGTATCGCGCAGGCGGGCGATATAGGCCTCCGCATCAGCCACGGTATCGACCTTGTGGTTGTTGATGAGAAGCACCGGGATGTCGCCCGCCGGACTGCCGTTGGTCGTGACCGGGAAGCGCAGTTTTCGAAACGCGAAAGCCTTGCGGCTCCGCTGAACATCATATTCGAAGAGGCGGAAACTTATTTGCGCGCGCTTGCTGAGCTGCTCGGGCCGGAAGCGCGCGCGCATCTCCTTGAGCTGGCGCTCCGCAAGCGCTTGCTCGCGTACCGCAGCGGCATCCGTGTAGTCATTGAGCCGGTCGTTGTCGGTCTTGAGTCCGAGCTGCGTCAAGGTTTCGGGCTGGAGGCTCACGCGCTCGTCAAACGCCTGGTCGAGGAACTGGAGCAGCGCCGCATCCTGGACATTTTCAGGCGCTGTCTGCGCGATCGCCGGAACAGGGGCAAAAGCGAGCGGCGTGGCGCAGGCCAGCAGCAGAGCAAGAGTGAAGCGCATGAATTTCTCCTGTCGAATGCCGGATTTTCGCGTACCGAACTGAACGCGGCCCGCTTTTCACAGTTTGGGGGGGGCCGTGTCGAGCACAACCTGAATTCCGACTGCCGGTAGTGATATCTTGATGCGCCACGGACCCCATGCGATCAGTTCGCCCGAAGCCGCATTCCCCTGCGGCATTCGAGGAGGAGAGAAGAGGTGTTCAGTCACATCATGGTCGGCGCGGACGACACGGCCGCCGCCAAGACATTCTACGACGCGACGCTCGGCGCACTCGGCGTTCCGCCGGGCACAATGGATGACAAGGGACGCATTTTCTACGTGACGCAGAGCGGCATCTTCGCCGTGACGCAACCGATCGACGGCGGACCTGCGAGCTGCGCCAATGGCGGGACGATCGGCTTCGCCGCAAAAACGCTGGCTGAGGCCGACGCCTGGCACGCCGCGGGCGTGGCGAACGGCGGCACGACCTGCGAAGATCCGCCCGGCGTGCGCGAAGGCAGCTTCGGCAAGCTTTACCTTGCCTATCTGCGCGATCCCTCCGGCAACAAGCTCTGCGCTCTGCACCGGATGAGCTGAACCAACGCGGGCTGCCCGCCGACGCGCGGGCGGCCCTTTTCTTGCCCCGGCGCTGCATTTGCCGTTAGACGGCAATCCATCCTGCACACTGTCTCCGGGGAAACACGTTCACTTTGGAAGCGCTGCGAAAGCTGAGGATCATGGTGCGGGCGGCGGTGATGAAGCTGATCCTGACCGTCGCGGCGCTCCTCGTCGGGGGCTCGGTCGGCCGTGAAGGCCCGACCGTGCAGATCTCCGCAGCGATCATGGCCGGGTATCACCGCCTGCTTCAGGTGCCGCTGCGCGCTTCCGTCATCATCGCCGGGGGCGCGGCGGGTGTCGCCGCCGCGTTCAACACGCCGCTTGCCGGTCTCACCTTCGCGATCGAGGAACTCGCCGACGCCTATGAGCAGCGCATGGCGCTGCTGGCGATGACCACGATCCTGATCGCAGGCATGGTCAGCCTCGGCCTTGCCGGGGACTATGTCTATTTCGGCTTCGTCCGGCAGACCATGCATTTCAGCGGCGCGCTTCGCGTCGCCCCCATCGCCGGCATCGTCGGCGGGCTGACCGGGGGGCTGTTCGCGCGCATGATGCTCGACATCGACCGATACAAGGACCGCTGGATACCGGCGATGCGGGACCAGCCAGTGCGCTGGGCGCTGCTTTGCGGCACCGTCGTCGCGCTCACCGGCGTCTCGACAGGACTGACCTGGGGCACGGGATACGAAGCCGCGCACGGCATCATCGAAGGCACGGAGACGCCCTATTGGTATGGCCCGTCCAAGCTGATCGCGACGCTGGCAACCGCCGTTGCAGGCATACCGGGCGGCATTTTTGCCCCGTCCCTGTCGGCCGGCGCAGGACTCGGCGCCATCCTGAAAGCGATTTTCCCCGACGAGCCGGGCGGAGCGGTGGTGCTGCTCGGCATGGTCGCCTATTTCACGGGCGTCGTTCGGGCTCCCCTGACCGCCGTTATCATCATCGTCGAGGCGACCGCGAGCCGGGGCCTCATTCTTCCGCTGTTCACGGCGGCGCTGATCGCGCACGGCACGTCACGCCTCGTTTGCAAGGAACGCTTGTATCACGGGCTCGCCCAGCCCTGGCACGCCAAGCTTGCCGCGGAAACGAAAAAGGCCGGCAAGGACGCCTGATTTCCGTGTCGGCGGGCGATCCGCCGACGCAATCAATCGCCAGGGCCTGTCCCGGCGGCCGCCACGCGTTCCGCCGCCTGCCGCAGCGCTTCGATCGGCTGGGCGCCGACCACGGCGACCGTGTTGGCGAAGATATGCGTGGGCACGCCGCTGACGCCCATCGAACGGGCCCGGTCCGCTTGCGCATCGATGATGTCCCGGTCGGCATCGCCGGCGAGAAGCCCTTCAAGAATGGCGCGGTCCATGCCCGCCGCGGCGCCGATATCCGCGAGGACAGCCGCATCCCCGATATCGCGGCCTTCGCTGAAATAGGCGCGGAACAAGCCTTCGGCGACAGCGTCCGCTCGCCCCTGCCCGCCCGCCCAGCGCACGAGGCGGTGCGCATCGCGGGTATCGGGCACGCGCTCTACGCGGCTGTAATCGATATCGAGGCCGACGCCCTTCGCAGCGGCAGTGACACCCGCTCCCAGTTCCTTCGCACGCGCGTCGCTGCCGAACTTCTGACGGACGAACGCCGCGCGGTCGACACCGCCTTCGGGCATGTCCGGATGGAGCAGATAGGGGTGCCAGCGGCACGCGATGTCCGCCTCGTTCGCGAAGGTATCGAGATGGCGCTTGCCGATCCAGCACCACGGGCAGACGAAATCCGAAATGACATCAATGGTAATCGCCATGAAAAGCCTCCCGCATGGGAGCCGGATCAGGCGGCGACCGCGACCTTCCGCGCCTTCAGCGACGCAACAAGGCTACGCGCGTCGGCATCGCCATCCCAGCAGGCGAGAGTGTAGCCGATCCTGAGCGCAGTGGAAGCACCGCCCGGCAGATCGATCTTCTGTAACCGCAAAACGTTCGCAAGGCGGCGGATCGCGACATTCGCGCTTGCATAGCGCGTGTCCGGGAACTGTACGAGGATGCGGCTGCCCGACAGGCGCGTCGCCATATCCTCGCCGCGGATGCACCGGCGGACCGTGTCGCCGACGCGGCGCATCACGATGTCGCCCGCGAGATAGCCGTGCGTGGCATTGATCTCGTCGAGGTTCTCAATCGTGAGCCCGGCCACGGCCACGGGAAGCGAAAGCTCGGTGCAGTCGCGCAAGGTCGACTGCAGGTGGGCCATGCCGAAGCCGTGGCCCGCAAATCCGGTGAGCCCGTCGCGAATGACCATCTCGACATGCTGCGCATAGCGCGCGGCAAGCGCGGCGCGCAGCGCCTCGAGCCGCTTGAACGAGGTGAGGTGCACGGAGAGCTGCTCGCTCGACAGGCAGGTCGGCGCGACATCGGTGACGCCCGCATTGAACACCATATCGAGGTCAAGCTTCTCGACGTCCGGCGTCGCGAGCAGCGCGGGGAGATTGTAGAGCGCGGGCACGCGGCGCATTCGGTCCACGAAATCGATGGCGCTCTTGGGATCGACCGCCGAGCAGAGCAGCACGGCATCGAGACCACCGCGATAAAGCAGCGCACGCGCCGCCTCGGGATCGTCGCAAATCGTCGCCTCGGTGCAGGACCGCACGGCGCGGTTGAACTGTTCGGCGCAGTGTGCGCTCTGATCGAACTGAATGAGCAGGACGGATGCCCGGCGGCTTGCGATCACCGGCTCGGCAGGCGCGAGGAACAGTCCGTCGCCGCTCGTGAAACCGCGCGCGGTCGCCTGGCGACGGGCAAGCTCGCGGCGCATCGTGGAGAGGCGCAGCAGTATGGCGATGCGGCTTGCGACCTGTTTGGGATGCATTGGCCGGTGAATGATGTCGTCGAAGCCTGCATGCTGGAGATCGCGGTGAAGCGCGGCGGTGCCGTCTTCAGTGAGCGCGACGAGCATCATGCCTTCGCGCTGCGCCCACCGCTCGGCGCTGCGCGCGAAGGTGGTGACGGCGGCGATGCCGATTTCCGCGCCCGCAAGCACGATGACAAGCTGGTAGCGCCCGCTCGACGCGAGCGGGATCGCTTCCATCCACGAGGTGGCCTGCACCTGGGTGAACTTGTCGGCCGCGATCTTCGCGACGCCCGCTTTCGCGTGCGCTTCATCCTTGCCGACAACGAGTACGCGATTGGCCTGCACGAACCAGCCTGCCCCCTGTTAGAGCGTTAACACAGAGCTTTCTAAGCGACGGCAGTTAAGGATTGGTCAAGCGGCGCGGGCGCGCTGCCAGTTTTCCACGAACCCCGGAAGGTCGCCGAGCGCGAGCGGCGGGCTGCACAGATAGCCTTGATACCAGTTGCAGCCTTCGCGCACGAGCGTTTCGAGCTGGCTCTCGGTTTCGACCCCCTCCGCGACGACGACCATGCCGAGCGAACGCGCCATATCGACGACGCCGCGCACAATAACGCGGTCGCGCGTCGAGCCCGAGAGATCGGTGACGAGCTTCTTGTCGACCTTGAGGATATCGAGCGGCAGCGACTTCAGGTAGGCAAGCGACGAGTAGCCGGTGCCGAAATCATCGATGGCGACGCTGATGCCCCGGTGCCTGAGCTTCGAGAGAATTTCCGATGCGTGCTCCAGATCCTCGACGAGGCCGCCCTCGGTGACCTCAAGCGTCAGCCGCGACGGGGGGAAGTGACTGTCTGCAAGCGATTCCGCGACAATGCGCTCGAAATCGGCCGCGCGCATGTCCGCCGCCGTGACGTTGATCGAGAGCCTGAGATCGCGCAGATGCTCGGGCCACGCCGCCGCTTCGCCGCACGCCTGACGCATGATCTGTTCGCCGAGCCGGGTGCCGAACTCGGCGCGCTCGGCGATGGCGAACAGGGTTTCGGCGGGAAGCACGCCGTAGAGCGGATGCTCCCAGCGCACCAGCGCCTCGACGCCGACGATGCGGTTGGTGACGATATCGACCTGCGGCTGATAGAGCAGGCTGAGGCCGCGCCGCTCCGCCGCCGCGCGCAGATCCGCCTCCAGACTGGCGAAGCGCGCCGGGTTGCCGTGCTCGTCGGAAAGGAAGACCTGGAAGCTGTTGGGATCGAGTTCCTTGGCGCTGGAGAGCGCAGCGCTCGCGCGCTGGAACAGCTCGTCCGCGGTCGTCACCTCCTCGTCGCTCGCTGCGATGCCGAGACGGCACGACAGGTGGATGACGCGCCCACCGACGATGAACGGCTTTTCGAAGCCCTTGCCGATGCGCTGGCTGAAGAACACGGCCTGATTGAGCGTGATCGGTCCCGCAAAAGCGACAGCGAACTCGGCACCGCCCAGACGCGCGGGAAGCTCGCTTTCGGCGGTCTGGTCGTTGAGCAGGCGGCGCAGGCGGCGGCCCACGGCCTGCAGCAGCGAATCCGCAACCGCGCGGCCATAGGCGGCGTTGACCTGATCGAAGCGGCTGATCGCGAACATCACGACGATGCACGCGGGGTTGTGCCCGGCGCGCGTGTTCAGCTTTTCATCCACCCACACACGGGCGTGGCGGAGGTTCGCAAGGCCGGTCAGCGTGTCGAAATGCGCGGACAGCCGACGCTCGATGAGCGTTGAATCCAAATCCTCGACCGTGGCGGTGAGCCCGATCACACTGCCCGCAGCGTCGCGCGTCGGCCTGATGTGGTGAACATAGGTATGCGGCCGACCATCGAGAATGAGGCGATGCTCGACCTCGCCGGGGATGCCCGCCTGCCAGATGCGGCGAACGGCACGACGCGCCTGCGCCCGCGCCCGCCGATCGAGCCGCAGGAACGCATCGTCGAGCGAAAGCCGGTCGGTGTGGGGCGGATCGCCGATGAGCACGGCGAGCGGCGGGCCGATACGGACGAAATCGTCGCCAACGCTCCATTCCCAGCGCGCCGTGCCGCCGATCGAGGCCTGCGCGGAGGCCACGGCCGCCTCGGCGCTCGTCTTCTGCATCCGCCGGATCGAGCGCTCGACGAAGCGCAGCGACTGGCCAAGCTCCGACCCGCCGAACGGGCTGATCAAATAATGCGTGGCGCCCGCCGTATAGACATCGCCGAGCGAGGCTGCATCGCTGCGCGACAAGAGCACGAGAAGACCGCCGCGCCGCTCCTGCACCGCCTGCGAAAGCTGCTCAACCTGCTGGAGGCCGCGTTGCAGCGCGCCGCGCGCGTCGACAATGGCAATCAGCGCTTCCGACGCGGCATAGCGACGGGCTGCATCGTCGGGCCGGAGGCTGACGATAACCGGACGTCCTGTCGCCTCAATGGCATCCTGCGCTTCGCGCCGGTAGCGGAATGAGGCGAGAAAGACGGGCGCAGAAAGCGATGAGCCGTGCATTTCACCTCGTGTGGAACTCGCAGCGCCTGTAACACTATCACGGCGCCCTGCAAAGGCCAGCGCCGCGCACCATCACGGCAAACCTTGCCGCCCGCCCCCGGCACGACTAACTCTGGATGACGATGCAGGACGAAAGCGTAGAGACGGCCGGGCAAAGCCCGCTGATCGACCCCTTCGGGCGGGCGGTGACGTACCTGCGCGTCTCCGTGACCGATCGCTGCGATTTTCGGTGCACCTACTGCATGGCGGAAACCATGCAGTTCCTACCGAAGTCCGAAGTGCTGAGCCTGGAAGAGATCGACCGCATCGCATCCGCCTTCATCCGGCGCGGCGTGCGCAAGGTGCGGCTGACGGGCGGCGAGCCGCTGGTGCGACGCGGTATCGTGAGCCTTGTCGACTCGCTCGCGCGGCATCTGGGGCGGGGTCTCGACGAGCTGACGCTCACCACCAACGGCAACCAGCTTGCAAAGCACGCCGAAGCGCTCGCTGCCGCAGGCGTCCGCCGCGTGAACGTGAGCCTCGACACGCTCGACGCTGACCGCTTCCGGCGCATCACGCGCTGGGGCGAGCTGCCACGCGTGCTGGACGGCATCGCCGCCGCAAAGGCCGCCGGGCTCGCGATCAAGATCAACACGGTGGCGCTGCGCGGCATCAACGAGGACGAACTCGGCGACATGGCAGCCTGGTGCGGCCGCGAGGGGCACGACCTCGCCTTCATCGAAACGATGCCGATGGGCGAGATCGACGAAGACCGCACCGACCACTACCTGCCGCTTTCCATCGTGCGCGCGGAGCTTGCGAAGCGCTTCACGTTCCGACCAACCGATTATGTGACGGGCGGCCCCGCGCGCTATGTCGAGGTCGCGGAGACGGGCCGCAGGATCGGCTTCATCACCCCCCTCACCCACAATTTCTGCGAAAGCTGCAACCGCGTACGGCTGACCGCGACGGGGCGGCTCTACATGTGCCTGGGGCAGGAAGACAGCGCAGACCTGCGCGCTGCCGTGCGCCGCTCGCCCTGCGACGCGGACCTTGACGCCGCGATCGCCGAGGCCATCACGCGCAAGCCCAAGGGCCACGATTTCGTCATCGGACGGGGCGGCCCCCGCGCCGCCGTCCCCCGCCACATGAGCGTGACCGGCGGATGAACGACAAGCTGCCCGGCAAGGTGGCGCTCGCCATCTCGCCCACCCCCGCCGCCCGCGAGGCCGCAGCGGCGATCCTGCCGCTCTACGACTGGGCGAGCGAGGCGGAGGCCGACATCATTCTCGCGCTCGGCGGCGACGGCTTCATGCTGCAGACGCTCCACGCCGTGCTCCATCGGCGACGCCCCGCAAGCGTCTTCGGCATGAACCGCGGCACGGTCGGTTTCCTGATGAACGAATACAGCCCGGACGGCATCGCCGAACGCATCGCCAACGCGCGCGCCTTCAAGCTGCACCCGCTGCAAATGGATGCGCGCACGATCAGCGGCGACCGCATCGTTTCCCCCGCGATCAACGAAGTCTCGCTGCTGCGCGAGACGCGGCAGGCCGCCAAGATCGAGATCGCCATCGACGGGCGCGTGCGCATGTCCGAACTCACCTGCGACGGCGTGCTGGTGGCGACGCCTGCGGGCTCCACCGCCTATAACCTCTCGGCGAACGGCCCGATCCTGCCGCTCCAGTCCGACCTCCTCGCGCTGACCCCGATCAGCCCCTTCCGCCCCCGCCGCTGGCGCGGCGCGCTGATCCCCGATGCGTCGGTGGTGGAATTCAGGATGCTGGAGGCCGGAAAGCGCCCGGTGAGCGCGGTTGCCGACCAGCTTGAGGTGCGCGATGTTGACGTCGTGCGTATCAGCACCGACCGCTCGATCACGCTCGAGCTGCTGTTCGACCCCGAATACGCACTCGACGACCGCATCACGATGGAACAGTTCCTGACCTGAAGCACGCACCGCACGGGGCGTGCATTCAGGGCTTGGCAGCCGAAACCGGCACTGTTATACGCCGCGCCCTGACCATGTTCCCCGGTAGCTCAGCGGTAGAGCATCCGACTGTTAATCGGACGGCCGCCTGTTCGAATCAGGCCCGGGGAGCCAACCTTTCCTGACATTTCGCAACGCGACCGACCCTCCTCTGAGAGGCGCGCTGAACGTTTTCCTGCATTGCATTGATACGAAAACGGTTCAGTGCGTCGAGCGTGAGCGCATCGAGTGCCGTGCCCCGCCGCTTGCCGTCACGATCGGCCGCGAGGTTGATGATGCCTGCGAGGTCGCCGTGAAGGTCGACCACAAGCCCGGTTCTGTCTTCGTTCGGGGTGAGGATGATCCTGTCGATAAGGGATCGCAGCGCGTCCGCTGCCTCGGTTCTGCGGTCGCTGCATCCAAGCAGTCGCGTCAGTTCGGTCACCTCGGTCCGATAACGTTCGGACATCGATGGGTGCATCAACACCGGCGCCCGCGGCGTTTCGCTCAAAAGCCGATCAAGCTCCTTGCGACGCGCGAAGTTCGCATTGAACTCGTTCTTCATGTCCTCGCTCGTGTAGCCATCTCCGACGGCCTTCACGATCCTGTCCCGACGTCCCTGCAGGCGGTCCCGTTCGGCCTGCCAGGCGTTGATCGTCGCATTTCGTTCGGAGCGCAGCCGGTTCACATGCTCCATGTACTCGCGGCAGAACTCGGCACAGAGTTCGGGACGCATCAGGTGCTGTTTAAGCGCCGTGAGCACTGCACCTTCGAGCACGTCCTGCCTGATCCGCAGCGAGTTGCGGCAGGTCCCTTTGTTCTGGGATGTCGAACATCCATAGTGATTACGTGCCGACTTGCTGAATCCGCCGCCGCACTCGCCGCATTTCAGAAGGAACGATAGCAGGTTCCGGGGCCGCCGCTTGTCCTGAAGGGTGAAGGACGAATGCTGCATGCGCTCCTGCCGCGCCTTTGCCCTGTTCCAGAGAGCCTCGTCCACAATGCGAAGTTCGGGCACGTCGTGGACGACCCATTCCTCCGGCGGGTTTTCCCGCGACAGCCGCACACCCGTATCAGGATCCTTGACCTTGCGCGTGCGGTTCCAGATCCGGCGCCCGTTGTAGAGCTCATTGTTGAGAATGCCGGTTCCGCGTTTCGCATTGCCGTTGAGCGTCGACTGCGTCCAGCCTGCACCGGACGGGTTCGCGATACCCTCGCGATTGAGCATCGCCGCAATCCGGCGAGGACTGACGCCGTCAGCATATTCCTTGAAGATACGCTGAACCACCACGGCTTGGGCGGCATCGATCTCAAACTCGCCGACGGATTTGATGCGGTAGCCGTAGGGCAGTCCGCCACCCGACTTTCCGCTCTCAACGCGCCCGCGCTGACCCCTGCGCGTCTTGATCGCCAGATCCTTCAGAAACAGGGCATTCATTGTGCCTTTAAGGCCAATGTGAAGCTCGCTGATCTCGCCTTCCGACAGCGTGTGCATGTCGACTTCGGCGAACAGCAATCGCTTGCGGATGGTGGCGACATCGGCCTGGTCGCGGGATAGGCGATCGAGCGCCTCGGCCACGACAACGTCGAATTTTCCCGCCTGCGCGTCGATGAGCAGCATCTGAAGTCCGGGGCGCATCATGTTGGCGCCGCTCATGCCATGGTCGGTGTAAATGCGCGCTTCGGCTACATCCCAGCCGTTTCTCAGCGCAAACTCCCTGCCTCCCCGCACCTGATCCTCGATCGATGCATCGCTTTGCAAATCACTTGAGTACCTTGCGTAAATTGCTGCTCTTTTCATGGTCATCTTCACCTGGTCTGCCGGGTTGAACACCGTGTTCGAGCAGCTGGCCGTAGTCGCGTTCGGCCGCTACTCGCGCCATATGACGTACCAAAGCGCAAAGACCCTCGTGCGGCGGTGTCGATTTCACCTTTCTGCCGCCAATTTTCCTACGAGGGTGACGCGTTCGCACCACGATGCTCCGATGCTTTCCCACAGTCCAGACAGTAAAAAAGTAATATAAAGAACAAATATCTCGAATATTTTCGAAAAATTTTTCGATATTTTCCCAACAATAAAATCACTTAGCGCCCAGTTTCTTCCTTCTCCTTGAAAATTCGCGATCTCCTTCGAGAAAAGCCTCGAGGATTGCGGGAACGAGAGACGAAACGGACTCTTCATTGCCGTAAAAATCTTTGTAAAAACCGGCATATTCACGCAGCTTTTCATCGAGATCCGGCATAATCGTGATCGCAAGTTTGACCGGCGTCCTGTCCGGGAGCTTCGGAAGCCTGATCATCGCTCCCCTCCTTCCCATGGCGAAAGGATCAGATCCTCGTGCACGAGGACGCGAAGTGGCCAGCCGGGTCGCACGGTCAGCGTTGGCTGGATACCGAGCGCTTTCGCCACAACCTGATCGCCGGCGCGCGCCGTACCCTGCTGTGCGGACTCGCGGAGCGCCTCAACAAGATCGTCTTCACCCTCAATGCTGAGCTCGGCGCCAACCCCGAGCAGGCTGGAGAGCAGAACGCCTTTGAGGAGCGTGCCTCCGTGCCGGTCGATGCTGTCGCTGATGCCTGCGTAGCCGGCAGTATCCGTGGCGGGCATGTTGCCGAGCGCGACAGAAGCACCGCCCGGCATGATCAGTCTTTCCCAGACGACACGCGCGCGGCTCTGTCCGAAAGCGACCGAATTATCGTAGCGTCCGACAAGCCGCGCGCCCTGCGGAATGAGAAGAACGCGTCCAGTCGCTGTATCGTAGACACCTTCGGTCACCTGCGCTGTGACGAGACCGGGAAGGTCGGAGTTCAAACCGGTGAGCAGGCTTGCGGCAATGACGCTGCCGGCGCTCAGCGTATAAGGCGATCCGGGCGGCACAAGAGCTTGCGGAAGCGCGCGCCCGTTTGTCTTCGCCCGCGCGTCGGCACGACCTTCGATACCGGGGCTGCCCGGATCCCCGGGCTCGGCGGGCGCCGGTCCGGATAAAGCGTCGCCCCCCACCGCTATTCCGGTGCCCGATCTTCCGGACTGTTCAAGCCGTACCATGACACCCGAAGCCCGCGCCGCCTGCAACTCGGCCGCACGTCGCTCTGCTTCGGCGGCAGCAGCGTCTGAAGCCGGGGCTAACGGGGCTTCGGACTCCAGCCCCGCCGACCGGCGATGCGCCAGAATGGGCCTGCCAAGGTCACCGGGAAGCGGCGGCCCGAGCACGGGGATCTCCGCATAATCCTTCGGTGCACCAGCGAGAACATCGGCGACGCGCTCGTGCCGCGGGCGCAAAGGAAGATCGACCGGATCGCTGCGCGCCGGCTGTGCCGGTTCGAGCCCGAACCAGAGCGCCGCCAGGACAAGTGAGGCCCCCACACCGACGAGGCCGATGATGACCCCGCGCCTGAACCGGACGACACGTGGCGGCCGCCCGCGCAGTACGAGCGTTTCAGGGTCAAGCTTGGGCGACTGCGGCGCGACTTCGCTTGCCGCTTCTACCGTGTCCGGCGTCATGACGGCCTCCGTCGCTTGCCGGTCTGGCCGTCGCGCGCGATCCGCACGATGGTCTGGGGCTTTTCGCCAAGCCGCAGTTCAGCGACGTCGAACAGGCGATCGACGATATAATAGCGGCCTGCCATCCGGTAGTTGACGAGCATGGCGCTGCCTTTCGCGTCGAGCACGAAGAGTGGCGGTGCCTCGCTCACCGCAATGGCCGGCGCGAACGCAATGAAGGTCTGGCGACCATCGTCGAAGACCTGCTGCGGGCGCCAGACGGGTCTGTCGCCGCTGATCGTATAGCCGAACGACAGATCCTCGAGCATGAGACCGGGCGCTGCGGGCGTCCGCGCCGCGGCGGCGGCTTCGGCACGGCGGAGTGCCAGCAGCGCATCCTCGGGATAGGTCCATGAAAGCGCGGTCATCGCGCTCGCCGCTGTGCTTGAGAGCAGAAGATGATAGGCGCGCCGGTCGGTCGTGATGACAACATTGGTGGAGAGACCCGGCGCAAGCGGCTTGACGAGGATATGCGTGCGCCTCGTCTCCCCCGCGCCGCTCGCCGTATCGCCGACCGTCCAGCGCACGGTATCGCCGGCAGCGACGGCGATAAGGGTCTCGCCGGGCTCGAGCATGATATCGGTCACCCGTTCGGGCGCTGCAAAAACCCGATAAAGTGCGCCTGCGCTGTACGGGTAGACCTGAACGGCATTCAGATAGTTGTGGCTGCCCGGTTCCCGCAGTGCGGCGCGGTTTGCGGCATCCACATTGTCTGCCGGGCGTATCGCCGAGACTCCCGATCGCGCCGCCATCGGGACATGCATCGCGGGCACGCTGGAGCCGGCGATGCCGGCCGGTATCTGAAGCGATGACGCATCGGCACGTGCTACCGGCGCTGCTGTACCAGTACCGACGGCAATGCCGACCAGCAAAAGGGATTTGGGATATGATCGGTTCATGGTTCTGACCTCGTTTCTGTGGGCATGAGGAAATCGCCCTTCGCTTCCGCAGGCATTTCCGCGGTGACGGGCTGTTCAGGCGGCCCCGCGCTTTCAGGCTCCAGCTCGCGGTTCCAGTCGATGGCAGTGACGTAGAGTCCAAGCGGGTTTTTGCGGAGGACATCTACGGAGCGCGGGGGCCGGACGTCGAAGGTCAGGATCGCATTCCAGCGCTCGGTTCGTGCAAGGCTGCCATGCTGATAATGGCGCTCGGTCCATTGCAGCTGAAACGAGCGCGCCGAGGCGCGCAGCGCGCTCGTCACCTGCACCGAGATACTGCGGTTTCCGATCTCCGCGAAAGGATCGTTTTCGCGTGCGTACTCATCGAGAAAGCGCGCGCCGCGGCCATCCGCAAAATCGTAGGCGGCGAGCCACGCCTCGCGCATCAGTACCGGATCAAGCGCCACGCTGCGGACGTTCTTGATAAACCGCGCAAGATGCCATGCGATCTGTGGGTCGCCGGGCGTATAATCCTGCGTCACCGGTACGGCCGCGAGTGCCTGACCGAGCCGGTCGACTTCAACCACGTAGGGCACGACGCGAGACTGCTGCGATTGCCAAATGAGCGCAGCGGCGAGTCCCGCTGTGAGCGCGAGGTTGCCGAGCGCCATCAGGCGCCAGTTTCGTGCCTGAACGCGCGCTGTTCCGATACGCTCATCCCAGAGCTGACTGGCACGCTGGTAGGGCGTTTCCGGTTCGGGCGTCTGTCCGTAACGCTGCAGGCTTCGTTTGAAGATCATCATTCAATCCCTTTCGCTGATGTCGGGCGCTGCGCCCGCGCCGCCGCGGTCTCCATCGCGGAGCGCATGGACCACGGCATGGCGGCGCTGGCGCTGGATCTGCCGGGCATGGAGCGCCTGCGCCCAGGCGGGAGCGGATTCGCCGGAGGCGTTTGCACCTCTTGTGGGCGCCATCCCGGCCCGCCACGCAGCCTTGCGCCCGCGCTCGGCGGCGGCACCGATCCCGAGCGCCTCGCCGGCGCGCCGGACGGCACCGGCCTTTGCCGCCCAAGCAACTCCGCCCAGACCGCTTCGCATCGTGGTCGTGCCCGAGGTTTCCTGACCGAGCTGGTAAGCGGTCGAGGCTGCGGCGCCCATCGTTGTCGCTGCCCGGATCGCGCCGAGTGTTCCGCCTGCGAGCCCGCGGGCCGCTGCAAGTCCGGCTGCGCCGCCCATGGCAAGTCCGCCCGCGGCGAGCGCTGCCGTACCGAATGCCGTGCCGGCGCCAAGCTGCGGTGCGCCCGCGAGAAGCCCCGAGGCAATGCCGGGGCCGAAGACGCCAAGGCCGAAAAGCGCGAGACTGGCGAGCACGAGGCTCATCGCTGCGCCGATATCGGGCTCCGCGCCGGCAAGCGCACCAACAAAGTCGCCGAAGAAGCCTGAGCCGATGCCGACGATGACGGCGAGTACCATCACCTTGACGCCCGAGGCCACGACATTGCCGAGCACGCGCTCGGCGAGGAAGCCGGTGCGGTTCCAGAGCGCAAACGGCACGAGCACGAAGCCCGCGAGCGCGGTCAGCTTGAATTCGAGGATCGTGATGAAAAGCTGGACCGCGAGAACGAAGAACGCGGCGATGACGATCACCCACGCGATCAGCAGTACGGTGATGACGAGCACATTGTCGAAAAAGCTCGCAAAACCCAGCATTTTGCTCGCCTGATCAAGAAGCGGCCAGGCCGCCTCGAACCCTGTGCCGGCGAGACGTCCGGGCTTCAGGAGGTCGTCTGCGCTGATCGTGCCGCCGCCGGCGACAAGCCCGAGCCCTGCAAACGATCGGAAGACGATATCGGCGAGCACGGAAAAGTTGTTCAGAATGAGCGCGAAAGCCCCGACGTAGAGGATTTTCTTCACGAGCTTCGCGATGACATCGTCCTCGCCGCCGAGCGCCCAGAACAGTCCGGCGAGCGTGATGTCGATGCCGATCAGGATCGTGGTGAGGAACGCCACGTCGCCGCCCAGCAGGCCGAAGCCGCTGTCGATGTAGCGGATGAAGACATCCAGAAACCGGTCGATGACGCCGAGGTCGTCCATGTGTTCGCTCACGCTTCCTCAAAGCTTTGCCGCGGATGCCCCCGGGGCCTGGAGGCGACAGTCCATACGGGGACATCCGCGGCGAGACGGCGGCAGCCGGGAGGGGTGGAGCTGCGCCCGTCTCAACTCATTCGTAGGCCTTGCCTGATCCCAGAAAGGCGCGTGTCGCGGCGCGCGCGTCGCTTTCCGCCTGCGCGCGACGTGCGAGCTCGGCGCTTTCGCTCCGGAACTGCGCGGCGAGCATCTGCTGCGTTTGCAGTTGCTGTTTCGCGGCGAGCGCGAGCAGCTGGTTCGTTGATTGCTGCGCCTGCAGGCTGCCCTCGGCGTCCTGGCTTCGCGCTATGATTGCGGCGAGCGTCCCGGCATCCGCCTCGACATCGGCTGCGATGCGGTTCTGCACGTCCATCGTATGACGAAACGCTGCCATGCTCGCTTCAAGTCGACCGCGCGCGGCGCGCACATGCGCGTCGCTGCCCGCCGCCGCATCGAAGGCGTCCGGGAACAGCTCCCGAAACTGCGCGTCGAAGTCCGCGATCTCGAAGCCGATCCCGCTCGCGCGCTTCATCAGCGTATCGATTTCGGCAAGACGCCGGGCGAGTGCATCGACCTCGGGAAAGGCCGTACGCGAGAGATTCTTCGCCATGTTCGTCAGCATCAGCGCTTCGTTCTGCAGCGACCGGATCTGGTTGTTGATCTGGGCGAGCGTCCGCGCGGCCACGAGGAGGTTCTGTGCATAGTTGGCACTGTCGAACACCGGGATCGCAAGCGCCGGCCCGGGGAGCGTCAGCGTCGATATGCCGAGCGCGCACCAGAGGGCACCGCGCAATAGCCATGCGTGCGAACGGGTTTTCATGGTCGGTCTCCCTGCTTTTCGGGGGTAGAAAGGGCGCCTGGAAAATCGGCGAGCAGCGCGGCGGCCCAGTCGAGACCGGCGCTTTCAAGGAGGTGAGCTGCAAAGCCATCCGGGCCATGCGCGGCGAGAATCGCGTCGATGCGCGCCTGCCCGGCCGCGTCGGAGGTTCCGCAGAACGTGCGCGCGACGGGTCCGAGCCCGAGTTCGAACAGACGGTTGCCGCGCGCCGACTGCAGATAATATTGCCGCTTCGGCTCCGCGCGCGCGATGATCTCGAGCTGCCGGCCGCTGAGTCCGAAGCGTGCATAGCCCTCGCGGCTCTGCGGCTCCAGCGCGCGATCATTCGGCAGGAAAATACGCTGCGGGCAGCTTTCGATGATTGCAGGCGCAATGGCGCTGCCAGCGATATCGGCAAGGCTTTGCGTCGCGAACACGACCGCGACGTTCTTCTTGCGCAGTGTCTTCAGCCATTCGCGAAGCCGCGCTGCGAACAGCGGATGGTCGAGAAAGACCCAGGCCTCGTCGAGGATGAGGAGTGTCGGGCGGCCATCGAACCGCGTTTCGAGGCGATGAAACAGATACGCGAGCACTGGCGCTGCCGCACCCGGCGTACCCATGAGCGCCTCGGTTTCGAAGCATTGAAGATCGGCGATGGCGAGCGCGTCGTCAGATGCGTCGAGAAGCGCGCCGTAAGGCCCTTCGAGCGTGAACGACGCGAGCGCCGCGCGAACATCCTCCGATTGCAGAAGCAGTCCAAGCCCGGTCAGCGTCCGCTCGGCAGGCGGCGCGCCAGCAAGGCTGGCGAGCGCCGACCAGACCGTCTCCCGGATCTCCGGGGTCAGGATCAGCTTTTCGTGCGCCAGAAGACCGCAGATCCAGTCGTCCGCCCAGGCACGCTCGGCGGGCACGTCGATATGCCTCAGGGGCTGAAAGGCTAGCACGGCCTCGTTCGCCACAAGGCCAAGATCCGCGTATCCACCGCTGCACGCGAGTGTTGCCGCGCGTGCTGAACGCCCCTTGTCGAACAGGAAGACCTGCGCGCCGTCGTACCGGCGGAACTGCATCGCGAGCAGCGAGAGAAGCACCGATTTCCCCGCGCCCGTCGGGCCGACGACCATCATGTGCCCGACATCGCCGACGTGCGTCGACAGGCGGAACGGCGTCGATCCACGCGTTTCGGCGTGGAATACCGGCGGGCCGTCAAGGTGGCCATTCTGCTCAGGGCCTGCCCAGATCGCAGCGAGCGGCATCAGATGCGCAAGGTTGAGCGTATGGATGAGCGGCTGGCGGACGTTCGCGTAAACGTGACCGGGAAGCGAGGAGAGCCAGGCCTCGACGGCATTCACCTCCTCGCGAATGGCCGCGAAACCGAGACCGTTCACGATGCGCAGGACCGCGCGGACCTTTTCGTCTGCGCGCGCTCGGTCCCGATCTGCGACCGTGATCGTCGTCGTCAGATAGCCGAATGCCACGCTGTCTTCGCCGAGCGCCTGAAGCGCAAGGTCGGCATCCTCGACCTTGTTGCCGGCGTCGCTGTCGAGGAGTTGCGCGGGCTGGTTGTACATGATCTCGCGGAGCAGCGCCGTGATCGACTTGCGCTTGTTGAACCATTGCCGGCGGAGCCGCGTCAGCACACGCGCCGCGTCCGCCTTGTCGAGCGCAATGAAGCGCGTCACCCATCGGTACGCAAAATCGGCTCCGTTCAGCGCATCGAGAAGTCCCGGACGGCTGACCCCCGGAAATCCGGTCAGCGTCAGTGTGCGCATATGAAGATCGCCGAGCCTTGGCTCGAGCCCGCCGACGAGCGGCGTGTCGACGAGCAGCCCGTCGAGATACATGGGAACGTCGGGCACATTGATGGGATGCGGGCGCGCGGATATCGCGCTGTGCAGGTATGTGAGCGTTTCGGCGTCGCCGAGCGCGCGCACTTCGGGCATGAAGCCCGCGAAGAGATCGAGCGCCCGGTCGGTCTCGGCGATGAATTCGCGAAGCGCATGCCGCCAGTCGCGGCCCTTCTGCGCTGCGTCGCCACTGCCGCGTTCGAGCAGCACCCTCCCCGCCGTATCGACCTGATCGGCCGGGTGCAGATAGACGAGCGTCAGGTAATACCGGCTTTCAAAATGCTGCCCGGCAGCCTCGAACGCGGCGCGGCGTTCCTCGTCGAGGAGCCACGAGGCAGCGTCGGGGAAACGGCTTGAAGGATAGCCAGGCGCTTCCTGGCGCGCGGCCTCGAAGAAGAGCGCCCAGCCTGAGCCGAAGCGCCTCAGCGCATTGTTGGCGCGCGCGCAGACGGAGACGAGTGCCGCCTCGCCCGCGCTTTCAAGATCGGGACCGCGGAACGCGAGCGTGCGCTGGAAGCTCCCGTCCTTGTTGAGGACGACGCCTGGCGCGGCAAGCGCTGCCCATGGCAGATGGTCGGCGAGCCGGTCGGTGCGGCGGCGGTATTCGTGGAGCGCTAGCACGACCAGTATCCCTTCTGGCGTATGTGGCGCGCAAGGACGGTCGCGAAGTCGGAGTCGCGCCGCGCGGCGAACACGCCAAGCGTATGACCGAGCGCCCAGAGCGCGAGCCCCGCGATCCATTGCTGAAGCCCCAGCCCCAGCGCGGCGGCGGCAGTGCCGTTCACGATTGCGATCGTGCGCGGCACTCCGCCAAGCAGGATCGGCTCGACAAGCGCGCGGTGCAGGGGCACCTCGAAGCCTTCGGGCGGGGCGCCGATGTGCGCGCTCATCCGACAAGTGCCCCGCCACCGAAGCTGAAGAACGAGAGGAAGAACGAGCTCGCGGCAAACGCGATCGACAGGCCGAAGACGATCTGGATAAGCCGCCGGAAGCCGCCTGCGGATTCGCCGAACGCCAGCGTGAGGCCGGTTACGATGATGATGATCACCGCGACGATCTTGGCGACGGGACCCTGCACCGATTCGAGCACCTGCTGCAGGGGCTCTTCCCACGGCATGCCGGAACCTGCCGCATGGGCGCTGGTCGCCATGCCCACCACAAGTGCACAAACTGCCGCGTGCACGAGGGCGGAACGGCGCGAGAAATTACGGGTCATCATTTGTCTCCTTGCTCGGGATGAATGGGTGTGACCGACCAGACGCCGGCGGCATCGAGGCCCTCGACGCCGAGAATGCTGCTCACGCGCCGGCCGGGACCGCGCCCCGAAATGAACACGACCATGTCGAGCGCATCGGCGATGAGCCGGCGCGGCGCGTTCACGACGCTCTCTTCGACAAGCTGTTCGAGCCGGTAGAGCGCTGCCAGCGCACTGTTGGCATGGACGGTCGCAATGCCGCCGGGGTGGCCGGTATTCCAGGCCTTCAGCATGTCGAGCGCCTCTCCGCCCCGCACCTCGCCGATCACGATCCGGTCGGGCCGCAGGCGCAGCGTCGAGCGGACGAGGTCGGCCATGCTGACGCTGCCCGGTCGGGTTCTGAGGGAAATGCTGTCGCGCGCTGCGCACTGCAGTTCGCGCGTGTCCTCGATGAGGATGATGCGCTCGTCGATACCCGCCATTTCGGCGAGCAGCGCATTTGCAAGCGTCGTCTTTCCCGACGAGGTCCCGCCCGCGATCAGGATGTTACGGCGCCCCGCGACGGCGAGCGCCAGAACGCGCGCAGCCTCGGCCGTCAGAACATTCGCCTCAACATAATCGAGAAGCGTGAAGATGCGCGCCGCCGGCTTGCGGATCGAGAAACAGGGTGCGGTCGATACGGGCGGCAGCACGCCCTCGAACCGTTCCCCTGCCCCGCCCCTGTCCGTCGGCAGCTCCGCCGAGACGATGGGCGCCCCCGCATGCGCCGGGGTCCGCGTACCGCTGGCGACGAGGCGGATGATGCGTTCGACGTCGGCTGCGCCCATTCGCACGCCGGTATCGATGCACCCCTCGCCCGCAATGTCGAGGCGGAGTGCGCCGTCGGGATTAACCATGATCTCGAGGACGCGCGCATCGCCGAGCGCGGCGCCGATCGCCGGTCCCATCGCCGTTTGCAGCATGGTGCGGCGCCGTTCGAGGGCGATCGCGGGACTCATGCCGGGATCTCCGTATCGCTCTCTTCTTCCCCAGCTTCTTCGAAGGCGAACGCGGATTTTCCGGCGGCAAGCTGCCGCCCCAGTTGTCCGATGAAGGCTTCGAACTGCTGATGGCCGAGTGCCAGCACAGCCGGACCCGGGTCCGGCGCACCGGCCGAAAGGATGAGCTGATGCCGTACAAACAGGCCGAACGCCTCGATCAGCACGCCGAGATCGCGCTGCAGATGCCCGATGTTCCGCGACAACCGGTCGAAGCGCGGCTTGATCAGCGCATCGATCTCGCGCTGTGCGCGCCGCGCCATGTAGGCGGCAATGGCCTCGGTCGCGATCTTCGATTTGTTTGTCCCCGGCGCCGCCGCCATGGCCGTCAGCGCGTCGCCGATCTCGCGCTCCAGATAGAGGTTGTGCCGCGTCTTCATCGCGTCAGATCCCCGGGACGAGGTCGCGACCGCGACCCTGATTCATCGCATGCGCGCGCTGCACGCCCTGTTGCTGGACCCTTCCGGTGGCGCGCGCCTGATCCATGGCCAGCTTGTCTGCGGCCGCATCGGCGTCGCCGCCATCATGGGCAGGCTCGGGCGCTGGCTGCACCGCCTTCATCTTTCGCAGCTTCTGCCCCGGCACCCGCTGGCGCTGCAGTCCCCCGTCTCTGGTTTCGGACGCGTCGGAAGAGGCTTTCGGGCGCTTCACGAGCGGCCTGGGACCATATCCTTCCCAGTCGTGCGCGCGCAGAACCGGCCGATCTGCATAAACGTCGCCTTCGAGCTTCGGCGCCGGCAGCAGGCGCTGCGTAAAATTGGAATCGGCGTAGTGGCGCAGCTTGTTCGCACGGATCGGCGCGAGCCCCGACACCATGACGATCGCATCGGAGGGCGGCAGTTGCATGATCTCGCCCGTGGTCAGCAGTGGCCGCGCGGTTTCCTGGCGGCTGACCATGACATGCGCGAGCCACGGCGCGAGACGGTGGCCGGCATAGTTGCGCATTGCCCGCTGCTCGGTGGCCGTGCCGAGGGCGTCCGAGATCCGCTTCGCGGTGCGCTCGTCGTTGGTCGCGAATGTGATGCGGACATGGCAGTTGTCGAGGATAGCGTTGCTCTCGCCGTAAGCTCTGGCGATCTGGTTGAGCGACTGCGCGATCAGGAAAGCACGGATTCCGTACCCCGCCATGAACGCGAGCGCGGATTCGAAGAAGTCGAGACGGCCGAGCGCCGGAAACTCGTCAAGCATCAGAAGCAGGCGGTGACGGCGCCCGTCCTTCGCGCCCTTGAGATCCTCGGTCAGCCGCCGTCCGATCTGGTTCAGAACAAGCCGGACGAGCGGTTTTGTCCGGGAAATGTCGGCAGGCGGGATGACAAAATAGAGCGAGAGCGGACGCTCAGCCTCTACAAGATCGGCAATGCGCCAGTCGCAGCGTGACGTGACCATCGCAACCGTGGGATCGCGGTAGAGCCCGAGGAACGACATCGCAGTCGACAGGACCCCCGAGCGCTCGTTCTCGCTCTTGTTGAGGAGTTCACGTGCCGCGGATGCGACCACCGGATGGACCCGGGGCGCCTCGGCCGTGCCGAGGTGGTTGGTCGCCATCATCCGCCCGAGCGTCGAGACGAAGCTCCTCTCAGGGTCGGAGAGCAGCGCCGCGACGCGGGCCAGCGTTTTCTCCTCCTCGGCGTAAAGGACATGCAGAATCGCACCGACGAGCAGGCTGTGGCTGGTCTTCTCCCAGTGATTGCGGCGTTCAAGCGCGCCTTCAGGATCGACAAGCACGTCGGCGATATTCTGGACGTCGCGCACTTCCTGGCTACCGCGCCGTACCTCGAGCAGCGGATTGTAGAATGCCGAACGGACATCGGTCGGGTTGAAGAGCAGGCAGTGGGAAAACAGCCGTCGCCAGCCGGCGGTCAGCGCCCAGTTCTCACCCTTGATATCGTGGATGACGGCCGATCCGGTCCAACTGAGCAACGTGGGGACGACGAGGCCCACGCCCTTGCCCGACCGCGTCGGCGCGAACGCCATGACATGCTCCGGGCCATCGTGGCGGAGGTAATGCCGTTTGAAGCCGCCGAGAAACACCCCGGAGTATTCAAACAGCCCTGCGCGCGCGATTTCCCGTCGTCCCGCCCAGCGCGCTGAACCATAGGTCGTGACCCGGCGCTGCTGGCGGGCGCGCCACAGCGAGCCACCGATAGCCGCTGCGCAGCCCAGAAATCCACTTCCGCCGGCAATCAGGCCGGCTTCGTCGAAGATTTCTGGCGCGTACGCCTCATAGTGGAACCACCACAAAAAGATCGACCAGGGATCGTAGACGGGTGTGCCAAAGAGGGTGAACCATGCCTGCCCGAGGGCGCCCTGATAGCCCAGCATCGCCGCCGCCCACTGTGTCGCCGCCCACACGCCCAGCATCATGACGGCAAGAACCGCCAGCATCTGGCCAATGAGAAGTTTTGTGGGCGTCATCCCGCACCTCCCGACGGGCAAAAGCCGCGTCTTCACGAGTCGGGATGATCAGATCTGTGGGCAGCCCGGGACAGTACAGTTTTGATGCATATTAGTGCTTATTGACGCAAACTGAAATTTTCGACGCCAGCAGGGGCAGCTTTCGACCGCAATGTTCGACGTTCCGGTTTGTCTCCTTTCGGACGCGCAATGGGGATAGCGGCCATCCCGAACTTTGGATCGGCTTATTAACTTCGCGCTCAATAATCGGTCAGTCGATCCAAATACATGGGTTCCCAAGGGCGGTCATGCGACAGAGCAGTGACAGATGTTCCAGATTTGCTAAATCTAGTCGTAAAATATTCCGGATTTACGAAAGGCGAGCACCAGAGTGGCGCGAACCGACTATAGTGGCAAGCGCGGAAGCAATGCCGGCGACGAATATCACGAGCTCTGGGCCGCACGCCGCGCACTAGAACTGATCACACCGGGGACCGATCTCGTTGAACTCACGGTCGAGGGCGTTCGTGCCGATGATGCCGAGGGTCTGGATGAAGCCTTGTGGGATGGGGTTGATGCCGCTTTCTATTACGGTCCGGATGTCGACACGATCGAAGGCGTTGACCTCGTCCAGTTCAAATATTCAGGAAGCGATCCCGATACGCCTTGGACCGTAGCGCGGCTCGCTTATGCGAAAAACAAGGCGAAGACCAACGCGCTGATCGCCCGCCTTGCCAGCGCCTGGAAGGGGATGCGCAAACAGCGGCGCGAGCTTGATGCTGCGGACAAGATTGTCGTGAAGCTCGCCAGCAACCAGCCACTTGCGCAAGAAGTGCTGGATGCGTTGGTCGCAGCACCCGGCGATGCGATGCGAACCAAGCTGCAAAAGGCGAGTGGCCTGACACTCGCCGAGTTTGCCGCTTTTGCTCCCGCCCTGGACTTCAGCGATTGTGGCAACCAGTCGCGGTTCGCGCATGAGGAGCGGGTCATTCAGACGCTCTCCGGCCTCGCAGATGGCGACGTACGGGCCGAGTTTGCGGTATTGCGCGAGTTTATCCGCAAGCGGATGCGGCCCGAAGGCAGCCGGGAGACAATTACCGCAGAAAGCGTGTTCGGCATCTTCGGCCATGCTGACAAGCGCATCTTCTATCCTTGTCCGACCGAGATAGCCCGCGTCTCCGAGTTGGTTCCCCGCGCCGCGGCCGGCGCGATTGAAACGCTGTTCGCCCAAGGCACGCAGAAAATCTGTTTGGCGGGTGCGGGCGGTGAGGGCAAGACGACGGTCTTGCAGGATCTCGCGCAGCGCCTGCCAACGGGCTCCGAGCTGATCGTCTATGACTGTTATGGCGGCGGCACCTATCTCAATTCCAACAGCTACCGGCATCGCGCCGAAGATGCATTCTTGCAGCTTGCCAATGACACAGCCGCTCGGCTGCTATTGCCGCCTTTATTCTCCGAAACGGGTGTCGATCATCCGCGCCGCTTTGCACGGAAGCTGGATGCGACGGCCGCTGCCTTGGCTTCGAGGCATCCCGATGCGTTGCTGGTCATTGCTGTAGACGCCGCGGACAACGCAGTTACCGCAGCATCGCAGTGCGTACCGCCCGAGCGCGCCTTTGTGCATGATCTCGCGCGGCTGGGCGGGGTGCCGGCAAATGTCCGGTTGATGTTCAGCGCGCGGACTGGCCGCCTCGCCGATCTCGAACTTCCAGATGATGTTGTCCCGGTCCCGTTGGGACCATTCGGGCCAGAAGAATCCATCCGCTTTGCAGAAGCCAGGCTGGGGCCGCAAGCCGAGGACTGGCATGAGGAGTTCCATTTCCATTCGGGCGGCAATCCGCGGGTGCAGCGCTATGCCATCGAATTTGCCGGTGAAGTAGCCGACGCCGCGCTCGACTATCTCAAGCCGAACGGCAAAAATCTCGAGCTGATCTTCACAACTCGCTTTGAGGAAGCGCGGACCAAGTCTGGCAGCACTGCCGAGCTGACCCGCTTCTGCGCGGCATTGATCGTGCTGCCAAGGCCAGTGCCGATCGGCCAGCTTGCTGGCGTACTCGGCGCTGAACCGGCACATATCCGTGACCTCATAGCGGACCTCGCGCCCGGCTTGGTTCTCGCGGACGAGCTGGTGAGCTTTGCCGACGAGGATTTCGAGTATTTCCTTCGTGAAGCCGGTGCATCGGCGATGTCTGCAATGGGCGCGCGCGCCGCCGATCATTTGATGGCCCGGCGGATGGCTGATCCCTATGCCGCTAGCCATGTCGCCAATCTGGCTTTGCTCGCGGGTCGGCGCGAGGACGTCATTGCCCTAGTTCGTGAGCCGGTAGCCGACTATCCGATTGCCGATCCGGCTGCACGCGGGGAAGTCCATCGCCGAAGATTGCGCGCGGCAATGCATGGTGACAGCAACAAGACCGTTCGCGACGAAGCCGGTGGCGAGGACCGGGAAGAGACGTTCCGTTTCTTGAAAACCTACACCGTTTTCAACGTGGCGCAGATCGACGGATTGCCCGAACGGTTCCATAGCGTACCGGAAACCGCGCCGGCGGTTGAACGCATCGAGTGCGCGGAGGCTTTCTTTGCCAGCATCCCCGCAACCGTGAACCACGGCGGTGACCGTGCCTTTTATATGCCGTCAGCCGACCGCATCCAACTTCCGCCTTTTGCGGCCTTCCACGACGCCCATAGTTATTATACCACCCGAGGCCACGAAACCGTGCACTGGACTCGTCACGCGAGCCGCCTGGACCGCAGCTTTGGCCGCGAAAAATGGGGCGATGAAGGCTATGCCCGCGAGGAACTTGTCGCCGAATTGGGAGCAGCTTTCCTCTCCGCCGACCTTGGCCTCGCCATCGAACCTCGCCATGATCATGCCAGCTATCTGGCAAGCTGGATAAAGGTCTTGCAGAACGATACGCACGCCATCGTTCAGGCCGCCGCCCACGCCGAACGTGCGGTTGCCTATCTGCATCAACTGGCGAAATCCGAGGAAGCGCGGGCGGCGGCATAACGGCGGCGGATGGAGAAGCCCCCCGTTAGCGACCGGGCCACTCGGACCGAGGGAGCCGTTGAGGATCGCCGGGGGGTCCGGTCAGGCCGTTTTTTCTTCCGCTCTCACCTGCTTTTATCGAACAGCGCTGAGACGAGCTGCGGACCTTATTTGGCTATCCGACGTTAACGATACTCGCGCGCGCCCCAGCCCTTCGCGCGCCATGTCGTCGGTCGCTTTAACAGGACCGGCGACATGTGGCGGGGCGGCCAGCGTTATAGCGGCGGCCTTTTGTGCGTAGAATTCAGCAAGTTGGTCATGGATGTGTCTGATGGCGGGACTTATCGCGCCTCGTGCCATGGCGCGGCTATCGGCCTCGCGCCTTCGATAATACTCAAGGGTTGCTTCCATGGTAGCTGCTCCTGCTTGAACTCAAGCGGCAGCTTATTCGGCTGTCAGACGATCCCAGCTCGCAAATACACGGAGTCGACAAGACATGATAGCCCAGTGCCGGCTTTTCGCCAAACATCACCGCCCCCCTCTGCGTACCCTAGGCATACAGTCAGTCTTGCCAAACTGTTCACTTCATATTCTCCTCCGTTCATGCCTCGACTCGACCCCAGCCAACTTGCATCACTCCTGTTGACCGCCCCTCTCGGCGCCCGCATTGGGATAGCAACGCACAGCGACGCGGCCCGTCAAGACGCTGCGCGAGCGCTGGCCGAGAGTGTGGTGCGGCGCATGGAAGCTGCGCAGGAGGTCGACCGAAACCAGTTGCGGTTGCCCATCTAGCGTATCTCAAGTTCCTGGCACGCCTGATCTACGAGGCTGGGGGGAGGCGATGGACGAGAACATCGCGCCCAATGACCGGCTGATCCCCGGCATTGCCGAACCGATGGTTCGGCAAATCCCGCTGAACCTTCAGGATGTCTCACGCGAAAATCATATCCCCGCATTTCGTCGCTGCCTCGCCAACGAGAAAGGAGAGTCGGACACCCTCCAGGCAATCCGGGTAGCAGGCATGGCCGACGGCGTCGGAGTGGCCGCGGTTCCTGTCGGCGATGACAGCCGCCCCGCTTGCAAAACGCGCGCCCTGCTTTTTATTTCTGCGGTGGTCGCGGGACTATCCAGAGCGCCAACGCAAATGCTCATGAAGCGTTGTTGCGCGCGATGCTGTCCTCGCCTCGCCATCGACCGTCTTTCTTTAGACAAGCTTACTCTGTCGTGCGACCATCGAAATGTTCATGATCGGCATTCGCGTCGGCGCATGTCTTGTGAACCGTACCGTCGACATGCTCGGCCGGCCCATAGATCGTATAAAGCCGAAGCGGTTCGTCACCGGTGCTTATCACGTTATGCCTGGCTCCCTGGGGGACGATGATGCCATCGTCCGCCTTGACCTTGTGGCACGCGCCATCGATCCAGATTTCCCCTTCGCCCCCTTCGACGCGGAAGAACTGGTCACGATCATCGTGGACCTCTTCCCCAATCTCATCGCCCGGCTGAATGGCCATAAGCACAAGCTGGAGATTGCGGCCCGTGTAAAGCACGCGCCGGAAATCGTCGTTCTCTTCCGTTAGCTTTTCGATATTGTCAACGAAGCCCCTCATTCCAGTATGCTCCTGTCCAACGGCCACCCGCTGAAGCCAGCTTATCGGATTTGTCCTGTCCATGCCATCAGGCTTGAATCCATTTCCATGTCGTCCAGTTTGATCTCCGCCAAGTGCATCCTGACGCCGCCTGCGTCTCGGTTGCGGTCAGACAATGAGGATGCCGCGGAGTGCACTCGGAGCGCTGCGATGTTTGGCTAGCGATCCGAAGGGTAGCGCGCGCCGTCGGCGGCAGAGGGGTATGACCGCCAGCAATGCCTCGCTGACAGTGCGTCGAACTCGCGAAAGAGGTGCAGCTGGACGCCAACAGCCCGGCCTCCGCCGCAAAAATGGCCCTCTAATCGATGGACACAGGCAGCGCTTGACTGTGGACCTCTTCAAGAAGGCCGCAGCCACCGCCACGTGCTCGGGACTTTATCGATAGCGCTTGCCAAAACATTGAGAATGGCGAAGAATCCCAGCCATGCGCACCGACGTTGATCATCTTCCTGCCGCGAAGCAGCGCGAGCTTGAGCGCATCGTTGAGATCATTTTCGAGGAGTTTCGTGAGGCCACCGAGAACGCGGTCGGACGGCGCAAGGGCGCGCGCATCCTTAAAATCATTCTGTTCGGTAGCCATGCGCGCGGCGATTGGGTCGATGCGCCGCTGTCGGCGAACCAGTACAAGTCCGACTACGACATCCTCATCATCGTCAGCCAGAAGGAGCTGACCGACCGCGCCGCCTATTGGGCGAAGGCCGAGGAACGGCTGATCCGGGCCTATACGATCGAGAAGACGCTGCGCACGCCGGTCAATTTCATCGTCCACTCGCTGCATGAGGTGAACGACGGTCTGGCGCATGGCCGCGTTTTTTTCATGGAAGTCGCCAAGGACGGTGTCGCGCTTTATGAAGCCGATGGACGAGAACTAGCGACACCTAAGCCCAAGACGCCCGAACAGGCACTCGGGACGGCTAGGGAATATTTTGAAGAGTATTATCCCGGCGCCGTTGTTTGGCTGAACACATCGAGAGAGTTGGCGAAACAAAAACGCCCCAAAGAAGCAGCCTTTCTGCTGCATCAAGCTACAGAACGGCTATATTCGTGCCTGTTACTCACAGTGACATACTACACGCCCTACAACCACAATATCGCCTTCCTACGGTCGCTCGCGGAAGGTCTGGACCGACGCCTGTTCGGGATTTGGCCCGAAGATAACCGCCGCGACCGCGCTATGTTTCAGAAACTGAAGGAAGCCTACACCAAGGCCCGCTACTCCAAGCATTACAAGATCAGTGATGAAGAGCTGACTTGGCTCGGCGCGCGTGTCGAAGAGCTTGGGCGCGTTGTTCATCAGGTTTGCTCGGAACGCATCGCCGAATTGGAAGCGGCCGCAAAGAAATAAGCACCGGCCCTACCCCGGCAACTTGCCGAACAGCCCGGATTCTGGCATATTCCCTGCCACGGGATGGAATGACTGGCGGCCATCTCCGGGATAACCCTGCCAGGCATCATGCAGGCTCGGCCAATATGGTCGGGCAGTTGCTGTAAGCCGCATCGGCGGCACGCAGCGGACACCGCTTGCACATCCGCGCATGAACGCGCGGACCGCTGGTGTGCGAGCTGCATATGACTCCCCCTATCGACGTTTACGCGCGCGAGGTCGTGATGGCGCGCGTCGGCCATCTCATCCGCCGCAAGCAGAGCGAGGTCGAACGGATCGCGCGCATCGTGCGCGGCTGCTTCGACCCCGAACAGGTGCAGGCGCCAGAGCCGGGCCAGATCAAGCGGATCATCCTGATTGGCCCCTATGCGCGGCGCTCCTGGTACGAAGACCGGCACACGCTTGCCTTTTCCGACTACGAACTCTGGATCGTCGTCAACCACCCGCTGTTCACCGACGACCGCTGCTGGCGCCGCGCTCGCGCCGCCATTGACCGCGAACTCGGCGATCGCTGCGCGGTCGATCTTCAAATCTACGCCAAGTCGGACATTCGCACCGCCCGGGCCGAACGGGATACGTTCATCCTCGACCGTGTCGAGGCAGGCATCACGCTGTACCGCGCCTCGCGCGATGAACCGCTCTTTGCGCGTGAACGCCGGGGAGCACGGCCATGACGCGCGATTCGACCGCCGCGTTCGCGGCCTTCTATCGGGCCGAGCAAGCGCGACTGTTGCGTTACTTCAGGACGAGGGTCGGGCGCGATGATGCGCCCGATCTTGTGCAGGAGACGTTCGCGCGCCTGCTGCGCAGCGGGGCTTTCGAGCGGATGGACAATCCACAGGCCTACCTCACCCGCTCCGCCCGCAATCTGCTGATCGATCGCGCGCGCCGGGACAAGCAGTCGCAAGCCGTCATCTTTCCCTTCGACGAAGGCTGTGATGCCCCCGTCTGCCCTGAGCAGACGTGGCGAATCGAGGAGGCCGACTTGCGGCGGGCTTATGGACGCGCGCTCCGCGCCATGTCGCGCAGAACCCGGCGCGTTTTCATGATGCACCGGATGAGGCGCATGACCTACACGGAGATTGCGAAACAGCTCGGCATCGGCGACAAGGGCGTGCAACATCACATGACTTTGGCGTTGGCGCGGATTCGCCGAGCATTGACAGGCTGGAGTGTGGCTGGGTAGTCACACTTTGGCAGGGGCCTTTCCGGGGGCAGTTTGGTTTTCAAACTCCTCGCAATGCCTTGTTTTCATAGAGAAAATGAGCCGGAATGCGATTCCGGCTCCGCCTTCGGGTTCCGCTAGCGCTTCGGCGAGAACGTCGCACCGGCAGGCGTTTCAATCGATAAGCGGTAGCGTTTCGAACTGGTGGTAGGGTGGAGGACTCGACAGTGTCCATTCCAGCGTTGTCGCGCCTTCACCCCACGGATTGCTGGCGGCTTTGGGTCCGCGCAGGGACGACCACAGAATGTTGGCGAAGAAGAAAACCATGCCGAGGGCCATGATGACGTAGCCGAGCGACGCGATGTGGTTCCAGTATGCGAACGCATCCGGATAATCCGGGTAGCGGCGCGGCATGCCGTCCTGGCCGAGGAAATGCATCGGGAAGAACAGCACGTTCACGCCGATGAAGAAGACCCAGAAGTGCAGCTTACCGAGTGTTTCAGAATACATCCGTCCCGTCATCTTCGGCCACCAGTAGTAGAATGCCGCGAACAGCGCGAAGACCGCGCCCAGCGACAGCACGTAGTGGAAATGCGCGATCACATAATACGTATCCTGCAGCAGGTCGTCGACGCCGCCGTTGGCAAGCACCACGCCGGTGACGCCGCCGATGGTAAACATGATGATGAAGCCGATCGCCCAGAGAAGTGGCGTTCTGAACGTCAACGAGCCGCCCCACATAGTAGCGATCCACGAGAAGACCTTGATGCCGGTGGGCACCGCGATGATCATCGAAGCAAGCGAAAAATAGAGCTTGGTGTTGATTGAAAGACCGACGGTGAACATGTGGTGCGCCCATACGATGAAGCCGATGAGGCCGATCGCGACCATCGCATAGGCCATGCCGAGGTAACCAAACACCGGCTTGCGGCTAAACGTCGCCGTGACCTGGCTGATGATGCCGAAGCCGGGAAGGATCATAATGTAGACTTCCGGGTGCCCGAAGAACCAGAACAGGTGCTGATAGAGTATGGGATCACCGCCGCCCGTCGGATCGAAGAACGTTGTGCCGAAGTTACGGTCTGTAAGCAGCATGGTGATCGCGCCCGCAAGCACCGGGAGCGCGAACAGCAGCATGAAGGCTGTCACCAGCATCGACCAGCAAAACAACGGCATCTTGTGCAGCGTCATGCCCGGCGCGCGCATGTTGAGGATGGTCGTGATGAAGTTGATCGCACCGAGGATCGACGAGATGCCCGCAAGATGCATTGAGAGGATCACCATGTCGACGGCAGGGCCCGGTGAGCCGGTGGTGGAAAGCGGCGCGTAGAGCGTCCAACCCGTCCCCGCTCCGTTGCCGGCGCCGCCCGGCACGAACGCCGAGCCGATAAACAGCAGGAAGGCGGGCACCAGCAGCCAGAACGAGATGTTGTTCATGCGCGGGAACGCCATGTCCGGCGCTCCGATCATGATCGGCACGAACCAGTTGCCGAACCCGCCGATCATCGCAGGCATGATCGCGAAGAAGATCATGATGAGGCCGTGCGCGGTGACGAGCACGTTCCACAGGTGGAGCGCCGCGGAATAATCCTCACCGCCTGCCCACAGCGGCAGATACTGGATGCCCGGCGCGGCGAGCTCGAGGCGCATCATACCCGAAAGGGCGGCGCCGAACGCACCAGCGACGATCGCGAAGATCAGATACAGCGTGCCTATGTCCTTATGATTGGTCGACAGGAACCAGCGCGTAAGGAAGGCTGGCTTCTCGCCATGTCCGCGCGCTTCGCCTGCGAGATCACGCGGCATGTTCACCCCTGCGGTATCGACCATCATCACCTCCACGGTCAGCCGGATGACAACTGCGCGTGCGAACAAAACCGTCCGCCCATATGGGCAAGTCGGCCAGCTTCATTTCAGTTTCGCGGATCGTCTTCCGGCTGCGGCGTAACACCCGCACCGCGCCCGACAAAGATCATCTTTTCGCTGGTATACAGCAAACATTTTGCAGGCTTCATGGAGGACATTTTCAGCTGGACTGGCAGCAGCAGCTGCGGAGGTTCGATTGCACCATGCGTTTCGAACCTGCGTTATGCCGAGATCGCGGCGGCAGCGCGCAGCCCACCGCGAATTCGGTCCATGACGCCTGCATCCGCCTTGGCCGAATGGACGACATAGGCGGAACAGGAGTATTCCAGATTGCCCGGATAGCGCGCAAGGCGTCGCTCCTCAAGACAGGGCCGGTGAAACCCCGGCGGAAATACCGCTGCCGCCGGTCGCCAGAATACAATCAAGCGCCAGCCGGCCGTGCAGATCGAGAGCACAGCGTTGGGCTGATCGGGAAAGGCCGCCTGGTAGCTCGCGGCAAAATCATCGCCCCAGTCGATCTGGACATGATCTTCGGGCGCAAGTGCCTGCGTGACGGGCGTGGTGCGCACCAGCACCAGCAGGTCTTGCCGGGTCACGCGAGGACCGTCGCGATTGTCGTCGTCGATGGCGGCGCGCGCGGCTATTACCAGCATTCTAGCGCTTTGACGAAGACGATGCGTCCGTCGCCGCAAGGACATGGGGGCGATAATCGTCGGGTTTGGCGGTGTTATCGATGCGGGCTCGGGAGCAACGTCGACCAACTTGCGTGCAAACGCTAGGTTGCCCCGGCGGGGAGAACCGGCAAGCAGGCTATACCGACAAATGTGATGGAACTCGTCGCGTTCAGGTTCATGACCCGCTGATGCTCCGGGCCTTCGCGCTTGTAGCCCTTGTAGCGGAAGGCGATGCCGGTCTCGTTGAAAGCGAGCAGCCGGGGGTTGGGTAGCCGGCGCTTGGTTCGTCCCAGCTTTTCGCGCGCATCGAACGGCTGCACCGCGTTCTGTTCGCGCTTTCGCTCGTTACGGTGCTTGGCGCCGTCGCGCGAAGCCACGTCTGTGGCCTTTGAATCAGTCAAACAAGAAAACCGAGCGGATGATGGGTTCTCGCAACCCAATAGATATACCCGAAGACCAGCGCGGCACCGGCGAGTGACAGCAGCCTGGTCCTTCGGTTTTGACCCCGGAGCGCGTAAGAACCGAGCAGGATATAGGGGGCGAGCAACAGCACCTTTACCGTCAGCCATCCGTCGGCGAACGGATACTGCCGGATGATCGTCGTCAGCATGAGTGCGGCGGTCAGCAGCACCGTATCCACGGTCCAGGAAAAATAACGAAAAGGGGCGGCCAGCGCCCAGCGTGCGCCGAACAGATTGAGCGCCAGCCCGCGCAGCAGCAGAAGCGCGCCGCTCGTCAGCACCGCGGTAATATGGACCTGCCGTATCTCGAGGTAGAACGCCTCCATCAATGGCGGTCAGGCGGCGCGGGCCGCGCGGGTCGCTTCCGCCTCGTCACTCGATGTCGGCACCTCATGGGGCTCGCGCCGAGGGCGCAGCCACAGGCTGGCGACGAACCAGGTGAGTACGAGCGCGCCGATGGAGAAAATCGTGTCGCCGGGCACGCGCATCCACACCAGCAGGTCGACAATCGGCCGCTGCATGAACTCGGCCGAGCGGGCATACCAATAGCCCTCGTTGATCGCAGCGAGGAGTTGCAGTGTGCCCATCGGCAGCAGCGTCAGCAGCGCCATGAGCGCGAGGCCGACGTTGAAGCACCAGAAGGCGATCTTCAGCGGCCGTTCGTCCCACCTGAGTTCCGGCTTCATGCCCCGCAGGCAAAACAGCACCAGGCCGATGCCGAGCATGCCGTAGACGCCGAACAACGCAGTATGGCCATGCAGCGGCGTCAGGTTGAGACCTTGCATATAGTAGAGCGATAGGGGCGGATTGATGAGGAAGCCGAACAGCCCTGCGCCGACCAGATTCCAGAACGACACCGCAAGGAAGAACATCACCGGCCACTTGTAACGCTGCATCCACGGCGTCGCGCTGGAGAGTTTCCAGTGCTCATAGGCCTCGAAGCCGATATAGGCGAGCGGCACCACTTCGAGCGCCGAAAAGCTTGCGCCGAGCGCCAGCACCGCCATCGACGTGCCGGCGAAGTAGAGATGGTGCAGCGTGCCAAGCACGCCGCCCGCCATGAAGATGATCGTCGCGAACAGTACGGCCACGGTCGCGATCCTGATCGGGATCAGCCCAAGGCGGGTGAACAGGAAGGCGATCACTGCGGTGGCGAAGACCTCGAAAAAGCCCTCCACCCACAAGTGCACCAACCACCAGCGCCAATATTCGACCATCGATAGCGAGGTGTGCTCATTCCACAGGAGCGCCGCGCCGAAAAACAGGCCGATCGCGACCGCGGAAAGGAAGAACAGCATGGTGATGTGTTTGGCTTCCGAGTTCTCGCGCAGCGCGGGCATCAATGCGCGGCCGACGAGGAATAGCCAAAGCATCAGGCCGACGAACAGGAACCATTGCCAGAAGCGCCCCATGTCCGCGTATTCCCAGCCCTGGTGACCGAACCAGAAGTTGTTCTCCAGTCCTAGCTTCTGCATGATCGCGAGCCATTGGCCGGCGAACGAGCCGACCACGATGATCAGCAGGCAGCCCCACAGGACATTGACTCCGAGTGCCTGGAATTTCGGCTCGTAGCCGGAGATCGCCGGGGCGATGTAGAGCCCGGTGCCAAGCCAGGCGACGGCGATCCACAGCACCGCGAGCTGCGTGTGCCAGGTGCGGGTGATCGAATAGGGCAGAATTTCGACCGCCTCATATCCATACACCAGCTGTCCCTCGACCTGGTAGTGCGCGGTCATCGCGCCGAACAGGATCTGTACGAGAAAAAGCGCCAGCAGCACCCAGAAATACTTGGCGGTCGCCTTCATCGACGGCGTCACCACCACCTTGCGCAACGGGTCGCTCGCGGGCAGGTCGTGCTCGCGCTCCCTACGACCGTGCGTGACCGCGTGATGCCAGCCGAGCAGGCCGATGCCCGCGAGCAGGAAGGTGACGCTGAAGGCGGACCAGATGAATGTGCTCGCCGGCGGCCGATTGCCGACCAGGGGCTCGTGCGGCCAGTTGTTTGTATAGGTGATCTCGTGTCCCGGCCGCTCGGTCGTGGCTGCCCAGGCGGTCCACCAGAAGAATGCGGACAACTTCTCGCGGTGCTCCGGATCGGGCACCGTGTTGTTTTTCATCGCGTAGTTCTCGCGCAGCTCCGCCATCGCCAGATCGTCGCCAAACAGGCTTTCGTAATGATCCGACACCTCCGCGATCGCCGCCGCCCGCTCGTCGCTGATCGTGATCGTGTCGGTGGCCGGATCGTAGGTGTTGGCGCGCATCTGCGTTCGCAGGCGCTGCTGAAGTGCCGACTGCTGCTCGGTATTCAGGCTGGCATAGTCGCCGTCCGCCCAGCCGCCCAGCAACGCCATCGATTCGCGGTGCAGCCAGTCGGCCGACCAGTCGGGCGCGACATAGCCGCCGTGGCCCCAGATCGAGCCGAGTTGCATACCGCCCATCGACTGCCAGACCTGTCGCCCGCGCTGGATGTCCGCGCGGGTGTAGACGGGCTGCCCGCTTTGCGTAACCACCCGCTCAGGAACCGGCGGATCCTTGAGGCTGATGTCGTAGCCGACCCAGAGCAGAACGCCGAAAGAGACGAGAAGAAGCGTAATCAACGCTGTCCAGAGCTTGCGGGTGCTTGTCATCGGGAGGCGACTCCTGTTGGGCTGCGAATTTTCCTCAATTCATTGCACCGGCGAGACTTTTCTCGCCTCTAACAACGCACTTGTAACGAGCATTGCTGGTGAATCAAAGAAAACAATGCCAAAAACATCGTCATGGTTTTCCGTTTGAAAGATACGGCGATGACTGAAAGCAATGAAATCATGACGCGAGGCGAACGAATGTTGGCGATGCGAAAGTCGCGCATGGCGGCAGCCCCGCCGTTTCTGAGGGGCGGCTTTCGGCCGTTCTTTTTTGGCGGACCGCTGTGGGCGGTAATTGCTTTGGCCTTGTGGCTTTTCGCGTTTCTTGGCGGCCTTGAACTGCCAAGCGCCTTCGACGCCTTGTCATGGCACCGGCACGAGATGCTGTTCGGCTTCGTCGGCGCGATTATCGCCGGCTTTCTGTTGACGGCAATTCCAAACTGGACCGGCCGGCTGCCCATCGCCGGTTGGCCGCTTGCAACATTGTTTGCCTCGTGGCTCGCCGGACGGCTCGCCCTGCTGTGGTCACAGACGGTCGGACTCGCCCTCGCGGCCGTGCTCGACGTCGGCTTCTACGTCGTCTTTGCGCTGATCGCGGGTCGCGAGGTGATCGCCGCCAAGAACCGCAACCTGCCGGTGGTCGCGATGGTCATGCTCTTCGGTCTCGCCGACGCGGCGGACTACGCGGCAGTCTCCGGGCTGATCCTCGACGGCGAAGCGGGTTTCCGCGCCGGTATCGCCCTGGTCGTGCTGATCATCTCATTGATCGGCGGTCGCATCATTCCCTCCTTCACCCGCAATTGGATGACGAAGCAAGGCATGGGAAATGGCCTCCCGACGCAGCCCGGCCGGTTCGACCAGGTCGTAATCGCACTGACAACGCTGGCGCTGCTTGGTTGGGTGCTTGCACCCAGTGCGATGGCCACAGGCGCCGCATTGTGCGCTGCCGGCGCGCTGCAACTTGTTCGCCTGGCGCGGTGGCGCGGATGGCGGACGCTGCCCGACCCAATAGTTCTGGTTCTCCACGGCGGCTATCTGTGGGTGCCGGTCGGCTTGCTCCTGCTCGGCTGGAGTATCCTCGACATCGCCGTTCCTCGAACTGCCGCGCTTCATGCGCTGACGGCCGGAGCGATGGCGACGATGATCCTTGCCGTCATGACCCGCGCAACGCTTGGCCACACCGGCCGCGCGCTGAAGGCCGATGCCGCCACGGTTTTCGTCTATGTCTTCGTTACCCTCGGTGCGCTGCTGCGCGTGGCCGCATCGCTCGGCTTTTTCGAGTCCAACATCGGCATGGCGGTCGCCGGCGCCTTCTGGGGCGGTGCCTTCATTCTGTTTCTTCTTGCCTACGGCACCAAGCTGTTCGCTCCGAGACTGGACGAGAAGCTGTGAGCGTGAGTTGATGCAAGAATAGTCTGGTCGTTATTCCGGCCGCAATTGCACGCGCGGCGATCTCAACAGGTCCCTTCGAGAAAAAAGTTCGAACTTCTCTCCGCCCTAAGAATGTCAATCGGCAGTTCAATCAACACACAGCGCTTCAAAGTGGCCGAAAATCGCTCTAGTTGAGTGTGGGCATTACTGGGCCGCCCGCTTTCAACAGCTTACGGGCAAACTCCCCGACGCTGTGGTCTAGGCTCTTCGCGCGGCGGAACGTCTGCTTCTCGAGCGCGCGAAATTCAGGTTCTGACGCATTAAACTTATAGCCTCCGCGGCAGCGGATCGCGATGCCTACAACGCGACGATTGGCTTCCACAAAGGAGTCCGACATTCTAACCTCCAGTCTGTGCCGGCGGCTGCAGGTCGGTTGAGCGGAACGAGCAGTCGGCGGCTTATATCAAGGACAGGAGTGGCCCCGGTCGTGCCAGCGAAGGCCGGCACCGGCCGGGGCTCAGGAGCCCGCGACGATGCTGCCGGGGTGAAGCTCACGAGAGCGTCGGGAAGAAAAACTGCTCATAACAAGAAGATCGTTATTCCAGCAGGGTTAGTCAAGATCAGGGCGATGGATTGACATCGATCCCATTTAGTCCATCTTGAGTGGTGATATGTCTAATGTCGTGTCCATTGGGCGCTTGACGCACCACGCAGGCCGCCAGCTCCGAGGCTAGCCTCCCCGAGCCCATTACAGGGCTCGGGGTCATCACCCTTCCCATAGGTCGATGGAGGCGGCGGCGAACGCCGCCGGGAGCATGCCCAAGAGCGATCGAGAAAACGTGGCGCCCGCGAAAGGCGAGGCGCATCGTAACAAGGCGCAGACTGCGGACGAGAGGGTCCTTGTGCCTTTTCACGACCCAGCGCGGATTAGCCTCACCTGCCCGGGATGAAGAGGACTCCGCTCCGCGGGCAGCGGCGTGAATCGTCGGGTTGAGTCCATCCAATGGAGAAGAAATTGTCGAGTGATACCGTGTGTCAGCCTGGCCTTTTGGTCGACTTGATCGACCGGGCGGCGCGGCGCGCGCACGATGTGCTGCGCCTGCCTTCGGGCATCCTGATCGCAAAGCGCATAGAGGACGATGGTCTAAGCAGGATAGAACGGCTGGAATTGTCGCCCCTGGTCGATGACCAGTTGCTTGCACTCGCCTTCCGGCGAGCGGGTCAGCTTGACGGAGCGAGCCTGAGAGAAGATTTGATCCAGGTCTTTGAGGCCAGCCTTTCGAGCTTTGCGGTTGAAGCCCAACGCCGCGCCGTTATGGCGGATCTGCCGGGTTCCGGCTTGCCGGTAGCCGCGGCAGTGCGTACCGTCGACGCGCTGATCGAAGCCGAAAATCAGTCCTGCATTCGCGACCAATCCGCCTTTTTCCGCGCCTATGCGGACCTCTATGCCGACCTGTGGTGCGATCCGCGGCTCGGCGCTCCGGTTTCGGTGCGGCGTATCATGGTAACAATGGTCACGCGACTCCATGAATTGGCCTGCGGCAGGGTATCGTTAGAGGGTAGATGAGCCATGCCCGATACCAGAACACAGTTTCTCTGGTGGCCCTTCACCCTTGATGAGGTCCTGGGATGGGTTGTCGTCTTGGCCATCGCCATGCTCTACGCTGTAACGTTCGCGCTCACCCGGCCTGCCAAGCGTCTTTGGTGGATGACGGCCGCCGTCACTCTCGCGCTCATAGCGGGATTGATCTGGAGCAGTCCTCGCGCATAGCGGAGGTAGCGGTTCTGGCATTGTCCATCTACCCGCTCATACGAGACTATCAGAACGAAGTTGGGTGCGGTCACTGCTGCAAGTTCCACTCCTGGTAGACCGACCCAGCGCGCTAATCTCACCAAAGCGCCCTCAGCGCCAGGTACCGAAGGGTTGAAGTGCGCTCGACCAGCCGCATCGCTCCTGAAATAGCCTGTGTCGGTTCGTGGCACCCAAGATACGACCTCAGCCGGGCAGCATTTCCTGAAGGCCACGCGAGACAATAACGGGGATCGTCGGCCACGACGACATCAGATCCGTTAGCCTCGGTCAATATCTTTGAAAGCAGCGGAACGATGAACTGCCGCTGTTGAGGACGATACCGCGATCCAAGATGTCGCGACGGAGCTCGGGTGGCGTCACGTTCAACGTATCGACGACGGCTTCGACGACCAGTGTAAAATGCTTCACCAGTACATCATCAAAGGCGTTGCGCCGTAGGGTCAGGACGATTGGCGGTCCCAATTCAACGCTGCGACCGCGGATTGTCATGTCGCAGTCCGTGCCAGATCCCATCACGGGCTCGGTCGCGAGCTCGTGTTTGAGATTTTCTACCGATTGCTCGCCGATCAAGAATTTATGAGGGGAAGCAGGAAATCGGTAATGGCCTGGTCAAGGGTCGCGCCACCGTCCCACACCGTCCGGCTGACGCACACGCCGCCCAAGGAGATCCGCCCCGCCTCGGTGTACCTGCCCCGCGCTCGACCGGCATGCAGACCATTGCCTCCATGATGAGAATCCCGCACCGATCGCCGCAACCACGGGATCGCTTACGAATTGAACAGCCTCCTGGTTCGTTTCGCGCGCAGCGGTCATGAGCGCGCGCCATTCGGTGTGCGCCGCATCGGCAGGAACATCGATCAGCGTCGACTTAGTCTTTGTCCGCCCGCGTCCTACGACGCACTTACCGGCGCGGCCTAGCAAGGCACGCGACGCATCAAGGTCCTGCAGGGCGCCCCGACGCAATGTCCGTCCTAGCCGAAGCTTCGAGGCGTACGGTCCGCCATCGGCGGCGCCTTGGCGCCCGCTGCGACCAATGCACCGTTATAAACATCGGCCTGAAAGCAGCAGATCGACGGCACGTCGCACGGAACACCGTCCTCGAACGATTTGGCGTAGGCGCTTTTTCTGCGCAGGTGTCAAATGCCGAGCGTGGCGCACCTCCCCAGGAAAACGAGCCTATCATGGGCTATGCAATGCCAACTCTGATTGCATTGTCTGCATTGGTTGGCAGGCAGGACACGGGCCCGGCCGGTCTCAGCCAGCAACGGGCAGGATATTATCGCAAGGGTGGACGGTGGTACGACTGGGAGATCCTTGGGATCATGCCTCCAAATATTGAACGGCGCCATAATAGTCCTACGGCCTCTCGTCGGACGAGCGGTCGCTCGGCCGATCCGCCTCGTCCAGGTGCAAGGTTGGCGCATTCTACAACTGCTCACGCATCAGGCGGACCGGGTAAACGTGCATCCCGAGATCGTAGGAAAGTTTTTCCCATGGGAAAGATGGCCTCGCGACAAGCTCGACGAGCAGTTGCGCGCGAAGCCGCTGGCGGCGTCTACAATGCAAAACACTGCGCATGCTTATCAGCGGACAAGCGCATGCTATTTCCGTTCAACCGCAAAACATTTGTGGCTTAGCACGGCTATGTTAGCGGGCCGTGGCAGGCGCGTGGTGCGGTATTCAATAGCGCATTCCGTCAGCAGGAATGTTCGTTCCAACAATATATTTGCGCTAAAATACCAATAATAGTCGTTTGCCTTATATACCATCGCTGCTCACACTGGCTTTTTTGCGAAAGTCGCTTCAAACGACGGCGTCTCGGGACGATCCGCCCGATCACACCGACGCCAGAAAGGGAAGCTGGAACGCCGAGGAACGAACGCATGGCAGCATCTGAGCTTTCAGGGAACCCTCTGACCCTGGAACAATGGCATCAGGTCGAAGGACTGACCCGGCTACTCGATCCGATGCAGGTGCGCTGGCTCAGTGGCTATTTCGCCGGCCTCGACGCCGCATTGTGGACGCCGCAACCGCAGCCGGTGTCGTCTGCCGCGTCGCGCGCGCTCACCATTCTCTATGGCACCGAAACCGGCAACGCCGCAGAACTGGCCCAAATGCTCGCAGCTGCCGTCCAGAACAAAGGGCTGAGCTGCATCCTCCATGACATGGCCAACTATAAAGTGCGTCAGCTGGCTCAGGAGCAGGATCTGCTGGTCATCGTCAGCACCTATGGCGAAGGCGATCCGCCACAACCGGCAACCGGCTTCTTCGAATTTGTCGAGGGCCGCAAAGCCCCGAAGCTCGAAGGGGTACGGTTCGCGGTGCTCGCGCTCGGCGATTCAACCTATGAATTTTATTGCCAGGCTGGAAAACGCATCGATCACCGCTTTGAGGAACTCGGTGCTGCGCGCCTTGTACCCAGGGTTGATTGCGATGTAGATTACGAAGAACCTGCCGAGGTCTGGATCGCGTCGATCGCGGACACTCTTGCGACAGAAATCGCGGTCCATCGCACACCAAGCGCACCCCTGCTCGGCGCTGCGACCGTCACGCCCGCGCTGGACTATGACAAGCGCAACCCTTTTCCGGCTGCGATCATCGAGAACATCTCGATCGTGGGCCGCGGTTCCACCAAGGAAACCCGACATATCGAATTCTCGCTGGCAGGCTCGCAGCTCACCTACGAACCGGGCGACGCGCTCGGTATCGCGACCCCGAACGATCCTACCGTCGTCGCCGAACTGCTGGACGTTCTCGGGCTCGCGCCCGAGGCCGATCTCGAGCTCAAAGGCAGCCACTGCACCCTCGGCGAGGCTTTGACGCATCGATTCGAGATCACGGCAGCAACGCCGCGCTTCCTCGACTATTGGACGCTCGTCAGCGGTGTCGAGTTGCTCAAACATTTGCAGGAAGAGGACCGCGCCGGCGAGCGCTCGGTGTTCCTGCGTACGCATCACCTCATCGACATCGTCCGCCGTTTTCCCGTTCGTGACATCATGCCACAAGGCTTCGTCTCCGCGCTCAGACCGCTCCAGCCACGGCTTTATTCCTTGGCGTCAAGCCTTAGCGCCGCGCCCGATGAAGCGCATCTCACTGTCGCGCCGCTTCGGTACACCCTTCACGGTGCACCGCGCAGCGGAGTCGCCTCCGGCCTCCTTGCAGACCGTGCGGATATCGACACCATTCTGCCTGTCTATATCCAGAGCAACCAGCATTTTCGCCTCCCGGCAACCGATGCCCCGATCCTGATGATCGGAGCCGGGACCGGGGTCGCGCCCTATCGGGCGTTCTTGCAGGATCGCGAGGCGAAGGCCGTTTCAGGCAGGAGCTGGCTGTTCTTCGGCGAGCGGAACTTTCGCACCGATTTTCTCTATCAAAGCGAGTGGCAGGATTGGCTCAAGGACGGCAGGCTGACGCGCATGGACGTCGCCTTCTCACGCGACCGCACCGACAAAGTCTATATCCAGCACCAGATGAAGGCGCAAAGCCGCGACATCTTCGCCTGGCTGGAAGAAGGCGCGCATGTCTACGTCTGCGGCGATGCCGCCAATCTCGCACCGGACGTCCACGAAGCCTTGATCAATATCGTGGCACGTGAAGCGCATACCGGACGCGAGGCAGCGGAGGACTATATCCGCTCTCTCCAAGCCGACCATCGCTACCAGCGCGATGTCTATTGAAGGGACCTGAAATGACCGACGCGACCGTCATCGACCGAACGCGCGACCTTTCGCAGCCACTCGAACGGCTTGGTCCGGACGAGAGCATGAAGGACCGCAGCGACTATCTGCGCGGTACCATTGCCGATGGCTTGCTCGACCAGATCACCGGTGCGGTTCCCTCAGCCGATGATGTGAAGCTGATGAAGTTTCACGGCATTTACCAGCAGGACGATCGCGACCTGCGCGACGAACGCCGGCGTCAGAAACTCGAACCGGCCTATCAGTTCATGATCCGGGTCCGACTGCCCGGCGGTGTCTGCACGCCCGCGCAATGGTTGAAGCTCGACGAGCTCGCACGTGCGCACGGCGGCGAAACGCTCCGCATCACCACCCGCCAGACCTTTCAGTTCCATTGGGTCCTGAAGGACAGCTTGCGCCCCGTCATCAAAGGATTGCACGACACGCTACTCGACACCATCGCGGCGTGCGGCGACGATAGCCGCGGCGTGATGTGTACGGTCGATCCGCAAAGCTCGCGCTTCCATGCCGAGGTCGCGGCCCTGGCAAAGCGCGTCAGCGACCATGTCATTCCCAAGACCCGGGCCTATCACGAGATCTGGTACGGCAGCGAGCGGGTCGCCACATCAGAGCCTGAAGAACCCTTTTACGGCCGCACTTACCTCCCCCGAAAATTCAAGATCGGCTTCGCATTGCCGCCCTCCAACGACATCGATGTCTATGCCCAGGATCTCGGGTTCATCGCGGTTGCCGACGAAGAGAGGATAGCCGGGTTCAACGTGGCAATCGGCGGCGGCATGGGCCGCACCGATCAAGCGCCCGAGACCTATCCGCGGCTCGCTACCGTCATCGGATTCGTGCCCGCCGACCGCGTCATCGCCTGTGCCGATGCAGTGATGGCCGTCCAGCGCGACTATGGCGACCGCAAGGACCGCCAGCGAGCGCGCTTCAAATATACGATCGACGACAAGGGCCTCGACTGGGTCAAGGCCGAGATCGAGCGGCGTATGGGCGTGCCGTTTGAAAGCGCGCGCGGCTTCAAGTTCACATCGAACGGCGACAACTATGGCTGGAACATAACCCCTGACGGTCGCCACCATTGTACACTCATCATCGAGAACGGACGCCTCAATCTCAAGCTGCTCGACGCGCTCAGGGATGTCGCCCGCGTCCATCGCGGGACTTTCCGGCTGACAGCCAACCAGAACCTCATCGTCGCCGGCGTCCGGGCAGAGGATCGGGCGGCGATCGATGCCATCCTGGCCGAGCACTTTCCGGACATCGATCAGTATTCGATCCTGCGGCGCAACGCGATCGCCTGCGTCGCCTTGCCGACCTGCGGCCTCGCGATGGCGGAAAGCGAGCGTTATCTGCCATCGCTGCTCGACAAGATCGAGGCGATCCTCGCCAAGCACGGCCTTTCCGACGAGCCGATCACCATCCGCATGAGTGGCTGCCCAAACGGCTGCTCGCGGCCCTATATCTCCGAGATCGGACTGACAGGGCGGGCACCAGGCAAGTATAATCTCTATCTTGGCGGCGGTTTCCATGGGGAACGCCTGAACCGCATGATTCGGGAGAATGTCGGAGAAGCGACAATCCTGGAGGTGCTGGCCGAAGTCCTCGCCCGCTATGCCCATGAGAGGCAGCCCGGCGAGCATTTCGGAGATTTCACCATCCGCGCCGGCATTGTCCGCCAAGTAACCGAAGGGCGCTTCTTCAATGACTGAATCCTTAGACGACCTCCGCCACCCGCAGACCATCACCGCCGCCCATGGCGTGGCCCGCGATACCGCATTCGGCGCCGTAGCGCCGCCGCTCTACCTCTCGAGTACCTACGAGTTCGCCGGATATGACGAACCGCGCATCTATGATTATGGGCGCGCCGGAAACCCGAACCGGGAATTGCTTGGCGATGCCCTTGCAAAGCTCGAAGGCGGGGCCGGCGCCGTCATCACGTCGAGCGGCATCTCTGCACTCGACCTGCTTATCGGCCGGCACCGCCCCGACGATCTGATCCTCGCGCCGCATGATTGCTATGGTGGCACCATGCGGCTTCTCAAGGCGCGCGCGGATCTCGGTCATTGCAGCGTGCGGTTCGTCGACCAATCCAACATAGGCGCGTTCGAAGCCGCGCTCGAGGAAGTGCCCGCGCTCGTCCTGATCGAGTCTCCAAGCAATCCTTTGATGCGCGTCGTCGATATCGCCGCACTCTCGCACAAGGCGCGGACAGCCGGAGCGGCGATCGCCGTCGACAATACCTTCCTGTCCCCCGCTATCCAGCGCCCGATCGAACTCGGTGCGGACTACGTGATCCATTCCACGACCAAATATCTCAATGGTCATTCGGACGTAATCGGCGGAGCGGTCGTGGCGGCCGACCCCGCGCAGGTCGAGCAATTGCGATACTGGGCGAATGTTGTCGGGAGTGCCGGCGCTCCGTTCGACGCCTGGCTGACATTGCGGGGCCTGCGCACGCTCTTCCCGCGCATGGAGCAGCAGCAGATCAATGCCATGTCGGTTGCGAACTTCCTCGAGAAGCATCCCGCCGTCGCGAAGGTTCACTATCCAGGCCTGCCCTCGCATCCGGGCCATGCCATTGCCTCGCGGCAGCAGCGCGGTTTTGGCGCGATGCTGAGCTTCGAACTGCACGGCGGCGTTCCCGCCGTTCGCCATTTCATCAGCGCGGTGCGGTTCTTCACGCTCGCGCAATCGCTCGGCGGCGTCGAAAGCCTTGTCGCCCATCCAGCGACGATGACCCACGCGGACATGGGCGAGGAGGCCCGCGCCACGGCCGGTATCAATGACAGCCTCTTGCGGCTTTCGATTGGTCTGGAGGCCGAACAGGATCTGCTCGCCGGCCTGGAGGCGGGCCTTGCGCCCTGCCGCCGCTGATGGCCGCCGGCTGCACGAAAAGGAACGAGCAGCAACGATGCCCGGATATGTATTTTTAGTCGATATCTTCGCCGTCATCCTCGCCGTCACCGGCTTTTCGATGGCGTTTCGCCAAGCGTTCGTCCGGCGCCTCATCGGTCGCCCCCCCACCGCCAGCCCCAACGGTCGTCGCGGCGAACAGCGATGAGGAGCCGATCACCTACATCCTGCGCATCGCCGGCGTCATGGTGATGATTTTCGGCATCGCGATCGGGGGAATGGTAACCCTGTTCAGCCTTGCCTAGCGATGGGCGCAGGCACGAAGGAGATCTCGATGGACGGTGCCGCCTCCTCGACCGCCCCGGACTGGCATGTGGCCCAATGGTTCAATGCCACCAGACCGCTTACCCTCCAGGACTTGCGCGGCAAGGTGGTCGTCCTTCACGCCTTCCAGATGCTGTGTCCGGGCTGCATCAGGAGCAGCATCCCGCAAGCTCAGCGCATCGCGCGCGCCTTCGATCCCGCCCACCTGGCTGTCATCGGCATCCATACGGTATTCGAGCATCACGACGTGATGACACCACTGGCCCTCACCGTCTTCATTCGGGAGTTTCAGCTGAGCTTCCCCATCGCTGTCGATCTTCCAGGTCCGTCGGGTCCGATCCCCCGGACCATGACCGCTTATGCTATGCAGGGGACGCCGACGCTGATCCTGATCGACCGCCGTGGCCGCCTGCGCAAACACGCGTTCGGGACGGAGGATGACATGCGCGTCGGGGCCGATATCGCCTTTCTGTTAGCAGAACGGGAGCTGTCCAATGACACATGACTGTAATGATCTGATCGATCCCGGCGAGCTGGCCGACACCGTCCGCTACATCGCGCAGCGCCACCGCGCGGAAGATCGCCCGCTCAAAGTGCTGGCAGAAGAAGTCGTCGATGAGCGCTTCCGCACTCGCCTGTCACCAAACCAAGCCGCTCGCAAAGGCAGCGTCAATTCGGATTGCGTCATCGAGATCTGCCGCCAGGTCCGCCTCTTACTCGCGAACGGGACTGTCATCGACGCCATCGACGAAGCATCGATCGAGTCCTTTCCCGCCAGCGACCCGCCCGCGTGGATCGGGCACAGACCGCCGGGAGAAAAGTGATGAGCACGCTGCGCGTCAAGCGCATCTATGAGCCCGCGCTGCCAAGTGACGGCTTCCGTGTTCTGGTCGACCGGCTTTGGCCCAGAGGTGTGTCCAAGGCAACGGCCGCCCTCGATCTCTGGCTCAAGGAGATTGCACCGTCAGCGGAGCTGCGGGAATGGTTCGGCCATGATCCAGCCCGGTTCGGCGAGTTTGTGAGGCGGTACCGTTCCGAGCTGAAGACCAACGTCGAGGCGGTCGACCACCTTCGCGGCATCGCCAAAGCCGGTGACACCACCCTGCTCTATGGAGCGCAAGATACGCATGCGAACCAGGCGGTTGTCCTCGCCGAGTTTCTTGCCGGGCAAGGATTGCATTTCGAGCGCGATGCCTGAACAGGCTTTCGACCGCATCGCCTTTTCGTGGCCACGCGCCAGAGCGCGGCGCGTAGCGCAAGGGTCGATGTGCGAACTGCTGCTGCCTAGCCTCCCGGCGGCGTCTATATTGCCGAGCATGAGTTTCGTTTTCCAGGCGTACTACCGTTCCAGCCTGCAACTAGAACGGACGTCGTATGACAGCTGTGCTGCCCAGCAATGCCAGGCCAACGCTCAGCCCCCGTTCGGTGCGCCTGGCCGATACTGGGTCGCCGCTGGATTTCTGGAGACCGGCGCTGGACACTCCCCGCTTGATCACCTCGCGCAGTCCAACGATTCAATCGAATTTATCGAAAATCTCGAGCAGCAACGGTCGCAGCCGCCGGATTTCCTCGCGGTGCACCGCGGAAAGCGACGCGAGAATGTCATAGGCCCTTGGGGTCAACCGCAGGAGCGTACGACGACGATCGTCCGGCGACACCTCGCGGATGATCAGACCCAATGCATCCAGGCGATCGACCAAGCCTGTCGCGCTATGCGCCTTCAGAATCAGCCGCTCGGCGATATAGCCGACAGTCGCCTGATCGGCATCGGCGGCACGAATAGCCAGCAACGCCTGATGCTGTTGCGGAGTCAGCCCGACCTTGCTCGCATGCGCCTCGCTAAACGCCTGAAAGCGCCGGATCTCGTGCCGAAAATCCGCCAGAGCGTGATAATCTCCCTCGGCCAGTAAAGCGCCCTTTGCACGCACAACCAATCTCCGCGTCGAACCATATCGCATTGCGATATAATGCGCCTCATCCAACAGCAAGAGGTTATGCCCGCCCTATGTCCCTAACCCCCACGCGAGTCGTTGAGACTCATCAACTAGCAGACCATTCCGTCGATCTGCGGATGCCGCTGCTGGCGCTCATGGCTGTGGTCGTGGGAACCGGCGGCGCCATAGGGTCGCTCTTCGCCCAATGCTTCTATCTGAGCGCTGCGGGACGAAAGACTTTGCTCGTTGCGGGCGCGGCCGCAGGTACGACTGCGATCTTCGGCACCCCGCTCGCCGCCATTCTTCTGGCGGTCGAGGTGCTCCTATTCGAATGGAAACCGCGCAGCTTCGTACCCGTCGTGGTCGCCGCGATCGTTTCTTTGGCGTGGCGGCCCCTTTTCCTTCGTTCGTGACCGATGTTTCCGATGATCGCAACAGCGCCCGATTCAAGCTGGGGCTTGCTCGCCGCCGCCGGCATCGGCCTTCTGGTCGGCTTTGAGGCAATGTTGCTGTCGACGTCGCTCTAAAGGATCGAAGACGTATTCCACAAATTGCCGGTCCATTGGATGTGGTGGCCGGCGATCGGCGCGATCGTCGTTGGCCTCGGCGGCTTGATCGACGCGCATGTCCTGGGCGCCGGCCATGCTAGCATCGAAGCCCTGTTGACGGGTTCGCTGGCGCTCAAGGTCGTCGTCGCGCTCCTCGGTGAAGGCCGTGGTCTGGCTCGTTGCGCTGGGCTCGGGAACGTCAGGCGGCGTCCTTGCGCCCCTTCTCATCCTCGGCGGCGCGGCCGGCTCCCTTATCGGCCAGTTCCTCCCCGGCGACGCGAGCTTGTGGGCGATGATCGGCATGGCCGGCATCATGAGCGGCGCGATGCGCGCACCGATGACCGGCGCGCTGTTCGCCGTCGAACTCACCGGGCATTTCGAAGCGGTCCCCTACACCGTCGCCGCCGCCGGAGCCGCCTATGCGATCAGCGTCTTGCTGATGCGCCGGTCGATCCTCACCGAAAAGATTGCGCGGCGCGGACGCCACATCCTTCAGGAATATACCGTCGATCCGCTCGATCTCCTGCAGGCGGCCCAGCTCATGACTCGTCATCCGCAAACGCTTTTTGGGGGGCTCACGATCGACCAAACGCTCGCCTTCTTCACGACCCAGGCCGAACATCGCAGCTATCCGGTCGTCGATGCCGAGGGCCGCCTGATCGGCCTCGTGTCCCGAACCGATGCGCTGCGCTGGCAAATCGGCCAGAGCCTCGCGAAAACCCTGCTCTCCGATGCCATCTCCGATTCAGCGCAACCCGTCGCCTATCCCGACACGCCCAGCGGAGTCGTGGCCGATCTGATCATCGAAACCGGAATCGGCCGAATCCCCATCATCGACCGCGCAACCCGCAGGGTGCTCGGGATCTTGTCGTGTCAGGATCTCCTTAAGGCCCGTAGTGCGAACCGGCTTGCTGAAACCGGACGGAATCGGTTTGTAGGCCGAACCAATCCCGCATCCTGAAGATAACAGTCGAAGAAGCTGGGTTGCGGGGCCAGGCTGTGCGTCGGAGCCTGCTCCGGCCCCGGCGCATCGCAGCGCGATCTCGGCGGCGGCGATCAGACGGCGATCTTTGCGGCGACGCGGAGCCCCTCGCGGATGCGATCCATCACGCCCGGATCGGCCTTGGTGGAGTGCACGACATATGCGGAATAGGAGAATTCCGGGCTGCCGGGAACAAGGACAAGCCGGTTCTCCTCAAGATAGGAGCGGATAATGCCTTTCCGAAAATAACCGCTACCGCCCGTCGCCAGAATATATTCCAGCGCCAACGGACCATAGCTAATTGAGACCACGGCGTTGGGATGATTGGGAAAGGCGGCCTGGAAACTCGCCGCAAACTCATCGCCCCAATCGATCTGGACATGGTCCTGCGGCGATAGGGGTGCTGTCGTGGGTGTGGTTCTCACCATCACCAGCTTCTCTTCGAACAAGAGCTCTGCGACAACGCCCGGCCGGTGCGGTGCGGCATAAAGGATCGCCACGTCGAGCGATCCATCCTGGACCTGCTCCATCAGATTATCCGCTGTGTCGATCTGCGTCCGAACCGCGATTTCGGGACATTCGCGCCGCATCCACAGGAGCCAGTGGCGCAGCAGCGGACTCCACAGGCTCAGTTCCGCGCCCACTGTGACCACCGTCTCACGACCCGGCGGCAAGGCCACCGCGCGGCGTGCCCGGGACCACACCTGCACCAGCGTCGTGGCGAACCTAAGGAACTGCTCGCCTGCGGGGGTCAATTTGGCACCGGCCTTGTTGCGGATGAACAGCGGGCAGTCGAGTTGCTCTTCCAAGCCCCGAATTCGTGCGCTGACAGCAGTCTGGGTGAGGTTGAGATTGGCGGCCGCCCCCACGAAGCTGCCGGTCTTCACAACCTCGAGAAAGGTTCGCGCTACCGCGATGTCCACTGTACAAATTCCTTGCGTATAACGCGCATTCATATTCGAATTTCGATTGCAATAGCGCGGGAAACGCGGTTACTCAAGAGCAGAGCGGGTTGGGTCGAGCTCCATCAATCCTGCGTCTGGCTAGATCGGGACAATAACCCGTTGTGGCACGACCTGACCGCCCTGACGCCCCACGACGTGCATGTGTCGGGCGCGGGTTCAACACGCCGCGTTTTCCGTATGAAGGAGGTCGGCGGCGCTCCGGATATTGCGCCTATGGCTTTCCAGCATGTCCTTGAGGACGCCGTGAAGCTGCTCGTCGCGCACACGCGGGAGCATCTCTTCCAGCTTTCGAACAACCCATGCTTGGCCCCGATTGAGGAAAGCCAGCCGGTCGAATGGATCCGCGATCGCCAACGCCTTTTCCCGAAACGCGCCCGTCTGGTGCGAAGGTGTCGCCTCCAGGCGCCCGATCTGCTCGGCGAGCATCGCGCACCAACGCGCTTCATCGGCCCAAATGGTGCGCATCAGCGCCGTATAGGCGCGCGTCGCTGGCATCCTGCTGCTGGCGAGCGCGACCTTGGCCCCCGCTCGCTCAGCCTCAAGCAACTCGTCGAGGCTCTTGAGAAGTTCGTCGCGGCCAGCAAAGCCCATATAGACGTCGTCTGCCTCGGCCATGTAGCAGACCGGAGATGAAGGCTCGTCCTCTGGTATCATGAGTCACCTCTCACACTGAAAGCGCCGCAGCCTCCCGGAGGCCCGCTCGGATGCGGTTCATCACCTCCTGGTCGGCTTTCGTCGAATGCACCACATGGGCGGAGTAAGAGAATTCCGGGCTATTCGGCACGAGCGCGAGTCGCCCTTCATCGAGATAGGACCGAATGAAACCCTGGCGGAAATAGCCGCAACCACCCGTCGCAAGGATATAGTCGAGGGCGAGCGGGCCATAACTGATCGACACCACCGCATTGGGTTCGTCGGGAAAGGCCGCCTGGTGGCTCGCGGCAAATTCCTCGCCCCAATCCACCAGTACGTGATCCTCGCGGGCAAGAGGCCGGTCGGTCGGTGTCGTGCGGACCAGGATAAGCTTCTCTTCAAACAGCAGTTCCGCGATGATCCCCGGCCGGCTCGGCGCCGCGTAGAGCACGGCAACGTCCAGCGATCCCTCCTGCACCTGCTCCATGAGACGCTCGGAAGCATCGATATGTGTGCCGACGGCGATGTCCGGACATTCACGCCGCATCCACAGAAGCCAGTGCCGCAAGAGCGGGCTCCAAAGGCTGAGTTCGACCCCCACGGTGACGACCGTTTCCCGGCCGGGCGGCAGCGCCACCGCACGCTGCGCCCGCGCCCAGACCTGAACCAATGTGGCTGCAAATCGCAGGAACTGCTCGCCGGCAGGCGTCAGTTTCGCGCCAGCCTTGTTGCGGACGAACAGCGGCCGATCGAGCTGGTCCTCCAACACCCGGATTCGAGCGCTGACCGCGGTTTGGGTTAAATGGAGATTGGCCGCCGCACTCACGAAGCTGCCGGTCTTGACGACTTCCAGAAAAGTGCGGGCGGCGCTGATGTCCATACAGCAAATTCCTTATGTACAAAGCGCAATAATATTCATTTGCATTATAGATGCTAGCGGATCGATGGTACCAGTGCAAGGTGACACCCTCACCCCTAACCATCATCGAAGAGACTGCAACGTTCGAGCATAATGCCCAGTGAGACATCCAGGATTCTTCCGGCCCGAACGCCCGCCCAGGAAATCTGAGCTGTACGCAACCATAGCTGCGCTCACCCTCCTGCTGGTCGGCGTGGGCCTAGGAATCCTCTATTTTCACGATCACGGCTTTTTCAGTACCGGCTTCTCGATCGCCGCGATTACGTTCTTCGCAGCGGTCTGCCTCGGTATTGTCGTCAGCCTTCACATCGAACGGTCGGCGCAGCGCCAGGTGCGTGAAAGTTCGCACGAGATTCCGCCGCCTTTCGACATTCATTCCGTTTGGCCGCCCGTCTCCGGCCCATCCAGACCAACGCACCGCGAGGATGTGAGCCAGCGACGGAGCGGACAGCGACGAAGCCGGCTATGGCGATGAAGAAAGACCCCCGCAAAGCCCGCATCCAGACCGGCAAGGATGAGAATGTCCGACCGCCGCATGCCTACTGGATGGTCGCGCTCGTGGGCGCCATCTTTTCGATCGGGGTCATGTTGTGGCTGCTCGAAGAGGCCCGTGTCGTGGACAAGAATGACGACGCCGTCGCGATGCTCCTCGCCTCAGTCGCGGCGCTGTTCTCCATCGGATGGCTCGCGCCCAAGCCCTAGGTTTATAATAATATTGTTGATGAGAAACATGAATATCATTCGCCGGTTTGATTTTTGCCAGCCCGTCACAATGGGCCCCGCAGCATGAAGGAGCGTCCATGACCATCCAGCTTGGGCAGATTGCCCCCGACTTCGAACAGAACAGCACGCACGGCCTCCTCCGGTTCCACGACTGGCTTGGGTCCAGCTGGGGCGTCCTGTTCAGCCATCCGAAGAACTTCACCCCGGTATGCACCACCGAACTCGGCGAAGTCGCCAAGCTCCGCCCTGAATGGGACAAGCGCAACGTCAAGCCAATCGGACTCTCGGTCGATCCGGTGGAAGCGCATCGCAGATGGGAGGTCGACATCGAGGAAACCCAAGGCGCGAAGCTCGATTTTCCGATGATCGCCGATCCCGATGCCCGCGTCTCGACGCTGTACGACATGATTCATCCGGAGAGTGATCCCACCGTCACCGTGCGATCGGTGTTCGTCATCGATCCTTTGCGCAAGGTCCGTCTGATTCTGACGTATCCGCCCTCGACGGGGCGTAATTTTGCGGAGATCCTGCGCGCAATCGACAGCCTCCAGCTTACCGACGCCCGCAGCATCGCAACGCCGGTCAACTGGAACCCAGGCGAGCCTGTGGTCATTTCGCCCAAATTGTCCGAGGAAGAGGCATCCCGCCTGTTCCCGCAGGGGTACACTACCCTCAAACCTTATCTCCGCGTCGTCGACCTCGAGAAGGCTACTCAGTGATGAGCGTGCGGGGGAATAGGGCGGCCGAAAAACCCGCCACCGTGACGCGCGGTGACGATAATGACCTCGCCGACCTGTTCGCCCGCAATCAGGCTTGGGCAAAGTCCAAGACTTTGGTCGATCCGAGCTTCTTCAGCCGCCTCGTCGGCCAGCAGAGGCCCAGCTACTTCTGGATAGGATGTTCAGATAGCCGCGTGCCTGCGACCGAGATCGTCAACCTCGATCCCGGCGAGATGTTCGTCCACCGCAACGTCGCCAATCTCGCAATGGAGAATGATCCCAACTTTGCAGCCGCGCTGCAATTCGCGATCGAGGCGCTGCACGTTCAACATATTATCGTCGTCGGCCATTATGGCTGTGGCGGCATCCAGGCCGCCATGGCGCCCGCAACAGCCGATGCGATCGGCGATTGGCTCGCACCGGTGCGGGCCGTTCACCACGCGCATCCCTGCAAGGCCGCACCCGATCAGGCCGACGCCAATGCGTTGTGCGAGCGGAACGTCGTCGCTCAGGTTGAAGCCCTCGCCGCCAACCGCCTCGTGCGTACTGCATGGGCGGCGAAAGCTGCCCTAACGCTGCACGGATGGGTTTATGCGATCAGCGATGGTCTGTTGCGCGCCGTCTGCGAGCCGGTCCACCAGGACGGTCGCGGCGTGCCTCCACCTGACGGCACGGGGCGCGCTCGATGAGCATGCTTTGCTCACCATCGGCCTTGGCGGGCGACAGTGGTGGAGCGCAGCTTGCGGTCGCCATTGCGGCCTGCCAACGGGCCATCACGCCAAGTCGCGCGCTTGATGGCGAGATCGCCCTGGCCGTGTTCCCCGCTTTGATCGAACTGCCCCGAGTCGAGGCCGGGATCTGGTCGCAAGCCGACGGTACACGCGTGCGGGCGCTGCGCTATTCCGAAGTCCGCTCGGCAGCTGCGACCCTCGTCCCGCCAGGCTGTTGGATCGAAGTGGACGGCACCCATGTGATCGTCGCGGGCGCGCAAGGCAGATGGCCGGGCGACCACGCGCATCGAGTGATTTCGCTCTGCATCGCCGCCCTCAACGCCCGCGCCGCAGGAGCTGGCCATGCCCACTGAGCCGCCGAACCCGCGTCCGTCCGTCACCGGTGCCTGCGAACTGCTCTCTTTTCCCCAAAATCAGGAGATTTCTATGGCTGATCTAGACTCAAGCACCTTACGGTCCTCTGTCGCGGGCGCCGTCGCATTCGCGCTCCCTCCCCTTCCCTATGGCATCGATACTCTGGTGCCCGTCCTCTCCGCGGAGACTTTGGCGATCCATCACGGCAAGCATCATGCGCGCTATGTCGAGACGCTCAATCGTCTGCTGGCCGAACGGAATGAAGCGGTATCGACACTCGAGGCCGTCATTCGCGCGGCCCATGCGAGCGGCACCCAAGGGTTGTTCAACAATGCAGCCCAAGCCTGGAACCATGGCTTCTTCTGGGAAAGCATGACGCCGGCGCCTGCTCAACCGGGCGACGTGCTCGCCACTACCATCAACGCCAGCTTTGGCGGGATGGAAGCGCTCGGAACGCGCTTCGTCGCAGAAGGCACAGGCCATTTCGCGTCCGGCTGGGTCTGGCTCGTGGCGCGAGGCAACAGGCTTGAGGTTATCTCAACCCATGATGCCGGATGTCCCGTTTTGGACGATGGTGTCACCCCGCTCCTGTGCTGCGACGTGTGGGAGCATGCCTATTACATCGATCATCGGCAGGATCGCGCCCAGTGGCTGACGCTATGGTGGACCAAGCTCGCCGACTGGTCCTTCGCCGAGAAACAATATGACGCTGCCCTCGGCCGAGCCGAGCCCTGGCAATATCCCGCGCCGTCCACTGTTCCCGTCAAATAAAGAGGAAACGAGATGCTAGTCGATGTCTTCGATGGTCGCGAGCATAAGAATGCCACACCCACCGGATGCTTTCATTTCGCGCGCTCCCCAACCCCGGGCGAGCAGGTCGAGATCAATGGCAAGATCCGGGTCGTCACCCGAGCCTGGCATCAGCCGGGCAGCTCTATGCCGGTGCGAAATTCGCCATTTTGATAAGCGAGCAGGTGGCGCCGGTCGACGAGCTGGAACCGTCAACCCCCGGCTATGACGTGGCTGGAGAAGTGGTTTAGCGCTCGGTCCGCGGCAATTTCACCGACGCGCTGCGGAAGAATCCCTCGAGCGGCGGGGGGGGGGGGCGGAGAGATGTATAATGGAGAACCCGAAAGGGTCCGCGCCGGATCACAATATCGCCTTCGTCGTTGAGGACGAACCGCTTGTGCGCATGTTCGCCGCGGAAGCTCTTGTGAACGAGGGATACCGCGTATTCGAGACCCACGATGCTCGTGACGCACTCGCGATTCTCGACCATCGTCGCGATATCGGCGTTGTCCTCACTGACGTCGAAACGCCGGGTGGCATGGACGGCCTTGAGCTCGCCGGCACGATCCGCGAACGCTGGCCCGAAACGGTCATTCTCATAAATTCAGGACGGATTCGTCCCGAGCCCAATACCTTGCCGATCGTCGCGGGCTTTATCGCTAGGCCCCATGGCATAAGCGATTGGTGGACAACTTGAGATATTGTTGGAGCAAAACGGCGTCCATCGGCGCTCCGACGACCACATTCTCGAAGCGTGGTGCGCGGCCGAACTTGGGCACGCGAGCGCCGACCCTTTCGATAAACCCACCCTTCTCGCGCGCGCCGTGGCAACCGAGCAGATTGCGATTGCCCACTTTGGGTACGGCGCTCGTTCCGCTGTCTATCATGCGCGCTTCCGACAGGCCGCCTCCGCGCCCAAAGGGGAATGACTCGGGTGGCGAGCCGGTCCTTGCCACTAAAAGTCGGTCGATCCAGCGAGCTTACGCGACTGCTAGTGGAGATCGGCGGAACCGTCGGCACAGGGGAAAAAGAGATCGACGGTGGTGCCGACACCGATCGCGGTGTCGATCCTCAAGAAGCCGCCGGCCTGCCGCACGAACGCATCAATCTGCGGGATCCCCAGTCCCGTCCCGGCACCGGCCTTGGTAGTAAAGAAAGGGTCGAAGATCCTGCGCCTGACCCCCGCGTCCATGCCCGTACCATTGTCTCTCACCCGAACCCGCACGTAATGATCCGGCCCTTGGTCGCGCGATACGGGTCGCGAAATCAGGGCAGTGCTGATCCGGATGGTCCCGCCGTCGGGCATGGCATCCCGCGCGTTGACGACGAGATTCATGATCGCGGCGTTGAACTGCGGAAATTCAAATTCAACATCCGGGACGTCGGGACCGAGCTTCACCACAATCCGGATCCCCGATCCGGCAGCATATCGCAGCAGGATTTCCAATCGTACCAGGGCATCATTGACGTTGTGAGCATGGATGTCGCAATCATGCCCGCTCGCGAAGTTGAGCAGTCGCGTGGTCATCCGCAACCCGCGCTCCACTCCCTCCTGCGCGCCCACGAGAAAGTCGGTGACCAACAAAGGATCGTCAGCATGTCGTTCGGCCAGACGCACCGCTGCGGAAATCACGCCAAGGACGTTCCTGAAATCATGCACGAAACCCCTGCTCATCTGACCTAGAGCGAGCATCCGCTCGATCGCGCGGGAGCTCAATGCTGGTGGCGCGTGATCCTTATTGGTTGGCGCTGCAATGTCGCGCGCACTGCCTGACATCCCGAAATCGACCGACGAGCTCAGTGGTGTATCGACCGGCATATGAGGGTGTCCCTTCCTGCCACATGACGCCGAGCGTCATCCCTACGCGATTCGTTTACCAACAATTGCGCGCGCCCTTAAAGGAAGTCGAATTAATATTATTGCCTGTTTACAACATTAAAATTGCATATAAATCCACTTTAGAGCGACACGGGTAGTGTGGACGCCCTCTTCCGCAGTGCGGACGCTCTGGTTGCGGCACCTCATCTGCACGAGTGCGAGCATATGCCCCTCGCCCTTCCCTAAAGGCTGGTTGTCGAGCCCCATCGCTCGTCCAGACGCCTTCTACTTTGGAAGCACGGATCAGCGTGTCCAGCAGTCTGGTCTGCCCGACGATCCCCTCCTTCCCATTTTTCGGGAACCTTTTGCGATGCGTCTCATCAAATGGACAAAAGGAAACGATCGACGATGGGCGACCAGAAGTTGCTCGGAGCCGACCGGACGACGGACTCTTCGCACGGCGGCGACGGGAGATGTCCGACCAACAAAAGTAATCCAAGAAGGAGGACCAACAAGATGATCGATATCCCCAACAGCAGCCGCCGCTCCGTTCTTACCCGTGGCGTGACCACGCTTTCCGCGGCCGGACTGATCGCTTTACTTGGCGGCGGCATTCCAGCTGCGGCGAGGCAAGCCGATCGGCCGGCGCAGGATGTGCAGCTTCTCAACGCTGCCTTGGCGCTGGAGCATGAAGGGATCGCCGCCTATCAGATCGCCGCACAAAGCGGACTTCTTTCACCGGATGTCCTCAAGGTGGGCATAACCTTCCAAAGCCATCACAAGACGCATCGCGATGATCTGGCGGCGGCAATCGGACGCCTTGGTGGCGTGGCTGCCACCAGCAAGTCGATCGCTGACTATGCCGCGTCGCTCGGCGCCGGCGCTCTGAAAACTCAGACCGATGTCCTCAAGCTCGCATTGCGCCTCGAGCGCGGTGCCGCAAACGCCTATCTGGGCATCATCCCGTCGCTCCAGGCGACAGAGTTTCATCTGCTCTCCGCGCGCCTGGCCGGCGATGAGGCATTTCATGCCGCTATCCTCGGGAATGTTCTGAACGAACCCATTCCGCAACAGGCGCCGATTTTCGGATAGGCTTTATGGCCGACGCCAACTTCCGAGCGGGAACCCGCGCGCTCGCGCTTGCGGCGGTGATGACGGTCAGCGGCGCGGCGATCGGGGGTGTCGGCGCGCCGCGCGGCGATGCGGTTCGCGGAGCCGACCTCTATCAGGCGAAATGTGGCGCATGCCATTCGCTTGATAGCAATCGCGCCGGGCCGGCACATCGCGGCGTCGTCGGACGACGCGCGGGCCATGTTGCCGGCTTCCGCTATTCAACGGCGCTCAGCGCGTCGCACATTGTCTGGACCCCCGCCAATCTCGACCGCTGGTTGACGGCGCCGACGGTGATGGTGCCCGGCACTACGATGGGCTTTCGTGTGAGTTCGCCGCAAGAGCGAGTCGATATCATCGCATATCTCGCGCAAAATCCATCGCGCCGGTGAGCGACGGACGATGACCAAGGGATTTCGGTCGATGTGCCGATGGCCCTAAGAAATTGGAAAAATCTCATGGCGATCGATAACCTCGCAGACTTGCCGCGCGAAGCGGTCGGCATTTTTCACAGTTCGGAACAGTTGCAGCACGCGATCGACACACTGCTCAGTTCAGGCTTTCATCGGTCGGAACTCAGTCTGCTGGCAAGCGAACAGGCGGTCCAGGAGAAACTGGGCCATCGCTATTCCAGAGTAGATATTCTCGCCGACAATCCGGACGTGCCACGCGCCGCCTTTGTGTCGACCGAAGCGATTGGCGACGCGGAGGGCGGTATCATCGGCGGGCTGGTGTATGTCGGCGCGCTCACCGCGATCGGGGCCATCGTCGCGACAGGTGGCACGCTGCTCGCCGTCATCACCGGCGCGGCGCTCGCGGGTGGCGCCGGTGGGCTCGTTGGCTCGGTACTCGCCAAATGGCTCGGAGAGCATCATGCGCATTATCTCGAGGAACAGCTCATACGCGGCGGACTGCTGCTGTGGGTAAGAACGCGCGACCCTGCCCATGAAGTGCGCGCCATCGATTTTCTGAGGAAATACTCAGCCGATCAGATCCACATCCACAGCCTGCCCCACGCCGCGCTGGACGCATGAACGATCTGGAACACTTGCTGGCGGAGGTCCGGGCTTGCACCGCATGCGGCAACCTTTTGCCCCTCGGTCCGAGACCAGTCCTGCAGATTTCCGCAACTGCTCGCATCCTGATTGCAAGCCAAGCGCCCGGCACCAAGGTCCACGCCAGCGGCGTTCCCTTTTCCGATCCCTCGGGCGATCGGTTGCGCGACTGGATGGCTCTATCCGAGGATCAATTCTACGACGCCGCCCATATCGCCGTCCTCCCCTTGGGCCTGTGCTATCCGGGACGCGCTGGACAAGGCGATGCACCGCCCCGCCCGGAATGCGCACGGTTGTGGCGGGAACGGCTGCTCGCAGCAATGCCAAGGCTTCGCCTGACGCTCCTGGTGGGAAGCCACGCCCAAAATCATGTGCTCGGTCCGGGTCACCTTACGGAGCGGGTCCGCGATTTCGCATACTATCTGCCGGCTTTATTCCCACTTCCGCACCCCTCATGGCGCGTGACGATCTGGGCGCGCAAACACCCCTGGTTCGAGGAGGAGGTTCTTCCACAGCTGCGCCGCGCGATCCGGCAGGCTTGGCCCGAGCTGGAAAAGATCGATCGGCATTCCGGTGCCGCGACCGACATCCGTGGCTGAGCGTTCGATGTCGGCCGCCCAACCCATCTATACGATCGGGCATTCGACACGGTCGATCGCGGATTTCGTCGCGTTGCTTCAAGTCGGCAGGGTGGAACTGGTGGTGGATATTCGCAGCATCGCCCGCTCGCGCGCCAATCCCCAATTCAACCGCGACACGCTGCCAGCGACCCTTGCGTCATGGCAGATAGGCTACGAGCAGATCCCGGCACTTGGCGGCCTGCGCAAGAAATCAAAGACGATCCCGCCGGAGCTCAATGGCTTCTGGACTAATCCGAGTTTCCATAATTATGCCGACTATGCCCTGTCCGACGCGTTTCGGACCGGCTTGGATCTTCTTCTCGCGCATGCGGCGGATCGACGCTGCGCGATCATGTGCGCCGAGGCCGTCTGGTGGCGATGCCATCGCCGGATCGTGGCCGACTATCTCCTGCTGAAGCAGCAAGACGTCTTCCACCTGATGCGGCTTTCCCGCACCCAACCTGCAGTCATGAACGCCGCTGCACGGGTCGGCGCGGGTGGTCTCATCTACCCGCCTATTGCTGCGGATTGACCCGGTTCTTCAGTGGGCATGATCGCCAGCGGCTTGTTCCCGGCCGAACACGCCTTCGACGATCGTCGGGGCATCGTGCTGAATCGCGCGCAGATGGTCGGCACTGCGGAAGCTCTCGGCGTACAGCTTGTAGATCGACTCGGTTCCGGATGGGCGCGCCGCAAACCAACCACCGGCGGTTATGATCTTGATGCCGCCGAGCGACGCGCCCCCGGCAGGCGCGGTGGTCAGCTTCGCCTCGATCGGTTCGCCAGCGAGTTCGGTGGCAGAGATCCGATCGGCCGTGGCGCGGCTCAGCACATCCACCTGCTCGGGCGCTACCGGTGCGTCGATCCGTTCGCACCAGAATTGCCCGAATTCTTGCGTCAGCGCGTCATAGGCCTGATTCGGATCGGACCCCGACCGCGCCGTGATCTCGGCCGCCAACAGGCCAAGCGCCAGGCCGTCCTTGTCGGTCGTCCAGACAGAACCATCGCGGCGAAGCAAGGAGGCGCCCGCACTTTCCTCGCCGGCAAAGCCAAGGGTTCCGGAGTAGAGACCGTCGACGAACCATTTGAACCCGACGGGAACTTCGACGAGCGGCCGGCCAGCGCGGTGCGCGATGCGATCAATCACACTGCTGCTCACCATCGTCTTGCCGATGCCGCAGCGCGACGTCCATTGGGGACGAGGATCGACCAGATACGCGATCGCCACCGCCAGAAAATGAATGGGCGGCATCAGGCCGCCTGTCGGCGTGACGATGCCGTGGCGGTCGGCGTCGGTATCATTGCCGAACGCAAGGTCGAAGCGGTCACGCATGCCGATCAGCCGGGTCATGGCATAAGGGGACGAGCAATCCATTCGGATCTTCCCGTCCCAGTCCGCGGTCATGAAGCCGAATGTAGGGTCGACCATGACCTCGACGACAGTTCCATTGAGGCCTTGGCGGTCGATGATCTTGGGCCAATAGTGCACGCTTGCGCCACCCAAAGGATCGATGCCGAGTGCCAGCCCTGACCCCGCAATAGCCTCGCTGTCGATCACGTCCGCGAGATCTCCGAGATAGTGATCCATATAGTCGTGGGGGTGCACGCACACCGATTGGCGCGCTCGTGCATGAGGAACACGTCGGACCTTTTGAATGCCGGCCTTCAGCAGTTCGTTCGCGGTGCTTCGATCCAGCTGGTAATTTCGGACCCGGCGGGGCCTCCCGTCGGGCGGATTATATTTGAAGCCGCCATCTTCCAGGGGATTGTGCGAGGGGGTGAGCACCACGCCATCGGCCAAGCCGGCCGTTCGGCCACTGTTATAGGTCAGGATGGCATGGGAAATGACGGGGGTCGGCGTGAAGCCCTCGTCGGTATCGATCATCGTCTCCACGTCGTTCGCGACGAACACCTCCAGCGCGATGACAAATGCCGGCCGCGAGTGAACGTGGGTGTCGATGCCAAGGAACAGCGGACCATCAATACTCTCGCTTTTGCGATAAAGGCAGACGGCCTCGGCCACAGCGATGATATGCGCCTCGTTGAACGCATTGTCGAACGGCGAGCCGCGATGGCCCGAGGTGCCGAAATGGATGCGCTGCGTCGCCACCGACAGGTCCGGAATGCCAGCATAATAGGCATCGATCAGTTTGACGGGATCGATGAGTTGCGCGGGCTTCAACAGCTTTCCCGCAGCCGGATCGATGCGAGCGCCGCTCATGGCGCGACCGCATGGACGCGTGGACGAAGTGAATATTTGGCGGCAATATTTTTCATATAACTGCCAAATAATATTCATTTGCTACATGAGATTAGCAGGCAGAAGATGCCTCCTGCAAGATGAGTTTGCGCGCTCGCCCAACAGCATCCGCGAACATCATCTCGAACATTGTGTGGTCGAGACGAATATTGAAAGCGCAATGGCCAGTTTTCTAACTGTTCGGCGCCTTGGAATTCATCCGGGCAGTAGCACGGCACGCTTCCAGGCACTGGGTCCCGCCCTCCGCTAAGCGACGGGGACCCCGGCGCGCTGTCCGTCGCGCCGACAGATCGCCGATCTGGCGTGAAATCAGGCCTTCGCAACCCTCGTAACGCGGAGTGAACCGCGACGCGGCCGAGCGCGGTGCTTGTCGCATCTCTCTTCCCCGGATGCGAGGTGAATGGAGGCAAATATGTCCGCTTGTTCTGGTGCCGAGTTTCATCCCGGCATTTCCGCTGCTCGGCGCGGAGACCCCCATTCCGAACTTGAGCTGACCTCGGAGCTCGCCCTCGTCATGCAGCGCAATGATCGGCAGCTGCAGCGCACCGCCTGGCGGATCCTGCGCAATCGCGAGGACGCCGAAGATGCCGTCCAAAGCGCCTATCTCAGCGCGCTGGCAGGTATCAGCGGCTTCGCAGGACGATCGACACTTTCGACCTGGTTGACGCGCATCGTCACCAATGCAGCGCTTGCACAAGCCCGCTTGGTACACCGGCGCCGAACATGGCTCGAAGAGCCTACGTCAATCGCGGAGACATATTGCGAGACGCTGATGCGCGGCTCGATCGCGAGTTCGCCCGAACGGGCCTATGCGCACCACCAGATCCTGCAACTGATCAATGATGCGATCGACCGATTGCCCCCTCAGTTCCGCACGGTCTTCGTGCTGCGACAGATCGAGGAACTCGATATTGGCGAGGTCGCCGAACTGCTCGGCATCAAAACCGCCACGGTCAAGACCCGGCACCTGCGCGCGCGACGGCGGCTACAGCGCGCCCTTGCTCCAGCGCTCGGGGCTGCGCCCGCGAGCATGTTCCCGTTTGCCGGCGACGCCCGCGACCGAGTGGTGGGTCGATCACCCGAGGCCGCACTGCTTGCAGACTGGTCGGACGCACAGGGAGAGATCGCATGAAACACGGTCGCAACGACATCACTGCCGCGAAAGCGCCCGCGAAGGCCCATGGTCCGCAGCATCTTCCTCACGCATTCTTCAAGGCCGCTTCGCCCAAACCGCCCTGGGACGACACGGTGGCCATCCGCGAGGCGCTGTTCAGCGTCGAGCGGCTGGAGCTTGCACGCGCGCAGACCGTCAAGCCCTACCGACAATTGGGTTACTCGCTGCTCGACCGGCTCGCCGACAATGAAACAAGCCTCGTGCAATCCTATCGGTCGATCTGTTCAGCCATCGTCGACAAGGCCGCCATCACCCCGGCGGCAGAATGGCTCATCGACAATTTCAATCTGGTCGAACGCCAGATCCGAGAAGTGCGGCTCGACTTTCCGAGGCTATCGGTCGGCGTCATTGCCACGCCTGTACTGGCGATATCGTTGGCGACCACGGCGGCGGATTCCGGGATATTTGCCGGGACCGAAGTATCTAAGGGGGACGCCGTGTCGTCATCAGCTTGCCGCCGAGCTGTTGCCGGGTTGTGAGCTTCGTGTCCGCGAGGCGGCAACGCCCGGCGGAGCCCGGCTCCGCTATCCGCAGATGTTTTCTTTGCAGCGATCTTCTTCGTTCGTCGCTTCTCGTACCAGATGATCAATAGAACAGGCGATAATAGGGCGAAATGCGCCTCAAGCGCGTCTGGAAGGCCGTCCAATGCAACTGCCGAGAATATTACGCTGACGAAAAAGAAGATGACATAGAGTCCGGTGATGCGGATGATTTTCCAGACAATCGACATGTATACTGCCTGTCTTTTTGCGGCTGAGTCGTCAAACCGATTCTTATCGGCCTGCTTGCCTGATTCCCATCAGCCGCACCTAAACCCCATCCTCAAAGCTGCACGCGGGTTGCCGCCAAATGCCGGAATGCCCGGTCCCGGCAGGTGAGCAAGATCACCTACATGCGCTGCGATGCTTCTTCAAGAATTTCCGTCATCAGATCTAGCCTGCCGTCGTCGGAATAGACGAGCGGATCGTCGAGAATGAGGGAAACCGGCAGGCCCTGTTCCAGCAGCATGTCGGCAAAGGCGAGGCGGGTGAGGACCGCCAGCTGCTCCTGCGTCCCCTTTGAGAGCGTTCCGCAGGCTTCACTCAGGCCGGATCGCGTGACCGAGGCCAGGCCGAGTTCTTCATCGAAGCTGAGGTCGGCGCCGGGGAAAAGGCGCTCGACATGCACGCGGGCGCGTTGGGCCACCGGGCCAATAAAGGTCCGAGAAGCCTCCGCTCGTGCGTCGTCCAGCACATCCTTGAGTAGTTTGACCGTGGCCGCCTCTTCGTCGATGCCTATCGCCCCACTAACGACCGTCGCAGATGCTGCGATCTGGGAGAAGGGGCGACAGGAAGGCGAGCGCAAGCCGAGCTTGAAACAACGTAGTAAGAGGGCCATGTTGGATGCATGAGCATCCGTGGCGACGATACTAGGCTGGAGCCTCGCTTCCTCAAAATCTGCGAGTAGCCGAACGCGCGCTTCGCCAGCTGCAGCGTTCGGGACATAAGGATCGATGACGAGACGCTCGACCTCTGTTTGAACGCGATCGATCAAAGACGGCGGAATCCGATTTTCATGCGACGGTCACGCTTTGGGCGGCGGCCTGTCTATACTTGAGGACTCTTTCGATGAACTCCCCTTTCCAAGTACAGCCAAGACCACGCGCCGACGATACGGTTATCGTTGAACAGCTTCTGCTACGTTATCCGGCGATAAGTGCGTCCGAACTTGCCACCCTGATTGAGATATTTCCCAAATTGCCATTAATCGACACGGCGCTGATGACCACCGATGAACGGCTGTCCAAGCCCTTGGAGGCGTTTCACGAGGATCATGGGCATATTTTCCGAGAACCGGTCAAATCGTTGCTGGTCTTGCTGGCGTTTCCATTCGTCGTCGTCGGAGCACTGTGGTGGCTCGTGAGCTGACTGCGCGCCTTTCATGTCGAGGTGGCAGCGCCATAGGCGCGTATCAGGCATGAAGCCTGGCGTCAGTTGATCATCTTAGTCTAAACGAAGGCCGGCGACAGGTTCGCCGGCCTTCGCCTCATTTTAGATGGCCAGGCTCGCCGAAATGCGCGCCATGCGGTCCTTCAGCGAGAGTTTGGTCTTCTTCAGCTTGCTCAATCGAGCTTCGTCGGGCTGCAGAACGCTTCTCTCAAACTCGATCTGCTTGTTGATCCTCTCATGAGCGGCCTTCAACCGTTCAATAAGTCGAGCAGACATATGCTCCTCCTTTCCTGGAATGAAACGGGATGGACGAGTTATTTGCTCGCCTTCGCCGATACCTTGCCTCCGTTCAGAACACTGGAGACAGTGTTGGCGGCCGACTTAGGAAGTTTCTCCTTTTTCGGCTTGCGAGGCTCGCGGCTCCCCGACATTTTCTTCTTACCCATGAACATGGTCCTTCGCATTATCACCCAATGGTGATGTGATTCACTTCGTGCGCCTGATCGGACAGCGGCGTCCGCTCAGGGATAAGGAAGCGGTTCGGGGGGGAGCCTGAGATAGGGAGAAAATGTCATGATCGATCCCTGCTTCACCGCGGACCCGGCAATCGGCGCGGTGCGCGCGCGTGAACGCCGCTTGCCGCGGGGTGTCACAAATATCGTGAAGAATAATTCGCTCTTCTCAAGGAAGAGAATTTACTAAGATCCAAGATTTATATCTTGAGGAACTAGTAAATTGTGCAATGCCCTAACCGACTGAAACGTCGAATAGGGCTCAGAGGCCGATGATCGGCTTCTTTCTAGGCGGTGTCGCCAGCATGACAGGGTGCATTTGCATGACGGCTAGAGGATGCCAGATATCCACTGTAAGTCAAGTGCTGCACGCCCGAGGATTCGTCGGCGGCGGTTGTAACAGGGTGCCGTTGACTTCTTGGTGGCCTGGCATAGATTGCCTGGGTGGCAGAGGATGTTTCGCGGTCATTTGAAAGGGTTAGGCGCGTCCAGACACGCAGGTAGCCGGACGTCCTTTTGGTGGGCGTTCGGGGAAAGTCAGACGCCTTCCAAATGTCTTTCGAGCGATCTTGCGTTCGAAAGCATCGGCTGAGTTAGAGTGTTGAAGAACGCGCGATCGCTGAAGTTCGTCCGCAACGAATGCGGACTGTATGTCCAATATGCCGCGCTGCCGATGCGCGTGGTTAACGGCGACGAGCTTGAGATTCTGCTCATAACGTCCCGCAGAACCCGGCGTTGGGTCATCCCAAAGGGCTGGCCTATCCCAGATATGAACGGGCCACAGACGGCCGCCGTCGAAGCCTATGAGGAGGCGGGCATAAAAGGCGATCTCCTGCCGCAACCGATCGGTTCGTACCGATATGGCAAGCATATGGGCGCGGGTGGTGATGATGTGCCTTGCGAGGTGACGGTCTTTCCGATGCGATCCGTCACGCAATCGAAGGATTGGCCGGAGCGATCGAAGCGGCGCCTGCAGTGGTTCGCCCGCGCGCAGGCGGCAAGCCAGGTCGAGGAGGAAGAGCTGGCGGATTTGATCGTCAACATACCGATATCGATCGTCTGACATGGATCGTCCTGCCGGCGGTTCTCGCCTTGTCTATCGGGCCACCCAAGCCTATGTTGGTGGCATGGCTCGGGACAATCATAGCTTCCGTCAAACATTCCACCGCGGCAGCAGCGCGCTCGCGCGCTAATTCGCCCTGACGGTACGCCGTCAGGGCCTGACATTGTCCCCTATTCTCCTTCTTTTTCAAGGATGCGCGCGCCGGTGCTTTCAGTGCGGCGCCCGTGAGGAGCTTATCGTGAAGCCATTTAATGACGCTACCGTCGCGACTATTGCGAACTCCGCGGATCGCACCCGCGCCATGGTCAAATCAGCCGCATAACCTCCGTCCGACCCAAGGGGGCTACTCCAACCCCGGGTCAACTCTCAGTGAAAATCAACACGGAAATATCCGGTTTTTCAACTGATCTGCTTGAGCGTCGCCGTGCAACGCTGGTCCATTGTCTATCCGACCTGTTTCCTGATGCAGCGCGTGCCAGCGAAATGTCCTTCTGGTCGGGCTTTCGCCCGATGAGCCCGGACGGACCGCCGATCGTCGGTCCAACCGAAATACCGAACCTCTATCCCAACATCGGTCATGGGACGCTTGGATGGACCATGGCGTGCGGTTCGGGCCACCTGCTGAACAGCCTCATCAGTGGCGAACCGCCCGCCATTGAAGCGGGCGACCTCGCCCTCTCTCGATATCTTCGGTCCTGAATAAAGGAGATTGCCATGACCATCCGCCATATGAACCCCGGTCCCCGCATGAGCCAAGTGACGATACACGCCGGCGTCGTCTATCTTTCCGGCCAGATTGCAGCTCCGGGGGAAGACGTGGCCGTACAAACCAAGGCAGTGCTCAATGCGATCGACACGCTGCTGCAAGATGCCGGATCGGATCGCGCGCATTTGCTTCAGGCGACGATCTGGCTCTCGGACATGGCCGATTTTCCCGTAATGAACGAGATTTGGGAAAAGTGACTGACGGACGTTAAAGTTCCGGCCCGCGCGACGGGCGAGGTGAAGCTCGCAAGCCCCGATTATAAAATCGAGATCCTGGTGACCGCCGCTCTACGGTGATCGCACGCCGCAAGGACGGCGCGCATCTATCAGGCGCGCGCCGTGGCGGTTGCTGGCGACAGGCCATTTTGGGTGACCTTGACGATGGTCAGCTTGCGCTCATTGCCTTCGCGATCGGGCCAGACAATCGACTGGCCTTCGCGCAGGCCGATGAGACCCGCGCCTACCGGCGTGAGAATGGAAATGCGGCCCGCCGAGATATCGGCCTCGCGCGGATACACGAGTTGTACAATCCGCGTCGTCCCGCTCGCGGCATCGTTAAACTCAACCGTCGAGAGCATCGCGACCACATCGCGAGGCAGGCGGTCGGCCGTGTGAATGGTCGCGCGCGCGATCTCGCCGATAAGGAGTTCGCTGACCTGGGGGAGTCGTTCTTCGACGCTATAGGCAAGATTGGTAAGTGCGTCCGCTTCACTATCGATCAAATGGATGGACGGCCTGCGGGCCGCGCTTGTGTTCTTCATGGTGCTGGCTTTCTCGGAATCGATGAACGCGCAGCTGCCTGGCCGCACGCATTATGGGATCGAGAGTGCGCCCCGAGCTCGGGGCGTGCCGCACCGGAACCCGGGGCTATATGCCCGCGAGAAGTTGGCCCGCATGGTGGCGGGAAGCGCAAGAGAACAATCCGTAGGTGCATCTTCAGATGATGATGTCTTCCCCACGCGAAGTCAATGCAGGCGGTCGCCACGAAGGGCCTAAAACGCCGAACGACGAGACTTTCCGTCACAATTCATGGTGTTCGCGCTTGTCCTCAGCCCCTCGATCCTGGAGGAAAATGCGTCCTAATACCAAAGCACAGGCGAACAATAGGACGCAGAGATTCGAACTATTGATCATCCATCCCTCTCCTGTTTCAAAGCTGGGCGCGCGGCGTAGACTCCAGCGCACCCTCGCCCTTGCACTCGGGCGGGCGTCCGCGGGCACGCCCATGTGATTGCTGGAGAGATGAACCGGTCCATCATCATGATGTTTCGCTTCGCGGTCAAGGATCCCAAGGCAAGTCGGCTGTAGAGGGTCTACGGTAACGACATGCTGCCGGAACATGTGACTGCGAAGGATGAATCCGCCGCGACCTCGGAGAGAACCGCCTATTATCCCATCGGCCAGGCGACGACGCGGCAGCCCCTTCCCGCCGGATAGAGTTTCCGCGGCCAAGCGTTCTCCGCTTATTCTTCCCTCCCTAATGACGTACGGAGGTCGTTTCTGCGCGTGCAATTCTGCAGCGTCCGTCGACCTTCGGTGTTGCCGTGCAGCCGCTTATCGACGCGGCCGAGCGGGTTGTCTCGATGCTCGGGGGTCGAGGGCGCAGTGGTGAGCCACCCATTGTTGATCCTGTCAGTTCATGACGAAATGGCTAGCGGCGATCAGCAACGGCAGGCCCAATGCCAACGTCGCAGCGATAATGAGCGTCCAGGTCAGATCGTCTGTCAAAGCGGGCAATGCGTGTCGCGGGGGCATGTCATTCTCCATTGATTTCAGCCGCAACCTTAGACCTTCCATCGCCGCAGGTGGATTTGAAGAGCTTGACCCGGACCGCAGAATCTGCGGTCTATCGCCGCCATGGCCAATAATGCTACGCTTGACCGGATCGACCGACGAATCCTGCGCGTGTTGCAGGCTCAGGGGCGCGTTTCCAATGCTGCGCTCGCCGTCCGAATCGGGCTCTCGGAAAGTGCGTGCTTGGCGCGCGTGCGCAGGCTTGAGCGGACGGGGGAGATACAAGGTTATCACGCACGGCTCGACCCATTCCGCGTGGAGGTTGGTCTCGTCTTGCTGGTCGAAGTGTCGCTGGGGGGGCGGCATCGTGAGGAACGTCAGCGTTTTGAAGAGGCGATCCGCAACACGCCTCAAATCGTCGAGGCTTCGCACGTCAGCGGCGACACCGACTATGTATTGAAGGTGGTGGTTCGCGCCATGTCCGAATGGAGTGCACTCAAGGAACGCCTGAGTCAGGAGTCGGGGCTGAGCCGGATTACGACGCATGTCGTGATGGACAAGCCGAAAGTCTTCCAGGGATACCCAATTGCCGACCGGTAAATGCGAACAGAGTGGCCCCTCATCTTGCTTTGCGCAGGCGGCAGCCTTACATCGTGGGTATGCGTTTTTTGAGCCTCAAACGCTTCAGGCTGCATGGAGGCAGCCTTATGTCACGGGCCCGACCCTCGGGGCGCGGCACCTACTGACGCGCGCCTGCGAGGGATTTTTCCCGTCATTTTTCGAAACGGCAATTGCCGCTTCGTTTCAACCGGCATCTACCGGTGGAGTTTATTCATGTTTTTTACCCGCTTCACGGCGCTTAGCCTCAGCGCTGTCGTGGCTATCGTCTCGGGCTATTATCTGCCTGCAGTCTGGGCGATCGCGCCCTTCATCAGCGGGGCGGCGCTGACCCTCGCTGGGCTTTACGATCTGGCCCAACCGATTCATTCCGTCCGACGCAACTACCCTCTGATCGGACGCCTGCGCTGGCTGTTCGAGGAGATTCGGCCCGAGATCCGGCAGTATCTTATCGAAGACGACCACGAGCAGACACCGTTTTCCCGGAGTCAGCGCTCGCTCGTCTATGCACGAGCCAAGAACGAGAGCAGCGAACGCGCGTTTGGCACGCTGGTTGACGTCTACGATGAGGGTTATGAATTCATCGCCCATTCGGTCCAGCCGGCACCGTCGGCTGATCCCGCCACCTTCCGTGTGCCCATTGGAGGTGATGACTGCAACCAACCTTATAGCGCTTCGATATTCAATATTTCGGCGATGAGCTTCGGCGCGCTCAGCGCCAATGCCATCCGCGCACTCAACAAGGGGGCGGCGATGGGCGGCTTCGCTCATGACACAGGTGAAGGGAGCATCAGCCGCTATCACCGTGAATATGGCGGCGACCTCATCTGGGAGATCGGCAGCGGGTATTTCGGATGCCGAACGGCCGACGGAAACTTCGATCACACACGCTTTGCCGAGCAGGCGGCCGACCCCCAGGTGAAAATGATCGAGATCAAGATCAGCCAGGGCGCCAAACCGGGGAAAGGCGGAATCCTGCCCGCAGAGAAGATCACGACAGAGATCGCCGTGACCCGGGGTATTCCGATGGGCGAGGATTGCATTTCGCCGGCACGCCACCGCGCATTTTCGACGCCCGTGGAACTGATGCACTTCATCGCGGACCTGCGTCGGCTCTCGAAGGGCAAGCCGATCGGATTCAAGCTCTGTATCGGCCAACCCTGGGAGTTCATGGGGATGGTGAAGGCGATGCGGGAGACGGGCATCCTGCCCGACTACATCGTCGTTGATGGTGCCGAAGGCGGCACCGGCGCGTCACCTGTCGAGTTCGCCGACCATCTCGGCATGCCGATGCGCGAGAGCCTGCTCTTTGTTCACAATACGCTGGTTGGAGCCGGCCTACGCGGGAAAATCAAGGTCGGCGCCGCCGGCAAGATCGTCAGCGCATTCGATATCGCGGCGGTCATGGCGTTAGGCGCGGACTGGACTAACGCCGGGCGCGGATTCATGTTTGCAATCGGCTGCATCCAGTCGCTGTCGTGCCACACCAATCGGTGCCCTGTTGGCGTCGCCACACAGGATCCGATGCGCCAGCGGGCATTGGTCGTCCCAGACAAGGCGGAAAGGGTCTACAATTTTCATCGCAATACTCTCGGCGCCCTCTCCGAGATGATCGCGGCGGCCGGACTCAGACAACCCAGAGAGCTTAGCCCCCATCATCTCGTCCGGCGTGTCAGCCGCACCGAAATCCGGATGTTCTCCCAGCTCCACATCTTTCTTGAAAATGGAGAACTGTTGGGGGACGATCACAATCGCGATTTTTACAGTGTAGCTTGGCGGCTCGCCCGCGCCGACAGTTTCGCGTTGATGGTCTGACCTTGCGGCGATGTTGCGCCGCACGCTGAACACGGTACAGAGTTTGGCTTCGCTGAGAGCGGCGGCGCGATGCGATCGAAAGAATCGCGTGTCCGAGCAACAATTGCACAAGGCGACCGGACGAAGAGGAAGAACAGCAGAAACTCTAGAAGAGGAGACCGGAAATGACGACACGCGAAACGAAGGCGACACCGCGACACCTCCTGCTCGCAACCGACCTCGGCGCGCGCAGCGACAGGGCGCTCAGCCAGGCCGCAATCCTGGCGCAGGCGTGGGACGCGAAGCTCACCGTCGTCCACGCCGTCGATTCCGCCCGAAACCCCAACGACCTTTGGAAGGGCTGGGATGCACCCTCGTGGCGCCGCCCGCCCGACCAGGCAAAGGTTGCGGCCGCCCGCGTGCACGCTGACCTTCCCGATCTCGATACCAAGCCCGAGGTCGGGGATCGTCCGGAACACGCCGACACCGACCAGCGATGAAATGATATTGCCGCCGATAACCGGCCAGGGCTGTGCCATCGGACTGCTGGGCACCGCGAAGACGAGCACGGCCGATGCGCCGAGCGGCGCCACGATGAAAGGGAGATCGGACCTCGTAAATGGAAGCGCCGAACAGAGTAGAATGGTGAACAGGATGCCGATTGCGGCGCCAAGGCTGGCAATGGCGCGGCCACGAAAATCGGCACCTGTCAGGATAGGACGGAAAAAACGCACGGGGAGATGGCCACTCGATAATGTGTAGGAATAATCGCTGGTCACGAATGCTGCGGCCGCGCATTCGTGACCAGAAAGAACTGTTTGAAGGGACTAAACAAACGCCTTCCTGGCCGCCTTGAACTCAGGCTGCGAGCAGTTCGTCGGCGGGACCGAAAAACTCATAATGAATGCGCCCAGAAGGCACGCCCGCGAGCGACAAGGCCGACACGGCGTGGCGCAGGAATGGGCGCGGCCCGCAGATATAATAGTCGGCTTCGGCGACCGGCGTGTTCGCAATCAGCCACGCGTCGGTGATGATCCCGGCGATATCATAGTCGCGGCCCGCGACTTCATCGGCCAGCGGCGTCTGGTGGAAGTCAGCGACCCGTACGGCCTTGCCCTTTGCAGCGAGTGCGCGCACGTGATTGCGCATCGCATGCGTGTCGCGATTATGGGTACCGTGGATATAATGGACCGGCACGTTCGCGCCTTGCGCGACCAGCGTCTCCAGCATCGCAACCATCGGCGTCAGGCCGACACCGCCCGACAGCAGCACGACCGGGCTTGCCGGTTGTTCGTCGAGGAAGAACTCGCCCGCAGGCGCCGCGACCTTGAGAATTGTGCCTGTCCGCGCCGTGTCATGCAGCCATCCCGAAGCAAGGCCGTGCGGCTCGCGTTTCACCGAGATGCGATACGTCTCGTCATTGGGCGCCGAGGAGATTGAATAGTTGCGTTTGACCGGCGTCTGGCCCGGTATCTCGAGCCAGAAGGTCAGATACTGTCCGGGTCTGTGCGCCATGACCGCGCCGCCATCGGCGGGCCTGAGGATGAAGGATGTGATGACGCTGCTTTCAGGCACGATCGTCTCGATGCAGAAGTCGCGCCAGCCGTTCCAGCCGCCAGCGGAATCCTTTTGTGCCTCGTAGATACGGCCTTCGCGGGCGATGAGGATATTGGCCAGGAACCCGTAAGCCTCGCCCCAAGCTGCAAGAGTCTCGTCGCTCGCAGCATCGCCGAGCACGGCCTTGATGGCGCCGAGCAAGGCCTCGCCGACATAGGGATAATGTTCGGGCAGGATCTGAAGGCCGACATGCTTCTGCGCGATGCGCTCCACGGCGGGGGCGAGCGCACCGAGATTGTCGATATTGGATGCATAGGCGAGGATCGCCCCGGTCAGCGCGCGCGGCTGCGACCCTGCATCGCCGTGATGCGACTGGTTGAACAGATCGCGGATGGCCGGGCTTTGGAACATGCGCGCATACATTTCATTCACGATTTCGAGGCCGTGCGCTTCGAGTGCGGGAACGGTGGCTTTAACGCAGGCGATGGCCTGCTCACTGAGCGGCTGTGACATGCAAACTCCTATGAATGACGTTGCGAGAAGAGGTTGGGGAGGCGATCAGCTGCCGGGCGGCGGCTGGTCGTAAAAGTCGATCTGCATTTTCATCGCGCCGAGGGGCGTCACGAAATGCGGCTGCTGCGGCAGGATGAGGCCGGGGGTGAGGGCGTCGAGGAGAAGCACCGACGGAGGGTCGAGCCAGGTGAGCTGAAGTTGCCCCTCGATGACGCGGATTACGCCCCACACCCCCGCCTTGGTGGTGTGGCGGGCGCGCAAGGCGGCGGGCAGAGTGTCCTGATCGAACACCGGGGTCGATCGATAGGGACGAACTTCAGCCATATTCAGCCTACCGCGCCAGCGATGCGGTGCGCGGATGAAGAACCGGTCGATCGTCCGGACGGAAGAACATTGCAAGTTGCAGGCTCTGGGCAATGCGTCGTGCGCGGTCCTGCAGCGCAGCAGCAGCTTCGGGGGCCATCAACGCATCGGTGGTTTGCGCCCAAAGCGTGAGCCAGCGCGCGAACAGCTCCGGCGTTATCCGCGCCTTGTGCTTCATATGCGCGGGGACGGGCTGTTCCTTTGTAACGGCCGCTTGTCAGCATCACCGACGACCAGAAGGCGGCGAGCTTCTCCAGATGCTCCGGCCAGTCACCGATCGCGTCGTTGAAGATCGGCCCGAGTGCGATATCGGCGCGAACGCGGGCGTAGAAAGCATCGACCAGTGATTTCAACCCGATATCATCAAGTTCCAGCTGCTCCACCGCGATGCTCCAAATCATGCATTATTGATGCATCTATATCTGCACACAAAATCATGCAATGACAATGCATCATTAGGAGCTGGGACAATGCGCCTCACCCGCTACACGGATTTTGCCATGCGCGTGCTGCTCTATCTCGGGCGGCAACCGGAACGGCTTTCGCCCATCGCCGAGATTGCCGGCGCCTATGCGATCTCGAAGAACCACCTGATGAAGGTCGTGAACGACCTCGTGAATGCCGGTTATCTGGAGAGCGTGCGAGGGCGCCATGGCGGAATTCGGCTAGCGCGTCCGCCGGAGGAGATCAACGTCGGTGCGCTCATCCGGCACACGGAAGATAGCTTTGATCTGGTCGATTGCGGATCATGCCTGATCGCGCCCGCGTGCGGCTTGACCAGTGTTCTCGACGAAGCTTTGCAGGCCTTCCTGCGTGTACTCGACGGCTATTCACTCGCGGACGTGCTGGCACGCCGGGGCGATTTTTCGCATCTGCTGAGAACGGTGGCAGATCCCGTTGGCGCCTCCACTACCATGCCCAGGCAAGAACGGAGCGAATGCGTGAGTCCTCAATACGATTCAAGGAAGGTATGAACGAACCACGGCTCCTGAAGAGCAAGACCTGGCATTTGAGCGCCCCAGTCAAGGCGAATGCTGTCCGCCGCAATTGTCCTACGTAGCGTGAGCCAACCTCTACTGCGGCAGATCCTCACGAAAGCGCTCGAGCTGGTGCATTCTTTCGTGAAGGACTGTGACAATGCCTACCGCGCCATCGGAGAGCACCCGCCAGTAAATGTAATGATGCTCATGACGACAGTAGAAGCCATCCACTCCGAACTCGGCCGGAACCGGACGCCAGGCGGTCTTGCGAACTGCGATTTCCTCGAATCGCTTGAACAGGTCTCGAATGTAGTGGGCCGCCTGTTCTTCACCCCAATTATCGCGGGTATAGCCGTAGATTTCGTCGAGGCGTCGACCCGCGCGATCTTGAATACGAAAGCCGGCCACTCGATCAGCCCCACGTATTGCGCGCGATCACCGTATCGGCATCGAGTTTTTCATAGGCCGTTTCCGGCGCAGCGAAAGCGGCCGTCAATTCGGCTTTCAGCCGCGCGAACCCTTCGGCCTCGACGCGCTCTTTGTCGCGGCGGATGAGATCGCGGACATATTCGCTGACATTCTCATAGGCACCATCGTTGCCGATGTTGTTGGCAACAAATTCGCCCAGTGTGCCGCTGACACGCACATTCAGGGTCATGGCCTTGGGCATGGCATCGTCCTTCAAAAGATTGTCCTCAACATAAGGGATATTGTGGACAAACGCAAGCGCCTGGTGACACTGTCCAAGGAACTGCTGCATTAACCCGTGCGACCAGTGTGGCAGGATCGAGCGAAGTGACATTGACCGCCTGCTAAGGAGCGACAAATTCACCGCGCCACTGTCGTCGGCTCGCGGTTTGTGAAAGTATCAAGGATACCGGGATGGCCTTGACGCAGCGGTGTAACGTCGGCGAACACGACCTGCATTTTTACGGAGAGCTGCCGGTGACGCGTCAATTTGAGGCTCTGATCAACCTCTTGGCGGGGCCACGATCTCAGGTTTGCGGATGGGTAAAGACCAAGTCTGGCTATGCGTTTTGCCGCCGTTGCAAACTGGCATTCAACGAGGTGCGGTGAATAACTTTCCTATTCGCTGCATATTTCGCGGCGAATAGGTCGCCCCGCGCTGAGCGCCGCAAGCGCGTCTCTCCCCTGTTTCGAGGAAGAAAGAGGTGCGTCACACCTTCGCCGTGCGCACGGCGATCGACTGGTTACCGGACCGGCAAGGACCCGGCGCGTGATATGATCCGGCCGACGACAATTTCTCCACAATCTTTTCCGCCGTACGCGAGGGCCGGGCCAACTTCGATAATATCCGCAAGTTCCTGCGCTACCTGCTTTCGTCCAACATGGGCGAAGTGCTAACGGTATTCTTGGGCGTTGTCGGCGCAGGCATCATCGGCCTCGACGATGCGAGCAACGGTGATGGTCTGGTCCCGCCCTTGCCATGGCAAACCGCTGGCTATGGGCTGCGGTTCTCCTGTCAGCCTTGCTGCAGGTAGCCGTAATCCATCTTTCGCCACTGAATACGGCTTTCGGCACGGTGCCGCTGGCGCTAGATGACTGGCTCATGTGCCTGGCCATGGGCAGTGCGGTCCTGTGGTTCAGTGAATGGCGCAAGCTGCTTCGCCGGCGATCGGCTATGTCCCTCTGACTATCATGTCCGGCGCGCGGGGCCCCCCTCGTGCTGCCGCTCCTCGAGCGTCACGCCATCGCGGATGTTGTATAGGCGACGGAAGGTGGGAATGATCTTCTCATCGTGCGTCACGACGATGATCGCAGTTTCGAACTGCCGGGCCATGGTGTTGAGCAGATCCACCACTGCCAGGGCGCGCACGCTGTCGAGCGGTGCGGTCGGCTCGTCGGCGAGAATTACTGGCGGCCGGTTGACCAGAGCGCGTGCGATGGAAACCCGCTGCTGCTCTCCCCCTGAAAGCTGCGACGGCATAGCCACCGCCCGGTGCCCGACGTCAAGCGCCTCCAGCAGGTCGCGCGCCTCCCTGCGGGCCAAGGCATTGGGCTTGCCAGCCAGCATCGGCAGCAGCGCGATATTGTCGGTCACGTCAAGGAACGGGATCAGGTAGGGCGCCTGGAAGATGAAGCCGATCAGGTCGCGGCGCAGCGCGCGCAGGTCGCTCACTTTCCAGCCATCGTCATAGATCACCGTATCGCCGATCGTCATGCGCCCCGAAGTCGGCTCGATCACGGCGCCCAAGCACTTGAGCAGGGTGCTCTTGCCCGAACCGGACGGCCCGATGAGGCCAACCACCTCGCCCTTGGCGACCGACATGTTGACGCCGCGCAGGGCACGCACCGCCGTATCGCCGCTGCCATAGGTCTTGACCAGGTTCTCAATGCGAATGCCCTCAGCCACCGATGGCCTCCGCTGGATCGACCTTCAGTGCCGCATGAATGGCGAGCAGACTGGCCAGCGCGCAGATCGCCATGACCGCAAAGAACCCGCGCACCGAGTCGGCTGGCAGCAACAGCACGTATTTCGGAAAGAAGGGCGCCCAGAAGGTCGCGGCTATCTTGCCGACGGCAAAGCCGATTAGCCCCAATCCCAGCGCTTGCTGCAGGATCATGGCGGCAATCGTGCGGTTGCGGGTGCCGATGAGCTTGAGCACGGCGATCTCGCGGATCTTGCCGATGGTCATGGTGTAGATAATGAAGGCGACAATCGCCGCGCTGACGATCGCCAAGATCACCAGGAACATGCCGATCTGCCGCGCCGAATTGGCGATCATCTTTTCGACGAGGATCTCTTCCATCTGCGCGCGGGTATAGACGGTCACGCGCTGCCAGCGCCGGATCGCGGCGGCGACCTCCTCGGAATCGGTTGCAGGCAGCACGGTCACAAGCACTGCATTGACATTGGTGCTGTTGGCCTGTGCCGCATTTACCGCTTCGGCCACGGCCGGATTGCCGGGCGGATTCAGCACCGGGCTGGACGCCGTGCGCGCCCGCTGCCGGACGATGGCGTCGCTGTCCTTTTCGAACTGGGCCTCCTGCGCGTCCTTGAGCGAGAGGAACAGCATGGGATCACCACCGGACGAGACCATGCGGCTGGTCAATCCGACGATGCGATAGGTGTTGCGGCGCACCTTCACTTGATCACCGATGGCAAACCCGGTCTTCACGTCGGCTACAGCCTCGTAATGGCCCTGCACGATCCGGCGGCCAGCGATCAAGTGCGGTGGCTGACCCGGTTCGCCAGGCTGGGCCACTTCCGCACCCACTACCATGACCCGCACATCCTTGCCCTGGTGCGCGATCTGCATGGTGAGATAGGTGACGCCGGCCGCGCGATCGACGCCTTGCATTGCCCGGATAGGACGCTCGGTATCCTCGTTCAGGCTGGAGGGTTCGGCATAGGGGCCAAGCGTGTCCTTCTGCACTACCCACAGATCGGCCCCGCTGTTGTCGAGCAGGGCTTGGGCATCGTCGATCATCCCGCGATAGACGCCGGCCATCGACAGGGTGACACCGATGAGCAGCCCCAGCCCCACGCCGGTGAGCACGAACTTGCCCCAGCCATGGAGGATGTCGCGGCCGGCCAGGCTGATCATGGCAGCGCCTTCACAGCAACTTATCCGCAACCTTGATGCGACTGGATCCAGACAGCGGCCGGGCGCTGTGCAGAACCACTTTGTCACCCTTCTCCAGTCCGTCCAGCACCTGGACCCAGCCATCGGCGTCTTCCACGCCGAGCCGCACTGGCGCGAATTCTGGATTGCCGCCGCGCAAAACCCAGACGCCGAGTTCGCCCCCGAGGCGGTGCACCGTCCCATTCGGCAGCGCGAGAGTACGTCCCCGCGCGGGAAGGTCGATTGTCACTTCCGCGAGTTCCCCGATGGGCGGAAGCGCTGCGCCCGCAGCAAACGTCACTTTGGCCAGAACCTCTTCGGTCACGGCATCGGCGACCGGCTCCACTCGCAGGACAGAGCCGCTCAAGGGCGCGTCGGTCCGCGAACGCAGCACGACGCGCGCCGGCAGGCCCGCCGCAATGCCGCCCGCACGGGTCTGGTCGAAACGCGCATTGATCCACAGTTCGCCAGGATCGACCACTTCGATCACGGCTTGCCCGGCTACCACGGTCGTACCCGGTTCGGCCAGACGGCGGACAACCAGCCCGGCCCTCGGCGCGACCAGGCGCAAGTTGGCCTTTTGCTCTTGCAGGGCGGCCCGTTCCGCTCCGGTGCGCCCGCGGTCCTGCGTGGCAGCGGCATGGTTTGCCTGCGCGGCGGCAATCGCGGCTTCGGCTGCCGCCAGCGCTTGCCGCCGCTGGTCGAGCGCGGAGCGCGTCAGCCAGCCGCCCCGGAACAGTTCCTCGCCGCGCGCCGCCTCACTGCGCGCCAGGGCAAGACGCGCGCTGGCATCGGCCACTTGTGAAGCTGCCGCTTGCTCCAGCGCCGCTGAACGGGCGGCGCTGCCCGATGCTGCCGCAATGCGCTGGTCGAGGTCGATCGGGTCGATCAGGGCCAACAGCTGCCCGGCTTCCACCCGGTCGCCGACATCGACGGCCAGGCTGGCAACGCGACCCGGCGCGGTCGGACCGATCCGGTGCGTGTAGCGCGCCTCCACCGTGCCGATGCCGAACAGGGCTTGTGCTATCGCGCGCTCCTCTATCCGGACGACCGTGACCTTGACCGGGGCCAGCGGACCCGAACGGATGGCCACCCAGACAAGGAGAAGCACCAGCGGCACAAGTACAGCCAGCAGCATCCACACCCTTCGGCTTTGCGGCAGGGATATATTCATGGGGTTACTCCAAGGCCTTGCCGGAAGAGCCCGAACAGGCGGCGCGCCAAGGTGGGTATGGCCGAGAAATCGTCGACAGCCAGGCCCTGCATGACCATGCCCTGGACCATGGCCAGGAACATCACGGTCGCCGCATCGACATCGGTGTCTTGTGCAATCTCACCGGCACCGCGTGCGGCGCAAAGCTCGCGCGCCACCCTGGCCCGGTATCCAGCCATCAGGTTGCAGACGATAGCCTTGGTAGGAGTGTCGCCGGCGCGCTGGAGTTCGCCGAACAGGATACGTGGAACGCCGGGACTCGCTATGACGAAATCGACGTGGGTGGACAGCATTGCCTCAAGTCGGGCTAGCGGGCGACCGACTGGAAGCGCATCGAACCGACGGTTCAGCTCAGCGCAGGTCCATTCGAGCACGGCGGTCCAGATCGCCAGTTTGTCCGAGAAATGACGGAACAGGGCGCCCTGCGACACGCCCATGGTCGCTGCGATCTGCCCGGTCGTCATCGTGGCCGGGTCGTAGCTTGCGGCCAGCTCGATTACGGCCGCCACGGTTTCGGCCCGGCGCATTTCGGCAGAGAGATAAGGACGGTTCATGGGGTTCTCCTGCCATAAAGAAAGCGATTGGTCACTTTTTCTTTTTGCGGTCTTACCTATGATGCGCACAACATCATGACGAGATCCACGATGACGGATGCCCCACCATCATGCTCAGGCCCCGAAATGCGAGGACTGGACGGGCGAGATGTGCGCGCGCTGGCTCGCCAACCGCACCGGCTTTGAAAACACCGTTGCCCCGGCGGGCGAAGCGTTGCTTGCCCACGCTGCCTATCAGCTTGGCGAGCGGGTGGCCGGAATTGGCTTCGATGGCGGCGCCACCAGCCTGGCGATCGCAAGGGCCGTAGCGCCGGGCGGCGAGGTGGCGATATTTCACCGGACCTGGTTGCGGCTACCACTCGCCCGTGCGGCCGGCGCCGGCATCGACAATGCCCGCTTCATCTGCGCCGATGCGGCAACTGTCACTTTACCGGATGGGCCTTTCGACCCGTCTGTGTTCGCGCTTCGGATCCACGTTCTTCTCTGAAGACCAAGCGTCCACCAGAGCTGAATTGATATAAATCAAATCACGCTCTCTGCATATAGCGCACAAGGCTGAATTGCATACTAAATATTGATTGTGGAGAGGGTGATGCGTGTAGCAGACGTCACTGAGCATGTGTCAGGATTGATCGCGGCTTCCGAGGTATCGCCACCGAACTCTGACCCGGTCGTACAGCTGGCAGCCCGGCGGAACATCGATTGTTCGGACGCCGTCGATGAATACATCTCCGGCGCCGACTGGCGAATCAAGGCGAATGCCAATGTAGGCTATTCCCAGGCCGGCCTGATCAGCAATGTCGCGGGTAAGGTAATCGCCAACTTTTGGCTCGATACGATCTACGCGCCGGAGGAAGGCTTGGCCCATCGGCAGGGGGATCTTCATATCCACGATCTCGACTGCCTGACCGGCTATTGCGCGGGCTGGTCGCTGCGTGGGCTGCTAAATGACGGTTTCAACGGCGTGGCCGGCCGGGTGTCCTCTCGCCCTCCGCGTCATTTCCGTGAAGCGCTGGGTCAGATGAGCAACTTTCTTGGCATCCTCCAGTCCGAATGGGCGGGAGCACAGGCCTTTTCCAGCTTTGACACTTACCTTGCGCCCTATGTGTTTCTCGACTCTCTCGGATTTTCGGAGATCAAGAAGGCCATTCGCCAGTTCGTCTACAATCTCAATGTGCCTGCGCGCTGGGGGCAATCCCCCTTCACCAACATCACCCTCGATATCACTGTACCCGAGGACCTGCGCATTCTTTACCCGACCTATCGTGACCGGCACCTGTTCGCAGGGCTGAACGATGAGGCTCTGCTTGCACGCGCGCAGGCACGCGACATGGGCATCCGCCGCCTCGAAGACCTGAGATTTTCGCATTTCGCACCGGAAATGGAACAGATCAACATCGCTTACTACGAGGTGATGACCGAAGGGGATTCCACCGGTCAGCCCTTCACCTTCCCCATTCCGACAGTCAACATCACAGAGGATTTCGACTGGGAGAGCAAGGTGGCCACGGTCATTTTTGACAATGCGGCCAAGGTCGGCTCTTCTTACTTCCAGAATTTCATCGGCAGCCAATATGTGCGGGATCCGGAGACTGGCGAACGCCGGCCCAATCCGGAAGCCTATGCCCCCGGCGCGGTGCGTTCGATGTGTTGTCGGCTGCAACTCGATCTGCGTGAATTGCTGAAGCGCGGCAACGGCCTGTTCGGCTCGGCGGAGATGACCGGCTCACTCGGCGTTGTCACCATCAACATGGCAGCTTTGGGCTATCGGTTCAAAGATGATCTGGCAGGTTTGGTGACCGAGCTCGATCGACTGATGGATATCGCCAGTTCGACGCTCGAAAAGAAGCGGGCATTCGTGCAAAAAATGTATGATCGCGGCCTCTATCCCTATACCGCGCGCTACCTGCCGTTCCTGCGCAACCATTTCTCCACCATCGGGGTCAATGGCATGAACGAGATGGTGCGCAATTTCACGGGCGACGATCATGACCTGACCGAACGGCAGGGCATCGAACTGGCGCTCGGCATCCTGGATCATATGCGTGCCCGGCTGATCAGCTATCAGGAGAGTACCGGTAATCTCTATAATCTCGAGGCAACGCCGGCCGAAGGAACCACTTATCGCTTCGCCAAGGAGGACAGAAGGCGTTTTCCCGATATCCTGCAAGCGGGGAGCGGCGAGAATATCTATTACACGAACAGCTCGCAGATCCCGGTTGATCACACCGAAGATCCGTTCGAGGCGCTGGACTTGCAGAATGATCTGCAATGCAAATATACGGGCGGCACGGTGCTGCATCTCTACATGAGCGAGAGGCTGTCGAGTGCGGCTGCAGCGCGCAGCTTTTTGAAGACGGTGTTGACCAACTATCGCTTGCCCTATGTCACGCTGACTCCCGTGTTCTCAGTCTGTGATACGCATGGCTATCTGGCCGGTGAGCAACCAGAATGCCCGCAATGCGGCACGCGGACCAAGGTGTGGACGCGGGTAATGGGCTACTTCCGCCCGGTCGATAGCTTCAACAAGGGCAAGGTTGGCGAACATCGCCAGCGCCGCCATTTTACCGAAGATGCGGCGATGGTGGCCAACCTGTTCGCGCCCACGCACTAAAATGTCGGGGCGCGAGCCAGAGAGGGGGAGCGCCGCCAGACGAGTGGCGCGTACCCGCCCGTTTCACGCCATCACTCCTTTTACGATGCTGGATTTCCCAGACAGCATCGCCTGCATCCTGTGGGTAGCGGGGTGCAACATGCGCTGCGGCTATTGTCACAATCCGCAGATCGTGCTGGGCAAAGGAGTTTTGTCGGAAGCGGATGTTCTGAATTTTCTGCGCCGTCGCACAGGACTGCTGGATGGGGTCGTGCTTTCGGGTGGGGAGGCGACAGCGTGGCCTGGTCTCATCGCCTTCACGGCGCAAGTGAAAGCGATGGGCTTTGCCGTAAAGCTCGATACCAATGGATTGCGGCCCGATGTGGTCGCCCGGCTGCTCGCTGCCCGTCTCATCGATCGCATCGCGCTCGATTACAAGGCGCCACCGGGAAGGTTCCGTGCGGTGACCGGCACGTGCGCCTACCGGAACTTTTCCTTAACGCTCGACCTGTTGTGCGCACAACAGTCCGTGCCGTTCGAAGTGCGCACCACGGTGCATCACGCGCTTCTCGAAGATCAAGATGTGCTCGACATGGCGGGGGATCTGGCCGCCCGTGGTTACCGCGGCAATTACACCGTGCAGCAGGCGATTGCAGGCCCTGATCGGCCTACGCTCGGTAACCTGGCGCACGCCGGGCGGCCATTCGATATGGTGCGTCTTGCCACATCAAGTCCGATTGCGATGTCGTTTCGCTAATCCCTGGTATGGAATACAAGGAAGCAGTTCGATGCTGAACCCCGTTCTGATTTGCGGGGCCGGTCCCACCGGGCTGGCGCTGGCGAATGATCTTGCGATGGCAGGCATTGATGTTGTTCTGATAGAGAAAAGCGAGGAAAGATCGCTTGCCGAGCCCGTTTTCGACGGCCGCGGGATCGCCCTGACACACAAATCGACGGCAATCTTGCGCCGCCTCGGTGCATGGGAGAGACTGGCCGCTGATGCCGTGCATCCGCTGACCCGGGCCAAGGTCTACAATGGTCAGTCACCGCTCGCGCTGGCGTTCACGCCGGATACGAACAAAGGTGGCCAGCTTGGTTCGATGGTATCGAACTGCGACATCCGCCGGGCGCTTTTCGACTGCGCCGCCGCGCGCGCGAACATAAAATTGATGACCGGCGTCAGCGCTGGTCAAGTGATCACAACGCCAACGGAAGGCCGGATCACGCTTGGCAACGGGCAGTGCCTGTCGGGCCAGTTGGTGGTTGCCGCGGACTCCCGCTTTTCCACTCTCCGCAGCCAGCTGGGAATTGCGGCGCGGATGTATCGTTTGGGCAAATCGATGCTGGTCGGACGCGTTGGACTAGACAGAGACCACTGCGGGATTGCCACCGAATGGTTCGACCATGGGCAGACGTTGGCATTATTACCGCTTGGTCCGTGCATTGCTTCCGCTGTCGTTACATTGCCCGATGGACAGGCGGCAGCATTGGCCGACATGGATCCTCGCGCGCTCGGCGCAGAGCTTACGCGGCGCTTTCGTCGGCGTTCTGGGGCCATGGAAATGCTGACGCCGCTGCACCGCTATCCACTGACAATCAGCTATGCAGGGCGGTTCGCCGCCGCGCGTGCGGCGCTGGTTGGTGATGCGGCGGTGGGGATGCATCCGGTTACGGCGCATGGATTCAATCTTGGGCTATCGGGCACCGCACGCTAGGCGGGCCTCCTCCGTCAGGCGGGTGATCTTGGAGAAGCGCCACTCTTGCGGCGCTATGAAATCGGACATCGTGTCGCGACCTGGCCGCTCTATGCTGCAACCAATGCCATTGTCGGGCTGTACACCGATGAGCGAACGACGGGCCGCATCGCGCGGCACATGGGCCTCGGAGCGGCGCGCGTTACTCCGGCACGGCGCATGATCTCCCGCCTCCTGATGCAGGCGGCTTGAATGAGAGTGCTTGCAGAAGCCCACGCATCCTAAAACGGCAGAGCGCTGACCATAGCGCCGCAGCCAAGCGCCGGCTGGCCCGCCGGACAGCGGATCAACCAGTCGGCGGCGGCGAGCGCGCCTTGTGCTCCGCTGTCCTGATTGCCGAGCGCAGTGAGCCCGGCGTCATCCCAATGCGCTCGGACAAAGGATTCGCGAGAGCCCGCCGCGCCAAGTGGAGCAGCCAGCGGCAGGGTGCGCCAGCGCAGCTCATCGTCGACCCTCCGCCCTTGCAATCGTGCCAGAAGCGGCAACAGAAACAGCCGCGCGGTGACCATGGCCGAGGTGGGATTGCCTGGCAGGCCGAGCACCCATTTTCCTTGTGCACGGCCCAGCCAGACGGGCTTTCCGGGCTTGATCGCGACTTTGGCAAACAGCAGTTCCAGCCCGTGCGCAGCGAACATCGGCCTCGCAAAATCACGCTCGCCGACCGAAGCGCCGCCGGTAACGATCACAAGGTCCGCCGCATCGAGCGCCGCCGCCGCCAATGCCTCGAGGGCCGGGAGCTGGTCCATGCCGGTTGCGCGGTAGACTATGGCGGCACCTGCCTGTTGCACCATGGCTGCAACACCAAAGGTCACGCTTTCCGGGATGGCATCCTCGCGTTGATAGGCCTGACCAGGCGCGGCGAGTTCATCCCCAGTACCGATGATCGCGACGCGTGGACGCGCAGCGACGAGAAGGTCCGCCACGTCCGCTGCGGCTGCCGCGACCATTGCCCGCGGGGTCAGCCGCGTCCCGGCATCAAGCAGCAAAGCACCAGCAGCAAAATCGCTGCCCGAGGCCCGCACATGCCAAGCAGGGCCATATCCGCGGTTGAAGCGCACCACATCGCCTTGTCGTGTCGCATACTCCTGCATGATGCAGCGGTCGGACCCTTCCGGCATGGGAGCGCCAGTGAAGATTCGCACCGCTTCGCCGGGTGCGATCCGTCCGCCAAACCCTGCCCCGGCGCAACTTTCCCCAATCACCCGCAGCGCTTCTCCGACCTGCGTCCCTGCATCGACCACTGCATAGCCATCCATCGCGGCGACCGCCCGGCGCGGAACATTGCTGCGGGCGTGTAGCGGTTCGGCAAGGACGCGCCCTTCAGCCTCCGCCAGCGGCACAGTTACTGTTCCCAGCGGACCGACTGCGCTTCCGATAAGAGCGATTGCCGCTTCGAATCCGATCACGTCGTCGCCCGCGTGCGATGGCCCGCTCATGCGCATAAACCCCGCAGACGTGGAACCTGCCCGGCAATCGAGCAGGGGCGATAGCGGCTGTCGAATTCAAGGCCCAGCACCAGATCCCACGCATCGCGGCAGGCACCGGTCGATCCTGGCAGGCAGAAGACAAACGTATCTTCTGCCTGCCCGGCAAAGGCGCGCGATTGCAGGGTCGAGATGCCGATTGTGCCCATGCTTGCCTGGTGGAACACCACGCTAAACCCATCCATCATTCGCCGCAGCAGCGGTATCACGGCTTCTGGCGTTACGTCGCGCGGTGTAAATCCGGTGCCGCCCGTGCTGAGGATGATGTCCACACTGGGGTCGGCAATCCACGCGCGCATCTGTGTGCGGATCGGTTCGACATCGTCTGTGACAATTGCTCTTGCAGCGAGCAAATGCCCGGCTGCGGTCAACCGCTCGGCCAAAAGTGCGCCAGACGTATCGGTATCCGGATTGCGCGTATCAGACACGGTCAGCACTGCGATGTTTAGCGGGTGGAAGGTCAACCTCTCGTCAATTCCGGGCATGAGTTTTCTCACCCGATCGGAAGTGTCTCCTAGCCCGCTGTGATGGGTTCGAACTGACGGTCGCTATCATGCTAACCTCCGATAGAAGCGAGATGCGGGGTCGCACCGCTGTCGCCCATATGCAAACGGTGTGCGGGTGCCTTGGTAGCGGTTAGCTTCACGATCTGCGCGACCAGCGCATTCTCGTCATCCCCCTGCAGCAGCGGACGTAGGTCGATGCCGCCGTCGCCGAACAGGCAGAGGTGCAGTTTTCCTTCGGAGGATAGTCGCAGCCGATTGCAGCTCGCGCAGAAATCCGGCGAATACGGCGCAATGATGCCGATGCGCCCCTTGGCTGCCGGATGTGCATATTCGACCGCCGGCCCGGCGCCGGGGAGACGCGGCAGCCGCTGCCAGCCTGCTGCCTTGAGCTGATCGACCACGGCCGTCCCAGCAAGATGGCGCTTCCCGAAAAAGGCGACATTGTCGTTGGTCCGCATTACCTCGATGAAACGGAGCGACAGATCGTGCGCTGCCACGAAATCAATCATGGCCACCAGTTCGTCGTCATTGACACCGCGCATCAGAACGGCGTTGAGTTTGACACTGTCGAACCCGGCCGCCTGCGCCGCCGACACTCCGCGCAAGACCTCCGCCAGCCGATCGTGCCCGGTGATCGCCGCGAAACGCGCAGGATCGAGCGAGTCGACGCTGATATTGATCGTGCTGATGCCGGCGTCCCGCCACGCCCGCGCGTACTCCGCAAGGCGATAGCCGTTAGTTGTCATCGCCAGTTGACGAATTCCCGGCACCGCAGCGATAGCGCGCGCGATCTGTGTGAAATCGCTGCGTAGTGTCGGCTCACCACCGGTCAAGCGCACTTTCCACAAACCAAGCCGCGCAAAGGCTCGCACCGCACGGATCGTTTCAGCGATGGACAGGGGGTGTGATTTTCCGTGCACCTTGCGGTAGCCTTCGGGCAGGCAATAGGTGCAGCGGAAATTGCACACATCGGTCAGCGACAGACGCAGATATTCGAATTGGCGTCCGATGGCATCGGTCAGGCCCCGGTTCTCGTCCATTCCCACGAAGATCTGATCCGGATTGCGCGCGATGATCACTGGACCAGCGGCCCTTCGGCGATGGGCAGCGTCACGCCTTCGACAGGCGTTTCACTCGCCAGGATGGCGAGATATTGCGCTGTCGCGCGGCGCGCACTCGCTTCTTCCAGGTAGTCGCGGATGGTGGGTTCCACGACCTCGAACGGCAGAGGTTGTCCATCGATCCGGCGTCCCGCACGCACGACATGCACACCATAAGGAGAGCGTACAGGCTCAACGCAGAGCTCGCCCTCGCCAAGCGCAAACAGTGCAGCCTCAAACGCTGCGACTGTCTGGCCGCGCCCGATCTGTCCGAGGTTGCCGCCCTGCGCTTTTGACGGGCAGGCTGAATGTTCGCGTGCCAAATCCGCGAACCGCGATGGGTCGGCCTGGATCTTGCGGATCAGCGTCCGCACGTCACCGACCGCCAGACTGTAGGCGAGCCGGTCTGACGGGTTCGCCGCGATCAGGATGTGCTCTGCCTCGATCAGCGTTTCGCTGGCAAAGCGGGTACGGTGCCGCTCGTAGAAGCGTCGTGCCTCTTTGGTCGTGGCGCTGGGCACCTTGACTGCCGAAGTCAGTAGGGCGTCGATGCGGGCATCTTCCTCGATAAGCAGCCGTCCTTCGGTATCGCGACTTTCCTGCGCGATGATGCCTTGCCGGTCCGCCTCGGTCAGCAGCAACTGACGAATCACCAAGGCTTCGGCAGCGGCCTGCCAGGCGGTACCAGCGTCGGGGGCGGGATGATTCTGCACTTCGGCGGCAATCGCGCCGGCGGGAATCTCTACACCGCCGACCCGAACGACCGCACGCTCGACAAGCTCAACCATGGCTGAGCCTCCGCCGCGAACGGACGATCTGGTAGCCGCCCCGCCAGAGGTAACGCACCGGTGCCGACAGCATGTGGACCAGACGCGTGAACGGGAAGATCAGCAAAATGGTGAGGCCGAGGAACAGGTGTAGTTTGAAGATAATGTGGACGTCAGCGATATAGCTGGCGGCGTCACTGCGAAAGGTGAAAATACCCTGGGCCCAGTTCATGAACTTGACCATTTCATGCCCATCGAGATGCCCGGCCGACAACGGAATGGTTGCGAGTCCCAGCGCCAGCTGCACCCACAGGATCAGGATAATCATATTGTCGCTGAAATTGGAGGCCGCACGTACACGGGAATCGAAGAAACGGCGATGGATGAGCAGGGTGGCGCCGATGATTGCCATCACACCTGCAATGCCACCAGCGATGATGGCCAGAAGCTGTTTCGCGCCATGGCTGATGTCCAGCGCGTCGAACAGCGCAATCGGGGTCAACAAGCCGACAAGGTGGCCGAAAAAGACGAATAGAACCCCGATGTGGAAGAGTACCGACCCCCACATCAGCTGCTTGCGCCGCAACAGTTGGCTGGAGCCGGAGCGCCAACTGTAGGGTTCGCGGTCGAAGCGGATGATCGACCCAATGGCGAGCACGCCGAGTGCGATATAGGGATAAATACCGAACAGAAGATGATGGACGAAAGCTTCCATGGCTCAGTTCCTCGGGCGTTTTGTGGCCGGGGCCGGATCGTACATACGATCCAGAATAGCGCTCACCTGCGGACAGGACGCCCCTGGATCGGGCGCCGCGTCTGCAGTGAAACGGATCTCTTCCTCTGCCCATTGTGCATCGAGCGTCTCCAGATCATCGGGATCGTCTACCGGGGAGAGTGCCTTTTGCGCCTCCTCGTCCTGCTCGACCTCCGCGATCTCGCAGAGCAGCGCCAGCAGCGGGGCATAATCCGAGCCGCGCTCGGCCAGCCGCGCAGCGAGCGCGACAAGAACAACGCCGGGCTCGGCGAGGGTTTCGCGTGCGGCCGCTTCGGACAATGTAGAGCAATAGTCAAGGAACAAGGGTAGATAATCGGGCAATTCATTGCCCGCCGGTTCAAGCCCTGCATCGAGATAGCGTTGGCGCAGATCGACCATCGCCTGGCCGCGGTCACGGCTCTCGCCATGGACGTGCTCGAACAGGTGAAGGCTGTGTGACCGCCCCCGGTCGAACAGCTCGACATAGGCTTCCTGCGCGGCATAGATGTCACTGGCGGCAAGGCGGGTCAGCAACGGGTGCAGCCGCCTCACTGTATCGCGCGGCAATGCCGGATCCGCCGCTAGTCGTTCGCGGATTTCGCTGCATACCGCCTGGAGGTCGGGCGTCGGATAGCTGAGCAGGAGCGAGAAAAGGTGCAGATTGTGCATCAGAACACCTCCGTCGGCGTTTGCAGCTTCTTGCGTGCCGGCGCGCCGAACATGTTGCTACTGGTGGTGCCGCTCGAACAGCCGTTACCGAAGGAAAAGCCGCACGAACCGCGCTCATCGAACATGTCCTCGGCATCCTCGCGGTGTCCGGTTGGGATAACGAAACGGTCTTCATAGTCCGCCAGCGCCATGACCTTGTACATTTCCTCGATCTGCTTCGCCGTCAGGCCTACCGCTTCCGCTATGGCGTCATTCTGAACGCCCTCGATCGTTTTCGAACGCATGTAGCCGCGCATCGCGAGCATACGTTCGAGGCAGAGCGCCACTGGCTTCTCGTCACCTGCCGTCAGCAGGTTCGCGAGATACTTGAGTGGAATGCGCAAGCTGCGGATATCAGGCATTCCGTTGTTGACCGAGATCTGACCCGCGCTCGCCGCCGCATTGATCGGCGACAGGGGTGGCACATACCACACCATCGGCAGCGTGCGATATTCAGGATGCAGCGGGAAGGCCACCTTCCATTCCATCGCCATCTTGTAGACGGGCGAATGACGGGCCGCCTCCAGCCAGGCCTCTGGAACCCCGTCCTTGCGGGCCTGTTCGATCACCTTGGGATCATTGGGATCAAGGAAGATGTCCAGCTGCGCCTGATAGAGATCCTCGACATCGGCAACGCTCGCCGCCTCCTCGATCCGATCCGCGTCATAGAGCATGACCCCCAGATACCGGATGCGCCCGACGCAGGTTTCCGAACACACGGTCGGCTGTCCGGCTTCGATGCGCGGATAGCAGAAGATGCACTTCTCCGATTTCCCGGTTTTCCAGTTGTAGTAGATTTTTTTGTAGGGGCAGCCGGAGACGCACATCCGCCAACCCCGGCAGGCTTCCTGGTCAATGAGGACGATACCATCTTCCTCACGCTTGTAGATGGCGCCCGAAGGACAGGCCGCGACGCAGGTGGGATTGAGGCAATGTTCGCACAGCCGAGGCAGATACATCATGAAGGTGTTTTCGAACTGGCCGTATATTTCCTTTTGCACGCCCTCGAAGTTGTAATCCTCGGAGCGTTTGGAAAATTCGCCGCCCAGTATTTCTTCCCAGTTGGGGCCCCAGTTGATCTTTTCCATTCGTTCGCCTGACACCAGGCTGCGTGGCCGCGCCGTGGGGAAAGCCTTGCTCTCGCCCGTCTTTTGCAGATGGGCATAATCGAAGGTGAAGGGCTCGTAATAATCGTCGATCTCGGGCAGATCTGGATTGGCAAAGATCTTTGCGAGCAACCGCCACTTACCGCCCATACGCGGACGGATCGACCCACCAGCATCGCGAACCCAGCCGCCGTTCCAGCGCTTCTGGTTTTCCCAGTCCTTGGGATAGCCGATGCCGGGTTTGGTTTCGACGTTGTTGAACCACGCATATTCCATGCCTTCGCGGCTGGTCCACACGTTCTTGCAGGTGACGGAACAGGTGTGGCAGCCGATGCACTTGTCGAGATTGAGCACCTTTCCGATCTGGGCGCGGATCTTCATGCTGCGGCCTCCCCATCGGCGAGGGCTCCCTCGAGCCAATCGACCTTTTGCAGTTTGCGGACGATCACATATTCGTCGCGGTTTGACCCGACCGTCCCATAGTAGTTGAAGCCGTAGGCGAGCTGGACATAGCCGCCGATCATGTGCGTCGGTTTCAGCACCGCGCGGGTAACGCTGTTGTGGATACCGCCCCGCTGACCGGTAAGCGGCGAACCGGGGACATTCACGATCTTTTCTTGCGCGTGGTACATGAACAATGTGCCTTCCTTCATCCGCTGCGACACGACTACACGTGCAACCAGCGCGCCGTTGCTGTTGAAAGCCTCAACCCAGTCGTTGTCGACGAGACCCGCCTTGGCGGCGTCGATCTCGCTCATCCACACGATCGGCCCACCGCGGGACAGCGTGAGCATCAGCAGATTGTCGGTGTAGGTCGAATGGATGCCCCATTTCTGGTGCGGTGTGATGAAGTTGAGGATGACGTGCGGCGCGTCTTTGGCCTCATCGAGCATCGGCTTTACCGCCTTCGTGTCGATTGGCGGTCGATAGACGCAAAACCCTTCGCCAAAGGCGCGCATCCACTTGTGATCCTGATAGAGTTGTTGCCGCCCGGTCAGCGTGCGCCACGGGATCAGCTCGTGGACGTTGGTGTAGCCCGCATTATAGCAGACGTGTTCGCTTTCAATACCCGACCATGTCGGGGAGGAAATGATCTTCCTCGGCTGTGCCTGAATGTCGCGGAAGCGAATCTTCTCGTCTTCCTTGGGTAGCGCCAGGTGCGTGTGGTCACGGCCGGTGTTCCTTGACAGCGCCGCCCAGGCCTTGACTGCGACCTCGCCGTTGGTTTCAGGCGCCAGCATCAAGATCACCTCGGCCGCGTCGATGGCGCTTTCGATCTGCGGTCGTCCTTTCGTCACGCCGTCTTCAAGCACCGGGCCGTTGAGTCGGCGGAGATTCTCGATCTCGTGATCGGTGTTCCAGCCGATCCCCTTACCGCCGTTGCCGAGCTTTTCCATCAGTGGCCCCAGCGCCGTGAAACGCTTGTAAAGGTTCGGATAATCCCGTTCGATCAGCGCCACGGTCGCCATCGTCCGGCCTGGGATCGGTTCCGTCTCGCCCTTGCCCCAGTCGGCAACGTCGAAAGGTTGAGCGATCTCGTTCGGGCTGTCGTGCTGGATGGGGGTCAGCACCACATCATGCTCGATACCCAGAACCTCGGGCGCGACTTCGGAGAATGTTTTCGCGATACCCTTGTAGATGTCCCAGTCGCTGCGCGATTCCCACACGGGATCGACCGCCGCCGACAGCGGGTGAATGAACGGGTGCATATCGGACGTGTTGAGGTCGTCCTTTTCATACCAGCTCGCAGTCGGCAGGACGATGTCCGAATAAACGCAGGTGGTCGACATGCGGAAATCAAGGGTCACGAGGAGGTCGAGTTTTCCCTTCGGCGCATCCTCGTGCCACTTCACGTCCTTCGGCTTCTGCGCACCAGTTTCGCCGAGATCCTTGCCCTGCACGCCGTGTGCGGTTCCGAGCAGATGCTTGAGGAAATATTCGTGGCCCTTGCCCGACGACCCCAGCAAATTGGAGCGCCAGACAAACATGTTCCGCGGCCAGTTGGCAGGATCGTCCGGATCGAAACAGGAAAGCTCGATTTCGCCCGCCTTCAGTGCGGCGGCGACATAGGGCCCTGCCTCCTTGCCGGACGCCTTCACAGCCTTACCGATGGTGAGCGGATTGGTCTTGAGTTGCGGCGCGGACGGCAGCCAACCCATGCGCTCGGCGCGCACGTTGTAGTCGATCAGGCTGGCGTCCCAATCCCCTTCCGGTGCAGTGGGGGACAGGATCTCATCGACACCCAACGTTTCGTAACGCCACTGGTCGGTGTGCGCGTAGAAAAAGCTGGTCGAGTTCATGTGGCGTGGCGGCCGGTTCCAGTCGAGTGCAAAGGCGAGCGCGGTCCAGCCGGTCTGCGGTCGCAGCTTTTCCTGCCCAACGTAGTGCGACCAACCACCACCTGACTGGCCAACACATCCACACATCACCAACAGGTTGATGATGCCGCGATAGTTCATGTCCATGTGATACCAGTGGTTGAGACCGGCCCCCAGGATCACCATCGACTTGCCTTTGGTGATCTCTGCGTTGTTTGCAAATTCACGTGCGACGGTGATGATGTGATCTGCAGGTACGCCGGTGATCTTTTCCGCCCAGGCAGGCGTGTAGGGCACGTTAAGACTGTAATCCCGCGCGACGTTGCCGCCCCCAAGGCCTCGGTCGAGTCCGTAGTTCGCGCAGAACAGATCAAACACCGTTGCGACAAGTGCCTTACCGTCCTTGAGCGCAATCTCACGGACAGGCACGCGACGGTTCAGAACATCAGCATGGTCCGTGCCCTGGAAATGATCATGTTCGCGATTGCCGAAATAGGGGAAGGCGACATCGACGACAACATCATGGTCGCCGCCAAGGATCGCGGTCATGCGCAGCTGGGTCTCCGCGCCTTTGCCATCCTTCTCCTCCAGATTCCATTTGCCATGCTCACCCCAACGGAAGCCAGCCGAGCCTAGCGGTACCACCGGCTCGCCGCTCTTCGCATCGATGGCGACGGTCTTCCATTCCGGGTTGTTGGTCTCCCCCAGCGCATCCTTGAAGTCGGACGCGCGCAGCAGTCGTTCGGGCACCAGTCCGCCCTTGCCGGGCACCAGTCTCACCAGCATCGGCATGTCCGAATATTTGCGGCAGTAATCCTCGAAATATTCCGCCTGCCGATCGAGGTGGAATTCGCGCAGGATAACATGCCCCATCGCCATGGCGAGCGCGGCGTCCGTACCCTGCTTGGGGTTCAGCCACAGGTCGGCGAACTTGGTGGCCTCTGCATAGTCGGGTGACACCACCGCCACCTTGGCGCCGCGATAGCGAGCCTCGGTCATGAAATGGGCATCGGGGGTCCGCGTCTGCGGAACATTCGAACCCCACATCATCAGGAATCCGGCGTTGTACCAATCCGCGCTCTCCGGAACGTCGGTCTGCTCTCCCCAGGTCTGCGGGCTCGACGGCGGCAGGTCGCAATACCAGTCGTAAAAGCTCATGCAGGTGCCGCCGAGCAGCGACAGATAGCGCGATCCGGCGGCATAGCTGACCATCGACATGGCCGGGATAGGCGAAAAGCCGATGACCCGATCCGGCCCATAGGTCTTGGCGGTATAGGCATTGGCCGAAGCGATGATCTCGTTCACTTCTTCCCAGGTCGCGCGCACGAAGCCGCCGTGGCCGCGAATGGCGGTATAGCTTTTGCGCTTGATTGGATCCTCGACGATCGATGCCCAGGCCGCGACTGGCGTGCGGATGACCCGCGCTTCGCGCCACAGCTTGAGCAAGCGGGAGCGAACCATCGGATATTTCAGCCGCTGCGCCGAATAGATATACCAGCTGTAGCTCGCGCCGCGCGGGCAGCCCCGGGGTTCATGGTTGGGGAGATCGGGCCTCGTGCGGGGATAGTCGGTCTGCTGGGTTTCCCAGGTAATGATCCCGCCTTTGACGTAGATTTTCCAGGAACAGGAGCCGGTGCAGTTCACGCCGTGGGTGGAGCGCACGATCTTGTCGTGCTGCCAGCGTTTCCGATAGCCATCCTCCCAGTCGCGGTTCTGGTTGGTGGTGATGCCGTGACCGTTGGAAAAGGACTGCTTAGCCTGCCGGAAAAAGGTCAGGCGGTCGAGTAGCTGGCTCATGCGGCAACTCCCTGGATGAAGGTGGGGGTACCGGCGGGGGCAGGCGCACGACCGCGTTCAATGTCGTGCAAGAGCCCGCCGCGCCGGGTGTAGATGAACCACGTCAGCGCAGCACAACTGGCGTAGAAGATAAGGAAGCTGATTAGTGCCGCCATCGGCGAGCCTGTCACAGCGATGGATGAACCAAAGCTCTTGGGGATAAAGAAGGCGCCGTAGGCCGCGATAGCTGACGTGAAACCGACAATCGCCGCCGATTCCTTTTCCGCTTGCCGCACCTGCTCCGCTGCAGACAGGTGCGGCATAAGCCGCGGCACCTCGAGGCGCATGATGTTGGGGATCATCTGGAAGGTCGAAGCATTACCCACACCGGTCATGAAGAACATGAAGATGAACATGCCGAGGAAGCCCCACCAATTGGCGGCTTCAAGGAAATAGATCACACCGACCACGCCGATCATCATCAGCACGAATACCCACAAGGTGACGCGTGCGCCGCCCCAGCGGTCCGATACCCAGCCGGTGCCTGCGCGGCTCAGCGCCCCGACCAGCGGGCCGAGGAAGATGAATTTGAGCACATCGACATCGGGAAACTGATGCTTGGCCAGCAGAGGCAGGCCTGCGGAAAAGCCGATGAACGAACCGAAGGTTCCGGTGTAGAGCCAGCACATGAGCCAGTTATGCTTACGCTGGAAGATCACGGCCTGTTCGGCGAAGCTCGCTTTGGCATCGGCGATATCATCCATCCCGAACCAGGCGAGGAGCGTGGAGGCGATGATGAATGGCACCCAGATGAAGCCGGCATTCTGCAACCACAGCTGTCCGCCCTCGCTCGATGGACGTGGATCGCCGCCAATGGCACCAAATACGCCCGCGGTAATCACCAGCGGCACCGCGAACTGCATCACCGAAACGCCCAGGTTGCCGAGGCCCGCGTTGAGCGCCAGCGCGTTGCCCTTTTGCGCCTTGGGGAAGAAGAAACTGATATTCGACATCGACGAGGCAAAATTGCCGCCGCCGAAGCCGCACAGCAGTGCCAGCACGAGGAAGATCAGATAGGGCGTATCCGGGTTCTGCACCGCATAGCCAATACCGAAAGCCGGGATCAGCAGCGACGCGGTCGACAGTGTCGTCCATAGCCGCCCACCGAAGATCGGCACCATGAAGCTGTAGAAGATGCGGAAGGTCGCACCCGACAGCCCCGGCAGCGCGGCGAGCCAGAACAGCTGATCAGTGGTATAATTGAAGCCGATCGCCGGCAATTTCGCAACCACCATCGACCACACCATCCAGACCGAGAAGGCGAGCAACAGTGCGGGAATGGAGATTGTGAGATTCCGCTGCGCAATGCGCTGGCCGGTCGTTTCCCAAAAATTCTTGTCTTCCGGACGCCATTCCGTGATCACCCTCGCCGGTTGGGCGGCGGCATGGCGTCCCTCCTCGTGGATCGAGGCCATTTCGGGGAACTGCGGCAGGGTGCGCTGATCGAGCCCGCTTGCATTCTGCTCCATCTGGCGCACCGCCATGTGCATCCAGGCAAGCGCTACGCCGACGAGCGCGAACAACACCATGAAACAGCTGGTCCAGATGTTGGTGAGATCGTTGGCCGCGCCGAATACGATCGGCAGGATGAAGCCTCCCAGACCGCCAACCATGCCAACCATACCGCCGACCGCACCGACATGCTCCGGATAATAGACCGGGATGTGTTTGTAGACCGCCGCTTTGCCCAGCGACATGAAGAAGCCGAGCACAAACACCGTGATCACAAAGGGAACCAACCCCATCGAGGTGGAGAAGCGGATGTCGCCGTCAATGCCGTGAATGACATAGTCAGTCGAAGGATAGGCGAGCATGAACAGGCAAAGAAGCGACACGCCGAAGGTTGCGTACATCACCTTGCGCGCACCATAACGGTCGGACAGCATCCCGCCGTAGGCGCGGAACAGGCTGGCCGAGAGGGAGAAGGTTGCCGCGAGCATACCCGCCACCTTGATGTCGACGCCATAGACCCCGACCAGATAGTTGGGCAACCAGAGGGCAAGTGCGACAAAGGCACCGAACACGAAGAAATAATAGAGTGAGAAGCGCCAGACCTGTTGATGGCGAAGCGGCTCAAGCTGCTCGATCAGACTGCGCGGTTTTTCACCGCGCGCCTTGCGCGCCTCAAACGCGGGGTCGTTGCGCGCAAAGAGGAAAAACAGCACCGCCGCAACCGCCAAGCCGACCGCCCAAATCTGGGCAACCGCCTGCCAACCCATCGCGACCATCACGAAGGGCGCAAGGAGTTTTGTCACCGCCGCGCCGACATTGCCCATGCCAAAGATGCCGAGTGCTGTCCCCTGCTTCTCGGGCGGGAACCATTTGGAGACATAGGCAACGCCGACAGCGAACCCCCCACCCGCAAGCCCAAGCCCCAGCGCGGCGAGCAGCATGAGGAAATAGCTGTCGGCGGTCGACAGCAGCCAGGTGGAAACTGCCGACGCCAACATCGTCATCGGGAACATCAGCCGACCGCCGAATTGGTCCGTCCAGATACCAAAAAAGACCCGTACGAGCGACCCGGTCAGGATGGGCGTGCCCACCAGCAGACCGAACTGGGTGTCGTTGAGGCCCAACTGGCTTTTGATTTCGATCCCAATGATGGCAAAGATGGTCCAAACCGCGAAGCATGTGGTGAACGCAAGAGTGCTCAAGCTCAACGCTTTGGCTTGAAGGCCTTTGGTCGGCTGGATCGCTGTTGTCGCGTCATTCATGATTCCACCCCGCACAGCAAAATGATGAGACCAACCATGCTTAGGCAAGGGAAGAGATTATTGATGCCGATCAAAAAAGGCGAGGCCGGTAACACTGGAATTCGCTCAACTTGATTTCCACCTGTATTCGATTTCACATAAATCAACTCTATGGTTGATATATATCAACCAATCTCTTGATAATCATCATCTCGACTGTTAGTGACAACTTATGCGTACCGAAGAGATTCCTGAAATCGCAGCTCTGCCACTGTTCGCTGCCATGAACGAGAGAATGCGCGAGGAAATTTTTCACGCTTCGTTCCTGCAGGTCTTTCCACCTGCGCTTACGCTCATCGAAACCGGCGGTCGTGCCGATTTCCTCCACGTGCTCCTGGACGGACTGGTAGAGTTGTTCACGACCAACGGATCGCGCGAAGTCACGATGCAGTTGGTGCGCCCCGTTTCAAGCTTCATTCTCGCCGCAGCTTACACCGACCAGCGTTACCTGATGTCGGCGCGGACGCTATCGGCTTCGCGTATCCTGATGATCCCATCGCCGCTGCTGAGAACAACGATCGCCAAGGACGGTGCGCTTGCCGCCGCGGCAATGACCGAAATTGCGTTACGCTACCGCAATTTGGTGCGCTCGCTGACGGATATCAAGCTCAGGCAGACTCTCGAAAGGCTGGCCAATTTCCTGTTTCTGGAAAGCCGGCGGCAGGGAGATATCGTGCAATTCCAGCTGCCCGCCGAAAAGCGCGTGATTGCTTCGTTGCTGGGCATGACACCTGAGAATCTGTCCCGCGCCTGTGGAACGCTGGCAGAGCACGGCGTGCTAATCAGCGGGCCCACAGTACAGATCATCGACCGCACGAAGCTGATCGCGCTCGCCCGGCCGGATCCTGTGGTTGATGATCTTTAGAAACGGGCCTCCACCGAGAACCAGGATTTCGTCGTGTTGGTGGCAAAAGCGTCCGCCTCATAGTGCGAGAGTTTGAATGCGGCACTGATCTGCCGCGTGATAGGCACGGTCAGCCACGCGCCCACTTCGTGGCCATAGTCGGCGCCTCCGTGCGTGGCATTGAAATCGTGCAGTTGAAATCGCAGCGTTGCCGGAGTGTTTATGAACAGCGAACCGATGCGCCACTGCACATCGGCATAGAGATCGCGAAGGCCGCTGGGCGGCGTCGTCAGGAAACGGTCGGTCCACCCGTTGAAGGCGTGCAGGGTGGCAAGCGCCGTTTGCAAGGCTGTGTCCCCATCGCCTTCGAGCCGTTCATAACCAGCCCGTATCGTCACGGGCCCGATACCAACGCCGGACTCCAATAATAGATACTCATGCGTGAACTGGCGCGGATTGATATTCAGGTCGCTCTGCCGGGCATATTCGGCGGCATAGTGAATGCGCAGCCCATCGCTCAGCGGTTTCTCACCTGTCAGACGCGCGCCCAGCGTGCGCGATGAAAGGGCCGGGACGGCTGGTATATCCAGCCAATAGCCATAGGCGATCAGCGTGCCGAGCGGTGCGAGCGTGGCGGATCCGCGCAGCAGATGAATATCTGAATCCGGCCAGATGCCCTGCGGCGAATCCTTCCCAAACACGCGATTGACGCGCCAGCTGTATGCATAATCGATGCGCGTGCCGGCGGCGGGCACGACACCGATGCGCGCGGCGTCGAGCGTCTGGTCGTTCTGCCGCCAATCAACGCTGCCGACCCAGCGTTGATTGTCGAAATTGATGGCCTGACGGCCGCCGATCACCTCCAGCTGGCGCACGGGCTGCCAGCGGACATAGGCCTGATTGAGCAGTACGTCGGATGGATCCGCGACCACCGGAAAGGCCACCCGGCCATTCACCGTATCATTATAATCTTTCGGCCCGACGCGTAAGATCGCATCGCCCTCGATCACTGCGCTGAGACCATGCCAGGCAGCGGTACGCGCACCAGCGCGCAGGCGCAGCGTGGATGCCGTCGCCGATTTGGCAATGCCTTGCTGATCCACGGTTTCAAGTCGGTACCGCGCGTTGAGATAGGGCGTAACCGCATCGGATGCCTCCCTGGCCGGGGCGGGGATTGGCGTCGCGGCTGCCTGTGCGAGAGCGCTGGTTGCCGGCAGCAGCGCGAACAATACAGAGGCAGAGAGAGCTATGGGCAGGCGGAAGCGGGCGTGTGACATGCACACCATTTGCGCCCGGCCATTGCGGCTTTAATTGATATAAATCAATAGCAATGATTGATATCAACTTTAGCGAGTATTTCGTTCGCTTGGAGATCGGTACCATGGATGACTTGCTTATATCGCGTGCTGTGCATGTGATCGGTGTGGTGGCCTGGTTTGGCGGCGTATGGTTGGTCACGTTGGTGGTGTTGCCTGCTATTCGCCAGGCCGAGCCGCCCGAGCGCCGTATCAGTGCCTTTCACCGGATCGAGGGACGATTTGCGCCGCAAGCGGGTTTTTGGGTGCTGCTGACCGGGGCCAGCGGCTTCTGGCTCGTCTTGCGAATGGACCTGTGGTGGCGCTTCGCTGATCCGGCGTATTGGTGGATGTGGGCGATGCTGCTTGTCTGGGCAGTGTTCGTTCTGATCCTGTTCATACTCGAACCGTTGGTTATCCATCCTCTGCTACGCGGCGGCGATCCCGAAGGGCGTTGGCACCGGCGGCTGCAGATCGTGCATGTCGTGCTGTCGCTGGCCGGCCTCGTTACCATAGCGGGCGGCGTGGCGGGGTCGCATGGCTGGACACCATGAACCACGCCGCAAAGGGAAACCCCGTCCGCCTGCTTGGAGCCGCCCCCCATCGCCTGCCATTTCTGGCGGGCGTGTTCAATCTTGTGATGCTGCCGCTGTGGTGGCTGGCGCGGCTGACGGACGCACACTGGCTTCCGCTCGGTCTCCCACAGGGCGATGCGCTCCACGCGACACTACATGGGCCGGTAACTGTCTATGCGCTGTTCATGCCCTTCATCCTCGGCTTTCTTTCGACCGTCTTTCCGCGCTGGATGGGGTTGGACGACCTGCCGTCCCGGCGCTTTCTACCTCCTGCCATCCCGATGATGCTCGGCAGCCTGCTCCTCGCCGCGGCGCTGTGGAGCGACCAATTGGCAATGCTCAATGCCGCGCTGGCGCTGATGCTGGCTGGATGGACTATCGGCGCCGTGCTGCTCGCAAGCGTGCTGCTGGCGCATTACAAGACCACCCCCAAACCGCACTGGCACGGCCTTTCGGCTATGGCGGGCTGGCTGCTCGCGCTTGCCGGGCTCGCGCTGTTGCTCGCCTTTACCGCCGGTGAGTGGGCGCCCGGCCGAACAGCTTCGATCCTGCTCGGCACGCATGGGCTGACCGCCGCCATTTTCGTCACCGTCTGCCACCGCATGATCCCCTTTTTCGCCGGCAATGTGGTGGGCGGCTATGTCAGTTGGCGCCCTTATTGGCTGCTTGGGGTGTTCTGGCCGCTGCTGCTGGCAGATATGGCGGCGGCTCACTACAGTTCGCCGCTGCGCGGGTCGATAGCCGCGGCGATGGCGCTGTTGCTGTTAGTAATGCTGTGGCGCTGGACCCCCCGCAGGTCTGTGCCGGGGTTGCTAGTGGTGCTGCTATGGGGCTTTGCCTGGGCGCCAGTCAGCTTCCTCCTTGCCGCACTGGCCACCGCGACTCCGGTCCCTCCCATAGCCGCCACCCACGCTCTGCTGCTCGGCATGGGCGGAAGTCTGCTCGTGGCGATGGTGACGCGCGTCACCCAAGGGCATAGCGGACGACCGCTGACTATGCCCGGGGTGGCATGGCTTGCCTTTGGGGCAGTACAGGCGGCCGCACTGGCACGGCTCGCGGCGGCCCTTACCTTCGAGCATCCCTCCCTGCTGCTTATCGCCGCCCTGCTGCTAACGCTGGGCGCGCTCCCTTGGGCGCTGCGGGGCGGCGCCATCTATCTCGGCCCACGAAGGGATGGCCGATCAGGATGAACGCTTGACTGTGGGCCATTAACAATTTGAGCCATAGATGACGGCTGCGACGCCCCCGTCTGCCCGGAGCAGGCGTGGCGAATCGAGGAGGCGGATTTGCGCCGGGTCTATGGACGCACGCTCCGCGCCATGTCGCGCAGAACCAGGCGCGTTTTCATGATGCACCGGATGAGGCGCATGCCCTACACGGAGATTGCGAAACAACTCGGCATCGGCGACAAGGGCGTTCAACATCACATGACATTGGCGTTGGTGCGGATTCGTCGAGCATTGGCAGCCTGGAGTGTGGCTGGGTGGTCACACTTTGGCAGGGGCCTTTCCGGGGGCAGTTTGATTATAAAACTCCTCGCAAGGCCTTGTTTTCATAGATGAAATGAGCCGGAATACGATTCCGGCTCGTCTCACGTCTCTGGCGAAGCCAGACGACCTCATCAAGCACTTCATCAACAAATTTTCGCACGATACTCAACGCCTTTTCCCCTGCCCTTCCTTTTCGAAGGCGTTATTCTCAGGCTTGTTACGTAAATTCGGGGACGAATGCATGGCAGAGAATGAAGGCACCAAACAATCTTCAAAAGTCGTTCAAATCATCGAGTGGATAGGAACGCATCCCTTCGCAACAGGACTGATGGCGGTCCTTGGTATCTTCGGCTTTGTCTTTTCGATCTACACATTCGCCGTAGATCAGGCCGATACGGCAGCCTCATCGGCGCAAGCAGACGAGATGCAGGGAACGATTTCTAATCTTTCTGCTGCGACGGCCAAACGCGATCAGGGGCTGCAGGTGTCGGTCAACGAGGCATCGAAGGGTTCCGCATCACGGGATGAGGCGATGAAGTCCTCGCTCGATCGTATCGAGCGGCACACGCTCGCTTCGCTTCAGGACCGGGTGCCCATCATTATCCAGCTCACCTATCCGGAGGCCAGGCAGCGGCTCATCGAGAAAGGCTGGATTCCGGAGCGCACGCGTTGGCAAGACCTTGAAGAATCGGGCGCTGGAGTCGTGGCTTGGGCGCTCTGGAATGCCGGCTATCGGGAGGTCGAGGACTGTGCCGGGACGGGGACGGCGCCATGCCGGTTCAACTACGCCGATGCAGCGGGCAATCAACTTGCCGTCGTCACTGAAGGAGAGACGATGGAAGATATCGACTATGACGCGCGCAGTTTCGTCGGAACACCGACACTCGAAGACCTCGTTGTGACCCGCCTATGGTTCAATCAGGAAGAACTCCGCTAGGTGGTCCGAGACCTTTGGCTCCGCTCGACCGGCCTTCCGCTGACGCTTCGGTGGTTCGATATACGGGAGAAGGCAGTACCATCGCGCGCCAAGGTTAAAGCTCCCCGCTACTAAGCGCCAACGCTTCTTGAAACATTTCGGAGTCAAAAAGCGCCTGTCCGTCGATCGGGCACAACGGCTCCATACAAGCTACTTTAAAGAGCGCCTTGTGACCATACCAGCGCGCATCTGGCCTATGCTCGCCCACCTACCGGTGCAGCGCGAAGATACGCGCCGTGGTCGCCAGTGCCATGTCTATTGAGCCGGTCTCCGCCTCGCACCGGTCATACTGAACGAAGAACTGCCACATTTCTTCGCAAACGCGTTGGCTCCGTTCGATACTCGGTTCCATCGAATGCGCGGTTGGCCATGTGAGCGTTGCCAACTCGTGGAGCAGTTCAGGAACGACTGTAACCGTGTTCAGTTGATCGATGACATCGTCGCCCACGAAGCCTCCGCTCGCCCCCCTAGCGAAAATGACCTGGCAAGGGGACTGTGTAAAGGAGCAGCGACATGCGGAAGCGCCCAAGTCGCACGATCCGGTCAACCGCCAGACCAAAAAGCCTGCCGTTGTAGTGCCCTCGCTTTTCAAGAAAGTTCCGGACCGCTTCGCCCCCGACCGATCGTCCAGTCGATGGCATCTCCGCGGTCGATGCCCGAGACGGCCTTGCCCACATGCCGTTCGAGCACGGGCCGCCACGGAACCAGCGTAAAATCGCGCGAGCGTCCGATCACCGCAAGGCGGCCGCCCGGAGTCTCGACCGACCAGCGATAGACGCCGCTTATCGGTGCCCCCTCCCCGGGCTCGACAAACTCCAGACCCAGCTGGCGCGCGAGCTGCGATCCGACGCGAAGGATCGCGCGCCGACGCAATGTTTCAAGAACGTCGGGCCGATAGATGGTCTCGCCCGCAACCTCTTCGGCAAGGCCGGCGGCAATAAGCCACTGTCGCCGCCGCTCGAGCGCGTCGTTCACGGCGTGTCCGAACCCTGCGTCCCGCTCGACATCCGAAACGCCTGCTATGAGCTGCCTGTCCAGCCAGGTCGCGGCGTGCGCGCCGATCAGGCTGCCAAGCGGTTGCGGCGAGAGGACGTCGACCTTGACGGGAATGTCCCTCAGCTTCGCCTTCTCGTACGCCGCAACCCGCTCGATATGATCCGGCGCAATGCTCCAGCTGCCATCCGCCTCGCGCGCGGCGCTGCCGGTCCTTCGCCGGAGCGCTTGAAGGCGCCGGATGTGCATTTCAGCGAAGGCGCGGCTGGCCGCCGGGTCTAGCCGAAGGTGCGCCTCGACATCATAGCGGCCTCCGTTCGCGGCCGCGACCCTTGCGACGGTATAATCGACCTCGCGGATGCGGGGCGTTTGCGGTGTGATCCGGACGATAGCATCGTCAGCCAACGATTCAACAGTCTCGACCCTGCCGAGCGCAACGTAATGGCTGCGGCCATCGGTGGCCTCGATGACCAGATAATGATGATCCTCGAGCTCGTCGGCGAGCCCGCGTTCGATCACACGGCCGACAAGCTGACGCGCCCCGGGTCCGGCGGGAGCATAGATCAGCTGATCGGCAAGAGCGGGCGCCTCGCCCCGCGCGCTGAATGCGCGCTGCATCGTGCGGATGATATCGCCGCGCTCACCCATCTGCCGCAGTGCCGCTTCAAGGTCAGGCGCGAGCTGCCAGTGCCGAGCGTCCAGGGGGCTCGCAAGCCCAAGACGCTCCAGCTTGCGAAGACGCCCGATACGGATGGCCCGGTCGAACACATCCTTGCCGCCAGCCTCAAGCCAACCTGCTGCATTGGCGTCGCGAAGAAGGGCACGGTCAATCCCCGTCAGGCGTTCCTGCTCGACCTCGCGGCGGAGCGATGCGCGCACGTCGCGTGCCAGCCTTGGTCCCAAGTCAAGATCGACAAGCTCGGCGGCACGCTCGCGCATGCCCCGCGAGAAATATTCGCGCGCGATGACGAGATCCTTGCCACGGTCGTCCTTGCCGCGGACGATGATATGCGTATGCGGATGTCCCGTATTGAAGTGATCGACGGCCACCCAGTCGAGCCGGGTTCCGAGATCTTCCTCGACGCGTGCCATGAGGCGCCGCGTGAGAGGCTTCAGGTCCTCGTATTCGGCGGCATCCTCGGCCGACACGATGAAGCGAAACTGATGGCGGTCGTCCCCGGCACGGCCAAGAAACGCCTTGCCATCGGCGTGGTCGTTTTCGGCGCCGTAAAGTTGCCCCCTGCCCCCGTCCCGCGTCGTGCCATCGCGCTCGATGTACCGGACGTGCACGCGTGCGCCTGCCATGCCCTTGCCCGCAAGCCGGACGATACGCGATTTGATGATGACGCGGCGCCGATAAACCATGGCCCTGGACCCGCGCGTCGCGAGCATACGCCCGGCGCCCGATCCACGTCCGATCCGGCTCCCGTCGAAGCCCCCGCTGCGGCGTGTTCTATCGCTGCCGCCGGCAAGGTTGGTCGCGGCAAGAACGCTGTGAAGGAATCGCTTCTGCGCCCGGCCGCGACTGCGCATCCGGCCAATGAAGGGTTCGAATTCATCGTCCTTGCTCAAGATTCCGGCCCGATCTCGTGGATTTTCGCGCAGAAGCATGACCGGGAATCAGCAACGGGAAAACCGGTGCCAGAATACAGACGCAAATCTGCGATCCGGAGACCACATGGCACCAGCCTTAATCCGACAGTGCCAATCAGGCCCCAGAACTTAAGCCAAAAAACGATGTGCAGACAAATGCCTGTGCGGACGAGTCAGCGCAGTAGCACCAATGCTTTATCTTGCCTTAAGCCGCCCTCCCCCCTCCTCGCCCTTCCCCCCTCCCGGCCCAATCCAGACGCCAATCCCCTCAACCCAATCGCCGCGACTGCGCGTGCTGCACATCACCCCTCCCCTTGATGGAACCTGCATAATCTGAACCCGGCGCACAGAACGACGACGGGCCCTGCAAGAGCCCGCCATCTGGCATTCGTGTTTGCGTCAACGCGCCATGCCGAGCCGCATACATGCGGTGCGATGATGGCACCTGTCGAGTTCGATCCCCACATAATCGCGCCCGCTATGATGCGCGGCCGCGAGCGTGGAACCGGAACCGCAGAACGGGTCAAGAATGAGGTCGCCCGGGCGGCTGAATGTCTCGACAAGCGGGTGCAAAATCTCGACGGGTTTCTCGGTCGGGTGAAGCCGATTGCCCGTGTAACGCGGCCAGTCGATCACATCGGGAATCGTCGTTTCGGGAAGCCCCGGGCGGCCCTTTGCCAGCAGATAGGCCTGCTCGTGCGTATAGCGAAGGAAGCGCTGCGAGGACGCATAATGCTTGCGAAAAACGATGTGGCCGACCATGCGAAGGCCCGCGGATCGCCATGCGGATATGAATTTATCCGCAGCAGTCCAGCCGTAAAAACTGATCGCAAATCCGCCCTCCTTGAGAACGCGGTGGACTTCGGAAAATGCCGGCCCTAACCAGCGGTCATTGTCATCGTTGGCAACGGTTCGCCCGTCGCGCGCACGGTAGCGACAAATGTACGGCGGATCGGTCAGAACGAGGTCGATGCTGCGATCGGGAAAACGCTGCATTACGTCGATGCAATCGCCGTGAACGATGGTGTTGCGGATGCCTTCCTGGTGGCCAAACCTCATATCTGCCGTGTCCGGCCGTGTCGTCGTCGTCTGCATTTCTGCTCTCCTTGGGTCAGGGTTTCAGCGCTTTGGCGGCGCTGACCCCTGCCTCGCGGCGAGCCGTGGGAGAGCGGGGACGCAGCGGGAATCTGCCCGGGGTGGTGCGGGCGCAGCGCAGCGAGCCACGGCCCGGCCGATTGCCGTTGCGGGGGAGAGAGGGCTGGCCCTTTCCCCCGAATTTCGTTCGCGGCGAAGTCGGGAACGATCCGGCTTCCGGGAATCGCGCATGCGCTCTATAGGACCGGGCGAACAGGGAAACGGATGACGACGATCTTTCAGCGGGTGAGCGGGTTTATCGAGCGGCTTTCACCCGAACCCGTATGCGACGATTGCATTGCCGGGCGGCTGGCACTTGAGGCGATCGACGATGTCGCGAACCGCACGCGCCAGCTCGCGGGGAGCGGCGGCTTCGAGATCCGGCGCGGTGTCTGTACGCTCTGCGGCGAGCCGAAATCCGTAATCCTGAAATCATGATCGCGGGCATGGTCCCGACACTCGCCCCGGGTCGACTCCAGGCAATCATGCACCGCAGCTGACTGTGGAGCCCTGCGCTGTGACTTGCAAAGTTTCCTGATTTACGGTTGAAGGATTCCGCTCGATATGAGCGCCGGTCCCGGGTGTTCGAAGACTACCAAAGCGCAGAAAAGTCGGGACCGGTTATTCCCCTGCGCAGGAAGATCACCGGATCAGGAATGGAACCTCGGACAATGCTCGCCGCGCGCACCTTCAGCGTCTCGATCGCACGCGAATGGCGCGCACTTTACGAAGAGATCTGGAGGCCGCAGATCTTCCCGAAATGGGCTTCGGGCCTCTCGGAATCGCAGCTGCTTCCGCGCGGTGATTACTGGCTCGCCGAAGGCCCGGAAGGAGCGGTTCGCATCCGGTTCACGGGTCACAACGAATACGGCGTCATGGACCATGTCGTCGATACGGGGAGCGGCGATCCCGTACACGTGCCGCTCCGGATTGTGCAGAACGGAGACGGCGCGGAGGTGATGCTGACGCTGTTTCGTCAGCCCGGGATGGATGACGAGCGCTTCTCGGGTGATGCCAAATGGGTGATGCGCGATCTGCGCGCGCTGAAAGCCATGGCGGAGCGCAAACCGCAACGGGACTGACGGTCTCAGGCTGCGCGTTCGAGCTCGTCGATGCGCTGAAGGCACAGCGATTCAATGATACTGCGCAGGACCTCGACGCGGCTTCCGATCCACGCCAGTTCCTCGGGCGTGATGCGGTAATGGCGCGAGTAGCGCGCCTTCACATAGGCTGCGCGCAGCAGCTCGTAGCAGCGCCGCTCGAACTTCGTCGTACCCGGCCAGACCTCGCGAAGCTGCGGTTCCAGCGCCTCGGTCTGTGAGCGCAGCCGGTTCAGATTGTGCGTCTTGGGCGAGTACAATGTGCGGACGAGAAAAAGCGTGTGATAGAGTCGTTCCGTCGTCTGATGGAGATCAAACGCAGCAACCTTTGGCGCACCATCATTCATCGCGTGCTGATACTGCCTGAAAAATTGCTGGGCGCTTTCAAACCACTCTTCATAATAGTCCTGTGTCTCGCGCAGCGCCTCTGCCGGCGATAGCGGGTGCGGCACCTCGAACGCATGCCCTGGCTCCTCGAAAAGCACGATGCCGTCGCGCAGGATATCGGTGAAAAAGTAGCGCCCGCGGCGCAGCTGTGCGTTCACGTCATCGAGACTGTGATAAATGAGGCTGACGGGCGTGCGCAGCCGCCCGTCGGCAAGCTCTGTGAGCAGCCGGTCCTCGGTTTTCGTCCAGAATTCCGGAACGTCGGTGAGGTCCTCGTGATTGACGACGACGAGGATATCGTAGTCGGAGAAATAGCGCCCGACCGGATCCTCGACCCAGTCACCGCGGGCGTAGCTGCCGAACAGGATGATCTTCAGCAGATGCCCGCTCCGATACCGCGGCTGCGTGCGCCGCGAGATCGCCTCGGCGAAGCCCTCGCGCACAATCCCGACGACATGCGCGAGCTCGCGGCGCTTGCCTTCGGGCAGCGATACAGCCGGGTCATCGGGATATTTCATGGCGCCAGAATCGCGCCAAATCAGATGCTTGCCAAGTCTTATTTGCGGAATTCGTCATGTGCATCCGCTGCCGGCCCGGTCCCGGCCGCATCACGCTCAGGCAGCGCAAACAGGCTCCCCGCCCCGCTGTCCGAACGCGCCTGCGCGCCCCCGCCTCCGCCGAGGAGGAACAGTGCCGGCCGCGGGGCCGAAGGCGCCGGCGGAGCGCCTTGCCGTGCGCCGCATCGCGCGGCGGGCCTGCCCGCGACCGCGGCGACATAGGCGCGCGTCTCGTGCGGCAGCGCGCGCGTGCCGGCAAGGCACTCGCCGTAGCGCGCGGGGCCGGCGTGATAGGCGGCAAAGAGGCCGGGAAAGCCGAAGCGATCGTGCATCAACCGCAGATAGGCGGCACCGGCGAGAATATTGTCGCGAGGCTCATACGGATTGTGCCCGAGGTGAAGCGCCGCGCGCATGTCGGCCCAGGTGCCGGGCATCAGCTGCATGAGACCCATCGCACCGGCGCTGCTGGTGATGGGCCGGCCGTCAAGGACGGTGCGCCCGGCGCTTTCGGCGCGCATCACGCGTTCAATCCAGTCCGCCGGAATCCCGAATCGGAGCGATGCCTCGGCGACGAGCGGGCGCCAGCGCGCCACAGCGTCGGCGCGCGCGGGCTGGTCGGCTGCGAGCGCTGCAAACAGCGCCAGCCACCGCGCAGCGCAGGCGATCAGGGGTGCCGCCAAATGAGATGCGCCTTGCCGAGAATGTCGCGGCGCTGGCTCGGCCCGAAATACCGCCCGTCGAACGAGGCGGGATGCGCTGCGAGCAGCAGCACGTCGCCCGCGCCGAGCCGGCGGCAGCCGTGCCATGCGGGCATCGGCCTGCCGGCGCCGTCGCGGCGAAGCCGCAGCGCGGCGACGTCGCCGTTGACGGTGACCCGGTCGCCGCTTGCGCAGACCATATCGCCGGGTATGGCGGCGATGCGCTTGATGAGCGGCACGTTCGCCGGGAGGTAATGGCGGCGCGCGGCAAGGGCGCGCCAGGGCGCCGGCAAACGGGCGGCAACGCGCTCGCCGCGTGCCGGATTTCCGATCGCGGCCACGCGATAGAGACCTGTCGGCGCGCTCGCCGACGCGTTCCAGATGAGCAGCGGCCGCGGGCGCGCAAGGCTGACGGTGCCAAGCGCCGCGATCAGAAGCGCGGCTCCGGCCACGGGCCACGTGCGCAGCGGCCGGAGGGGCGACGTCACGGCGTTCCGCCCTTCCTGCGTACAGAAGCCCGCGCGGTTGCGCGCGACCACGCGTCGAGATCGTCGATATGGTAACGGATATTGCGGAAGTGCCGCCGGAAGCGCGGCCCCGTGCCGTTGCCGCGATGGGCCTGCAGCGCCCGCGGCGAGATTCCGAGCCAGGCTGCGGCCATCGCCGGATTGAGGTACGGCGATCGCGGCCGCGCGGGCCGCTCGCGTCCGGGTTCCCTTTGCGTCATGAGCGCGCCTCCATAGCCAGCGCGGCGCCGCACGCGGCGCGGCGTGCCCTTGGTGCCAGTACAGGCAGGCCGTGCAGAGGCTCGAAAATCGCCAATCCCGAATTCGAGCCTGGCGCGGCCGGAAGCCCGGCAGGCCGCGCACCCTCCGTCTGCTGCAGGAAAGGCGGCCCCGCGCACGCGGCGCGGGGCCGAACCCGCTCAGTCGTACGGGTTCCAGATGACCGCGAACGTTTCGTCGGCCTCGCCCGGCACGCGGCCGAGGTTGGCGTAGAGCCGGCGCGGTCCGAATTCGGGTGCGGCGATGCTCAGCGACACATAGTCCCTGCCCGACGTCTCGCCGGTGCGGATCCAGCCGGCACCGACCTCGATGCCCTGGGTCAGCACGCGGTAGTCGGGCTGGGCATCGCCGGTCTTCGAGCGGTTGGGGATGATCTCGATCCCGGCGCGGATCGAGAGAGTTTTGAGCTCGCCCTTGTAGCCCTCGCCGCTGCGCTTCACATGTCCGATTGCAGGCATTTCATTTCTCCTTCGTGTCTCGCCCGAACCCGTTCCGGGCGATGGGCAGACCGTCGGACCAGCCCCGAGCCGCAGTCCCGCACCCGAAAGGGCCGGAGCGTGAGCGGCGGACCTGACGCCCGGCTTGTTTGGGAGCGAAGCGGCCGCGAGGAGCCTGGCACGGGCGGGGAAAGAAGCCGTAAGGGCGGAAGGTTTCGGGACAAGGCGGCTGGTCCAGGTCAATGCCCCAAACGCCGGGTCACGGGTACGGGGACACGTGGGGAAAGGAAAGCCGCACGTGGCCACGGCAAATGCAGCGGCGGCCCGATGCCGCGAGGAATCCTCGACATTCGGCAGAGCCCGGTATCGAACGCAACGGTCAGGACGGCGGCCCGTCCGCCGGAGTGGGTCCCGGTGGTATCGGGGCTCGGGAAATGTTTTCCGAACCGGCGGCACCAGGGGACAGAAAACGGTTTAGGCAACAGCATGAAAGGTACAGCGCGAAGGCAATGTCTGTTTTCGCCGTATTTGGAGCACCAACGATCATCGCGCCGACGATCAGCAGGCTGGCGATCAGCAAGCCGGCGAAGGCCCTGCCTGCCCATCGGGTCCAACTGCAGCGATTGTTGGCCATATTCGCCGCAGAATATAGGGAGTTCACAACAGCCAGGTTTACTTTTTTCGCAAAACACTAAGTATGACTTAGTGAATGGGAATAATTATAAACTCGACAATGGTTTGCAAACATGTCAAAAGACCAAGCATGACTATGCGTTTTGATGGAAAATTAAACCGTCTCCAGCAGGAACTTCCCGAGGGGCTTCTTGCCGATGCCGCCTGGATGGAAGCCCAGGGCTATTCATCGGCGCTGCGTAGCCAGTATGTCCGCGCCGGCTGGCTCGAAAGTCCGGCGCGGCGCGTCTATCGCCGCTCGCGTTCACCGCTGACATGGCAGCAGGTTGTCGTTTCGCTCCAGACCGTGCTCGACCTTCCACTTGCCGTCGGCGGGCGCACTGCACTCGAACAGCAGGGCTATGCGCATTATCTGCCCTCCGCGCTGCGCGAGGTTCATCTCTATGGGCCGACGCATCCGCCGACCTGGCTGGCGAGCCTGCCGCTCGATCTCGCGTTTCGCTGGCATAACAGCCTGCGGCTGTTTCCCGGCGATGTCGACGCGTCGCCTGAATCGAGTCCCGTCATGGTCAGCACAGGCGGCCTGACCCTGCCCGTCCGCTACTCCAGCAAGGAGCGCGCCCTTCTCGAATTGCTCGACGAACTGCCCGAACGGGAGAGCTTCCAGCAGGTCGATGCCCTGATGGAGGGCCTCAGTGATCTAAGTCCGCGCCGCCTGCAAACGCTCCTTGAGACTTGCACCAGTGTCAAGGTGAAGCGGCTCTTTCTGTTCTTCGCCAGTCGCCATAGCCACGCATGGCTCGCCCGGCTCGACACCTCGCGTGTGAACCTTGGCGCGGGCAAGCGCGTCCTTGTCAAAGGCGGCAAGCTCGACCCGCGCTACAATATCACCGTTCCGCCCGAATTCGGGGCGCATTGATCGTCATGGCCTTTCTCGACATCTATCGGCGGCAGGTTGCGCTTCTCATTCGCACACTCCCTTTCGTGGCCGGGGAGAGCGCCTTTGCCCTCAAGGGCGGCACGGCGATCAATCTGTTCGTACGCGACATGCCGCGCCTTTCGGTGGACATCGACCTCACCTGGCTGCCGATTGCGGACCGTCGCACCTCGCTTGCTGCGATCGATGCCGCGATGCTGCGGATCAGGGCGAGGATCGAGCGCGGTATCCCCGGCGCGCAGGCCAATGTCTCGCGATCGGCGGATGAGAAAATCGTCACAAAGCTGATCGTGCGCGCCGACGATGTACAGATCAAGATCGAGGTGACGCCGGTGCTGCGCGGCACCGTCTATGCCCCTCGCCTCATCAGCGTGGTGCCTGCGGTCGAGGATGCTTTCGGCTTTGCCGAGATTCAGGTCGTGTCCTTTTCTGATCTCTACGCGGGCAAGATCGTGGCCGCACTTGACCGCCAGCATCCCCGCGACCTTTTTGACGTGCGAGATCTGCTGGCGAACGAAGGCATCGACAACGAATTGCGGCGCGCCTTCCTTGTCTATCTTGTAAGCCACCCCCGCCCGATGGCCGAAGTTCTTGCCCCGAACCGCAAGCCGCTGGGCGATGAGTTCGCACGCGGCTTTGCCGGAATGACGCAGGAACCAATCGACCTCGCCGAACTTGAGGAGGCGCGCGAAGCGATCATCACCGCAATGGTCGCTGGCATGCCGGATGCGCATCGGCATTTTCTTCTCGGATTCAAGCGCGGGGAACCGGACTGGGATCTGCTGGGCATAGCCGATGCGCAACACCTGCCCGCCGTCCTGTGGAAACTTCTCAATCTGGACCGGCTGACCGCCGACAGGCGGCGCGCGCTGGTCGACACGCTTGAAAATGTGCTGTTCCCGTAAGCGATACTCGCCTCCCGAATCAGACAAGACTCATGCCCCCGCGGCAGACGATCAGTGCCGCCCGAGTGCCCCCGGCATGAGAAGACGCGCTGCCGGCTGCGCGCGAAGCCACCGGGTCTGCCGAACGAGACGCTGAATCTGCGTCCTGCGTGTGGCAGCGTTGACGCGCCATCGTCGACCAATGGCGTCCTCGCCGAAGAAGGCCTCCGCAATGTCGCGCTGCGAGGCACCCGCATCGAGCGCATCGCTGACCCGCAGCAGCAGCGCCCACCGCCGCGCCCCGGCGGGCGATGGATACGTGCCGCGCCTCAGGACGCCGGTCCGGCAGAGCGCAATAAACCGGGCGAGCGCGTGCATCGGCGCGGCCGCGGCCACGAGTCCGGGAAGCTGCCATGTCAAATGCGCAGGACCTTGGAGGAGCGTGCCCGCGACGATATCGACGCGCAGGCTGTGCGCGCCGTCCGTCACGAGAAGCCGCTCGGCGCCGGCCAGACGTTCTATCGCAGCGGCGACAGGCAGCAGGTCCGGAGAGAACGCTTCGCTGCCGGCGCAGGGCGCCGCCGCGGCAGTCAGCACGAAGGGATCAACGTCCCTGCGCCACCAGACCCGCGCCAGCGCGCTGCTGCACGCCGGATCTTCGAACCGGTGAAGACCAAAGCGTCCGGCATCCGTTTCGCCGCGCGCTGCGGCGAAGCGGTATGCGGGGTCGCGGCGCAGCCATTCCCAGGCGATGAGCGGCGCGTCGCACGCCCCAAGCGCGCGATACGGCGCATCGGAGCGCCAGTCAGGGATGCCCCGATCGGGCATTGCTCGGCACCGGGCGGATAGCGCGACCCCACGCGCCGGAACGGCTGCGATGTCCACGGCAAGCGCAGGTGATTTCTGTCCAAAGCTTTTCCACAGGCGCCTCCGGCTCGCGCACACGATGCCGGAAGGGGGTGGCGGCGCCATCACCCCCCAAAGGAGCTATTGCCAGGAGTTCAGTTCGCCGATGTCGATTTCACTGCAATGCAGCGCAGCGGACCAGGCCGCGCTCGTCCGAACCGTTAGCCTGCGGCTTTCATGTCATGTAGCGGCATTCTCGCCGCGTCCCGAAATCCGGTTGCCCCTGTTCCTTGCCTTCAGGACGTCATCTGCCTCTCCGCTGCAGAACAAACCCGTCCGCGGGGTTCAGCGCCAGACCGTAACGTCCGGTATAATGCACACAAAGACGCATAACGTTCAGTATACAGGACATAATCGACCACGATTGTGGACACCCTCCCCCGGGACCAGGAGCGCGCGGCGGGGGATGTTTTAGATGCGGCGGTGAACCAGAACCGCAAAGTGGCTAGGCCCAGGAAATGCAGTCGCGCATTTCTATGAAGCCGGCCTCCATTGCGGCAAGCGCGAGCTGGGTCCGGCGCGTGACCCCGAAACGCTGCCGCGCCGTTTTCAGATAGCGCGTTACGGTCTCCTCACTCAGACCGAGGATTCGTGCGATCTCCCAGTCGGTCTTGCCCTGCGCCATCAGCACCACGCATTCACGCTCGCGTGGGCTCAAATGCGGACGATGGGACGAAGTGCCAAGGATTGTCGATGCGGCAAGAAACGCCCGCTGCGCGATGATGTCTGCGGCAAGGAGGGCACGCGCTGCAATGCGGTGCCCGGGCGTCACCGCGAAAGAACAGCTCGCAGTACGACCGCCGGGCGCGTGCAGAGGCACCGTGTAGCCGGTGCCGAGTCCGGCGCGGCGGGCAGCCGCAAGATGCGCGCGCTCAGCATCGGTCAAATGCATGAGCGCGGGCAGCTCGCTCCACCGGAACCCCGCAAGACGGCGGCTGGCCGCGTGCCAGGCGGGATCATGCCGCCAGCCATCGAGCATGAATGCGTCGGCCCACCCTGGCGGATAATTGTGGAGGAGAAAAAGATCGGGAGGCGGCCTTGCAAGATTTGCATGTTCGGCGATCGCGAAAAAGGAAAACCCGAGATCGCTGGCGGCCGCGCCAAGCAGTGCAGCAAGCGCCGGCAGCGTCCCGGCACGTGCCACGCTTGCCGCAAACGAGCCCGCGACATCCAGAGCGAAGTCCGGCGCGCCTGGCGCAGGATGAAGTTCAGATGGCGCCAACGATGTTGTGCCTTCGTCAACCTGTTCCCTGCGCTCACCCGGAAGCACCACAATTGCCTTCCGCCAAATAAAGAGAATATACTTGCATTATCCGATTCTGTGAATTTACTATCTACACCCCTGACCGGACGGGCGAGGTCGCGGACGTTACTTGTCCAACCGCACCCGGGCAGAGCAGTGATCGTGCCTGCCAGGCAAGCGTTCTTGAGGAGCGCTGCCGGCGTGTGAGAAGGCGGCCGGGAGATCTGGCATCAATGAGAATGCCGGGTTTTTCGGGCCGGGTCATGGGCCAATGCCTCTGCTTGCTGCCTCCGCGTTCGCGCGCAGGATTTCCGCCGTGAAGACGCACAGCGCGCTTTGCGATGCCCTTGCGGACGCCTGCGACCGGATGGGCATCCGTTATTTTGCGCTCTCGCATCACGTTGATTTTTCCGTATCGCCGCGCGCCGTACGCATTCATAATTATCCGCCCGGGTGGGAGGACTGGTATGATGCAAACCGGCTCGGGCTTTCCGATCCGATCCACCGGGCAAGTCACCGGACGGCGCAGGGTTTTCTGTGGCGCGATGTCACGCAGCTGATTCCGCTGACCCGCGCCGACCGCGACGTGCTGGCCCGCGGGCGAGAGATCGGGCTTGGCGAAGGCGTTACGATTCCCGCGCACGTGCCGGGAGAGGCGCTGGGGTCATGCACCTTCGTTTCAGTCGCGGATGAAGCGCTGCCCGACGAAGTGCTGCCATGGGCCCAGATGATCGGGCTGTTTGCCTTCGAGGGCGCCCGCCGCCTTTCTCGCCAGCGCCGCCGGACTCCCGGCGCGCAGGTCAGCGACCGTCAGCGCGAATGCATAGCGCTTGCCGGCCGCGGCCTGCGCAATCATGAGATCGCGCGCGAGCTCGGGATTGGTGAGCAGACGGTGCTCGAACATATGCGTGAGGCACGGGCACGGCTTGGCGTGCATTCCCGAACCGAACTCGTCGTTCGGCTGATTGCCGATGGCGCGCTCTGCATTGATGATGTCCTGAAACCTGAGCGGAGGGCCCTGTAAGGATGACCGCGCACCGGATGGTTCTCATATCCATGGATATGCGCGCCGAAATTGCAAATAACGCAATGTCCCGAAAGCATTGCTGCGAGGCGTAAATGCCCGCGGATCGGATCTGACGGCCCGTCGGCATGGCAGAATGATCCGTTTACGTATCATTCCCGAATATAATGATCTGCAAACGTATCTTTATTGCGGCAGGCCTGCTCTGACGGGCAACGTGCTCGTCCTGGTGCAGTAAAGGCTCCCGATCCGAATACGCCAGCCTGTCCAACGCCCGCCCGCAGAGAGCCTGCCTGCTCTCGCCACTCCATCTGACCAGAGAATCGCCTCCCTGTTTCCAGGGATGCACGGCGCTGCAGCCCTCTGCTCAACTGGTCCGCATCCGAAGCGAGGAAAGGGAGCGGGGGCGATGCTACATGTGATCGACCACAACAGCGGTGCGAACGGCGATGTTCTGCGCGCGATGTTCGAGGCGCGGAAACAGGTCTTCGTCGATCTGCTCAAATGGGACGTACCGGTGATCGGCGGCACGTTCGAGATCGACGAGTTCGATGATAGCCATGCCGCCTATCTGATCCTGACCGACGCATCGGGCGCGCACCTCGCTTCGGCACGTCTCCTGAAAACCGTTCGCCCGCATATTCTCGGCACATTATTCCCCGCGCTCTGCGAAGGCGCCGTACCGCGAGCCCACGATACACGCGAGATCACACGCTTCTGTCTCGACCGCCGCCTCAAGGCGCGTGCGCGGCGCAGCGCCCGCGACCGGCTTGTCAGCGGACTTGCCGAATATGCGCTGAACCAGGGCGTGCGGCGATACACAGCGGTCGCCGAACAGGCATGGCTGCGACAAATCCAGGCGTTCGGCTGGACCTGCCGCCCGCTGGGTGCGGCGCAGCGGCACGCCGACGCCGATATCGCTGCGCTCCTGATCGACATCGACGCTGAAACACCCGCCCGTCTCGCGGCAGCGGGAATCTGGAGCGCACCAGACCACCCTCCCCTTGAGCGTGCCGCCTGAGACTCATTTCAACCGGAGATCTGCCATGCCCGCACCTGCTCTTGCCCTGCAAGGCGCCGACGACTGGACCGGCCGATTGTCCTCGCAAGGTTATTGCATCATCCCGGGATTGCTTCCGCAGGACGAAATCACGGCGCTCAATGCCGCGCTTGATCCGGATTTTGCGCAAACGCCCTTCTCGATCGGCGGCTTCTTTGGCGCGCGCACCAAACGCTTTGGCCGGCTTCTTGTGCGGGCGCCTGCGGCAAGGCGCCTTGCAGAACATCCCACCGTGCTCGGCGTGGTTCAGAATATTCTCGGACCCTGGTGCGATCACATCCAGCTCAATCTCATGCAAGCGATCGAGATTCATCCTGGCGAACCCGCGCAGATGCCGCACCGCGATCAGGATATGTATCCGTGCGAGAAGGGCCGCATGGAATATCTCGTCAACGTCATGTGGCCGCTGGGGGCCTTTTACGAGGACAATGGTGCGACACGGATCTGGCCGGGCACCCACGGCGCGGCTGCGACCGCCGAATTGCCCGACGGCGCCGGCATTGCCGCGTGCTGCGGACCCGGCGACGCGATCCTGTTCCTGGGATCGGTTTTGCATGGCGGCGGCGCCAACCGCAGGGCAACGCCGCGACGCGGCATCGTCGTGGGCTATTCGCTCGGCTGGCTCAAGCCTTACGAGAACCCATGGCTCGCCTATCCACCGGAGATCGCGCGGCAGTTCCCGGAAAGCCTGCAGGCGCTCATCGGCTATCGCCAGCATCGCCCCAACCTCAATAATTATGAGGGCCAATGCCCGTCGGTGCTGCTGCGCGGCGGCGCGCCTGGGCCGCTTGCCGCAGTGGATGCGCTGACGCCGGAGCAGACGGAGCTGATCGCCGCTTATGCGCGCCACGCGGCCTCCCGGAATGCGACAGCACAGGTGGCCAGCGACAGCGCGGTATGAGCCCGGGCCTGACGATGGAGCGCGTTTACGACGCGCTCAAGACGCACCTCATGTCGGGCGCGCTGCTCCCGCGCCAGCGCCTCGATCCCGCGCGCCTTGCCGTCGAACTCAATACGAGCACGACGCCGGTGCGCGATGCCCTGCACCGGCTGATGGGCGAGCGTCTTGTCGAGGGCTGGCCGCACGAGGGCTTTCATGTGCCCGCCGTATCGGAATCCCGGCTCCGCAATCTCTATACGTGGAACCAGACCCTGTTGGTGACCTGCCTAAAACTACGCGCAGCGACAAACGCTGCCCCGACCGAACAGACGCGCGGCACAGACGCTCCCGATATTCCCCACGCCGTCGCGCAGCTGTTTGCCGGGCTGGCGCATCGTGCCGGTAATGAGGAATGGGATGCCGCGATCATCAACACCGGCAACCGGCTGCATGCGGTCCGCCATGCCGAGGCGCATGTCTTTGATGATCTCGAACCGGAATTCAGGGCGCTGTTCGCTGCCAGTCATACCTTGCAAGGCGCGCCGTTGCATCAGGCGATCGCGCGCTATCACCGGCGACGTATCCGCAAGGTAGCTGAGATCTGCAGCGCATGCGGACAGGCGCGCTGATATTCATTTTGCACGCACCGTATAAAATTTCGATACGGTGCGGACGCTCTACTCTCGGATCCTGTCGCTGGATTGCGACGAAACCAGAAGGAGAGCATCCATGAAACGCACACAGAAGACGGATGTCCGCACGCTCGGCAAGGCGAGCGTCGAGACGAAGGGCCCGGTGGGATTTAACGGCGACGCCCAGCTCGCCCGCGATCCGGCCGGCCTCAGTCGCGACTGACAGGAGGGTGAGGACGCGCGGCCATGCGGCCGCGCGTCCAGCCTTCCGGCGGATCTCCGCAATATGGTCTGGACCCTGCCTCAAAGCATCAGCTTCTGCGATGTTCACGGCCGGCTCGTCTTTCTCGACAGCGCCGCCGACCTCTACCTCAGTCTCCCCGAGCCTGCGGAAGCGGTATTCCGCCGCCTGATGGCAGGCGAGACCATCTTCGGAGCAGCCTCCGATATACCACCCGGGCTCGCGTCTGCGGGTCTGCTTGTTGAGGGCGAGGGCCAGCCGCTGGCACCCTGCAAATCTGCAGACATCCGAGCCAGTCTCCTCGACCAGCCCCCCGCGCCTGACAATCGTCATGTGCCGGGACTTGCCATCGCACTTGCGCGAACGGCACTTGCTCTTCGTCTCATCGGGCTCGACCGGACACTCCGCAGACTGTCACGCCGTATCCCTGCCCTGTCGACGCTGGACGCCAACGCGGATGCTGGCCCTGTTGCCGCGGCGTTCGAGCGGCTGGGCATGCTCGCAACACCGCACGAACAATGTCTGGTACGCTCGCTCGCGCTCGGGCGCTATCTGCGCCGCCGCGGATTCGCTGTCGACATCGTTTTCGGCGCGCGGCTGCGCCCGTTCAGCGCGCACGCATGGGTCCAGCTCGGGGACACGGTCCTCAATGACCAGCTCGATACTGTGCGTAATTTCACGCCGATCCGTGTCGTGTGATGACGCCGCGCTTCCTTGCCAACATCCGCGCCTCGTCGCCTGATGACCGGATCGCCGCACGCATGAAGGATGCCGGGCTTGCCTGCATTCTCGATTCCGATCGTCTGCAGGTGTTCGCGGGTGGCATCGAGATGTGCCCTCTCGAGAACGACGCCGGTGTCATCCTCGGGATGCTTCACCCCCATCCCCTGCGCAATGCCGGGCCGCCTGACACGCGTACCATTCTCGTCACGAAAGGGCGCTGCCTCACCGCGTCCCATTGGGGAAATTACGTCGCCCTCTGGTCGGATGGCGCAGAGGTGCGGGCCCTGCGCGCGCCGTTTGGAGATCAGGATGTTTTTTACAGCGCACACCGCGGCGGCGTTGTCATCGCCTCCGACCTTGCACTTCTGGAAGCCGCGCTTCAGGCGCGCTTTACATGCGCATGGACGCACGTTGCCGCGCATCTCGCGGGGCGAGGCCTGCGCGGGGCGGACACCTGCCTTGCAGGCGTGCGCGAATTGCTCGGCGGAGAATGCCTTGTGGCGAGGCCGGACGGTCTCGGCACGGAGACGCTCTGGTCGCCCTGGGATTTCACGCAGCCCGAAAGAGTGCTCACCATCGAGGAAAATGCGCATCGTCTTCGCGAGCTTGCAGACACATGCATCGCCGCGCGCGCGGCGCCGTTCGAACATGTCCTCATCATGCTGTCGGGCGGGCTCGATTCGTCTATCCTCGCTGCATCCGCTGCGAAGAGCGGTGCGCGGCTCAGCGCACTGACGTTCACCACCGGCGATCCGAGCGGCGATGAACGCCGCTACGCCGAAACGGTTTCGGCCCACCTCGGTATTCCGCTTGTCAGCGCAAACCTCGCGCTCAACGCGGTCGATATCAGCCGGTCCGCCGCCGCGCATCTGCCCCGCCCGATTGCGCGCGCGTTCGCGCAGGCGATCCGCGCGTGCAAGCGCGAGACCGCGTCAGGCATCGGCGCCGATGCTGTTTTCGATGGCGGCGGCGGCGACAATCTGTTCTGTTCGCTTCAATCTGCAGCGCCGCTCGCCGACCGGCTGCGCACCCGGGGGATTGGTCCTTCGGTATGGCGGACGGCGCTGGACATTGCGGAGCTCGCGGAGAGCAACGTACTGACGGTCGCAGCGCATGGCATTGCGCGGGCATGGTTCAGACCGCCGGACTATCGGTGGCAGCCGGATTTTCGCTTTCTGTCGGACGATGTCGAAAGGACTGCATCAGCGCTTGCGACGCACCGGTGGCTCAAGGCGCCGCGCGGCGCGCTTCCCGGCCGCGCGGCACATGTTGCCCTTATGATTGCAGTTGAGAATCTCATCGAAACGTGGCCGGGCCCGCTGCCCGAACTGGCGCCGCTTATGGCGCAGCCGCTCATCGAGCATTGTCTCGGTATCCCGAGCTGGGAATGGGTTCACGCCGGCCACAACCGATGGGCGGCGCGGCAGGCATTTGCGGAGAGGCTCCCGCGCATGATCACGGTGAGGCGTTCGAAAGGTACGCCGGACAGTTTTTCGGCGGCGCTGTACGAGACACGCCGAAGCACGCTTTCCGAATTTCTGCTGGACGGCGTTCTCGTTCGTGAGAGCATCCTGGACCGGGCTGCGCTCGAATACACCCTCCGCGATACGACGCCCGTCAAGGGGCACGATCATCTGCGCATTCTCGCCCTTGCAGATGTCGAAGCCTGGGCGCGCGGCTTTTGACGCGTCACCCAGGCCACCTGCGCCCTCAGGGACTGGCTATTTCGGAGGCTGGCGCATCGCCTCCCAGCGCCTGTATTGTGCCGCCTTCGCAGGACTGTCATCGCGCTTGCCGCGGAGCCAGAAATCGAACCAGTCGAGGCTGCGTTCCCACGTTGCCTGCTTGTGGACAGGTTGCCACCTGATGTGGCGCTCGTCGGGATAGATGTACATCTCGACGGGCTTCCCGAGTTCGGTCAGCGCCGTCCACGCCTGAAGCGAAAGCAGATATTCCTGGTCGGCGAGCTGCATCAGGATCGGCGTATCGATGCGCGCAGCATTCTGTGCGATCGATGCCGGCGCCCAGAATTCCGGGTCAGGCTTCGTCGCTTTCGGATATCCCTGCCCCTGCATCGCGCGCGCCCAGACGGGACCGCCGTAGGTCGTCACCGATTCGGGTTCGATGCAGCAGCTGCTCATCGCTGCGGCGGCAAACAGATCGGAGTTGATGAGTGCGAAGGCGACGGTGCTGGCACCGTCGCTGAGCCCCGTAATCCCGATGCGGGCCGGATCGGCGATGCCCATGTCGATCACCTTGCGAACACCGGTCTCAAGCCCCGAGAGGAGGCTGCGCCGTTCGGCCCAGTCCTTGTTGTTGATCGTCATCAGCTCGTTATCATCTTTGGGGTTCGCCTTCGCCGTCGCGTAAAATGGCGTCTGTTCGTAGCTGAGCACGGCAAATCCGCGCGCAGCAAAGGCGTGCACCGGATAATCCTCTCCGGTCCCGCCGCGCAGGAAACCATCGCTGTGATACTGGACGACGACGAGCGGCAGGCGACCGCCCTTGTAGCCGGGCGGGAGCACGAGATCGCCCCACGTGTCGAGACCGACGTTGTTGGTGAAGAACAGCCGCCGCGACGTGCCGAGACGGATGTTCCGGAATTCCGGGTTCGGATCGAACACGGTGGTCGACGCACCGCTCGCCGGATCAATGGCGACGATCCGGCGCGGCGTCACTGCGTTCTCGCGCAGGCAGTAAAGCTTGCCCGATGCGGCTGTGCAGCCCTGCAGCACGTCCTCGCCAGCTACCAGCTCTACGGGATCGCCCTTGCCGGGCGTCCAGCGCCAGACGGCCATGTCGCTGTGCGCCCGTCCCTGCTTTCGAACGATAAGCAGGCTGTCGCCGAGCCAGGTCAGCCCGGCAATCTTGCCGGAGCAGGCCTCGGCAGCGCACCCGATCCGCACACCTCTGGCGTTCTCGACATGGATGCGAAGCGGCCCAAGGAAACCCTCGCGTGTGGTCCAGGCGCGGCCGTGCGCTGACCGCGCATCGAATTCGGAGCGCGCACCAAGCGTGACATCAGGTCCCATCTGCTCCGCCTCGCGCGCGTCCGCGGCACGAACTCCGCTTCCGTCGGGCGCTGCCGACAGGATCACCCGCGGATGCTCGCCGGTGATCTTCGGGAAGGCGCCGGTCGTCGGATTGAACCGGTCATCGTAGAGATAGCCCGAACGCCCCTCCTCGGCGATCCGCGCGCGCGTTTCCCGGATCCCGGGGCGGATACCGACAAGGACGCGCGCGCTGTCGCCGGTCCAGCCGACCGTCTCGGCATCGTCGGCAAGCGCCGTGACCGCATTGGCACCGCTTCCGTCCGCCGCGGCGCGCCAGACCTGCACGACGCCGTCCAGCTTCTTCCGGTATGCGATCCAGCGTCCGTCCGGCGACCAGAACGGCACGACGAGATCCGGAAAGCCCGGCTGCTCGAGCATGCCGCGCAGGATGTAGGAGAGCGTGATGAGTTCGCCCCCAAGATCGACGATGCGGACACGTCCGCTGGCGAGATCGAGAACGGCCAGCGCGCGGCAGTAGCTGTTGGTTTCGGGATGGGCACGATTGACGATAAACGCGAGCGCGCGCCCATCGGGCGAGACCGAGAGCGGGCTGTGGCTCGAGGCCATGCCACCTTCGGGAAGGCCAATGTCGCGCAGCCGCATCAGGTCGTCGGGTACGAAGTCGCGCATTGTAGCAGCAGGCGCGGACGCCTGCGGGAGAACGTCAGCGCATGGCGTTCCGGCCTTCGCACTGCTGCAGGCCAGCACGCCGGCAAGAGCTGCGCCGACAGCGCATGCGTGGATACGGCTACGCGTCGAAAGCGTGCGAAGAAGGCTTACCATGTCTTGCTGACTCCCAGGCTGATGAAACGTCCGATGGGGGTGTAATTCGTCGAGTCGTAGGGCGTGTCGTAGTAGAGCGTCGTCCGGATCGGATCGGGTCGCGCGTTGAGGACATTCTCGGCGGCGAGCACGAATTCCAGACCGCCAAGGAGACCGCCGCCACGCGGTGTCTCGAAACGCACCGCGAGATCGAGTGTCGTCATCCCCTCGACATCATCGGCAGGCATCTGCCGCATGTCGGTAACCCCGCCTGTGTAATTGACATGCGCGTTCAGCCCGAGTGGGCCCGCCGTCCAGTTGGCACCGGCGCGTGCGCGCCAGTGCGGCGGGTTGAACAGCCGGCCCGCGAGCGCGACCTCGGGCTGTAGTGCGGTGCGACGCTGCGTGCTTTCGAGCCAGGTCGCGTTGAGTGAAAGGCTGAGCACGCCTCCGGCCATGGGGGTTTCGTAGCTTGCCAGCGCATCGAGCCCGCGGATCGTCTGATGCCCGGCATTGACGTAGCGGTTGTTGACAATCGCGGTCACCGAAGTCGGATCGAATGTTCCGCCCGTACTGTTGTAAAAACTGTCTACCGAATCGATCGCGGCATTCACCGCACCCACGTCCGGATCGCGAGAAACCAGATCGGCGTAGGCGGGATCGCTCAGCGCCTGAGCGGTCGTCACGATCGGTGTGACGATGCGGTTCCGGTAGCGCGTTTCAAACCAGCCGAACTCAAGCCGTGCGCCTGCAATCGCGGGTTCGAGCACGACCGATGCCGACCAGGTCCGTGCACGCTCGGGTGCGAGTGCGGTGTTGCCGCCGATCAGCAGCAGCGCGGTTGCGCCGGGCGTTGCGGTGCCGCCGAGCCGCGTTGCGGGGACGAGCGTCGCGGACGGCGACTGATAGAGCTGCAGGAAGGTGGGCGCGCGGAATGACCGCCCCCAGCTGCCCTTCAGCGTCACACCGGCGAAGGGCGCGTAGATGAGGCCGAGCTTGGGCGTCACCACCGTATCGATGTCCGGATAGCGCTCGTAGCGGAGCGCACCGCTGAGGTTCAGCCGGTGGACGCCCGGGATGGCGATGGCCGGACCGACGAACGGCAGGTTCAGCTCGGCGTAGGCAAAGTTGCTGTCGCGCGTCTCGTCGATATCAAGCTGCGGTGCGAGCGCGCGGCGCAGCTCGAACGCATTCTGCCGGTAGCCGCCGCCGACTGCCAGACGGGCGCTGCCGCCGGGAAGCGCGAACAAGGGTCCGTCCGCGGCAAGTTCGATCGACGTCGCGGAATTGCAGTAGCAATTGGGGCCGTTCAGCAGCACGTTATCGCCCAGGATGTTGGCGATCGTGAAATGCACGCGGTCCTCGCCGTACATCGTGGAGAGGCCGGCGCGCCAGCTGCCGAGATCCACCTTGAGCGCAGGCGCGATGGCAAAGGACGTGCTCCGCGTCCGGTTTTCCGCGCGGCTCACATCGAGGTCACCGGCCGTGTTCAGCGGGAAGATCGATGCCTTCCAGCGCGTGTTGTAAAGCGCATCGAAGGCGAGCGTGACCTTGTCCCCGAGCGCCTGATGCCCGCTCATAAGCCCGTTGTGGTGTTTGAGAAACGGAAACAGCGTCACACCCGGTGTGACGTCGGCGGCATAGCTGCGCTGCCGCGCGACGATTGGCGAGATGCGCGAGAATTCGTAGGCGCCCATGAGACCGCCGCTGTCCCAGGTACGGCCGGCCAGAAGTCCGTACTGCTGCTGCCCGTTGCCGCCGTCGGTCGATGCGCCCCAGCGCGCCCGCGCGCGCAGGCCGTCGAAATCGCTGCGGAGAATGATGTTCGCGACACCGGCGACAGCATCCGAGCCGTAGAGCGCCGATGCGCCGTCCGCCACGATCTCGATGCGGTCGACGGCATCGAAGGGAATCGCCGAGATATCGACGCTCTGCAGCGCCGACGAATAGGACAGCCGGTGGCCATTGAGGAGTGTCAACGTGGCATCGCTGCCAAGCCCGCGCAGGTTGAGCGACGCGCCGCCGCCGATATCGACACCGCTCGCCTCGGGCACATTGTTGCCGATGCCGGGGTTCTGTCCGCCCCCGAAATTCTGCGGCAACGCCCGCATCGCGTCGGCGAGACCCGCCTGCCCCGCCGCGCGCATCCGGTCTGCGCTGACAGCGATGACCGGCGAGGCAATGGGCGCACCCCGAATCCGCGTTCCCGTGACGACGATCGGTTCGTTGTCGCTACCGCCCGCAGCTTCGGCGCGGCGGATCACGAGCGCGCCGTTCACACGCTCTGCAACAAGCCCCGTTCCGGCGAGCAATGCGCGGACGGCGGCGTCGGGAGCATAGGCACCACGCAGCGCCGGCGCCGCAAGTCCCTCGACGAGCGTTGCCGGCGCGATGATTTCGGTGCCCGACCGTGTTCCGATTTCGCCGAGCGCAGCACCAAGCGCCTGCGCGGGCATGTCGTAGCTCTGCGCATGCGGTCCCTGCGCAAGCGCCGGTGCGCTGCCCGCCAGCAACCAGAGCGCGACCAGGCCCCGCCTCACGGCATTTTTCTGCCGTTTCTTCTGCGTCATTTGTTCCTCCCTGTGGACGCCTCGGGATGAAGCGTTCAGGGCCGTTGACGCCGGGGGTGGCAAACCCCCTACGCGATTTTCAGAAAGATCGAGCGCGCAGCCGGATACTGCCGCCCGGTTCGCGCACGACCGCGAGGTCGAGCGTTGCGGCGAGTTTGTCGGCAGATCGGGATTGCCGAACAGACGTAGCGTAACCGGGGGTGGCCGATTCCGTGATAATTCGACAGATTTACTCTGTCGGAGAAGAAGATTTTCCCGACTTCAGGATTACGGCAAAAACACGTCCCTGACTGAGTAGAGCCGCTTTTCGATCTGCGCTGCTGCGACAAGCAGGCGGGATAGATAGCGAGTTGGCCGATAAGGCTCTGCATTCTGTGTTACAACAAGCGAAATTGCCGCGACTACGTGGCCGCGTAGCTGGATCGGCACGGCGATACAAATAAACCCCTCGAACATCTCCTCGTGATCGATCGCATAACCACGCTGTCGGATGCTCGCGAGTTCCTCCCGCAAAGCCTCGGCAGATATGATCGTTCTGGGCGTGAGCGCCACAAGGGGCGCCGTCGCAAGATAGGTGTCGAGTTCTTCAGTAGACAAATGAGCAAGCAGAGCCTTGCCAATGCCGGAGCAATAGGCTTCCAACTGCATATCTGGGCCCGAGATTGCGCGGCCTGCCCTATCCCCCTCTTTGACCAGGTAAGTGGTCATATTTTCGTCTAGCACACCGAGGTGGGTGATCCGGCCGGTGCGGCGCGACAGGTCCGTCAGGATCGGCCTGCCAATTTCCGCGAGGATGCGGCTCGGCGAAAGTGGAAATCCGGCAAGCCGCCGCAGCGTTGCGCCGGCCATATAGCGGTTTGGGCCGAGCTGGGCGACGAGTCCAGCCCTCTCCAGGCTGGCCATCAACCGATAGGCGGTGGACAGCGGCAACTCCTCCGCCTCCGCCAGCGCGGGCAGCGACCTGCAATCGCGCGCGCCCTCCAGCACCTGGACTAGCAGGGAGAGCGATTTGTCGAGCGAACTGCGGGAGCCGGCGAGCATGTTCATTTCCATCATGTGATAATCTGGGACCGGCCGTGATTGCCAAGGCCTCGCAACATATCATATATGTTTTCGCCATGAAGAGACAATATGATCATGCCGCGCGGCTGCTGCGCGACGCCTATCGGGGAGGAACCATCGCGCCGTTGCGCACGTTCCTCGAACCGCTGGATATCGACGGCGCCTATGCGGTGCAGGCGATCAACACCCGTCATTGGATCGATCAGGGGCGCCGCCTGGTCGGCCGGAAGATCGGTGCTACGGCCAAGGCGGTCCAGCAGCAATTCGGCATCGACCAGCCTGATTTCGGGGCGCTTTTTGCCGATATGCAGATCGACGATGGCGGCATGCTCGATCCAGCGACGGTGATCCAGCCCCGCGCGGAGGCGGAGATCGCCTTCATCCTCGGACGCGACCTCGCTGATCCCGATCTGTCGCTCGACGGCGTCGCTGCCGCGATGGACGGTGCCGTGGCCGCGATCGAGATCGTCGACAGCCGCATCGCCGACTGGAAGATCACCTTATCCGATACCATTGCCGACAATGGTTCCTCGGCCTTCTTCGTGCTCGGGACCGACGTGAGATCCCCCGCCGGGCTCGATCTCTACAGTTGCGGCATGGTCACAGAGATCAACGGGGAGATCGCTTCGGTCGGCGCCGGCGCCGCCTGCTTCGACCATCCCTATAAATCGGTCCGCTGGCTGGCTTGCACGCTCGCCCTGAACGGGGAGCCGCTGCGGGCCGGCGATATCCTGCTGTCCGGCGCGCTCGGCCCAATGGTGAACCTGCACCCCGGCGACCGGACACGCATCCACATCGGCGGCATCGGCACCTGCGCCTTCAGCTACGGATTCCAGGCATGAGCGACAAGATCAAGGCGGCGATCATCGGATCGGGTAATATCGGCACCGACCTGATGATCAAGATGATCAAATATCCGCAGAATATGGAACTGGCTGCGGTGGTCGGCATCGATCCCGCGTCCGAGGGGCTCGCCATGGCGCGCGAACGCGGCATCACCACCACCCATGAGGGGCTCGAAGGCTTGAAGGCGCTGCCCGACTATGCCGAGATCGGCATCATCTTCGACGCAACCTCGGCGTATGCCCACAAGGTCCATGACGAGGCGCTGCGCGCCGACGGCAAGCTGGTGATCGACCTGACCCCGGCGGCGATCGGCCCCTTCGTCATCCCGCCGGTCAACTTGGACGCCCATCTGGAGGCGACCAACGTCAACATGGTCACCTGCGGCGGCCAGGCTACCATCCCGATCGTCGCCGCCGTCAGCCAGGTGGCCGAGGTCCGCTATGCCGAGATCATCGCTTCGGCCTCCTCGCGCTCGGCCGGCCCCGGCACCCGCGCGAACATCGACGAGTTCACCCGCACCACCGCCTCGGCGATCGAGAAGGTCGGCGGCGCTGCGCAAGGCAAGGCGATCATCATCCTCAATCCGGCCGAACCGCCGATGATCATGCGCGATACGGTGTTCACCCTGTCCGAAGGCGCCGACGAAGCCACCATCCGCGCCTCGATCGAAACGATGGTGAAGAAGGTGCAGAGCTACGTCCCCGGCTACCGCCTCAAGCAGGAGGTTCAGTTCGAACGCTTCGGCGACAACAACCGGCTGAAGATACCGGGTCGGGGCGAGTTCACCGGCATCAGGACCTCGGTGTTCCTCGAGGTCGAGGGCGCGGGCGACTATCTGCCCAGCTATTCGGGCAATCTCGACATCATGACCGCTGCCGCCAAGGCGACCGGTGAGCTGCTGGCGCAGCGCATCCAGGCACGGAGGGGCGCGGCATGAGCTTCGACGTCGAACAGCAGAAGCTCTACATCCAGGACGTGACCTTGCGTGACGGCATGCACGCGATCCGTCACATGTACGGCATCGACCATGTCCGCGCGATCGCCAAGGCGCTCGACGAAGCCGGGGTCGATGCGATCGAGGTTTCGCACGGCGACGGACTGGGCGGCACCAGCTTCATCTACGGCTTCGGCGCCCAGACCGATTGGGAATGGATAGAGGCCGCCGCCGATGTCCTCGAGCGCGCGGTGCTGACGACCCTGCTGGTCCCCGGCATCGGCACCGTCGAGGAACTGCGGCGTGCCTATGATCTGGGCGTTCGTTCGGTCCGGGTCGCTACCCACTGCACCGAGGCCGACGTTTCCAAACAGCATATCGGCATCGCCCGGGATCTCGGCATGGACGTGTCGGGCTTCCTGATGATGAGCCACATGATCGAGCCCGAAGCGCTAGCCCAACAGGCACTGCTGATGGAAAGCTATGGGGCCCAGTGCGTTTACGTCACCGACAGCGGCGGCGCACTCGACATGGACGGGGTGCGCGATCGCCTTCGGGCCTATGACCGGCTGCTCAAGCCCGAGACCCAGCGCGGCATGCACGCGCACCATAATCTCTCGCTCGGTGTCGCCAACTCGATCGTCGCGGCACAGGAGGGCGCGGTCCGGATTGACGCCAGCCTGGCCGGCATGGGTGCGGGTGCCGGCAATGCGCCGCTCGAGGTGTTCGTCGCCGCCGCCGACCGCAAGGGCTGGAACCATGGCTGCGACGTGATGAAGCTGATGGACGCGGCCGAGGACCTGGTGCGCCCGCTGCAGGACCGTCCGGTCCGGGTCGATCGCGAGACGCTCACCCTCGGCTATGCCGGGGTCTATTCGAGCTTCCTGCGCCATGCCGAGAAGGCGGCCGAGGATTATGATCTCGATGCCAGAGAAATCCTCATCGAGCTCGGCCAGCGCAAGATGGTAGGCGGGCAGGAAGACATGATCGTCGACGTCGCCCTCGACATCAAGCGGCGGAGCGACAGCAAGCGGACGGTCGCGCGTTGAACGACGCTTCGGACCCGCCCTCCCCCGTCCGGATAGCGTCGCTCGTCCCGCTGGCGCCGACCGCGCGCGGCGAGTTCGCGCGCCGCTTCATCATCGAGGACAGGGATGCGGCATCGCTCGGCACGGTTCGCCCCGACGTCCTTCTGCTGAGCCCGCCCGTCCGGGTGGATGCGGCCTTCCTCGCCGGCCTCCCCGCCTCGGTGGGAGCGCTCGCGACCTATTCGGTCGGCCTCGACCATATCGATCTCGACGCGGTCCGCGCGAGGGGCCTGCCGCTGTTCAATACCCCAGGCGTCCTCTCGAACGCCGTCGCCGATCAGGCGATGCTGCTGTTGCTTGCCGCGACCCGCCGCATGACCGAGGCGACCGCCCTGCTCCGCGAAGACCGCTGGACCGACCTGTGGTCGAGCCACATCCTCGGCACCGAACTCGCGGGCAAGACGCTGGGCATCTACGGCCTCGGCGACATCGGTCGCCGGGTCGCGCAGCGTGCGGCGGCCTTTGAGATGACAGTGGTCTATCATAACCGCAGCCGGGCCGCGGACGAGGCCGGGGCAATCTTCATCGCCAGCGCGGAGGATTTTCTAGGCAGCACCGATATGCTGCTGCTCGCGGCCCCTTCAACGGGAGAGACACGTAATTTCCTGAACCGCGAGCACCTGGCCTTGGCGCGCGAAGGCCTGGTCGTCGTCAATATCGGCCGGGGCGACCTGATCGACGACGACGCGCTGCTGGAGGCGCTGGACAGCGGCAAGGTCCGGGCGGCCGGCCTCGACGTCTTTCGCAACGAACCCCGTATCGATCGGCGCTTCCTGAGCCGGCCCGAAGTGGTCGCGACGCCCCACATCGGCAGCGCGACCGAAGAGGCTCGGCGGGGCATGGCGACGGCGCTCTGCGACGCAATCGAAGCCTGGCGACGGGGCGAGCGCCCTGCCAACCAGGTCGTCTGATCCCATTCCCGATCGAGGACCCCGTCTTGGCCGATCGCCACGCCACCCTTGCCAGCTTTGCGGATTTCCGCCGGATCGCCAAGGCGCGCATTCCGCCGCTTATCTTCGACTACTTCGAAGGCGGTGCCGGCGACGAGATAACGATCCGGGAGAATGAGACCGCTTTCGCAGCCGTGCGCCTTCCGCAAAGGGTGATGGTCGACATGTCCGCCGTTGACAGCTCGGGCGATCTGCTCGGCGAAGGCTGCGCGATGCCGCTCGCGCTCGCGCCGATCGGCTTTGCCGGCCTGATGTGCCGGCGCGGCGAGACCCAGGCGGTGCGCGCGGCCGAGGCCTCCGGCATACCCTTCTGCTTGTCTGCCAACGCGATCTGTTCGGTCGAGGAGGTCGCACGGGCGGCCCGTCGCCCCTTCTGGTTCCAGCTCTACATGATGCGCGACCGCGACGTCGTCACCGATCTGTTGCGCCGCGCCTGGGACAGCGGCTGCCGCACGCTGGTCTTCACCGTCGATCTCCCCATGCCCGGCATCCGGCGGCGCGACATCCGCAACGATCTGTTCGGCGGCATCTCCCCGGCCAAGCTGTTGAGCTATGCGCGCCATCCCCGCTGGCTGGTCGACGTCGGCCTGCGCGGTGGCCCGCACACATTCGGCAATCTTGCGCGCTATGTCGCCAAGGCGCGCAACCTGGCGAGCTTCGGCGGCTGGCTGATGGGGCAGTTCGATGCCAGCGTCACCTGGCGCGACATCACCTGGCTCCGGGACCAGTGGCAGGGCAAGCTCGTGATCAAGGGCATCCTTGATCCTCGGGACGCCGGTCTGGCGCTCGACAGTGGCGCCGACGCTATTGTCGTCTCCAACCATGGCGGTCGCCAACTCGACAGCGTTTCTCCCACGGCCGTGGCGCTACCGGCCATCGCCAAGGCCGTCGGCAGTCGGGCCAGCTTGCTCGTCGACGGTGGGGTTCGCAGCGGGCAGGACGTGCTGAAGGCGCTGCTGCTGGGCGCCGACGGCGTCCTCATCGGCCGCGCCTGGGCCTATGCGGCCGCCAGTGGCGAAGCGGCGATCGCGGCGCTGCTCGCCCGTTTCCAGTCCGAATTGCGTACGGCGATGGTACTGGCCGGTCTGCGGGATATCGATGCGGCGAAGGCGCTTGGGCGTTCGGATCAATTGTCGCGGATGGCAAACCCACTTATATGACATCTTTGCCTCGCGAGGCCTGTTTGAACGCTTTAGGAACAGCGATGACCCAATATGTTTCCGCCTCCGCGGCCGATGCCGATCGCCGGACGGGCGCGATAAGGCTGCACGGTCCGGAAGGGTTCGACGGCATGCGCAAGGCCGGGCAGATCACCGCCACGATCCTCGATTCCCTGACCGAGATGGTCAAACCGGGCGTCAGCATGGCGGCCCTCGACGATTTCGCGCGTGAAGCGATGCTGGCGGCCGGGGCCACACCGGCGAACATCGGCTATCGCGGCTACGCGCATACCAGCTGCATTTCGGTCAACCATGTCGTCTGCCACGGCATCCCCAGTGATCGGACGCTGAAGGATGGCGACATCGTCAATATCGACCTGACATCGCTGGTCGACGGCTGGCATGGCGACACCAGCCGAATGTTCCTTGTCGGCGACGTCGCGATCAAGGCGCGGCGGCTGGTCGACGTGACATATGAATGCCTGATGCTCGGCATCGAGCAGGCTAAACCCGGCAATCATCTGGGCGATATCGGCCACGCCATCCAGCGCCACGCCGAAAAGCATCGCTACGGCGTGGTACGCGATTTCGTCGGCCACGGGGTCGGCCGCGTCTATCACGACGCGCCGGATGTGCTGCACTATGGCAAGCCCGGCACCGGCCCCGAATTGCGGCACGGCATGATCTTCACCATCGAACCGATGATCAACATCGGCAAGCCCGACGTGAAGATCCTCGACGATGGCTGGACTGCCGTGACCCGCGACCGGACGCTGTCGGCGCAGTTCGAACATTCGATCGGCATCACCGAAACCGGCTGCGAGATCTTCACCGCCAGCCCCAAGGGCCTCCATCGCCCGCCCTATCGCTGAGGCGTCGCTCGGTCACCGGCGCGACAAGCGTCTGCGCCGCCAATTGAAACGGGCGGACGTGTCCCTGACACGCCCGCCCGCCAACGATCGTCCGAAGGGGATCAGGCCTTCCGGGTCGCCACGCCGACGACATAGTGACGGCTGATCTTCGTACCCTCGCTGTCCTCGTTGCGGCGCTCGATGGCCTCGACCATCCGGGTCATCGTCCGTTCAAACTGGCCGGCCTTCTCGAGCGCGAGGCTGCACCCGCGCGACACCGGATGCACCTGGTCCAGCCCTTCGAGGAAGGTGCGTGGCGCGGGACCGGTGTTGACCATCGGATGCTTCTGCAGGACGACGTCGAAGCCCTGCGCGCCGAACAGCGCACGCATCTCGTCCTCATTGCCCCAATAGCTGTACGGAAACGGCGCCTTGCCAACCACGGCCGCAGTGTCGTTGATCTGGATCTTCGCCACGTCGGAGATCGCATCGCCGCCGAACCAGCCGGTCCACACGATGCGCCCGCCCGGTTTTAACACCCGGGCCATCTCGGCGACCGCCGCCTCGCGGTCGGCGCCGAACATCAGGCTTACCGCATCGATCACCGCGTCGAAGCTGGCATCCGGAAAGGGAAGCCTGGCGACGTCGGCCAGCTCGAAACGGGTTTGGGGGAAATCCTTCATCTTCTCGCGCGCGACATCCAGCAGGCGGGGCGAAACCTCGATCGCGGTAACCCTCGCTCCGGCCTGGGCGGCCAGCAGCGCCGCATTGTTGCGCGCACCGACGTCCAGCACTGCCTCGCCCGGCGTTATCGCGGCGGTATCGACAATCATCTGGGCGATCGGCATCAGTGCCTCGCCGATGAACTCATATTGGCCAAGAGCGCCGAAATCGGGCGCGACCGAGAAGCGTCCGACATAATGGCCCACAAAGTCCCACACGGGCGCAACGGCTTCGGTCGTCGACATCATGTTCCTCCTGGCAAGATCGCGGGCACGCGGGTGCCGCGTTGCCAGCAACTATGCTGCGCCTTATCGGAAATGTCCAGTGCTTATCTGATATCTACCACCCATATGTGGACCGAGTTCGCTTCACAGAAATCCCCAGAAACCTAGCATTCTTGGTTGTTCATTGGCGAAACGCGGTCGACACGGTCCTATTATGCATTGCAAAGATATATGATATGTGTGAACAATTCCTTCGAAGCCAGGAAGGGAATCGAACCATATGCGCCTTTACCACTCCCCCATGAGCATCGCCCTGGCATGCCGCCTGGCGCTGACCGCGGCCGACATCGACCATGAGGTCGTGATCGTCAGTTCGCTCTCCGGCGAGACGAAGCGGGAGCCATTTCTGTCGATCAATCCCTTGGGCGAGGTCCCAGCCCTAGACGCCGGCGACGCGATCATCACCCAGACCGTCGCGATTCTGAGCTTCGTCGCAGACCTTGGCGGTCAGGGTTGGCCCGACTCCGATCCGCTCGCGCGGTCCAAAGAGCTGTCGACGATGATCGTTGCGGCGATCGAGGTGCAGCTTGCCTGGAAGATGCTGAACCGCCCCAACCGCTACGCACCCAGCGACGCCGCGGCGGCCGAAGTCGGGGCACAGGCGCGCGTTCGCCTCGACGACGCCTATGCCGAACTCGAACGCCGCGTCGCCTTGCGCGACACCGGCAAGCCGCTTGGCGTCCTCGATCATTATGCCGGCGTGCTCGCCCTCTGGAAGATCATGGCCCCCGCAGGTCAGGGCCTCTCGCCGACGCCACACCTCGATGCCATCAAGGACCGCCTCATGGACACGCCCAAGCTACGGCAGGTGATCGATGAGGACATCGCCAATTACACCGCGATGGTGGGCTAAACCCCTCGACGGCGCCTGCTCCCCGCTCGGTCAGATGAGCGCGGGCGCTGGCCCTGTTCGAAGAACGGATCGAACGAGAAGCGATGCGCGGCGAGCCTGCTCCAATTCTCACGGATCGCATCGTCGAACAACTGGCGCATCGCATCGGTCGCCGCGACAGAATCCTTGCGGGCGATGGCCCGGACGATCGCCTTGTGCCGGGTCACCTGGGCCTGCTTCATCGCCTTGGTGGTGCAGGCCTTCCAGGCCGCCCGCGTGGCGACGCGGGTGATCGGCGCGAAGGACGCAAGGATCTGGGCGAAAAGCACGTTATGGCTCGCCCGCGCGATCGCGTAGTGGAACTCCGCATTATATTGGGACACCAGGTCGGGATCGTCCATGTGCGTCGCGATCGCCTCGACGATGTCCTGAATCTCCTTCAGTTCCTCGTCGGTGCGGGCCGTCGCCGCCATTTCGGTGGCGCGCAGTTCGACGGTCTTGCGCACCTCCCAAACGTCGAGGATCGATATCTGCGAAGTATTGAAGCCGTGGACGATCGACGTTGCGAACAGCGAACCGTCGACATGGCTAACCTTAGGCTTACGTCCACGGGCGATGTCGATAATCTGCAGCGCGCCCAGCGCGCCGAAGGCCTCGCGCATCACGGCGCGGCTCACGCCCAGTTCGTCGCCGAAATATTTCTCGCCCGGCAGCGTGTCGCCGGGCCGCAATCCATTGTCCCTCATGTAATTTCCGACGGCGCGGATCGCCTGCTGGACCAGCGAACCACTGGAGCCCTGATCGTCCCCGGCCGGGGCAGCAGCGGTCGCCTTGCCGCGTCCTCGCGAAACGCGGCTGTCGTTGGCGCGCCTCCGCACGCTACGGCGGCCGGTCTCGGTGGCGATAGGGCTATTCATGCTTCATCTCCTACCGCTACCCACCAAAATCCGCAACGCCAAGGCCGATTGCGCGACCCCTCCCCATCGGCATGGCACCCCGACGGCCCGGCAAGCATAGGCGCTTGGAATATATCGCACACATGTCGGATACCTTAGAAGCGACCAGACATCGCAACAAGTAGCCATGTGCGAAATCCACGATCTATTTTTTTCCTATTTACCACGTCGTGCCGCTTGCCTTTAGACAATAGTTATCAGATATGTTTTGCTAAATTATGTCCCATTGGGCGCGTTGACATCCGCAAAGGCTGCACGAATGACCGATCCCGTACGCGACCTCGCTCTGGCCTATCGAATCCTGGGCTCCTTCAAGATCGGCGTCGGCGTTCTCGCGCATCTGACGATGCGAGGGACCCGCGGCTCTACCTTCTGGACCTACCAGCTCGGCCAGAGCGTGGAGGAGGTGCGGACCGCGGACCTCGTCGAGGTCGATTTCGACCTGAAGCCGATCTCCGGTCCAGGCAAGGTCAATCCCAGCCTCTCGATCCACGGCAAGATCTACTCCGCGCGCCCCGACGTGCAGGCGATCATCCATCACCATGGCGCCAACGGCGTCGCGCTCGGTGCGATCGGCGCCTCTGTGATCCCCTTCGACCAGCATGCCGCGCGCTGGCATGAGGAGATCGCCCTCGCCGAAGTCTATGAAAGCCCCCTCCTCCACGGCCAGAGCGCCTCGATCGCCGATGCGCTGGGCGACATGAAGGCGCTACTGCTCAAGCATCACGGCGTCCTCATCACCGGCAGCTGCCTGGCGGACGCTGTGGTCTCGACGATCGAACTCGACAATGTATGCGGCGCGCAGCTCAAGGCTATGGCGGCCGGCGAGGTACAGAGCATGCCCGCGGCCGAGCTAGCCGACGTCAAGCAGGTCATGGGCTCGAGCATCTATTATGAGGCCGCCTGGGCCTATTATCTGCGCCGGCTTCACCGCCTCGGCCTCGACCGGGGCATCGACGACGCGTCGCCGATGGGGTTCGAAGCAGTCGATGTCGATCTCGCGAGGGATTATAGCGCCAGTGTCAGGGAGAAGTAGAATGAGCGAGCTTTGGCGCCTTTCGGCCAGCGAGATGGCCCGGCTGGTCGCCGCCGGGGACGTTACCTCGCGGGAGCTTGTCGAATCCCATCTCGACAGGATCGAAACGGTCAATCCGCGGGTCAACGCAATCGCCCGCGTCCTGCGCGACGAAGCGCTCAGGGCGGCCGGGGAGGCCGATCGCAAGCGGTGGGAGGGCGCGCCCCTCGGCCCGCTGCACGGCGTCCCTTTCACGATCAAGGACTGCATCGACGTCGCGGGCCTGCCGACGACCTGGGGCACCAACCTGCTCGCCGAAGCGGTGTCGCCCGTCGACGCGCCGGTGGTGGAGAAGATGCGCACGGCCGGCGCCATTCCCATCGGCCGCACCAATCTTGCCGATTTCGCTATGCGTCCATCGACCGATAGCTCGCTCTACGGGCTGACCCGCAATCCCTGGGATCGTGACCGGACGGCGGGTGGGTCGAGCGGCGGCGACGCGGCGGCGCTTGCGTCGGGCATGACGCCGGTCGGCCTAGGATCGGACCTCGGCGGCTCGCTGCGCAATCCCGCCAACGCCTGCGGCATCGTCAGCGTCCGGCCCTCGGCCGGGCGCGTGCCCATCGCGCAGCAGGTTCCGGGCCCGGACCAGCATATCTCCAACCAGCTGATGAACGTCCAGGGACCGATGGCCCGCACCGTCGCCGACGTCCGCCTGGTCCTCGAAGCGATCATCGGGGCCCATCCCAGGGATCCATGGGCGATCGAGGCGCCGCTGGTCGGCAAGCCGATCGGATCGCCAATCCGCGTGGCGGTTATGACCGCCCTGCCCGGCCCGCCGCTGGAAAGCGCCGTCGCGGATGCGATACGCGGCGCCGCCGACGCGCTGGCCAACGCCGGCTATGACGTGGTCGAGGCTTGTCCGCCCCGCTACGAGGAAGCGATCGAGACCTGGGGACAGATCATCGTCGGCGACCAGCGCTTCGGCTCCGAAACGGTCCTGCCGCTGCTAAGCCCGGACACGCTGCGCTATTTCAACTTCTATCTCGACGGCGTTCCGCCCTTCGCCGATTCCTTCGAGATGTCGGCGGCCTTCATCCGCCGCCACAGCATCGCGATGGAATGGTCGGCCTTCCAGGAAGACCATCCGGTCATACTGGGCCCGACCTGGACCCGCGTGACGCCGGGCCACGACTACGACCTGGACGCGGGAAGCCTCGCGGGGCTGCTGGAGATCATCCGGCCGGTGACGCCTGCCAATCTGCTCGGTCTGCCCTCGGTCTGCGTGCCGAGCCGGCTCGATCCGGTGACCGGACTGCCGATCGGCGTGCTCGTCGGTGGCCGTCGCTTCCGCGAGGATATCTGCCTCGACGCGGCCGCCGTCATCGAGGCCGCTGCCGGGGTCGCGACGCCGATCGATCCCCGCTTCTGAAGCAGCGATGAGAAGTAAGCCGCAGAGACGACGCTGTCTCCGCGGCTTTCTATTTTGGCTCAGCGCGGTCCGGCGACCACATTCTCGATCGCGCCGATCCCATCGATCTCGCATCGCACGACATCGCCGGGCTTCAGGAAGATCGGCGGCTCCAGCGCCGCCCCGACGCCATGAGGCGTGCCGGTCGCGATCAGGTCTCCGGGCTCCAGGGTAAAGGCGGTCGAGAGATAAGCGATCTGCGCCCAGAGGCTGGCCACCATTTCGCTTGTATTGCTGTCCTGCCGCTTCTCGCCGTTCACGAAGCAACGCAGCCCCAGGGTGTGCGGATCGCCGATCTCGTCCGCGGTGACGATCCAGGGGCCGATCGGACCGTGGGTGTCGAACGACTTGCCCATGGTGAAGGTCGGCGAATGGAATTGCCAATCGCGGGCCGACACGTCGTTCGCCACCACATAGCCAAACACATGGCCTGGCGCGTCAGCCTCCGACACCCGTTTGGCGGCGCGGCCGATGACGGCGGCCAGTTCCACTTCATAATCCAGCTTCTCGGAGGCGCCGGGATCGATCAGGTCAAACGGCCCCGACAGGCAACTCGTCTGCTTGTTGAACCACAACTGGTGTTGCGGGCTTGCAATGCCCAGCTTGTCGGCCTCGTCGCGATGCTTGGCGTAGTTCATGCCGATCGCGAGATATTTGCCGGGCCGCTCGATCGGCGCCTGCAGCCGCACGCCGTCAATCGCGACCGACGCATCTTCACGCGCCACGATGGTAGCGATTGCGTCCAGCGCCTCGGCCCCAGCCGCGACGATCTCCATCATCGTCGTCCAGCGCAGGCCGGCCGCGACCAGGTCGACGATCCCGTCGCCCTTCACCACGCCGATGCGCACGCGCGCCCCGGCATCATATCGAACCAGCTTCATATCCTCTCCTTCGCTTATCCTGTGCTGGCAGGGGAGCGCCCCCCGACCCGAAAGCTCATCCGTCCGCGTCGCGCCGGTCCCTTTCCTCGCGCAAGCCGTTCCAATGATCGACCCGTTGCTTGATCGCCGCCTCGAAACCGCGTTCGTTCGGCGCGTAGAAGCGATGGCGGCCCAGTTCGTCCGGCCAGTAATTCTGCGCCGAAAATGCGTTTGGCCAGTCATGCGAATATTCATAGTCGGCCTTGAAACCGAGCGACCGGTGCAGTTCGGTCGGCGCGTTCAGGATCCGCCGGGGCGGCCGCACGTTCGGCGTAGCCTCCGCCAGTGCCGCCGCCTGTTTCCAGGCGAGGTAGACCGCGTTGGACTTGGGCGCCGTCGCGACCGCCACGATCGCCTGGGCCAGCGCATATTTGGCTTCGGGCATACCGACCTGCTGAAAGGTGTCGAGCGCGGCGGTCACCACACCCAATATCGTGGGATCGGCCATCGCGACCTCCTCCGACGCCATCACCAGCAGCCGGCGCAAAATGAAGCGCGGGTCCTCGCCCGCCTGCACCAGCCGCGCGCCATAATAGAGGGCCGCGTCCGGATCGCTGCCCCGGATCGATTTCTGGAAGGCGCTGGCCAGTTCGTAATGCCCGTCGCCCTGGCGATCATGGTTGGCGATGCGCCGCGACAATATCCGCCGGAGGTCGTCGGGGGTCAGCGGCCGTTCAGCCGGTGCATCGAGCAGATCCTCGACCATGTTGAGAAAATAGCGCCCGTCGCCGCCGGCCTGTTCGAACAGCGCCGCCCGCGCTTCGTCGGTCAGGCTCAGCCGCGCGCCGACATGCGCCTCGGCCCGTTGCAGCAGTTTCGCCAGCCCGGCGGCATCGAGCGGGTTGAGCGTCAATATCCGCGCGCGCGACGCGATCCCCTTGGGCAGGGTGAAGGACGGCGCCTCGGTGGTGGCGAGGATCGCGACGATCGTGCCGTCTTCCATCACCGGAAGCAGCGTCTCGGTGATGTTGCGCGCAGCCCTGTGGCTTTCGTCAAGGAACAGAAGGGTGCGCTTGCCGTTGCGCAACTGCCGCTTCGCTTCGGCATAGGCGGCCTTGAGCTCCGCGACGGTAACATTGGTCGCCGAAAAGGCCTCGAAGCGCATGCCCACCAGATCAGCCAGCAGCCGCGACAGGGTCGTCTTGCCGGTTCCCGGCGGTCCCCAGAAGATGATCGAGCCCAGCCGCCGCGCACCGACCATGCGGGCGAGCGGCGCATCGGCGCCGGTCAGGTGCTCCTGCCCGACGACCTCCACGATCGACGTCGGGCGCAATCGTTCGGCCAGCGGCCGGGCTTCGACCGCCGACGGCGTGTCGGAAATGGGTGCGGGTCCGGCATCGTCGAACAGATTCATGGCATATCCTGCGGTTGTCGACGCTCCAGCCCTCGCACCGGGTTAGAGCGGCTTTGCGCTGAGGTTCAATGACAGCTCGGCCGTCTCGGGGCCGAAGGCGGAAAGCGCGCGCCGGGCATAGTCAAGCAGCGGATCGCCGGCCGCGAGCGGCGGTAGGGTCGCGATCGTCCCGACGAAGATGAACAGCCCGATTAGGCACATATCGGCGAAGTTCGGTGTCTGCCCGCCGAGGAAAGGCCGGTCCTCGATCGCCTTGCGGACCGGCTCGAGCGCACGGCGCAGATCAGGCAGGCACGCCTCGCGATCGGCGACGAGCGCCTCCAGGGTCCGGCCGAAAAAGGCCTCCCGCGATTGCCGATAGTAGCCGCGCTCCTTCGGCGCCGAACAATCATGGGCATCGAGCATGTAGATCGGCAGCACGTGGGTGACGATCAGCTGCACCAGCCAATGGTCAAAGAAGCCGATCATCGACCGCTCGGTCGGGCCGGCGAAGATCGCGGGCCGGTCACGATAGGCCTCGTCTAGCCGTTCGGCGATAGCGAGGCTCTCATTCATTTGCCGGTCACCGAAGTCGATGATCGGTGCCGTCGCGAACCGCCCGTCGAACAGCTTCGGTATGTCGGTCAGGCCAAGCATCTCCGAACGATAGGCAAGCCCCTTGCGCGCCAGCGACAGTTTCGTTCGCCACACGAAGGGGCTGGCCGACCGCCCGTCCGCTATGCCGATCTCGTAGAGAACTATGCCCGGCATCCTTCCTTCTCTCCCATGCACCCGGCCCGCGCCCCGGTTCAATGGAAAGCCATTTCCACGGCAATCGACCGATGCTGCGTCGGGTGCCGCTTCTGCGCCTTCCGCCCGATCAGAAAGGCGACGGCGGAGACGAGGCTCGCCGCGCCGCAGACGGTCGCGAGCGCGATGCCGACGCTGGCCGGCCCCGCGATGCCCGTAGCGACGATGCTGACCAGGCTCGGCGACAGGCCGGCGCTGAGCAATATCTGCACCACCGCAAGTACCGAGACGGAGAAGCCCCGCAATTCGTTGGGCAGCAGCACCGTGATCAGCGTCAGCGAGACAGAGATGATCATGCTGCCGATCAGCAGGAAGGCGGTCAGACAGACGCTCGCGAGCGCCGATCCCGGCGCGACCGCGAACAGCCCCAGCAACGCGCTTGCGCCGGCAAGCAGGGCCAGCAGCGACATAACGCGCACGGCCCCGCCCGACGCCAGGGAACGATCGGCCGCCAGTCCACCGAAAATCGGGCCGAGCAGGCCGCCGACGATCAGCGCGATTCCCATCACGCCATTGGCGGCCGCCGCGCTCATGCCGAAGGAGCGCGACAAGGTGGGCACCACCCAGACCAGGGTGGCGCCATCGGCGACGCTGATCGCCACGACACCGCCGAACAGCGGCAGGAGGATCCGGCGGAATGCCCACAGCTCGGCGGCCGAGACGAGCAGGGTGGGCCGCTCCTGCGCAATCTCCATGCGCGGCTGCTCGCGCAGCAGCAGCGAGAGCAGGAAGACCAGGAGCAGTGGTATGCTCATCACCAGCACGCCCGATCGCCACAGGTCGGCCGCCGGCAGGATCATGATCAGCGCCCCACCCGCCGCGAAGGCGACAGCCATGCCACCCACCTGCGAAATGCCGTAGATCATGCTGCCGCGCCCGCGCCGGGACGGCGGGAACAGGTCGGCCAGCAGCGACGGTACCGTGATCGACACCGCCGCCGTCGAAAACCCGATCAGGGCGCGCGCCGCGAACAACAGGATCAGGCTGTCGCTCAGCGCCGTGACCAGTGTTCCGGCGAAACTCAGCAGGCAGAAGATCGCCAGCAGCCGGGTCCGGTTGAACCGGTCGACCAACAGCCCGACCGGAATCCCGCCGATGACGGCCGGAACCGCCATCGCCGACCCGAGCAGCAGCGCGATCTGGTTGTCGCTCAACCCTGTCCCGGCCTGCAGCGATTCCTGCAACGAATTGAGCGTCATGCGACAGAAGAAGGACGAAGCAACGATCAGCGCGAGCAGGGCCAGTATCGCCTTCCGCCCGGCCACTCGCTGCGGCGGCCAGACCGGTTCGGGCGATGCGCGATGGGAGGGTCTGGCCATGCGAATATTCCCTGATCGGCGGATCGTCCGCCCGTTTCCTCGAACGAAGCGGCCGCGAGCGGCTCCCGTCGATCCGCCCGCGGCCCAGTGCCGCATGTCATCAAAACGGCCCGCGGCATCCGACAAGCGCCCCGCGCGGGGCGCTTGTCGGCCTGTGGATCATCGATATCGGAAGGCGAGCGAGACGCCGTAGGTGACCGGCTGGCCCATGTAGCGAACCACGGCATCCTGCACATAGGTGGCGGCCGAGTAATAATAGGTGTTGGTGACGTTGCGTCCCCAGATCGAGGCGCGCCACTTCCCGTCCTCGGCCTCGATGCCGGCGCGCAGGTCGAGCCGCGCATAGGCCTTGGTCTTGAACAGGGCCAATTCGCCGAACTGGCTATAGGTCTTGCTCTGAGAACTGACATTGCCGCCGAGGAAGGCATTCACCCGCTCGCTGACCGGCCACTTATGTTCGATGTCCCCGGTGAACTGCCACTTCGGCGTGTTGGGGAAAGCCTGTCCATCGAAGTCGCCCAGCGTGCCGAACGGATCGACATTCACGAAGGAACTGGCGACCTTCGAGCTGATATAGGTGCCCGCCACCGACAGCTTCAGCCCAGTCACCGGCGCGGCGGTGATCTCCAGCTCGGCGCCGTTGACCCGCGACTTCGGGATATTCAGCAGCCGCAGGACGTTACCGACCCCCGGCAGCACCACGCTGCCCAGCACCTGCTTGTTCTTATAGTCATAGTGGAAGATCGCGCCGTTGAGCTGCAGGGCACGGTTGAACAGGCCCGCCTTGAAGCCGCCCTCGACGGCGAGCACCGATTCCTGGGTGACCGGGTTGAACGAGAGATAGCTGTTGGCGGGCACGATCGGGAAGCTGCCGGCCTTATAGCCCTTGCTGACATTGCCGTAGAGCAGCACGTGCGGCGCCAGGGTCCACTGGACACCCGCGCGCCAGGAGAAATTGTCCTGCTTCAGGGTCGAGCGGACGATGCCCGCCGTCCCGGTCTCTGTCACGGTGAAGCACTGGCCGGTGAGGACCGGCGAGCCGTTGAGCACGGTGAAGATCGTCGCTGCCACGCCATCGCCGCTGTCAGCGGCACAACCGGTGAACTTGGTGCGGAAATCGGTGTAGCGTCCGCCGGCATAGACGTTGATCGCGTCGGTCAGGTCATAGTCGACAGTGGCGAAGATCGCCTTGGTGGTCGAATCCTGGTTGGTCGTCGTCGTGAAGGTGACCGGCAGCGGAGCACCGAACAGACCCGAGAATAAGTTGGATACCGAGGAAACCGGGCTGAAGGTCGGATTGACCTCGCTGGTGTCGTCGTCGGCATAGTTGGCGCCAATCGTGAAATGCCCGCGATCCGCGATCGATCCGGACAGGCGGACTTCCTGCGAGATCGAACGAAGCCTGCCGATCGTCTGGAAATAGTTGTTGTTCACCGTCGTGCCGTCGAGGTCAACGAGCTGGTTCTCGCTGTAGCGGCTGTAGGAGGTCAGCGAGGTGAGCGTCAGCGCGTCGGCCAGATCATAGTCGACGCGGAAGTTCGCCTGGATGAAGTCGTTGTCCTTGCGATAGCTCTTGTCGGTATCGAAGTCGGCGGCGCGCGCATTGTGGGGCGCGACGGGATAGGCGGCCAGTTCCGGCACCGGCGCTGGCGTGGTCGGCCGATAGGCGATGAACTGCTGCGCCTGGGTGTCCGAATGGTCGATCCAGCGATTAAGGGTGAAGCTGGTCTTCAGCGTATCGCTGGGCGTCCAGTCGAGCGTCAGGCGGCCGTTCCAGAAGTCCTGTACGCCGAGCTTTTGGTCGGTGGTGTAGCTCTTCTGCCAAGCGTCCATGCCGTCATGTTGGACCGCGAGGCGCGCGCTGAGAGTGGAACTGATCGGCCCGCTCACAAAGCCGCCGATCTGATGCGCATTGAAACGGCCATAGCTGACGTCCGCGCCGGCCTGCAGGTCGCTGGTCGGCTTCGCCGCGATGAAGTTGATCGCGCCGCCGGTGGAATTGGTGCCGAACAGCGTGCCCTGCGGCCCTTTCAGGATTTCGACCCGCTCGAGGTCGAGGGCAACGCCGCGCGCCTCGCTGCTGAACGGCAGCGGTGCCTGATCGGTATAGACCGTTACAGTGGGACGGCCGGCCAGCGCGATGTCGCTGAAGCCGATGCCGCGCACCGTATAGACCGGCGTGCCGACGCCCGAGTCCGCATAGGTGAGGCCCGGGGTGATCTTCACCAGGTCGCGCACCTGCACGACGCCGACGCTGCGAAGCTGCTCGCCGGTCGCGGCGGTAATCGACATCGGGACCTTGTTTATATTCTCCTCGCGCTTCTGCGCGGTCACCACGATCTCGTTGAAACCCGAGTCCGCCGGGGCGGTCGTCTGGGCCAGAGCCGGCTGAACGGAAAGCAGCGTCGCGACGCTGAGTACGGACGAGCCAACCAGATAACGCTTGGACTTCATTCTTGTATCCCCCTTCTCGACGCGTTCCACGGCACGGTTCCCCTGCCCACCCATGGCTGAATGCCCGACTGCGACCGTGCGTTTCGAAGGAACGTCTCGGCCGGTGAAGCGAGGTGCGCAGTCATGAAGTTATCATATATGTTTCTATCGTCAAGTTGTCATATATCTCTTGTCTATCGACGAGCCTTCGTCGCATATTCGCCGCAAGCATCGGGGTGTCGGCACGCGGGTTTCGACGGCGACTCGCGCCCGGCATCGACAGGCGGAGAATATTATGAAGCAGGCATGGGTTAACGAGTTCGGGCCACCCGAAACGCTGCGAATCGTCGACGTGCCGGAGCCCGTTCCAGCCGCCGGTCAGGCGTTGATCGAGATCGAAACGATCGGGCTGGGCTATATGGACATCGCGGCCCGTCGCGGCGAAAGTTATCTGGCATCATCGCCGGGTTTCGCACCGGGATATGAGATCGCCGGGACCGTGACCACCCTCGGCGCCGGCGTCGATCCGTCGTGGCTCGGCCGGCGGGTCTTCGCGATCCTTCGCCGGGGCGGCGGCTGCGCCGAGCGCCTGGCCCTGCCGGTCGAGGAACTCATCACCTTGCCCGACGCGATATCCTGCGAGGACGCGGTTGCCGCCGGGCTCAACGCGCTCGTCGCGCAAGGTGCGATTGCCCGGCTGCCGATCGCCGGGGGCACGCATGTCCTCGTGCGCGGAGCGGGCGGCGGGATCGGCTTGATGTGCGTCCAATATGCGGCGCTGCGCGGTGGCAGCGTCGTCGCCAGCGCCTCGTCGAAGGAGCGCGGCGAACACCTTCTCGCGCTGGGCGCCTCGTCGATCTGGAACCGGCTCGACGGCGATCTGGACGGCCCGGAAGCGTTCGACGTCATCGTCGACACGATCATCGGACCCGACCTCCCCGGCTTCTTCGACAAGCTCGGCAACAACGCCCATTATCTCTTCTGCGGCGGCGTGGGCGGATTGCCGCCCGCCGACTTCGGCATGAAGCTGATCGAGCATTTCCACAGTTCGCCGACCGTGCACGCCTTCAGCCTGAACTCGGCTTCGATCGAGCAGGTCGCAGCCGAGGCGGCGATCCTGTTAGCGCATATGGCGGCCAGGCGGATATCGCCGGTTGTCGACAGCATCATGCCCATGGCGGACATCGTCGCGGCGCATCGCAAGCTGGACGCCGGCCAGGCTTTCGGCAAGATCATCCTCCGGCCGAATGGCGGGGCATGACATCGCCTTCAACGACAGTCGATCACCTCTTCCTACAGGAACCAGGACTATGACAGACGCCAAATTGCCGTTCGGCCTTCATGACCGGGTTGCCATCGTCACGGGCGCGGGGCGCGGCATCGGCCGGGAGATTGCCCGCGTCTTCGCGCGCGCCGGCGCCCATGTTGTCGTCGCCACCCGCACCGCCGGGCCGGGCGAGGAAACCGTCCGGCTGATAGAGGCGGAGGGCGGCAGCGCCCGACTGATGGCCGTCGACCTCGCTCACCGCGCCGAGGCCGTTTCGCTGGTCGAGGAGACCGCCCGCCAGTTTGGCCGTATCGACATCGTGGTGCACAATGCCGGCGTCTTCCCCTTCGTCACCGTCGACGACATTTCCGACGAGGATCTGGAGAACACGCTCAACGTCAACCTGAAGGCCGCCTTCTGGCTGACCAAGGCCGCCGCGCCGATGCTGCGCGCCGCGCCGTCACCGCGCCTGCTGTTCACCTCCTCGCTCAGTGGCCCGCGCTTCTCGGCCGCGACCATGGTCCATTACGGCGCGTCCAAGGCCGGCCTCAACGGGTTCATCAAGGGCGCGGCGATCGAATATGGGCCCGATCGCATCACCGTGAACGGCGTCGAACCCGGCGCGATCCTGACCGACGCGACCCGGGCGATGGGCGGCCCTGAACAGCGAGCCACCGTGGCCGCGGCGATCCCGGCCGGCCGGCTCGGCGAGCCCGAAGACATCGCCTATGCCATGCTCTTCCTGGCGTCGGATCAGGCCAGCTACATCACCGGGCAGACCATCGTCGTCGATGGCGGCATTTCGATTCGGGTGCCCGTCTGATGACCGGGGACAACAAGGCCGGAACGGAAACCGTCTGGTTCGACGACTTTACCACCGGCTTCCACACTGGCTCCAATGGCAGCCCCGCAAACTGGAAGCCGCTCGAAGTGGGCGCCTTCCGTCCCGCCGACGCCCTCATTACCACCGGCGGGGACGGCCTCGCCGTCATTCCGAAGGGCGTCCACCCGCAATCCCGCGAACCGGCCTTTACCCAGACCCGCGCGCCGGCCCCGCCAGATGCCGAAATCCCCGGCGTGCTGGACCATGTCAAATGGTTCGTGTCGGTCGACCGGACATCCTCCGGCGGTCTACCCGGCTTCGACACCCCGTCCGGCAAGACGATCCACGTCGAAACGCTGATGAGCGGCCGCACCTATGGCACCGAAGGCCACCCGTTCGGAGATGCGGTCGCCGACCCGCTCAACGACATCCGGCTGGCCGCGCCAGCCATGTTCAACCTCGATCAGGAATCCAACATCGTCTTCGGATTCTTCCTGACGAACCGCGGCATCTTCGCCGCCTATGAACGCGCGCCCTTCGCCCGCGAGATCTTCGGCCACTACGCCGCTTTCTCTTTCGGCCTGCAGGTCGGCGCACGTGCGCCCAACGACTGGCACCGCCTCGCCATTTCTTATGATCGCGATGCCAACACCGCGCGCTGGTTCGTCGACGACAGGCTCGTGCTCAAAATCGACCGGGTCGGGCGCCGGCTCGATCGTCGCCACATGGTCATCGACGTCGGCGGCGAGGAACAGGAGGTTCGGCTCAACCAGCTCCAATGCGGCTTCGGCCTTTACACGCTGCTGGACGGATCGCTCAACGGCGGACCCGGCCTCGTCGACCTCTACGGCTACCCCATGTTCTTCGACACGGCACGCGGCGAGCCCCACCAGCAAGACTATGTCGATCGGGACAGCCGACCGACCAGCCGGCTGTTCGGCCAGGGTGCGGGACTGAAAAGCCGCTGGCATTCGGTCTCCTATCGCTAAGCTGGCCGATCGCACGAAATCCGCGCCTTTCGAACCAACATATATGACGTCTTTCAGGAAGGGATGCCCGGCATGACTGCCCGCAAATTTCGATCTGAGATCATCCGCGACGGGGTGGTCCGCACGACCACGCGCAGTTTCCTCTACGCCTTGGGCGAGGATGACGAGGACCTGCGGCAGCCGCATGTCGCCGTAATCCACACCGGCGGCGAGATGAGCCCGTGCAACACCACGCTGCGTGATCAGGCGCTCCATGCCAAGACGGGCATCTATGCGGGCGGCGGCACGGCTCATGAATGTCCCGTGGTGTCGGTGTCGGACGGTCTGTCAGTGGCGCATTCGGGCATGCGTTTCTCGCTGATCTCGCGCGAACTGATCGCCGACAGCGTTGAGGCGACCGTTCGGGGCCATCAATGGGATGGCATCCTCGCGGTCGGCGGCTGCGACAAGAATATGCCTGGCCTGATGATGGGCATCGTCCGCTGCAACGTGCCTTCTGTATTCCTCTATGGCGGGGCGGCCCTGCCCGGCCATCTCGGCGGGCGCGACGTCAACATCGTCGACACCTATGAGATGATCGGCCGGGTACTGGCAGGCGAGGCGACCCAGGCGGAACTGGAGGACATGGCCCGCGCCTGCCTTCCCACCGCAGGCGCCTGTGCCGGCCAATACACCGCCAACACCATGGGCATGGTGTCCGAAGCGCTCGGCTTGGCTCTGCTCGGATCCTCTATGATCCCGGCAGTCTATGCCGCCCGCGCCCCGATGGCGCGCAAGGCGGGCAAGCTGCTGATGCGGGCGGTGCTCGGCGGCGGGCCGCTGCCGCGCGACATCGTCACCCGCAAGGCGCTGGAAAATGCCTGCGCCGTGGTCGCCGCCACCGGCGGCTCGACCAACGCGCCGCTTCACCTGCCCGCCATCGCCAACGAAGCCGGTATCGACTTCGATCTCGAGGATGTCGCCGCAGTGCTCGTCCGCACGCCGCTGATCGCCGATTTGAAACCCGGTGGTCGCTTCCTGGCCAAGGACGTGTTCGAGATCGGCGGCGCCCCGGTGATCCTGAAAGCACTGCTCGACGGCGGCCATCTCCACGGCGACTGCCTGACCGTGACCGGACGGACGCTGGCGGAGGATCTGGCCGAGGTCTGCGCACCCGATGGCATCGTGGTCCGCTCCTGCGGCGCCCCGATCGCCCCCTCGGGCGGCGTCACCGTGCTGAAGGGCAATCTGGCGCCGGACGGCGCGCTGCTGAAGACGGCCGGCCTGAAGAAACTCGAACATCGCGGCCCCGCCCGCGTGTTCGAGTCCGAGGAGGAGTGCCTCGCCGCCGTGCGGGCGATGGCCTATGCGGCCGGCGACGTCATCGTGATCCGCAACGAAGGTCCGCGCGGCGGGCCGGGGATGCGCGAGATGCTGGGCATCACTGCGTTGCTCTATGGCCAGGGCATGGGCGAGCGGGTGGCGCTAATCACCGATGGCCGCTTCTCGGGCGCAACGCGCGGCATGTGCATCGGCTATATCTCGCCGGAGGCGGCGAGTGGCGGTCCGATCGGCCTGATCCGCGACGGCGATATCATCGCGATCGATGCGCGCGACAGCAGCGGCATTCTGCTGGTTGAGCTGGATGAAGCCGAGTTCGAGGCGCGCCGCGCCCTGCCCCGCACGGCCCGCGCGCGTCCGAAAGGAGGGGTGCTGGAGAAATATGCGGCGGCCGTTGGCCCGGCGAACAAAGGCGCGGTAACCCACAGCGGCAATGTCGTGTGGGAGATGGACGCGTGACGATAGGCTTCATCGGCCTTGGCGACATGGGCTTGCCGATGGTCCGCCGACTCGCCGCCACCGGCCATGACGTGATCGTCTGGAACCGGAGTAGGGATAAGGCCGAGCAGCTGGCCACCGATGGCGTTCGGATCGCGAACACGCCGGCCGAGGTGGCTGGGGAGGCCGAGCTGATCGGCCTTTGCCTCTTGTCGCATGTCATCGTGGAGCAGATCGCCTTTGGTCCCGGCGGCCTTTTCAGCCACGAAAGTCCCCGCGTCCAGGCGATCGGCGATTTCTCGACCGGCGCGGTGGAGGCGGCGCAGGATTTCGCGCGCCGGGCCGCCGAGCGTGGTATCGACTGGGTCGACGCGCCGGTTAGCGGCGGCGTTCCCGCGGCAACGAACGGACAGCTGATCGTCTTCGCCGGCGGCGAGCAGGCGGCGATCGACCGGCTCGGCCCGCTGTTCGCGCCGCTGTCGGCGCGCGTGACGCGGATGGGCGGGAGCGGTGCCGGGCAGGCGACCAAAATCTGCAACCAGGCGATCGTCGCCGCCAATATGCTGGTGCTCGCCGAGACGATGGCGATGGCCCGGCGCGCGGGGATCAATGTGGAGCACCTGCCCGGCGCACTTGCGGGCGGTTTCGCCGATTCGAGTCCGCTCCAGATCTTCGGGCCGCGCATGGCCACGCATGACTTCGCACCGCGGCTGGGAGCGATTGCGGTCATGGCGAAGGACGCGGGTCTTGCGCACCGCTTCGCGGAACGGTTCGGCGCAAATGCGCCGATCCTGCGCGCGGTGCAGGCGATTTATGCGGGCATCGCCGAGGGCGGCGCGCCCGAGCCCGACGACGACGTCTCCGCATTGATCCGTCTCTATGAGAGGGCCGCGGCATGATCCAGTTCTGGCTCGACCTCTGCAAAGCCACGCTGACGAAGGACGACATGGTCGCCACCATCGAACGCCGCCCCAATGCGCTGGCGCATGTCCAGCTGGCGGGGATTCCATGCCGCCACGAGCTCAAGATCGACGAAATGCGCTATAACGTCGTCGTCGAGCCGCTCGAAGCACTGGGCTACGACCGTTGCCTCGACCGCGAATCTCGGTCGCTGATGGATACCAGCCCCGGGCTCGGCTGGGCTCACCGCTATCTTGCCGGAGCGGTGGCATGAGCGAGACGAAGGTCGTCCTGGTGACTGGCGGCGCGTCGGGAATCGGCGCGGCCACCGTGCGCCATTTCATTGCGCAGGGCTGGAGCGTTGTCGTCAATTACTTCCTCGAAAGCGAAATCGAGGCGGCGGCGGAGCTGGTGGCGGAAGCGATCGCCGCCGGCCGGCAGGGCCTCGCAGTTCGCGGCGATGTCGGCGTCGATGAGGATTGTCGGCGCATGGCCGCCGTGGCCTCCGAACGATTCGGGCGAATCGATGCGCTGATCTGCTGCGCAGGCACGACCCGCATGGTGCCGCTGAACGATCTCGACGCGCTGACCCTCGACGATTTCCAGCTGACTATGACCGTCAACACGGCGGGCCCGTTTTTCAGCGCACGGGCCTGCGCCCCCGCGCTGCGCGCCAGCCGGGGGGCGGTGGTGCTCGTTTCCTCCTATGCCGCACTCACGGGCACCGGATCGTCGGTCGCCTATGCCGCGTCCAAGGGCGCGACCAACACGCTCACCCTTTCCCTGGCGCGGATCCTTGCCCCCGAGGTTCGGGTCAATTCGGTATGCCCCGCCCTCGTTGCCGACGGTTTCGTCCAGCGCATGGACCCGGAGCTTTTCGAACGGCGCGCCGCCGTCCAGCGCGAAGACTCCCCGCTCAAGAAGATCGGCCGCACCGCCGACGTCGCGGCGGACATCCACTGGCTCGTTGCCGGGGCCTCGCTGATGACCGGCGCGGTGCTGGTGCTCGACGCCGGGCTCCATCTTAACATGGACTGAAACATATCATATATGTTGACCTGATCCTGTGCCGCCAGCTAGAGGATCAGCATCTCTTGGACATGCCGGGGCGGCGGCGTCGTTTTTCTCCGTCGCCATGGCAGCCGCCGCGCTGGAGGATGTGTTCGACATGACCGCTACGCAATATTGGCACGCGATGCTGCGGATCTCCGATCCGGAGAAGACGCTTAGATTTTTCGAGCTTCTTGGCCTCAAGCAGATCGACCGCTACGACAATGAGGAAGCCCGCTTCACCCTCTACTTCCTGGCCGTCCCCGGCAATGAGGCCGCCGCCCAGATCGAACTGACCCACAATTGGGACGAGGGCGATTACGGTAAGGGCCGCAATTTCGGTCACCTGTGCTTCTATGTCGACAACATATACGATACCTGCCGCTATCTGTCGGAAGCCGGCGTGGTTATCAACCGGCCGCCGCGCGACGGGGTTATGGCCTTTGTGAAGACGCCCGACGACATCTCGATCGAGCTGGTCCAGGCAGAGAAGAAACCCCTGCCGCCGCAGGAGCCTTGGCTGTCGATGCCCAATCAGGGCAGTTGGTAAGGTGCTGGAGGTCGCCGGCGTCCCGGTCCTTTCGGACAATTATGTCTGGCTGATCCATGATGCGGCGAGCGGCGAGACCGTCGTTGTCGATCCGGCGGTCGACGCGCCCGTCCTTTCGGCAGCGGCGCTGCGGGGATGGCGCATCACGCAGATCTGGAACACTCACTGGCATGACGATCATGTCGCGGGCAATATCGGGATCAAGGCCGCGACCGACTGCCGGATAACGGCACCGGACGATCGCGACCACCCCATCCCCGCCATCGACCGCATCGTCGGCGAGGGCGACCGGGTCGGCATCGGTGCGTTCGAAGGCCAAGTTCTGTCGACCCCCGGCCACACTACAGTCCATTTGACCTATCATTTGCCCGGTGCGGCGATCCTTTTCCCCGGCGACACGCTGTTCGCGCTCGGCTGTGGCCGCCTGTTCGAAGGGACTGCCGATCAAATGTTCGCGAACATGCAGCGGCTGGCGACCCTGCCACCGGAGACGGTGGTCTATTGCGCGCACGAATATACCCAGGACAATGCCCGCTTCGCCGTCACGGTCGAGCCCGATAATGTGAAGCTGGCCGAACGCATGCTGGCGATCGACGCGGCGCGGGAGGCGGGGCGGCCAACCGTACCCTTCAGCATCGCCGCCGAACGCGACACCAACCCTTTCCTGCGTGCATCGAACGTGGCCGAGTTCACGTCGCGCCGGGCCGCCAAGGATGTTTTCCGGGGCTAGACCGGGGCAAAGGAGACGGTGATGATCGACGTCCATTACTGGTCGACCAACAACGGCATCAAGGTCACGATCCTGCTCGAGGAACTCGGCATCCCTTACCGTATCGTGCCGGTGAATCTGGGCCGGGGCGACCAGTTCGCCGACGATTTCCTCGCAATCAGCCCCAATAACCGCATGCCTGCTATCATCGACACCGAACCCAAGGGTGGCGGCGCGCCGCTCAGCGTCTTCGAATCCGCCGCCATCCTCTTCTACCTCGCCGACAAGGAGGGCCGCTTCTGGCCGCAGGACAATGCCCGCGCCCGCTATGAGGTCATGCAATGGGTGGTCTGGCAGGCCGCGAACCAGGGCCCGAAGTTCGGCGAGCGCGGTCATTTCGCGCAGGTGTCGGTCAACGCGGGCGACCAGAGCTATGCGCGCCATCGCTTCGACAATGAGGTCCACCGCCTCTACGGCGTGCTCAACAACCGGCTGTACGACCGGTGCCATGTCGCCGGCGACACCTATACGATCGCCGACATCGCGGCCTATCCCTACACTATGGGATGGAGGCAGCAGGACATCGATCTTGACGAATTTCGCTACGTCAAACGCTGGTTCGAGGAGATTTCGGCCCGCCCCGCCGTGCAGCGCGGCCTTGCCGTGACGGCTGGCCCGCCCGAGGACCCGGCCAGCCTGTCGCCCGAGGAACTCGAACGCCGGCGCGGGATCCTGTTCAACCAGCGCGCCCGACCGGCGCCCTGATCGGCATCGCAGTTTGGCGTTCTTCACCTCCGCCTGAAACAAGCAAAACCGGTATCGAAAGGAAAGTTGATGACATTCGACCAGGAAATCGCGGCCTTCTTCACCATCTATGTGGAAGCCTTCGCCAACAGCGATGCCGATACGATCGCTGAATTGTGGGAGCCGGTCGGCCTGTTCCCCTCACCGACCGGGAACTTCGCCATGGAACGCCAAGCGTTTCGCGACCACGTCGTGACCCTGCTTGATTTCTATCGCCAGCAGGGCGTGGTGACACCGGAGGGCGCACTGCTGTCCGCCATCCGTCTCTATCCGGAGGTCGCCGAGGCCCGCATCGCCTATCGGATGCTGGGCAAAGACGGCGAGACGATCGCCGCGTGGGACCATATCTATATTCTGCGCCGCTCTGACGGCCGCTGGCGTGTAACTCTCACCATCTCTGATGGTGAAATTGCCGCTTGGAAGGAACTTGGTGCGATTTGAGGTGGGACTTCGAACAACCTTCCCAGCATTCATCGCCGGTGAGATCGTACAGCAGCCCGTCGCCGAGCCTTGGCTTTATGTCTCGATCGAAGATGACCTCCTCGTCAGAAATCGTACGTGGCTTGGGCTTCTTGCGATCGCCGCGCCGTTCAAGCAGCTTGCGCTGCCCCCCGCATTGGAGCGCCTCCGCGGCAAGCTGAAGGGCAGTGGTGATGGCGACCGGCAGATGGTCAAGATCCTGACGGCTGCCACGGTCGACGGTCTCGACGCGCTCGAAGCCGCCGCCGCCGAAGCGTTGGCCCAGGGGCTTACGAGCGCCGATGTCGTGCTCAATATCCTGGCCCGGTCACGATCGGCGCCGATGGAGCCCAGCATCGCCACGCCCGAGCATTTGCAGCTCAAGATCGAACCCGTCGCCGATGCGGGCCGATATGATCGGCTGCTGCCCGTGCGGAGGGCCGCATGATGATGGAGCGCCATGAGATTATCGGCATGATGGCCGAGTTGAAGCTTGCCGGCATGCGCCACGCCTACGATGAGGTCATCGCCGACGCCCTCAAGCGTCAGCACCCCGTCCAGCACGTCGTTGGCGACCTGCTGAAGGCTGAGATCGCCGAGAAGCACGCCCGTTCCATCAAGTACCAGATGACCGTTTCCAAGCTGCCGCTCGCCCGCGAGCTCGACGGCTTCGAGTTTACCGGCACGCCGATCAACGAAGGGTTGGTGCGCGACCTTGCCACCGGCAGCTTCCTCGCCAGCCAGCGCAACATCGTGGCTGTAGGTGGCACGGGATCGGGAAAGACCCACCTCAGCATCGCCATTGCTCGCAACTGCATCCGTAGCGGCGCCCGCGCCCGGTTCTACAACACAACCGATCTCGTGAACCTTCTCGAACTGGAGACCCATCAGGTCCGGATCGGCAAGCTCGCCGAACATCTCTCCCGGCTCGACCTGCTGATCCTCGATGAACTGGGATATCTGCCGTTCGCCCGTACCGGCGGGCAGTTGCTGTTCCACCTCGTCAGCCGGCTCTACGAGCGCACCTCGGTCATCGTCACCACCAACCTCGCCTTCGGCGAATGGCCCACCGTCTTCGGCGATGCCAAGATGACCACGGCCCTGCTCGACCGGCTCACGCACCATTGCGACATCATCGAGACCGGCAACGATCGCTGGCGCTTCAAGAACCGCAGCTGAGCCCGCCTATCGACCAAAAGAAGCCGATTGCCGCCGTGGCGGGACACCTCGGGATGAAGCGTTCAGGTCGGTTGATGCCGGGGGCAGCAAACCCCCTACGCGATGTTCAGAAAGATCGCGCCTGCAGCCGGATACTGCCGCCCGGTTCGCGAACGACCGCGAGGTCGAGCGTTGCGGCGAGCTTGTCGGCGAGGCGCGGGTCGCCAAGGCGCATGGTACCCGACACCTTGAGCGCGCCCAGCGCCGGATCGGCCAGTTCGATGCGAGCGCCTGGCGACCGGTTGGCCTCCGCGACAAGCTGGGCAAGCGGCAGGCGCTGCGTCACCACAAGGCCCTCGGTCCAGCGCGCGGTGCCCGCAGGAGCAGCCGTAATGCCTGCGTTCCCTTCCCTTGTCACAATACGCTCGCCCGGGTTCAGCGTCGCAGGCTTCGATGCGTTCGCCGCGCTGACATCGACCACACCTTCCAGAAGCGTCACCTCGGCGCCGGTATCACCCGCCTCGACGTCGAAGACGGTGCCCCGCGCGACGACGCGGCTGCCGGCGGCGAGCACGACGAAGGGCCGCCCGGCATCGTGCGCAACAACAAACCGCGCCCGGCCACGATCCAGCCGGATCCGGCGCTCGGCGTCTGAATATTCCACGGCAAGCGCGCCGCCGCCGTTCAGCAGCACTGACGAGCCGTCAGCGAGCCCCCATGCCCGCCGTTCGTGATCGCCGCTCGCAAGTGCAAGAACGTTTGCCGGGTCCTGTTCGGGCAGCACGGGCGACCCGGCCGACAACAGGCTGACGCCCAGCAGGAGGAGCGCGATCGCCGCGGCGGCTGCCAGTGGTTTCCAGCGCGCGGATGTTTGCCTACCTGCCGGCTGCTCCCGAAGGCTGCTGCGGCCGGCTGTGTTCCAGATCTGCTCGATCTCGCGGTAAACTCTCGCGTTTTCAGGATCAGCGTACCAGAGCTCGAACGCCAGGCGGTCATCCGCGGTGTCGGCGCCGCGCATGCGCGCATACCAGTCGCTTGCCTCGGCGACGCGCGCGTCGCCGTCCACAGACCGGGGCGTCACTCCGCTTGGCCCAGTTCGCGGTGAAGCGCGCGCAGCGCGAGCGAAATATGCTTCTCGACGGTCTTGACGCAAACGCCCATGCGCGCCGCGATCTCGGGGTAGGTCAGCTCCTCGAAGCGATGGGCCATGAAAATCTCGCGCGTTCGTGCAGGGAGCACCAGAATAGCAGCATCTATACGGCGAAGCATATCCCGTGCTTCGAGTCTGGCGAGCGCGTTCTCCGTCCCGGGAATTTCCTCAATACTTACGGAGGATCGATCTCCTCTCCGTGCCTGCTGCCGCGCCGTATCGCGCAGCAAGTTACAGGCAATACGCGTCAGATAGGCGCGCGGCTCGTCAAGGACATGATTGCCTGCAGAACGGCCGAGAAAACGTGCAAAAACGCTCTGGACGAGGTCCTGCACCGCGTCTGCCTGTCTGGTTCGGCGCCCGAACAAACGACGCAGGCGCGGCGCCTCTTCGCGGTAAAGCGCCGCGACGTCGGGCGCTTTCGCCTCAGCAACACGCGCATGAAATTCGTCATCGGCGGGATCTGCTGAACTCCAGAGATTCAGCTGCATCGAACCACCCCGCAGCCGGCTTCCCGCCCGCCTTCCTTGCTCTCCCGCTGCCTTGCCACGATCCGATGCCTCCCTTGCGAGGCACGGCGGAAAGCCGGGTGATGAGAACATGCTTGAGGCATGCGTCAGCGCCTTTAGCCCCGAAAGGCCTGTACATACGCGCCAACCACCCGGCAGAATTCCGGCTACGGGACTCAAGCGAGGTTCTCACGCCTCGGCGCCGCAATATCGGGCGGCGCGTGATCAGGATAAATCAACGATCTTGAATTGCAATGCTGAATGCGGATGTCACTGACGTGACAGAAGGATTGAATTGTGACCCCACCAATATTTATGCTCGATACAGGAACTCTTCGTGAGTTCAGAATCCATCAGCAGAACCTCTCGCAACGATCGGTGATTGCGGTTTTTATCGAGTGTGCCACCTCTTTCTAGCAGATGGCGTAAATACTCCATTGGAGATGTCGTTTAGTAGGCATGGAGATAGGTTGGTTCAGGCTATCCAGCTTCACGTTCGAAGAGGTCAAGTGAAGCCGGGTCGAGTTGTAGAAGCATTCGATATAATCGAACACGTCGTTCTTCGCCTGGGCTCTCGTACGGTAGATCTTCTTTCCGATCCGTTCGGTCTTGAACGAGGAGAAAAAGCTCTCCATTGGGGCATTATCTCACACGTTGCCTGACCGGCTCATCGAGCAGGTGATCTCATTGTCGACCATCAGCCGCTGGAACTGCTCGCTGGTATATTGGCTGTCTTGATCCGAGTGATGTAGCAGGGCGTCAGGCTTGCCACGTCGCCAGGTCGCCATGATTAGCGCATCGGTGAGGAGCTGGACCGTCATGTTGGCGCTCATCGACCATCCGACCACCCGACGCGAGGAGAGGTCGATCACCGCCGCGGCATACAGTCATCTCTCGGCCGTCCAGATAGGTGAAGTCGGCCACCGACTTCTGGTTCGGCCTGTCGGCCGTAAACTGGCGATCGAGCATGTTGCCGACGATGATCGAGCACTCACCATGATCCTTGGGAAGACCGCGCCGCGGCCTCGCCCGAAGACTCTGCTGGCGATGAGCCGATCGATCTGGCGCAGGTTGCCGGATATCCCGTCGGCCAGCAGGTCGTGCCAGACCTATGTAGCTGGCACGGACCTTCGTACCGATCACCTGGTTGTCGCGGGCACGCTGCGATGGCGGACGGATCAGCCTGGCACGGAAGCCACTCCGCGAGACACCCAGCGCCCCGCACATCCATGCAACCGGCCAGATATCTCGGTGCATCGCAATAAACTGGAATCTCATATCGAGTGACTCGCGAAGTAGGCGGCGGTTTTTTGGGATGTCGCGCTCCGCCTTCATTCACCTGACCGTGGCCGGGAAAGGCATGGCCCCGATCGGTGGCAAGCTCCCGGACCCAATTCCACAGCACGTCCGCATGCACATCCAGATCACGCGACGCCTGGGCGATCGTCACCCCCGCTCGCGGCCCATCCTCACCGCCTCAAGCCTGAACTCGTGGCTGAACTCCCTTCTTTGCGTCGTGGCCCTCCGATAGGTCGAAACACGCAATCTCAGTGTCCACCAAACCGGCAGTGGGCTATCATTTTGATGGTGCAGCCGATGGATTGGAATGAATGAGCCGAATTCCATTCGGTGACATTAAGTGAAAAAGTGCTGGGAACCAGCCGCTTTCTGGACGTTCCCGGACCTCGCGGGACCCTTAGCGCCCAGCACAGGACAGTAGTGAATGCGCTGCGCTGGTCAATCTCGAATTTGAAGCTCGGGACCGCTCCACTGAACAATAACGATAACTGCCAAGAGGACCGAGAAGGTCAGTCAGGCCAACGTAGAAATCACCTAATGAAATGCTTGGCACGCGTCGTCCGAAAACTTCCGCACTGCGCTTACGCAGAAAAAATGACGCCCTGTACTGTGTCACTATCATCTCATGGTCAGTCCACGCTGTTGAAGCCAGACCCCGGGCTTTACGATCAGAATCGCGACCACCGAAACAACGGGCAAGAGCATAAACAGCATCAGCGCCTCGTCGTATGAGCCCAGCCGATCAAACAGGCGCGCCATCAACCACGGCCCCGTCGCCGAGCCGATGTTCGCCATGGCGGTGAACAGGCCGAGCAGGACGCCGAGGTGCCGTACGCCAAAGCAATGTCGCCCGAGCACGGGGCCGTCGATCATCACCCCTGAATGGGCCAACGCGCGCAGCACGATGAAGAGTGCAAAGACGGCGGGGTTTGCGAGAAACAGGCAAAGGAACGCCACGACCGTCAGCAGAAGATAGAAAAGCGCGAGGCCCCGGTTCGAATAGCGATCGAGCACCGTGCCGGCCACGATCCGGCCCGCCATGCTGAGCAGCCCGATCAGGCTGACGCCGAGCGCCGCCATTTCCGGCGACACACCCGCATCATTGAACATAAGCACCTGATGCTGAACCAGCGCTTGATCGACGATGGTGACAAGAAAGAAGGCGATTGAAAGCAGCCAGAACGTGTGGCCGCGCATAAGGTCGCCGATATATGCGGCGGGTCCACTGCCCGCCGGCTCGTCCGATGCGTTCCACTCGTGGTCGCCGGCACTTGCAACAGCAATTGTCCGCATACCGTATATGAGCAGTGGCACAGCAATCAGCCAGATCCCCAGCGAAAGCAGCGCCATGCCTGCGCGCCATCCGACGGTGCCGATCAGTGCTGCCGTCAACAGCGGCATAACGACACCGCCGAGCCCGGTTCCCAGGAGCGCAATGCCAGTTGCCGTGCCCTGTGCTTCACGGAATGTGCGCGCCATCATCACGAACACGGTGACCATCGCACCTGGACCTGCAATACCGAGCATGACACCCGCAATGTAATATGTGGTGAGATCGCCAATAAAGAGGAAGCCGACGAGCGCCAGGCCACCGACCATGATCGAGAGCAAAAGCGCAATCCATACGCCGGTGAGATCGAGAAACCGGCCGACCAGAATCGAAGCCACCGCGCCGGTCAGATACTTTGCGGAAGCAAGCAGGGTCGCCTGTTCGCGCGTCCAGCCGAATTCGGCGATAACTTCGGGGTAGAGGAAGGGCAGCGCATAGGCAGGCGCCGAAAAACCGAAGAATAGCACTGCGAACGCAATCACCAGGATGCGCCAGTTTTCACGCAGTTCGCCACTAAGCGCAGAGTCAACCCTGAACATACCGTCCCTCCCGCCCCGGAACCGTTTCTATAGATCACTCACCGAAGCGATAGCCCTCGCGACGCGCTCGACATTCGCGATGTTGAGCCCAGCGACATTAGCCCGGCTTGTTCCGGTCATATGCACATGGTGCTCTTCGCGCAGTGTACGTACGGCTTCCGGACTGAGCCCCAGAAGCGCAAACATTCCGCGCTGACGGCTAAGGAACGCATAGTCGCGCGCAGCGCCCCCGAGATGCTTTACAAGCAGAGCGCGAATCATGTTGATACGCGTACGCATCTCCGCCAGTTCCTGTCGCCAGTCGGCGGCGAGTAGCGCATCTCCCAGAACATGCGCGACCACAGCTGCACCGTGATCGGGCGGCATCGACCACAACGCGCGCGCAAGCGGCATAAGATGCTCATAGGCACGATCACTGTCCGCTGCATTCGCGCCGACGATCGTGAGTGCACCGACCCGATCGCGATAAAGCGCAAAGTTCTTCGAGTAGCTCGACGCGATAACGACCTCCGGTAACCGCCGTGCGAGCAGCCGGATGCCGTAAGTGTCCTCCTCCAATCCCTCGGCAAAACCAAGATAGGCGAGGTCAACAAAGGGCAACGCGCCGGAACGTCCCAGAGTGTCCGTGATCGCCCGCCAGCCATCCGCGTCCAGATCCGCGCCAGATGGATTGTGGCAACATCCGTGGAGTAGAAGCACATCCTTTGCCGCGAGGTCCTGCAAGGCCTCCATCATCGCATCGAAGCGCAGCTTGCCGGTGGCGACATCGTAATAGGGGTAGTTCACAACTTCGCATCCGGCCGCCGCGAGCAGATGACCATGATTGGTCCACGTTGGTGTCGGAATGAAAACGCGCCCGCCGGGCCGTGCCACGCGCAGGAAATCCATGCCGAGGCGAAGCGCACCTGTGCCACCGGGGGCCTGTACGGTACGGCTGCGGGTGAAGGCGTCGCTTTGCGCACCGAAGAGTAGCGAACGGGTTGCGCTGTTGAAGGCATCATTCCCCGCCGAAGAGAAATAACGCTTGCTCATTTGCGTTTCGGTGAGCCACCGCTCAGCGGCCTTCACCGTGGCAAGCACGGGGACCTCACCGGCCTCGTCCTTGTAAACGCCGATGCCGAGATCCACCTTTTCAGGTGACGAATCGGCCGCGAAGAGCTGCGTAAGCCCAAGGATGGGATCGGCCTTGGGCACCGCAAGGTCGGAAAACATGGCGAACTCCCCTCGTCAATTGACACGACGCAATCGGCACGTCGGATTAGCACTTGCACATTATCTCATTTTTCGCAACATAGTATCGTATTACGTAACAACTTACAGGACGGTCGAGCGTGGGGAACGAAGCAAAAGCGATATCGACGGCAACGGCGAAACGGATGACCGGCGGTGACATCCTCGTCGCAGGTCTGCAACGCTGGGGAGTATCCGACATGTTCGGCGTGCCGGGCGTCCAGCTCGATGAGCTGTTCGACGCGCTCTACCGGAACGGCGAGGACATCCGCCTCGTCCACACGCGCCACGAGCAAGGAGCAGCCTACATGGCGCTTGGCTATGCGATGGTGACGGGGCGTCCCGGCGTCTGCGCCGTGGTACCTGGCCCCGGCCTCCTCAACGCCGGTGCGGCGCTTTCCACGGCCTATGCGTGCAACGCGCGCGTGCTCTGCCTGACGAGCACCGTGAACAGCGCGCTCATCGATCGCCGCCAGGGCGCCCTCCACGAGATCAACGATCAGGATGGCCTGCTCCGCAGCCTGACGAAATGGAGCGCGCGCGCCTCGCACGCGAGCGAGATCCCGGCACTTCTCGACGAGGCCTTCCGACAGCTTCTGACCGGACGTCCGCGCCCGGTCGCGCTTGAAGTTCCGCCCGACATCCTCGCGCAGACCGCAATGATCGCATGGGCGGAAAAACCGGCACTCGTGACCCCCGGCATCGACCCCGACATGATCGCGGAAGCGGCAGCCCTGTGCGCGGATGCCGAAACGCCGATGATCGTCGTCGGCAGCGGCGCGCAGGACGCCGGACCAGAGATCCGCCGCCTCGCGGAAATCCTGCAGGCCCCAATCGTCAGCCGCCACATGGGACGCGGGGTCGTGCGCTCGGACGATGCCTATGCCCTGCCCGCTGCCGCGGCGCTTCCGCACTGGAAGGATGTCGACCTCGTCATCGGCATCGGCACGCGGCTGCAGCAGCTACGGGAATGGGGATACGATTCAGGGCTCAAGGTCATCCGCATCGACCTTGATCAGGCGGAAATGACCCGCGTGGCGCCGCCTACGATCGGTATCTGCGCCGATGCCGCGGAGGCCACGGCACTGCTGGCCGAGGCGCTCGCCGCGCGCGGCATCGAAAAGCCGTTGCGCACCGCGACGTTCGCCGCCATTCGCGGCGAATTCCGCGAGGAAATCGAGCGGGACATTCAGCCGCAGATGTCCTTCCTGGACGTGATTCGCGAGGCGATGGCCGACGATGACGTGTTCGTGGATGAAATGACGCAGGTCGGCTATGCATCGCGCTACGGCCTGCCGATCTATTCGCCCCGCACTTATGTGAATTCCAGTTATCAGGGAACGCTCGGCTACGGCTTCGCCACAGCGCTCGGCGCGCAGGTCGGCGCGGGCGCTCGGCGCGTGATCTCGGTGAACGGCGACGGCGGTTTCCTGTACACCATGCCGGAACTCGCCACTGCCGTTCTGCACCGGATTCCGTTAATTGCGATCGTCTTCAACGACGGGAATTTCGGCAACGTACGCCGGATACAGGCGAACAAGTACGGCGGCCGCCTGATCGCCTCCAACCTTCACAACCCCGATTTCGTGGCACTCGCCGAATCGTTCGGTGCGCTAGGTATCCGCGCCGAAGGACCTCAAGGCCTGCGCGAGGCGCTCGCACGCGCGAAAACCGTCGACGGGCCGGTGCTGATCGAGGTGCCGAGCGACCTTGGCAAGACCGCGTCGCCGTGGAAGCATGTCCACGGGCGCAAGGTGCGCTGAAAGGAACCCGCCAGACCATGCGCCGTCCCGATCCCGCAACGCTCGACATTCTGAAGACGCTCGTCGGTTTTCCCACGGTGAGCCGCGATTCCAACCTCGAACTCATCGAATGGGTGCGGGACTATCTGGCGGAACATGGCATCGAAAGCGTGCTGACGCGCGGCGAGGATGCGCGCAAGGCGAACCTCTTCGCCACGATCGGCAACGGCAGCGGCGGCATCATCCTGTCCGGCCACACGGATGTCGTACCCGTCGACGGACAGGCGTGGTCAACTGACCCGTTCGAACTCACCGAACGAGACGGCAAGCTCTACGGGCGCGGCACATGCGACATGAAGGGCTTCATCGCGGTCGCGCTTGCCAAGGTGTCCGTGTTGAAGGCGGCGGCTGGTGAGGAACCCATCCACCTCGCCTTTTCATTCGACGAGGAAATCGGCTGCAAGGGCGTCGGCCACATGCTCGCCGACCTGGCGGCGCGCGGCCTTTCGCCACGCGGCTGCATCGTCGGCGAGCCGACGAGCATGAACACGGTTGTCGGCCACAAGGCCGGCGCCGTCTATTCCTGCACGGTCTCGGGGCTGGAGGTTCACAGCTCGCTCGCGCCGCAAGGCGTGAATGCCGTGGAATATGCCTCGCGGCTGGTGAACCGCATTGCGGAGATCGCCGAGCGCATGGCGCAGGAAGAACGCCGCCACGACGGCTATGAAGTCCCCTACTCCACGATGCAGACCGGCGTGATCGGCGGCGGCCATGCCGCCAACATCGTGCCTGCCGCCTGCACGTTTCGTTTCGACATCCGCACGCTGCCCTGGACCGATCCGGAGGCCCTGATCACGGAGGTCCGGGATTTTGCCGAAACTGCACTGCTCCCGCGGATGCACACCATCGCGCCAAACGCCGCTATCGAGATAGTACGGATCGGCCATGTCCCCGGCTTCGCCATCGACGACGATGCACCGCTGACCCGCTATGTACAGCGGCTCAATCGCAGCAACGCCGCGCCGCGCCATGTGACGTTCGGGTCTGAAGCCGGGCTGTTTCAGGCGCGCGCCATCCCGGCGGTGATCTGCGGCCCCGGCTCGATCAGCCAGGCACACAAGCCCGACGAGTTCATTTCGCTCGAACAACTTGCGCTTTGCGAGGACTTCATGGATCGCCTCGCCGCAACCGCGTTCGAGTAAGCGAGGCTATGCGCCTTGCAGCGGCATCAGCGGTGAAACCACACCTTCGGCATATTGATCCTGAATCGCGCGCGCTGTCGCCTTCACGTTTTCGAGAAGCGCCAGGTCGGGCTCCGGCATCAGCAGCGCCGACGAGAGGATGATACTGACAGTGGCAGCGATCACCCCGTCCGGCTCGAAAAGCGGCGCCGCGATACCTCCAAGACCGTTCCCGCGCACATTCGCCTCGAAATCGACTCCATAGCGTGTGAGGTTCTCGATGACGCGCGGCGGCGTTGGCTTCTTCTTTTCGAAATAATAGATGAGGCGCGCCGCAGGAGATTCCGGCAAGCCGAGAACAGCGCCGGGATGGATCATGACCCCTGGCTCGAACTGGCTGTTGACCGAAAGCACGACCATAGCGCCGCCCCGCGTGGGCGTGGAAAGTAGCGCGGTATGACCCGTCGCGTTGTGCAGATCGATGATGAAGGGCCGTGAGATTTCCACGATATTGCTGCGGTAGACGGCCGCCCGCCCGAACTTCAGCAGCTTACGGCCAAACACGTAGCCTTCGCCTTCCCGTGCCCGGTCGACCAGCCCCAGATTGGTGAGCGTCTGCAAGTGGCGCGAGACACGCGCCTTGGTCATATCGAGCTGACGGGCGAGATCCGTGACACGGACAGCGCCCGAGGCTTCTGAAAGCACGTCCAGGATCTGTACGGTAACCTCCACGCTCTTGACCCGCGCCGACGCCGCACCTTCACTGCTTCGTGTTCTTCCTGCCGCCATTCGTCATCCAATGCCCGCAGGGTGAGCCTGCCTTGTCGTTTGGCACTAGCATGTAGCCCCGGCACCGAGAAGCCCGTTCCCGACCCGGTTGAATCAAGCCACGGGTTGCCAGCGTGTGAAGGCGCAGGACGAGCCCGTACCCCCTTCGGTGCGATACAGCTTCTGATAATCCACCACCGTCATCGAAAGGCCCGCCCGATCCATCGCGGCCGATGCCGCGATCCAGCTCTTACACTCGGACGTGCCCGCCATCAGTTCGTTCTGGGGCAAAGCCCGCAAGGTCTTTGCGTCGCGCGTACGCATCGCTTCTAGGAACATACGGTCCCAGGCTTCGTCCACCACGAAGTGGGTAAGGCCGCCCGTCGTCAGAACCACAACCCTCGCGTCGACATCCCACGCGGCGATAGCATCGGCGAGCGCGGTTCCGAAATCATGACAGCGTGCCGCGGTGGGGCTGTTCTCGTAGTACCAGCAGTTCACATCGACGGGGACGTGCGGCACGACATGATCGCGCATCACGTTCTTGTAGAGAAAACCGTAAGCGTGCGGCATTCCGAAGAGCAGCGAGCGATCGCCTTGCACCGTGGGCTTTTCATGGCAGAGCGTGACATCGAAGCCGGCTTCCCGGACGAGATGCGATGCAAGGTGAAGACCGAGCGTGCGGTGGCCAGGATAGATCGTCCGATCGTCCGGCAGATGACCGTGATCGGAAATCTCGATGCCGATCGGCAGGCGCGCATTCTGTTCGGATGTTCGCGGCACGTTGACGATGGTGTCCGCCGCGATCACGGCGAAGGCCGGAATCATGTCGGAGAAGATTTCCTTCTGGTCGTTGCCGACGATCACCACGACATCGGGTGCCGCCGCGACGAAGGATGCGTGAAGCGCGTCCATCGCCGCGAAACTTCGGCGAAGCGATTCCTCGCGTGTCGCCAGATCGAGATACCGGCCGAGATTTTCGGCATCACGCTCGCGTTCCAGTTCCGCGTAGGAAAGTTTCCGCCCACGGAACCATAGCGGCACGCCGTCCTGGCGGTCGCGATCGCCGCGAATGTCCCAGTCGCGCGCAAGCGTGTGCAGTTGCGGTGTGTGCGCGCATCCGATTCCAAGCACGATTCTTGCCACGACCACTCCTCGCTTGACCCGTCATATTGTTGCGTTATTCGTTACAGTATTGCGATTTGCGATACAACTACGGATAGGCTTTCAATGAAACTCGCGACATTCGAAGCCGGCGGCGGGGTTAGAATCGGCGCTCTTGTGAAAGATGGCCTGCTCGACCTCGCAGCCGCCGCGAACCTGGACGAACGCGTATTTTTCACCTCGATGCAGACGCTGATCGAAGCAGGTGACGCCGGCCTCGATACGGCGCACGCACTGGCAGCGCGCTGGCGCGGCGATCACACCCTTGCACCGGAAAGCGTGCGCTTCCTTCCGCCGCTCCCCGTGCCCAATTCGATCCGCGATTTCGCCAATTTCGAGCTGCACTGCCTGCAGGCGCTGGAAACCAGCATGAGAACGCGCGCTCGCGGCGAGGCGGACCCGGAGGCGGCCTATGCGCGCTTCAAGGCGAGCGGCGCCTATGACCTGCCGCCGATCTGGTATCAGCGACCTTTTTACTTCAAGGGCAACCGCATGACCTGCTCCGGGCACGGCGCTACGATCCGCTGGCCGCGCTTTACGACGACACTGGATTACGAACTCGAATTCGCAGCGGTGATCGGAAAGACGTGCGTGAACGTTGCACGCGAAGACGCAGCCGGCTGCATCTTCGGCTACACGATCTACAACGATTTCAGCGCGCGCGACGAGCAGGTGCGCGATCAGCAATTCCGCATGGGGCCATCGAAGGGCAAGGACTTCGATACCGGCAACGCCATGGGGCCATGGATCGTGACGCGCGATGAGTTGCCGAACGTCTCGAATCTGTCGATGGAATCGCGCATCAACGGCGAGGTGCAGGGCCGGGCGCAGTCATCCGGCATGTGTCACAGCTTCGCGGATTGCATCGCCTTCGTGTCGCGCGACGAGACGCTGTATCCGGGCGATGTCTTCGGGTCGGGCACCGCCGGAAACGGCTGCGGGTTCGAGACAGGGCGCTATCTGGAACCCGGCGATGTCATCGAACTCGAGGTAGAGGGCATCGGCACCCTTTGCAACACGATCGGCGCGCGGCCCGGTTAACGGGGGACGCGCACCGTCTGGAGCTGCATATATTCATCAAGGCCGTGCAGGCCGAACTCGGTGCCGATACCGGACTGCTTGGCGCCACCGAACGGCGCATCGGGCGAGATGACTGAGTGATCGTTCACCCAGACATTGCCGCAGATGAGACGCCGCGCCAGTGCCGTCGCCCCCGCGATATCCGACGACCATACCGACCCGCCGAGACCGTTCTCCCCCGCATTGGCGCGGGCGAGCGCGTCCTCCGCGTCCGTATAGCGGATGATGGGCAGGATCGGGCCGAACTGCTCCTCGTCCACGACGCGCATCCCATCCGTCACATCGACGAGGATCGAGAGCGGGAAGAAATAGCCGTCGCGGTCGAGCGGCGCGCCGCCCGCGAGGAAGCGTCCGCCCTTCGCAAGCGCGTCTTCGGCGAGGCCGCAGACGAAATCGAACTGCGCCTTGTTCTGCACGGGGCCATACTCGCTCGCCGGATCATCGCCCGGTCCCATCACGGACGCGTGCGCGTGTTCAGCGAGGCGACCGGCGAGCGCATCGTGAAGGCTTTCGTGGACATAAAGCCGCTTCAGCGCCGCGCAGGTCTGGCCGCTGTTGTTGAACGCCTTCAGGAAAATCTTCTGCGCGATGGCGTCGACATCCGCGTCGGGAAGCACGATGGCGGCATCGTTGCCGCCGAGTTCGAGCGTTAACCGCTTCAGGTTCGCCGCGCCGCTCGCCATGATGGTGCGTCCGGTCGGCGTCGATCCGGTGAACACGATCTTGTCTATACACGGATGCGCGCAGATGGCGCGGCCCATGTCACCCTCGCCCGTCACCACGTTCAAAACGCCCGCGGGCAGATGCGCGTTCGCGATCTCGACAAGGCGGAGCGTGCTGAGCGGCGTACAGGATGACGGCTTGATGACGACCGTGTTCCCGGCGAGCAGCGCCGGCATGATGTGCCACACGGCGATCAGAACCGGGTGATTCCATGGCGTGATCGAGCCGACAACGCCGAGCGGCAGGCGGTGCACCTGCACCGTGCCGCTTTCGTCGTCGCGGATCGTCTCTACCGCGGGCCGTAGCTTAGCGGTTGCCCGCATCCACATGATCGCGGCGTTCATTTCGCCCATCGCCGCCGTCCGCGCGGGCTTGCCCTGCTCGGAGGAGAGCAGCCGGCCGAGCACCTCCTTCTCCGCTTCCACCGCGTCCGCGATGGCGGCAATAGCCGCCGCACGCGTATCGGCCGGAGTCGCGGACCAGCCCGGAAACGCCCGCCGCGCGGCCAACACCGCCGCTTCCAGATCGTCGAGGCTCGTCAACGGGCAATCGATGAAAGCGCGGCCTGTCGCGGGATTGATGACAGGGAAAGTCGTCGCCGTTTGCAGCGGCTTTCCATCCACGATCGGTACAGGTGCACTCATAGCCGGAACAACCTTTCCGCCGTGCCGCTACGCACCATGCGCGCGGCATCACCGCCGAGCGCATCGACACGGGCAAGGCAGCCTTCCATGTCGCCAATATTGTGCGGATAATCCGAACCGTACATCACTCGCTCCGGCCCGCCCGCGACCTCGATGCAGAGATCGAGCGCACCTTTTTCATAAACCACCGTGTCGTAGTAGATGCGCTTCAGGTAGCTGGACGGGGGCGCGCTGATCTTCTCCGCGCACGCCGGAATGCGTTCGTGACAGCGATCGAGCCGCCCGGCGAGGTAGGGCAGCGTCGCGCCACCGTGCCCCGCGATGATACCGAGCCTCTCGTATCGATCAAAGAAGCCGTCGAAGATCATGCGAGAAATCGCGAGCGTCGTATCGAACATGAAGCCGACAGGCGGCACCAGCCCGTATTCGTCCATGCCCATTGCGTCCGCGCCCTGCGGCGCTGTGGGATGCACGAGCACCGGCAGCGCATGGCGGTCGATCGCCTCCCAGACCGGCGCGAATACCGGGTCGGTGAGGTTCTTCTCGTCCACGTTCGCGGTTACGAACACGCCCGCCGCGCCGGCCTTCACCGCGCGGTCCAGCTCCGTGACCGCGCGGTCGGCATATTGCCACGGCAGCGTCGCGAACCAGCGGATACGGTCCGGGTAGCGGCCCTGCTGGAACGCCATAAGATCATTCATCCCCGCCGCCGTCGCCGCGCTCACCTCCGGCCCGCCCCAATAGGCACTCGGGCAGGTCAGCGAGACGATAGCCACATCGACGCCCGCCTTGTCCATGTTCTTCACACGCAGGTCGTAATCGAACATCTCGGGGGTCAACGTCATGAACGGCGCGCCACGCAGGAACACCGAGTCCTGCCCTGCCTTCGTGGGACGGACATCGTATTTGGGGGCGCCGTGTCGGCGGAGTTCTTCCACCCATGATGCGCTCAGCATATGTGTGTGAACGTCGATAACGGGCATAGCGACTACTTCTCCAGATTGATACGGTTAGAGAGACGACCGAGACCTTCGACCTCAACGTCGGTCAGCATGCCGTCGTAGAGATTGAGGTAGGTGCCGATATTGCCGCGCGGATGTTTCTGCGTGCCTTTCGACGCTGTTCCGGTGTGGATGCAGTCGCCTGATTCCATCGTGAACCACTTGGTCGCCTCGGAGATGACCCGCTCTACGGGGAAGAAATAATTCGCCGTGCTGTCATCCGCGTAACATTCATCGCCGATGTAGCCCCGCACACGCAGGGCGTTCGGATCGGGAATCTCATCCTTCGTCGTCAGCCACGGACCCATCGCGGCGAACGTGTCCGCGCCCTTCGACTTGCTGTGATAGATGAACAGGAGATAGGTATCCTCACCCTCGAACTTGGGGCGCCACGCCAGATGGTGCGGCTTTACAACCTCGGGCCGCTGCTTGAGCGCAATTGAATCCTGCGAGAACTTGACTCCGCTCGCCGTCACGTCGTTGGTGAGCGTGTAGCCGAAGACATAATCCAGCGCCTTTTCGGGCGGCACGTTCTTTGCCGTTTTTCCGAACACCACCACGGGCTCCGGCTCGGGAATCGACTGGCCGTGATCCTTCAGGATATCGATGGTCTTGTTGTGTCCGGTGAGTGCCGAGCGGCCCTTGGTGAAGAACATCGGCGCCGTCATCGGGCGCACGGCATACTGGTTGAGATTGTTGTTGTTGACCGCGCAGCCGAGAATCTTGGAAGGGCGTGGGTTTGGCGCCATCCAGTCCGCGCCTGCAAGGTCAATCACAGGCAGCTTTCCTGCGATCGCCGCCTCGATCGCAGCGGCGGCGGCATCGAGCCCGGCGTTCTCGGCCTCGATAAGGTCTTCCATCCAGCGGTATTCAAGCGCAACGGCCTTGTCGTCCGCTACGCGCGCAATGACCGTGGGCCTGCCCTGATACCTGATCGTCCCGAGTTTCATGGTCGCTCCTCTCCTCGCCGCAGCGCGGCAGTCCTGCTTTTATTCTGCTTTCGATTCAGATCAGGTGCGCGCCTTTCGCGATCATCCCCATCGCCTCCTGGTATTCACGCTTCACGCCATCAGGCTGGCCGATCTGGTGTTGGTAATCCGGCCGGTTGAGGCGATAGGCGAGCGAGTCGCCGAGTGTCCGGCTTTCCTCAAGCGACATCGATGTCGTGAACAACTCCCTGTGCTTGATCGGGAGCTCCACACAGCGGTTGAACTCGGGATCGCGGATGACCCCCTTGGGATCGCGTCCTTCCTCTACCGCCCTGATGCTGTCCTCATACGCGCGCCGCATCATCGCGATGCCGCGATCGCTCTGCCCAAGATGTTCCTTCGTGCGGTCGGCGATCGCCCCCTGGCCGACCCACGCCACAATATCCTGATTGAGCACGTGACTGGTGATCCATTCGCCGTTCTCGTCCTTCACCGGACCGGTCCAGTACGGCACACGCTTCTGGACATACGGCTCGCGATCCTTCGGTACGCGGTGGAACATCCACGTAATGCTGAGCGTGTTCTCGTCGTCCACCGGCACGCGCCATTCGATGTGATCCCCGAGGAAGAAGGCATTGGGCCACAGCGCGGTCGCACCGACCGTCCAGTGCTGGTTGTCCTTGTCCGTATCCTCACGTACGCGTCGGTAGATGTGCCCGAATTCGAACTCGTCGAACTTCAGCTCAAGATGCGTCGGACCATAAGCGCCGCTTCCAAAAAGGCGCGACGACCAGTTTCGGTGCATCCATTCGAAATGCACGGGATCGAGACTGTTTTCCTGACACTGGAGCCAGTTGCACGGAACGTCGGCGAATACGACCTGCCGAAAGCCGTTCTCCCATGTGAAGGGCTCCCAGTTCGGCACCAGCGGGGCAGGCTGCGGTCCGAGATAGGCCCAAAGCATCCCGGCCTTTTCCTCCACCGGATAGGCGGTAATGCGAATCTTGTCACGGAAGCGGGCGCGCGGATTCGCGATATCCTCGAAAGGCTGCTCAAGACATTGGCCGGACTCCGCGAAACACCAGCCGTGATAACTGCACCTGATGCCATCCTGTTCGATGATGCCATGCGCCATATCGGCGCCGCGGTGCGGGCAGTTGCGGGCGACAAGGCCGTAGGTCCCGTTCCCTGCCTTAAACAGCACGAGATCCTCGCAAAGCAGGCGCACCCGCTTGACCGGCCGATCATCGAGTTCGGCCGTCGCCGCTATCGGATGCCAGTAGCGGCGCAGCAACTCGCCCATCGGCGTACCCGCCCCAACGCGCGTCAGGCGCTCGTTCTGACCGGCTCTCACGAAATCATGCCCCTCATCTGTTTCATGACCGCTGACATGGGCGAACTTCCATGTTTATCGCAACAAAATGAATGACAAGTTGCGTTATACGAAACTCCATCATAATGTGCCTGCATGTCAGAACGTGATCCTCGTCGTCGTGCGCCATTGTCGGCACCGGCCAGCATCGAAACCGTCGCAACCGCCGCCGCGATCGTCGACCTGCTCGCCGAGCGCGAGGAGCCGCTCGGCGTGCAGATGATTGCCGATCTGCTGGGCATGACGAAATCGCGGATTTCGCGGCACATGACCAATCTCGAATCGCTCGGGCTGGTCGCGCGGGGCAGTTCGGGCCGCGGCTTCCGGCTCGGCTGGCGTACGATCCGTTGGGGGCAGATCGCTTCCAGCCGCATGGCGCTCGCGCAGATTCTGGCGGAGCCGCTTCGTGCGTTCAACGAACGCAGCGGACGTACCGTTCTGTTGTGTGCCGCCGCGGGCGGCGATGCGATCGTCATTCAATGTCTCCCGGCGCCCCGCGCCTTTCGCATCGATGTTCAGACCGGTTTGCTGCTCGCCCTGCCGCATTCGCCCACGGCCCGCGTGTGCTACGCGTTCCAGCCCCGTGAAACGCGCATGGCGCTCATCGATCATCTGCGCCGGCGCGAACCCGGCTTCCGCCTGGAAAACGAGGCCGCGTTCGAAGTCGAGGTCGCGGCGATCCAGCGGCGCTATCATTCATGGGACGCGAACAAGTTCAGCCACGGCTACGCGGCGATCGCCGCGCCCGTTTTCGATCGGGACATGGCGCTCATCGCAAGTGTGACCGTCATGCTACCGAGCCACGAAATCACTGACGCAACCCCGCCAGCCGACCTTGTCACGGCGCTGCTGGCGTGTGCGGAAAACTGCTCACGCCAGCTCGGCTCCACGATCCGCTTTCCGGCGGCTCGTTAAATAGTCAAATCTTGAGCCGTTTTCCTGCCGCGGCGGCGAGATCAGCGGCCTTTTGAATTGCTGGGCCGCGCGAGGTCATGATCCGGTCGTAGATCGCCTTGGGCGCGGTTTCCGGCGTTCCGGCATTGAACGGCGGCTGGGGTGCATATTCGATCGTGAGCTGGATGCGCTTTGCTTCGTCCTCGCCTTTCAGAATCGCCGCAAGCGTCAACCCGAAATCAATCCCCGCCGTCACGCCGCCGCCTGTCACACGGTTGCGATCGACGACGACGCGCTCGTGAACCGGGGTCGCGCCCATAAGCGCCAGCTGATCCCGAATCTGCCAGTAGCCGGTAGCCTTGTATCCTTGCAAAAGTCCGGCCGCGCCCAGCACGAGCGCGCCCGTGCAATCGCTGGTAACATAGCGCGCCGTCTTGCCGCGATCGGCGAGGAATGCGAGCACCTCGGTATCCTGCATCACCATCATCGACCCATTGAGGCCGCCCGGCACGAACAGGACGTCGAGATTATCCGGGCAATCGGCGAACAGCGTGCTCGGTGTCACCGGAATGCCGACCTCGGTTGAGACCGGGTTCAGGTCTTTCCATACGAGGTGGATTTCGGAATGCATGAGGTTGAACACGGTGAGCGGGCCAATGAAATCCTGCATCACCATGGCTGGATGAACAAGCATCGCGATAACCGGGCGGCCCGGTCCACGCCCTTCTGTGCCGAACACCCCCATCATCGGCCGGCGTCCGCCTTCGGCCATCATCTTCGCATGATCATGGGCAGGCGCGCCATGCGCGGGGTTATGCGCCGAATGATCCCCGGCATGCTGCGCGAACGCGGGCGCCGACGCCAGACCCGCGGCCGTCAACGCCGCACTCCGGAGGAAACGGCGCCTGCCGACGGCACCCTCATTTGTATCATCGCCCATCATCAACAGTCTCCTTCGCGACACTAGAACTTGAACCGCAGACCAACGCGATAGGCCCGCCCGATGAGATCGTAGAGCACCCCGCCGACCGGATTGTAACCACCCATTGGCGGCGGATCCTTGTCGAATACATTGTTGACGACGCCGAACAACTGCAATGATCGGTCGCCATCCTGCACGATGTCGTACTGTGCCGAAAGATTGACGTAGGCGACGGGCGACCGGCGATTGAGGTTTAGGCTGTCCGAATTCGCAGGATCGTAGTCGGGATCGTCCGGGCCGACCAGGGTCGAGTCGAACAACGTCGATCCGAGATAACGAAGCTGCGCCATCGCACCAAAACGGCCGTACGAATAGTGGACAGAAGCATTCCACGTCCATTTCGGGACGAGCTGGCGCACACGATCGATCGGACCGGTGACGCCGGTGAGCACCAGCTTGTCGACATAGGTACCGAGCGCCCGCAGCGTGACGCTGCCGGGGATCAGCGTATCCTGCGGCAGCGCGTAGGACAGCTCGACATCGACACCTTCCGTCTTCAGCGAATTGAAGTTGAGCGACTGGCCGCGCACCTCGGTGATCGTTCCGCCGGCATTCCGGATGATCAGAGCGCACAGGTCAAGGTCGCCGTCCTCGCATTGATCAACGATATTCTGTGCGGTGAGCTGGGTGATCACGTCCTTGATCTTGATGTTGTAGTAATCTACCGACGCGCGGAACCCGGGCAACCATTCCGGCTGGTAAACCATACCGCCGGTAAACGTGTCCGCTCTCTCGGGATCGAGATCGAGGTTGCCGCTGACGATCGAATTGACCTGATAGCTCGTGCCCAGGACGGGGTCGACGACAAGCCCGCGCCCGACAACCGCCCCGGCGAACAGCTCGTTGAGGTTCGGCGCGCGAATGTCGCGGGATTGCGTGACGCGAAACCGAAGGTCTGCGAACGGCTCGTAGCTGCCGCCGATCTTCCATGTCGTGACCGTACCGCTGGTGGAATAATCGGTGAGCCGGATCGCGCCGTTCAGTTCGAGCGATTTCGCGAACGCCGTCTCACGCGCCAGCGGCACGACCGTTTCGAAATACAGTTCCTTCGTATCGTAGTTGCCGCTGATCGCCTGATAGTTTCCGTAATCGAAGCGGCGCGCCTGCGAGTCCGCATTGACAGTGCTGTGCACCTTTTCTTTGCGGTACTCGGCGCCGAACGCCACGGAGACCGGACCGGCCCAGAGATCGAAAGCATCGCCCGCAACGTTGATCGCAGCCACCTGCTGCTTCGTCGTCACGTCGTTCGTCATGATCTTGCGAACATAATCAACGGCCTGATCCGAAGGCGAGTTCTGACCGAAAATGTTAAAGGGTACACAGCCCGCATCGGGACTGCCGGCCGCCCCGGGACGGCAAACGATATTGCCGCTGCCATCGAACACGGCGTCGATGGCAGCACGATAGTTCGCCATCTCCGTGCCTTCATTCTTCTGGACGTAGTTGCTACGCCCCCACTGATAATAGGCATCCCACGACCAGCGTTCAGACAGCTCACCCTTGGCGCCGAACGCAATGCGATCAACCTCCTGATCGGTGCGTAGCTTGTAGAAGCCGAAATTATCGTCGTAGGCGATGCGCCCGACCGTGATCGACTGCAGACCGAGCGTCTGCATCTGCGTACGAACGCTTTCGGGCAAGAAGGCATTATCGACCCGAATGGTGAGATTGGCATCGTCGCGGTGGCTCGCCGAATACCCTGAGAATTTCGATTCGGCGCGCGATCCCTCGACGAAGAACTCGACGCCGTCGAACGCTTCGTAGGTGAGGCGCGCGAACGCCGCGTAGCGCTCAATCGGGTTCACGAGATTGGAACCGGCAGCAAAATAGATGCCGTCGTTGCTGTTGTTTGCCCCGCCGCCCAGCATCTGGTTGCCGCCCACGAGTGTTCCTGGCGTGAAAGTACGCGTGATTCCGCCGGGCAAGAACTCGATATTGTCGAGAGGGCCGCCGACGATGACGCCGCCCGGCGCCATGCGATCCGATATGCGAACGTCCGGCAGGATGTTGCGCGACGGCGTCCCCGCAGGACGCGCGGAGAGCGCAAGATTGCCGTAAGCCTCCCTGCCCCAGTCACGCGAAGTGAAGGCGTCCGGGACACCCTTGTTGTTCACGTAATCGATGCCCGCGATGATATGGCCACGCTCGCCGGCGAAGCCGGTGCCCGCTGCCAGGCTCAGCGAATATTCCTTGTAATCGCTTTCGTCGGACTGGCCGTAGGCGATCGATCCTTCAAAACCCTCCAGCTTGTCTTTCAGCAGCAGGTTGACGACGCCCGCGACCGCATCCGAACCCCACGCCGCCGACGCACCGCCCGTCACCACCTCCGTGCGCCGGATGAGACTCGTGGGAATGAGGTTGAGGTCGACCTGACCGATCTGGTTCGACGGAACGAACCGCCGGCCATCGACAAGCACGAGCGTGCGCGCTGTCGGCGCGCCGCCAACCGCGCTGAGGCCGCGAAGATCGACGAAGCTGCCACCGCTCGATGTGCCGCCCCGCGCCGCAGCGGCCGGAGTCTGGCTCGGCCGGAATGCCGGAACCTCGTTGATGGCATCGATGACATTGGTAATGCCGCGCGCTTCGATCAATTCTTCACCGATAACGGTCGTCGGCGTAGGTGCGGTAAATCCCGTGGATGCGATACGGGAACCGGTTACGATGATTTCCGCGTCGGACACTTCGGCGGGCGACGCCGGGGCAACGGCAGCAGCCACGACGCCCTGATCTGCCGCAGCCATTGACGCTTGAGCAAGCACGGCGAATGCGCAACCGCCGAAAAGTACACGATTCCTGTTCTTCATAACCCCCTCCACAAACGTTCCCGTCCTGACGGACTTTTTTCCTCTATAAGGCTTGTTCCTCGCACCTTGTTGCAAGGCTAACATCCGAAAAATCGAGAAACAACGTTTTGCATGACAATGTCTCGTATGTCGCAACAATTTTGTTAGAGATGGCGATCCGCCGCCCCCCACGCAGCAACTTCGGCGCCGTGTATTGCAGTGGACGGCACTCACAGTCCGATGGGTTATCGAACCGGTCGTCGCTGGCGTCGGCGCCAGCTGGAGCGGCGTGTCTCGCTCTATTTTCTGAAGGAAATGATCACGTATCGTGGCCATTCCTGAACTGCGCACAGACCGCCTGCTATGAGCTTATGGCACTGCTCTTGGATGATACAGCCTTTGATATCCGCAGTTCATCAAATGTGCGCGAGCGGGGAACACAGTGATATTGGTATGCTCGTTACCACATCGGCAGAGAGACGGGAGATCGCTACCTCGGGGAGGATAGCGAATTGTTGCGCCACCGCATTGCTCGCGACAAGCATTTGAAAACCCGGTAAGAAGAGCGCCGCGTGGAGTGCGACCAGTTCATTCGCCTTTTGAGGAGCGAACGCTTTTCCAACATAGATAATGTTACGGGCAGTCCACCACCACGGCGAAGTCTGGCGTATTTCGATTTGATGGGGTTCCGTCGGCAAGAACGCCATTCGGTTCGCTGAGGGGCGAGCAGGAGGCCCGGCTCTCGTTCAATCAAGCTGCACTAACTCAACATATCGATATAGCAAGCTTTGAAAAACCATCACGGGATGCTGATCAGTTTATGCGAGATATTCGGTGATCCTGCGCAATCTCTTTCGGGAGATATCAAATGATGTTTGCAGGCGCCCAAAGCACCATCCTTTCCCAATCGAGTATTCGAGCGGGCGGATTGTCATGTCCGCCCATTTTGCGCCCGCACGAGGTCGGCCGCGCGATGCAGGAATTCCTGCGGCGCAGCGCCAAACACACCGAAGCCTAGTCCGTCGTGAGCCCAGGTCCATCCGCGAACGCCAGCGGCCTCACGCTGGCGCATACGGTCGGTTCCATCCGCCTTCATGGGGCGAAAATAGAGCGCGACCCGCTCGCCGGTAGCGTCACGATAGATATAGAGACCCGCCGGGCCGTGTTCGGTCGCGACGAGGCGGCCGCCGATCAGATACAGCCCCACTGCGTCCAGATCGGGCGCGGTGACCGACCGCGCCAGTCGTTCGGAGAGCCATCCGTCCAGTGCCTGACGCTCGCTCACCGCAACCTCTACCGGCCGCGCATTGTCTCTGGCATAGACAGCGTAGCTGGCCGCTGCTTCGCGGGCAAGCACTGCGGTTCCGGTGGATGGCGGAGCATCCCATCCGCGCAGCGCCCATCCACCCGCACCGCCGACAAATAGCAGGCCCGCCATACTCACGGCCTTGATGGCGGTGCCCCAGCCCCGCTGCGTCCGCGAACGAAGCCGCAGGTCCAGCGCCGGCGGCAGCGGTTCCTGCATCATCGGGATGAACGCCGCACGCAGCGCATCGCGCTGCTCGCGATAGGCTTCGATCCGTGTCCTCTGTTCGGGCAGCTCGGCGAGCCAGGCCGCTACAATCACCGCGCGCTCGTGCGGCAAGCGGCCATCGACATAGGCCTGAAGCTCGGCCTCGGTGATTGGCCCCTGGCTCATGATACGATTTTCATTATCGGCTGCGACATAGCGCTCTCTCCTTCCATCATCCGCCGTAGTCGCTCGCGCGCCCTGGCCAGGCGGGACATGATCGTCCCTTGCGGCACGTCGAGCACGGTCGCCGCCTCGGCATAGCTCAGATCCTCGACCGCGATGAGGAGGAGAACGCTACGTTGCTCCTCTGGCAAGGCCGCCACCAGCGCCAAGATATCGGCCCGCGCAACCGCGGCTTCCTGACGCGCAGGATGGGCGAGCTGCGCTTCGGGCACTGCGTCGATCGGTTCGATCATGCCACGCCGCGTGCGCTGACGCAGGTGGTCCATCGCGAGGTTATGCAGAATTGTGAACAGCCACGCACGCACGCTGGCCGAGCGGCGGCGCTGGTGCCAGCGAACCAGCGCCCGCTCGATCACGTCCTGCACCAGATCGTCCGCATCTTCCCGGTCGCGCAGCAGCGAGCGGGCATAGCGGCGCAGGGCCGGAATCAACGGCTCGACAAGTGCGATCATCTCTGCGCTCGGTTGCATGGACGGACTCATAGCGAATGAGACGCCACGCGGCGCGCTTTATTCCCGTGACCAATTATATTTCGGGCTTCATGGAATAAGACTGCCATCGTCATCGTCCCATTAGCAACTTCGATGACGATTGGGATTTTTTCATGCTTTTCAGAAATCGCCCTCCTGCCGGACCGGTGGCGCTGATCGGCGCCGTCGTGTTGTTGCTCGCGGGTGGATTCGCTTGGGCGGGCGGCTGGATCGGCGGCAGCCGCATAGACGGTGCGGATGTCATCGCCGAAATCGAGAGCAATGGCGGCAAATATCCGGGATACCGCCGCGGACACGCGAAGGGCTTGTGTTTCACCGGTACGTTCGAAACTGACGGCGCTGGCGCCGCGCTTTCCTCCGCGAGCGCGTTTCGGCCGGGACGCTATCCAGTGATCGGGCGCTTTTCGGTGGCCGGCGGCAATCCATTCGCTCCCGACGGCCGCAACGTGTTCCATTCGATGGCGCTCCTGCTGATGACACCGGATGGGCACGAATGGCGGATGGCGCTGGACCACACTCCGATCTTCCCCGTGGCCGATGTCGCATCGTTTGTCGCTCTCCAGCGCGCGAGTCGGCCCGAGCGCCGGACCGGCAAACCCGATCCTGCGGTCATGAAGACATTTCTTGCACAGCATCCGGAGGTGAAGGCCTTCCAGGATTATCTCGCGCAAGCGGTTCTACCGAACAGCTTTGCCAACGCGACCTATTACAGCATCAACGCGTTCCGCTTCACGGATCCCAAAGCCGTGACTCGGCTGGTTCGGTGGCAGTTCGTGCCAATGGCAGCCTCCGGTGGCCTGGACAAAAAGCGGATAGACGAATTGCCGCGCGACTATCTGTTCGAAGAGATGATCGCGCGCACGGCAGAAGGGCCGTCGCGCTGGCGCCTTCAACTGGTCGTCGCCAATCCCGGCGACGTGACCGACAAGGCGACCGTTGCCTGGTCCGGGCCGCACCGGACGATCGAGGCGGGCACACTGACTCTGTCGGCGGTCCAGCCGGAAGAAACCGGGCGATGCCGCGATCTCAACTTCGATCCAACCATTCTGCCGCCGGGAATTAGCCTATCCGAAGATCCGCTGCTCTCCGCGCGGTCGAAAGTCTATTCATCCTCTTTCACGCGTCGCGCCGAGGAGGGGCCGGGGCCGAGCGCCATCGGCCCGCAACCGACTGGGGAGAATGCACGATGAACCGCAATGCGCTTGATTTCCATCTCGCTATGCGCGTACTTCACTGGTTGATGGCAGCGATGGTCCTGATCATGCTGTTCCTTGGGGTGGGCATGGTGTCGACGACCGGCCCGCAATATACGGCGCTGCTTGCGCTTCACCGGCCGGTCGGTGTCGTCGTCCTGCTGCTGGTCTTGATCCGCGTACCGCTGCGGCTGGCGACCGGCGCCCCGGCTCTGCCCGGCGACCTGCCGCCGTTGCAGAAGCGGATTGCCACCGTGTCGCACGTGCTGCTCTATCTCAGTATGATTGCCATGCCGCTGATCGGCTGGGCCATGCTTTCGGCCGGCGGCTATTCAGTGCAGGTGTTAGAAAGCCTCGCTCTGCCGCGAATCTTGCCGCACGATCTCGAAACCTATGCAGTGTTGCGGACTGCGCATACTGCGGTGGCGATGCTGCTCTTCGCGTTGATTTTGGCGCATCTGGCGGCCGCCCTTATGCATGGGTTGATTCGCCGCGATGGCGTGCTGCGGAGCATGACGGTCGGCCATCGTCATGTTGCCGGCGGAGACTCGCAAAATAAGATGCGGGACGTTGCGGGGACGATCGATGAATCTCGTGGATAGCGTGGTTTGTTGCCACCTTTACTATCATCCAAGCGTTATCAACGGCGGTGCGTTGAACCTTAGAGAGCCGGCTGTCCGAATCTTAGGCGTGGGAGCATCCGTACATGCTCCCCCCCAATGAAGGATGTATCGCGTCAGATGCCAAGCCGGACTTCAACCACTTCTGCGGCGAGGCTCAGGACTATTCATTCGCTTACGGTGGGGGTTGATCGGTTCATCCAACGGCGGCGTCGAGGAGGCGCTGCCGATGAGTGTTCCGTTCTGGCTGAGTCAGGCGCATACTCCGGAGCGAGCCGTTTAATATCAGGCTTCGACCAAGCCGCGAGCCGCGTTCGGGAAAGCAGCAAAAACAGCGTGGTCAGTGCGGCCTCTCCGGATCTCCCGCCCTCGCATCATGATCGCAACGGGAAGATGCCTGGTCCGGCCCTCGACTCTGGCGAATGTCATGGTTCGGACGCAATTCAAGTGGGCACATTGCCATATCCCGGGTCATTCCGACGCAGCATCACTCGCGGGGCCAATCATCGCGACGGCGCGCGTCTCGTCAATGCCGCCGAGATGGAGTTCGCCGCGCGGATTGAGGAAGGCTGGCACGCCCGTCAGGCCCAGTTCTTCCGCGATGTTGCGGGCCGCTTTCAGATAGCGCTTTACTCTCGGCCTCTCCATTTCATGGGTAACGACATCGACACTAAAGCCACGCGCGCGCGCATGTTTTTCGATCAGCGCCTGATCTGGCGCACTCCCTTCCATGAGGTCACCATGGAGGCGCGCGAACGCCGCGGGATTAATGTGTCCGTCGTCAGAACATTTGGCGCAACTCGCGGCGTAAATTAGCGGAGCGCGGGCCTCGTCTGGGGGCTGATATTAGGCGGCGAGCTTGCGGTGCAGCAAGCGCCGATGTTCGATGGTCTGTCGTTTGATCCTTTCGCGCTGTTTGATGATGGCAGGTGCCCTGCCGAAGTAGGCGTCGGCTGGCGTCACGTTGCCGAGGCTTTCATGGTATCGGCGGTGATTATAGTGGTCGATGAAGGCCTCGATCTGGGCCTCCAGATCGCCGGGCAGGAAGTAATTTTCCAACAGGATGCGGTTCTTGAGGGTCTGGTGCCAGCGTTCGATCTTGCCCTGGGTCTGAGGATGCATCGGGGCACCGCGGACATGGCTCATGCCGTTGGCGCCGATCCATTTGGCCTGCCCCATTAGGCGGGTCCGCTTTAGCCGTGTCACCTCATAATGCTTTGGGGTCATTCCATTCAGTAGGGAACACTACCGAAATAGGCCGCTTCAAGCAGCGCCCGAACACCATCCTTCGTGACCGGCGCCGGATTATAATAAGGGTTGGCGACCGCCATTTCAGCAACATGATCAAGATCAGCAGGCGTCAGACCGAAAGCCTGCAGACTTTTGACTGAACCCACCGTCAGCATCAGATAGTACAGTCCCTGTGGCGCATCCTGCGCATTCAGCGCACGTGCAATTCTACCCATCGCCTCCGGTGCGGCGCAGCGATTGTAAGCAGCGGCATAGCAAATGAGCAGGCAGTGAATATCCGCATGGGGCAAATTATAGCTTCCACCAAGAATGTGACACAGCTTGTGATGGATCGCCATTCCCGCCATACCCAAACAGGCTCCCCCAAGCCAGGCGCCATAAAGCGCCTCGGCCCAGGCATCGGCCGGAGCATACCCCGTGGCAATGACCGGCAAAGCACGCCCGAGCGCGCCGATAGATTCCTCTGCCCACATGTCCACGATCGGATCGTGGTTCTCGGCGTAGAGCGCTTCGACGGCATGTGCGATTGAATTCATGCCCGAGGGTCCGGCCACGGCAACCGGCAAGGTTTCAACAAACTTTGGATCGTAGATCACTGTACGCGGCAAGACGATGTTTTCCCTCAGCGTCGTTTTGACGCCATGTTCCGTCTGTCCCAAAATAGGAGTCATTTCCGATCCCGCAAAAGTGGTCGGCAATGCAATCTGAGGCAGTCGCGTACGAAGCGCCAGGGCCTTGGTCAGCCCGATGGCTGAACCACCGCCAAAGGCCACAAGGCAATCAACCCGGCTTTCGACAAGGAAACTCACGGCCCGTTCCGTTACATCGACCGGTGTGTGCATTTCAGCATAGGGATACACACCTACCGAGCGAGTGCCGATAAGCCCTGCGATTTCCAGCGCCTGATCCTTTTGAGGCGCGGATGAGATGACAAGCGCGCGCTGACAACCCAAGCGCTCCACCTCCTCTGCCAACTGGCTTCGTTTCCCAAATCCAAAAATGACGCGTTGGGCGGAAACGTCGTGCGTGAAGCTGCTCGTCGCAAGACGACTGACGGCGTTCATCCGTTCATCTCCTTCGTCCGGCGCTCCAGTTCCCGCAGCGTTGCAAGTTCATGCGGTGTCGGCGGGCTTATTTCGTCAATGCACGTGGAAATCTTGAGATCCCATTCGGTTGCGGCCTTTGCCTCATCCACTCTACGTCCCGGATGAAGGGACACCAGGGTCAGTTCGCGGTCCAGCGGATCTGGCATGAGAATGCCGATATCCGTGACAACGACTGTTGGCCCCCTTCCCGGCAGTCCCGCCCGCTGACGGGAATCCCCTCCATCGAGATGACCGACGGATGTCATGAAATCCAGCTGATTGACAAATGCCTTGGGTGTCTGCTTCAGAACGATCAGCACCTCGCCTGCCAATGCCGCAATTTCAGGGGCGCCCCCTGCACCGGGCAGCCTAACCCGTGGCGCCTTGTAATCGCCGATCACCGTAGTGTTGATATTGGCGAAACGATCTATCTGCGCAGCCCCCAGAAAACCCACACCAATCCTGCCGCCCTGTAACCAGTAACGGAATATCTCATGGGTAGACACCACGGTATCAGCCGAGGTCGAAAGCGCACCATCACCAATCGACAGCGGCAATGCATATGGCTTTGCGCCAATGGGGCCGGATTCATAAATCAGCGTTACATCCGGCGCATGGGTTAGGCGAGCCAGATTGGCAGCCTTGGAAGGCAGGCCGATGCCGACGAAACAGACCGCATCCTTGCGAAGCAGGCGCGCCGCAGCGACCACCATCATATCGGACGTTGAATAATCGCTAGTCGTCATGCCGGTGACACTTCCTCAGGGATATTTGAAAGCGCATCGAGAAATGCACTGAAATCGCTGCTTTCCAGCACATGACGCTTCATCCACGCCGTAAAGCCTTCCCGGTCCTTCGATATGCCATCCCACGCCTGATAGAAGCTGTTGTCGCGTTCATAATATCCCTGCGCATAGGAGGGCCATGCACCACGCGGCACGACACATACCGCATCCAGAACCCAATGCGGCATGATACAGGCATTGGGTGGTGCAGCGAGATCGTCGACAATCTCCTCGACGGTAACTATTGCCCGCCTTGCGGCGAGGCAGGCCTCCTTCTGGACGCCTAGAATGCCCCACATCAGGACATTTCCTTTCCGGTCGGCCTTTTGCGCATGAATGATGCTAACGTCCGGCCGGACGGCAGGAACAGCGGCCAGCCTCTCCCCGGTAAAGGGGCAGGTCACAAAACGGACCCGCCTGCTCTGTTCGACAAGATCAGTCGCGATATAACCGCGCATCACGGCAAACGGCAGATTGCTGGCCCCAGCTACAAAGGCATTGGCCATATCGGCATGCGTACGTTCTTCAATCTCAATTTTATGCGGCCACCCGCGTTCGATTGCATCCCGAAAGCGATGAAGTGAGCCAACCCCCGGATTCCCCCCCCAGGAGAAGACAAGCTTTTTCGCACATCCCATGCCGATCATCTGATCGTAAATGAGATCGGGCGTCATCCGATAAAGGGTGAGCTCGCCCTTCCCCTGACGGATGATTTCATGCCCCGCAGCAAAGGGAATAAGGTGAGTAAAGCCTTCGAGCGCGACATGATCGCCATTGTTAACAAAATGCCGCACGGCTTCATCCAGCGGTATAATTTTTGAACTGATCGACACAGAAAATGCTACCTTCACGGACGCTTGTAAAATGGGGAAATTTGGGCATCGACATTGACCCATACCGATTTCGGCTGGGTATATTCGCGCATCACCTCAAAGCCCATTTCGCGGCCATAGCCGGACTTTCCGACGCCCCCGAAAGGCGACCCCGGATGAACCACTTTGTAGGAATTGATCCAGACCATGCCCGCCCGAATTTCCCGTGCCATGCGATGTGCACGCTGCAGATTGTTCGTCCACAGGCCGGAACCAAGGCCGTATGGCACGTCATTGGCAATGACCAATGCATCCTGGTCACTGCTGAAGGTTGTCACACTGACAAACGGACCGAACACTTCTTCCTGACAGATACGATCTGATGGTTTCGCGCGGACGATCGTAGGTTCAACGAAAAAGCCGGCAGCCAGTGCAGGGTCGGACGGCACCTTGCCGCCCGTCAGAATTTCTCCGCCTTCCTCGACGGCCAGTTTGCAATAGGCTAGCACGCGCTGCTGATGTTCTTTCGACGTCAACGGTCCCATTTCGGTCAACGGATCCAGCGGATCGCCCAAACGAATGGACCGCGCCAGGCCGATGAACCGTTCAAGAAATTCATCCGCAATCGCCTCTTGGAGGATTAGTCGTGAGCCAGCGATGCAGGCCTGTCCCTGATTGTGGAAGATCGCCCAGGCAGCGCCATTCACCGCCGCTGTTATATTGGCATCCTCGAACACAATGTTCGCGCCTTTTCCGCCTAGCTCAAGCTGAAGCTTCTTCAGGTTACCAGCCGACATGCGCACGATGTTCCGCCCTGTCTCCGTCGATCCGGTGAAGGACAGTTTGCCGATTTCGGGATGGTCCGCCAGCCGCGCACCGGCCGTATGCCCATAGCCCGGCAGAATGTTGACGACGCCTGGCGGAAATCCCACGTCGCGGACCAGTTCAGCGATGCGCAGGCTGCTCAATGGGGTCAATTCGGCCGGCTTCATGATCACGCAATTGCCCGCGGCCAGTGCGGGCGCCAACTTCCATGCGGTGAACATCAGCGGGAAATTCCATGGCACGATCTGTCCGACAATGCCCACTGGCTCCCGCTCGACGTAGTTCAGGAAGCCCGGATAGACTGGCGGCACAAAGCCTTCGAACTTATCGGCCATGCCACCGAAATAACGGTAGCATCGCACGGTACGCGGCACATCCAGATTACGCGTGTCGCGCAGCGGATGCCCCGTATCGCGCGCCTCCAGCTCAGCCAGTTCATCGGCATTGCCTTCAATAGCGTCGGCCAGTCTCAGCAGCAGCAAGCCACGATCAGCGGCATCCATCGCCCGCCAGCCGGGCAGCGCCGCCCGTGCAGCCGCAACCGCACGATCAACATCGGCGGCCTCTGCCCCCGCAACCTCGCAGATCAGGCTATTGTCGAAAGGGTTGCGGACAGGAATGGACGCTCCCGAAAGGGCATCCACAAATTCACCATTGATGAATAGACGCGTTTGCACGGAATAGGCCCTATTACCAGCTTACGGGTACGACAGGGGCGGTCCCCGAGCGTACAAGCTCGGGAATTTTCGGCGACCCGTTTTCCCAGACCAGCAGCATCGACCGCTTGTTCGAATAGCCCTGATGACGAACATCGGCGGGCATGCAGGCAATATCGCCGGCACGCATGGTTACTGTTGCCCGCGGCCTGCCCTTTTCTGCGCTTTTGACTTCCCAAACAATTTCATCGGAAAGCTGGAGGAACCATTCCACACGATCATTGCCATGTTCGACGGGAAGAGTAAACTCCTCGGTCGTCGGACAAAAGAGGCTATCCTTCACGACTGAACAGACCGAAGGATTCCATGTCACATCCGAACGGGACAGATAGCCGAACAGGTTGAACGCGGAGACTTCGCCTTCGAAGCCAGGTTCAGCGTATACCTTGGGTTCCGACTGGTCGACATCTGTAAAGGCGCGATTGACGGGATAGCCGCTTTCATCAGAACGGAGCGGCATATCACCGGGCAGACCCACCATGCGGCGCGCTGTCACCCGCTGGCGATTGATCGCGTCACTGTTATACCCCCGCTTTTCACCCCAAGGTGTCGCGGTTTCCAACGGCGCGGCAAAAGGATCGTAGGATTCTATGGTCCAGTCATCCAGCATCTGCCGGAAAACCTGCGACAGTTCATCCGACTTGAACCTTTGGATGAACTCACGCCCGGCCGACGTATAGGCTTCGTTCATCGCACCGGCGAAAACGTCAACCTCGCCATAATAATTGGTCGTACCAAATACACCGTCGAAATTGACCGTTCCGTAAAAGAAATTCCAGGCGACGTCTCGCATCAATGCGCGAAGGAAGATATCGATCGACATCTGGTGATTACCGCCCGGCCACGAGATTCGGGCAAAATATTCGTCGCGCCGAAAATTGAAGGCGCCCGCGCGGAAGGATTTATATCCGGTTTCGTTGCTGATTGCCCCGACTTCCAAGTCGGAAATCACCGGAAGCCCAAGAGGGTTCGCGATTTCGTGCACTTCGGTTGCGTTATCGTTCATTGCCATGATGTTTTCTCCGTGCTGACATTCTCGCCTGTTCCGGCTGGGTCAACCTCAAGCGAGGCAGATGTCCGCCCATTTTTCAACGGTTGCAGGGCCCTGGATCGTCTGGAACATGATCACGCCCGGCTTTGCGGATTCAAATCGATAGGCTGCGCCTGCAGGAAGCAGCGCCATATGCCCCCGCCTAAGCACGATACGGCCCATCATCCTCTGCCCTTGGGGCAGGTCATCCAGCCACTGCGCGCCCTCGATCGTCATGTCGATGGCGGCATGGGGCGCATCCAGCTTCACCAGATGCACTTCGACCTCGCCATCCATGCACACGACGAATTCGTCATGGGCACAGGCATACCAGCCCGACTGCCCCTCCGCCCGGGAAACCTCGATGACATATTCAAAGTTCTTCGCCGAACAAACGCGCTCATATGGGGCCGAACGCGCAGCCGTTTCATATATGTTTGAGAACACGTAATTCTTTGGATCATCGTCGATAACGACGACATTACCCTTCTGATAAGCTTCGAGCGACCCGAAAACCGTCTTCATACTATCGCCCTTCCCCTGAGATTCATGTCCGGTTGCGCATTGGGTGTCGGATTACCGTCAATCGGGCCGATCAGCGCGCGAGGAAATCCCCAACGATGCGGTTGAAATCATCAGCGCGCTCCCACTGCGCCCAATGGCCGCAATTCGGGAACACATGGAACTGCGCGTTACGAAGCTGGTTCATAAGAATAAACGCGGAATCGAGCGGTAGAACACGGTCCTCACGCCCCCAGATGATGAGGAATTCATTCTGAAGACTGCCCAGGTCTTCCCGCCACAGATCCTCAATCGCAGGTTTTCCGTTCTTCGGCAGGATGGACGGTGCCGTCACCACTTCGGGGTCGATGGAATTCTGGAAGCGTTCTTCCAGAAGTTCATCCGACACCTGCGACGAATCGAAGACCATCATTTCAATGAAAGCACGCAGCTTTTCACGGGTCGGTAGACCGTCGGTGTAATAGCCGAACATGCGCCGCAGCCCTTCGGTAGGCATCGCCGAGAAAATCGGCAGGCCGCCGCCCGCCCCCATCAGAACGACTTTGCCAGCACGTTCAGGTGTATCGATTGCAAATTTAAGCGACGTACCGCCACCGAGCGAATTGCCGATGAAATTCGCACGTTCAATGCCGATTGTGTCCATGAAGCTGCGCACGACCCGGGAATAATAGCCGAATAGCCCCTGCTGCGGCCCAACCTTGGATGAGCGGCCATAGTTAGGCAGGTCGATAACAATCACACGCCCGGTTTCAGATAAAGCATCGACATTGCGGCGGTAATTGCTCCACCCAGTCGCGCCCGGACCCCCACCGTGGATAAGTATACTGGGAAACCCCTCGCCTGCATCATTGTAATGAATGGTAATTCCATCAAACTCCACGGTACGGCTTGTCGATTCATATGTATGAACCATATTGGTCATCCTCCTCTATTATCGATTATTTGGGAAATATCGGGCATGCGCCTTTAATCGTTGACCCGTTCATGCCCCCAGATCGAGGTTGATCGATAACGTGAAGGCACCCAGTTTTCGGGATCGATAGGCTGGCCATCACAACCAAATTCGAGCTCAAACCCTGATGGTGTCTCCATGTAGAAGGACAGCATCCGATCATTGGTGTGACGACCAAGTCTCCCCGATATTGTTACCCCATGCTTTTCAGTTTCAGAATAAAGACGTCCGACGTCATCTATATTTTCTACTTCAAGCATGAAATGCACCAGCCGCTTTGGAAAAGGCGCTGCGAGCAGGGCAATGCTGTGATGCCTGGAATTGCAATGAAGAAATATCGCTTCTGTCATAAATTCTGGACCCAATTGAATGTCAATGTAATCACTGAGATTAAAACCCAGAACATCGCAGTAGAATCTACGCATTTCGGAAATTTTCTGTGTCGCCAGAACCGCGTGTCCCAGCCCCTCGGCGCCAGTGACAAATGGTGAACTCAAGCGTGCAGAAAAAAACGGCTGATCGGGACAACGACGCGGCGTATGGAAAATCTCTATTTCATTTCCATCCGGGTCGCGAATGCTGATCAGTTCATCAACCATGCGGCGACGGGCATGATCCTGATCCGCTCGTACGACTTCCACTCCGCTCGCTGTGACCTTGTCCTGAAGCTGAGCAAGCACCGCTGCATCACGCACCTCAAATCCCAGCACCGCAATATCGTCTTCGGCTGCGGGAATGGTGATGATGCGCGCCGCATAATCATCGATCCGATAGACTCGTTCATCGCCGATACCCCCGGTCGCCCCTTCCATCGTACCCAGATAGTCTGTGAGGAACTGGTTCCAGGCCACCTGATCGGATACACCGAACACCAGATACCCGAGCGCGTCGATACGGCTCATGGTTCTTCTCCCTTGCAAAAGCGATCGAATAATTCTTCACCACCTGACGGTTTCGTCAGGCCTTTTATGCCAATTCCCCCATCGACATTCAGGATGGCACCAGTTGTCATGCGGGAATGCCGGCTGGAAGCGAGAAGCACGTAAGCTCCCACATAATCCTGCGCTCTCGGCAGGTCGGGCAACGGGGAGTTCTGAGCTACCAGCTCTGCCATAGGCAGATTTCCGATAGACTGATCATGCAGCCCCAGGCTTTCTGGACCACGCAAATCGGAAGCTAGCGGACCAGGAGCGACTCCATTCACGCGCACATGAGGCGCAAGTTCAAATGCCAACTGCTTGACAAGGCCAACGCCGGCGAACTTGGATGCAGTATAGAGCACCCCTCCTCCGTTCGAATAAAATCCTGCGTTGGACAGGGTCAGGACAACGCTTCCACGGCTTTCAAGAAGAGCAGGCAATGCCGCTCTCGCCCCTTTGAGATAGCCGCCGACGTTAATCCCCATGACTTCGGAAAACGCATCATCGAAACGTTCAGGATCGATATCTGCGAGCGCAGTTTGATAATCCCATATCCCCGCATTGCCGATAAAGGTGTCGAGACGGCCGAAGTGCCTGACGGCAATATCCACCGCATTTCGATTATCGGCATAGCTGCGCACATCACCGCAACAGATGGCGACCTGCGTACCCAGCTTGCTTTTCAGTTCATTGAGTTTTTCCTGTGAACGGTCGAGAACGACAACTTCCGCGCCCTCCTCCACGAACCTTTCAGCGATTGTACGCCCAAGGCCTGATGCACCGCCTGTCACCAGCGCTACATTGCCTGTAAGCCACGTCATGCGGCGACCCTTTCCAATTCACACAGCAGCAATCGCAATTGTATTCCCGGGTCGGCGATCAATGCCGCTGTCGCCGGCTGAATCCGCCGACCGACGAACCGCTTCAGGGCGGAGAAATCTGCCGGAGCGTTAATAGCAAACGCACCGATTGCCTGCCCGCTCTTCAGAACCAATGCTGAAATTGTCTGAGCATTCCCAGCATGACGGATGACGGTCGTGTCACCTTGGGCATCACCTGCCCCTTGAATCTGAAGCCCATGCTGATCAGACCAAAAGGTCGACAGCATTGACCCGTCACTGACCTGATCGCAAATGGATGCTGCCACCACATGCGCCTGAAAAATGGCATCATTGTAAGTTTCGTACCGTTTTCCAGCTGGTGAATCCAATGCCCCCCAATGGGCGGCATCTCCGATTGCAAAAATATTCGCGTCGGATGTCCGACCATGACGGTCAGTATGAACCCCATCGGAAGTCTTTAGGCCTGCGGAAAATGCCAGGCTGTCATTCGGAACCGCGCCAATTCCACAAACCACCGCATCTGTGAGCAGTTCTGTTCCATTATCCAGAACGACCCCGCGCACGCGGCCCTCACCTGAAATCCCACATACTGTCCGGCCGAGTGCAAAGTCGACACCATCCGTGGAAAGACGATTGAGGGCAAACAAACTCAGTGCAGAAGGCAGTGAACGCGACATGATGAATGCAGTGCCTTCGACGACCGTCACCTGCTTGCCGTGCTCCAGCATTGCCGATGCGACTTCAAGACCGATCAGGCCACCGCCAATAACGACGACAGATGCCGCTTCGATCAGGGCATCACGCAAGGCGACAGCATCCGACCATTCCCTGAGGTAAAATACGCCGGCCAGATCGCTGCCTGCGGTCACAAGCCGTTTGGGCTGTGCCCCAGTGGCAATGACCAACTGATTATAATAATGGCGCCGCCCATCTGCGGTCAGCACATAATGTTCGGGCCGGACAATCTGTTCCGCCCTCTGCTGAAGGCAGAAGCGGATATCAGCAGCGTGAAGTTCGTCTTCCGACGTGAGAAGCGGAATCTGCGTCTTCCCATTGCCGAGAGCGGCCTTCGACAAGACCGGTCGCTCATATGGAAGTACGGCCTCGGCAGAAAGGATCGTGATACGGCCTGCATATCCGTTTCGACGCAAATGCCGGGCGCATTCCAGACTGGCGATACCGCCACCAATGATGACAATCCCGGCCGTCATGAACGCCCCGCAGCATGGGCGGATTCAGGAATATCGACCTGCACTTCATCACCCAAAATGCGCGTTGCATAGCTTTTCACTGGACATGTGGCCGGTGGAGAAAGGACTGCCCCCGTGCGCACGTCGAACTTTGCCATATGGAGCGAACATTCGATGGTGTGTCCTTCCAACCAGCCTTGCGACAAAGCCCATTCACCATGCGTGCATGTATCTGATATGGTGTAGAAATTGCCGCCTACATTACAGATCGCTACGGGACCATCCTGAGTATCAAATCGAACAATACTTCCATCTTCGATATTTTTTCGCAAAGATAATGTAGTATACGTCATTATGACCTCAGAAAAAAATGCTTATGCCATTTGCAAAAAGCAGCGTGTGATCCAGATATACAGTCCGCACCGTAATCTCTAGGCCGGGCTGCCGATCACAAACCCGCAGGCGATCCACGCGCTTGCCGCAGAAAATATCCTGCTGTCGGTCCAATCGGCCGCGATAGACCAGAAGGTTGCAATCAGCCTCAACCTCAACTTCGGAAATTTTTCGAACGCGGACATTGGAAACAAAATGTCGCGTTCTCGATGGCGGATCTTCAGCCCAAGCAAATCCGGTGCGCAGACGGCGTACCCTAGCTGTCAGGCCGCTGATATCGTCATCAATATGCGCCAATTCCCTGTCGCCACTGAATTCAGATCGCGGATCCCGTGCAGCCCTTGTCGTTCTGACAGGCACCAAATACCGAACATCCTTTGCAAACAGGCCCAGCCATTCTTCGAATTTGCGTTCGTCAAGAACAGCCGCCTCTTCGTAAAGAAACTGCTCAACCTTGCGCGCAAGTCCATCCTCGTCGCAACAATTCATCTGCCGCCCCTTGGCTTTATCTGTCGTGTGAAAGATCTGAAGTCATACGAGCGGCTGGGTCAGCTCGGCCCAACTCTGCCCATCCATCATGCGGGCCCAGTGTTGGAAAAATCCGCGCGACGCCTCTTCGGAGAACATGCCACTAACAATGCCAGGAAATTCGACATCCTCAGCCGCATGCCCCTTGCCCATGGACACATTGAATGGCGATATCCGGGCACGATGCCCTTTCAGTACGCGCTGAACCTCGATCCAGTTTTCTGCGTCGTCCTGTTCAAATATCCCGCTTGGCCCGAACATCCGGGTCACACGATCGCGATAGGCCTGCTTGACTTCATCCGGCGCATCCTTGTCGACAAGAATCATCGACCAGACTTCAATTTCTTCCGGCCCTTTGGGATGCCAGACCCGCAGTACATTGATTCCCGGAAGGAAGGAAAAGTTAGGGAAAATCGTCATGTGCTGGCCGGTAACCCGCCGCCCTCGCATCTCCCCAAGATGCCGAACGGCCCCATCAGAATGTTTTCCAGCAAGATAATCAACGATCGTCTGCCCCATGGTGTTGACGTTGAAATCCCACCCGCGTTCGCTGGTGAAGAATCCTGAACCATGACCGAAACGACGCGCCCGGAACTGCCGTCCTTCCTTTGGCCAGTCGGCATCCAGAGGCGCCGCATTCTCAGGCATGCTCGCAAGCACGGCCGAAAGGTGAGAAACGGGCGCATGATACATATCGCTTGCGAACTGTTCGGCAGCCAGTTTCCAGTTGCAGGAAATCGTCCATTTATGAACGCCGGAGATCAGTTCATTACCACCCCCAGAGCGATCGAACATGATGTCCATATACCATGCAGCTTCACCGATATAATCTTCGAGCTCTGGGACCGTCTCGTCCCAGCACCCGAAAACCAGGTTCCTGAAAACCGCAATGCGAGGAACGCGAACCAACCCCCAGGCTTCTTTGTCGATTTCACCGTGGTAAGCTTCTTTTTCCAGCGGTACATTCACCAGACGCCCGGAAATATCATATGCCCAGCCATGATATGTGCAGGTGAAGGCCCGCGCCTTGCCGCAATCCGTTCTGCAAACCCTCATACCGCGATGGCGGCACTGATTCAGAAATGCCGCCACGCTCCCGTCGGGCTGACGCACGACAATGATCGGATCCTCACCCATGAAGGTTGAGACATAGTCACCGGCGCTAGGTATCTGATCAGTATGAGCAAGAAAAAGCCATGATCGCCCGAATATCTGATCCAATTCCTTTTTGTATATATCGCCATCCGAATAAATCAGTGGAATTATCTGGCCGCCGTCATGATTTATTAAATCAATCATACTCTTTTCTTTTGGGCTCATATAATTGCCATCTTCCTCGGACATTCCAAATCACTCTCTTCTCGTTTCGCAAGGACAAACTGACATCATTATTGATTATGGCTTGACACCCGTTCAACCTCGACGCTTATTCTTGCTTTAAGAAACATAAGACGAAAGATGAGACTGTCACTGATCGTGGGTCTGTCTCTCTTGATAGCGGGTCCGGAGGGAGAGGTTTGAAGAGCAAGCTCGGCTATATCGACTTCGATGACATGGGCTATGAGGTCGTCCGGCTCACGCCCCCATGGGGATGCCATGTCTCCCCACATCAGATGCTGGCCCTGTTCGTTCTTAAAAGAGGGGGGGGCTGGCTTCAGACCGACAGCAAATTCCTGCCCTGTGTGGAGCTCCGGGAAGGAGACATCGTCGGCGTGTCGTCCGGCATCGGATATACAATCTCAAGCGCACCGGATCTGCCCGAAAAACTGATCATCGATGTCGAAGAACTTTATATGCAATCTGAAAAGCGAGATTTTTCAGATCGTTCGGGAATGACATCAAAAAATGAAATATTGATCGGCCGTGTCATCCCAACAAAAACAACCCTTACCGGAATATATCCGGTCATTTCTATAATAGGTCCGAAAGATGGAGAAAGATACACCAGGACGATTTCATTGATTGAACTCATTTCAAATGAGTATCTCAACACTTCTCGCCCATCCTCTCCGGGAATTATAAAGAGACTGACTGAAATTCTGGCCATCGAACTGATCGAAAATGTGGAGCAGAAGCGTGCACAAGGCGAGGACGCATTCTGGCATCCATCGACCGGGAACCGTCAGGTTGCAAAAGCGCTGGATCTGCTGCATCAGGATTTCCAGAAAGACTGGACGCTTGAAACTCTTGCCCGTGAGGTCGGCTGCAGCCGATCTGTCTTTGCGGAGAGTTTTCGCAGTGTGACCGGCGTTACCGCCATGGCCTACCTCACCTCCATCAGGATTAATCGCGCCATCACCCTCATCGAAGGCGGCTCGACATCACTCAGCGAGGTTGCACATCTGGTTGGCTATCAATCCGAGGCCGGATTCAGTCGCGCCTTCCTGCGTGAAATAGGCGTCACACCGGGACACTTCCGCACCACTGGACAAAAGCGTGACAGGCCTCAGGCGAACGCGTGACATCTGTCAAACTTCCACGTCAGCCTGCGACACAACAGATCGACCGCCAGCTGTGTATTTTAGGGCGTGAACCCGGCGCGTGGCAACGGCCCCGCCCCGGCACCCCGTCAAGATAGGTCCCATTTCATTTTCCCAGATGCCAGGGCGTGTGGTCGCGCCACCACAGTCCGCACAAGTGCCGCCAGACAGGGCCGAGCCGTTGCGGAAAGCGGCACGGCAACACGTCCGCGACACCGCCGCCAAAGAATGCCTTGTCAACATCCCGTCGTTCTCCACCCGCGGTCGCCGACGCCCAGCCACCGCCACCGACGAGATCATCGGACTGCGGCCACAACGTCGCTTCCAATCACGCGCAGTCCCAGATGCCGGCACCGACGAAATGGTGCAGCCGGTCATAGCTGGCTCCCCATGATGATGTGGGCGCCCCCGCACCGACCGTCAGCGGGTATATGCAGCTGTTGGTCACCCGAAGCAGGAAGAGGAGCGTTTACGATGACGATGGCGATCACGACGATAGGATCGGACCGGGCGATGAGTGTGTTCCAAGCACACGGCGTCGACGAGAACGGCGCCACGGTGCTGGTCAAGCGGCGCCACCGGGCCCGGATCGCATGGGTCGTGCTGACTCGGGAAGAAGCTTACAGACCCTACCAGCTGGCGGCCTGAAAAAAGCCGAATACCCGAATTGGCAGTGGCAGTGGCAGTGGCAGTCAATGATGTGTAACTAACGAGCCTAAAGCGAAATCAACCCGCGCGATCTATCGCGCTTTTAAGCGCGCCTCGTTGGAGACCTCGTCTGCGGATTTCCATCAAGGCCAGCGTCTATCATAAATCCGTACAAACAGGCCGGACACATGGGAGCAGCCGTTCAGGCCCATCTCGACAACAGCCCTTACCATAGGGGGCCCCACATATGAATTACGCATTTCCGACCAAAGATCCCAAAAATCATACCTCCGCCAAAGTGGCGCGAGGCCGGAAACTGTGACAACATTTCTGAACGACACGAATACCACCTCATTCCAATCCGCCGGATGCAGTCGTCAGGTCATGCATCCGGCGAATTGAGCAGGAGTTCCGATCAGAAGGTCTTCTTGATCAAAACGCCCCATTCACGAGGACGGCCCATGGTGGCAGCCGCCTGGCCGAAACTGGCCAGAACCTGCAAGCCGCCGGTGATATACTGCCTGTTGGTCAGGTTCTTCACATAGGCTGCCAGTTCCAGCCCCGCGTCATCTTCAGTGAACATGACGCGCGCATCGAACAGGTGAAGGCCGGGGGCTTTCAGGCTGGCCGTGTTTTCTGCGTTGTTGTACACTGCAGAACGGTAACGCCAGTCACCACGCAGGCCGAGCGACCAGTTATCGCTCAAACCGACATTGTAGATAAAGCCTGTCTTTGCGGTCCATGTCGGCGTCTGCGGCAACTTGTTGTTGATCCCCACCGACACACCCGGATTCAAGTGAGTGTATTCCGCGTCGATATAGGACAGCGCACCGTCAATGGTCAGGTTTTCGGTAGCGACGAAGGTGTATTCAAGTTCTAAGCCACGCATCCGCGCCTTGCCGGCGTTCTCAACCAGAAGAACCAGGTTTCCAGACGTGTCAGCACTGAACTGATTGATCTGGATATCTGTGTAATCGTTCCAGAACATAGCCGTATTCAAACGAAGCCGCCGATCGAACAGATCGGATTTCAGCCCCATTTCGTAAGTCCAAACCCGTTCCGGGCCGAAAGCCGAAACCTCTGCAAGGGTGGTGGGGCGACCATTGAAGCCGCCGCTCTTGAAACCGCGCGAAGCCGAAACATACAACAGCTTACGATTATCAATCTTGTAGTTGATCCCGACTTTCGGTGACAGACTGCTGTCAGCACGATCCGTCGTCGTCGGGGCAACCTTGTAGACACCCGAATTGATACGCTGGTGCGCAAGGTAATATTCTTTCTCGTCCCGGGTATAGCGCAGACCACCGACGACCGAGAGGCTGTCATTGAGGTTGAACGTCGCCTGACCGAACGCCGCATAACTGTTTGTTATCATGCGGTTAAAGTCATGAAAATCCAGGTCGAAGGCGGTGTTGAACGGATTTCCCGCTCCGCCCAGACACGGCGCCGGGAAAGGTGCCGGGCAAACAATGGCCGGATCGAGCGGAACAACAGCAGCAGGCAGGCTTTCGAGGCTGTCATAAAGCCCCGAGGCTAGGCGAACCTGATTGCTGTCCGTCGCCTTTTCGTAGAAATAGTAAAGCCCGGTTACAAAGTTCAACTTGTCCTCAAACACTGAACCGGAAATCTGGATTTCCTGTGTAAAGCTCTTGCTATCCACATCATTGAGCGACTGCGTATACTGATACGGGCTGTTGGTCGCATCGAAACCGAAACGCGCCTCCATTTCACGATAGCCGGAGATCGTGCTCAGCTTCAGCTCCTCAGTAAGGTCGTAACGCAGCGTCATCGACGTGCCCCAACTATCGAGATTGCTAACATTCGGCCCGGTGGAATGGGAAACGTAACGATTGTCCTTGTTCTCCAGAACCGGCAGCCTCCCATAACGCGCGATATAATCATCCACCGCAGCCGAGCCTGCAGCACTCGACGGGCGCTCGATCACCGGCATCACGAAAGGCGCAAGGTACAGCGGTGCCAGATTGCCCGTTTGTACGAATTCGGTAATGTAAGTAGGGCTTGAATCATTGCGCGTTCGCGTAGCATCGACTGCAAAATCGACGGTCAGCCGGTCGCTGGCTTCCCACAGACCGCGCAGACGCCCGACCAGACTGTCATAACCACCCAGCTTGTCACCCGCGATGACGCGGTCAACAAAACCGTCAGCCCGCTTGTAAGCGCCGGATGCACGTACCGCGAAATTGTTGCTGATCGGCAGATTGATGCTGGACCGAAGCGACACATGATCGAAACGCCCAAAGGCGACCTCGACCATACCGCTCACCTCACTAGTGTCGGGCTCGACGGTCGTAATGTTGATCGCGCCGCCAATCGTATTACGGCCATAGAGCGTGCCCTGCGGCCCGCGCAAAATTTCAACACGCGCGATATCTGACAGGTCAAGAAGACCGCCCGTTGTGCGCGGATAGAAAACACCATCAATATAAACACCGACGCCCGGATCCGTTGTAATGATGAAATCATTCTGACCAATGCCACGAATATAGATATTGGCGCTTGTGCTTCCGCCTGTTGGGTCACCAGTACTGAAGGTTAGACTTGGGATGCCGGATAGAGCTTCCTGCATATTGGTGAGGCCACGCTCTTCAAGCGCGGAATTATCAAGTGCGGTAACAGCAATCGGTGTATCCTGCAGCCGCTCCACCCGACGCTGTGCGGTTACAACAATATCCTCAACGGCAAGTCGGTCCCCGGCCGTATCCGCAGCCGTTTGCGCAAAGGCAGACCCGGCAACAAGAACCGAAAGGCAAATTCCGCCATTTAGCATGGCCTTGTAAGCACTTGACTTCACGAAACAGCTCCCCTCGCGTTATGTGATTTTTTGGCAATCAAAGCTTCACGCCGCGAAAGTGACATGAACACCAGCAAGCGGACAATTGCCGTGCGTCTTGATCTGGCGACGAACAGTCCTGCCTTAACGAATGGAAACCTCAGCACTCAAACATGCCACAAAGCTCATACCTTTGCAGGTCGATAACCCTTGTCTTCTGAAACGGAAGTTTGTTTTTAAGTAATTGAAATTACTTAATTATCATTTCTACCAATATGCAACCCATCTGAATTCAGAATGAGTACAGGACGCTCAGTCGCCATATTGGGACTGGCTGCAATTGTTGAAGAGCCAGCCCCTGTGTCACCCTTAATTCAACTCATCGGTCATGCGGCTGAAACAATGACCCCAAACTCAGAAAGGGTTGGAGATGCAAGGGGCAAACGACATTATCGTAGTTGGAGCCGGTCCTGTCGGGCTGACAGCTGCGCTTGCGCTGCGCGCTCAGGGGCTTCCGGTCACTATCATAGAGGCCGAACCCCAAGACCGGGTAAGGCCCGGCAGCCGAGCCATTTTCATCCATCGCGAACCGCTGCAGACACTTGACCGCATGGTTCCCGGCCTTGCCCGTAAAGTTGGCGAAGCCGGCAATATCTGGACCGGTGCAGAATTCACCTACAATGGACGAATTGTTTACAAAAAGGATTTCAAAAAATCCAACTATGAGAATTATGGAACCAGCCTATCTCAACTTTCAACAGAGCGAATTCTCTACCTGGCCGCCATCGAAAATGGCGTCAAATTCATGTGGTCAACACCGCTAAAGGCTGTTGATGCACATGATGAGTACGTAAAGATCATAACCGAAAATGGTAAGACGATAATCGCACCCTATGTGGTAGCGGCCGATGGCGCGCGATCGACAGCCCGGCAATGCCTGGATATTCCGCTGGAAGGCAACAGTTCCAACACCGCCTATGTTATCGCAGATGTGACGTCGCCGACGCTGAAATCGTGGCCGCTGAAGCTTTATTTCCATTATCAGCACAAGAATTTGGCTGGCCGCAACGTCATGATCGTTCCTTTTAAGGAAGGCTGGCGTTTCGATCTTCAATGCGAACCTAACGACGACGTTGAACAGCTCGCTTCGGAAAAGGGATGCCGGGAATGGATGGCGCAGTTCGACACAAGGTTGAGCGATATCAAAATCTCATGGGTTTCCGTCTACCGCTTCCGCCAGCTCGTCGCCCGTGATTTCTCAGATACCAAACGCAGGGTTCTGCTTGTCGGCGAGGCCGCTCATCTGTTCGCCCCCTTTGGCGGGCGCGGCCTGAATTCGGGCATCATGGATGCAGCTGTGGCAGCCAGCGCTATCCGCAGCGCCCTCGAATCCGGCAGTCGCCAGAGCGCGATTGCCTGTATCGACCATTTTGCCCGTGAACGGCGAGACGCTGCACTGTTCAACCGGAGCATTGCAGCGACCGCACTGGAAAGGCTGGCTCCATCATCTCTCAGCGCACAAGCCAAACGCTGGCTGATGGCACAGCTTGCGCGCTGGTTCGGCAGTGCTGGACGCTGGCTGACCCAAGGCGCCGCGGGTGTTTCGCACGGGCGCTACCCCGGCGCCACAATCTACTGAAGCAAAGTGATACTGGCATGGTTGACTGCATCGTAGAAGACACACTTTACAATCGGATCAGTGCCATCGCGCGACAGAAGCCCGCACATTGCGCGCTCGATTCAAATGGCCACAACATCTCCTATGCACGCCTGGTCGAACTGGCGGATCAATGCGCGGCCGCACTAGTGAACAAGGGGGTACGACCGGGGGACCGGGTTGCTTTCATGTCTCCACCCCGGCCCGAGGTGATAGCCGTCCTCCTGGCATGTTCAAGGCTGGGGGCGATCTTCGCGGGGCTTGGTTTGAGGTTGCAGGACGATGAGCTGAAGCACGTGCTGACCGATTCCGCTCCGGTCGTCATCTTCTGTCCTCGCGATATGGGACAACGCTCCTGCGGTGATGAAATCCAGCCCCTGCTACCTGGCAATAGATCTCAAACAATAGTGCGGCTAAGCTTTGACAAGGCCAGAGAGATCGCAACTGAGTTCGAAGCTTTTCTGGCCGAAGGGCATGATGTGGAAGCCGTGAACAACGGCCAGCCGGAATCGCCCCTCGCGCTCATCTACACGTCCGGCTCCACTGGCAAACCCAAGGGCGCGGCTATTACAAATCTGGGCATTTTGACATCCGTGACAAATGCTCTTTCGCGTATCAACATCGACAATGTCAGGTCACTGTCTCTCTTGCCGATCGATCATGTCGCCTTCCTTGCCAATGAAGTCGTCATGGTCCTGCTATCGGGCGGCACCAGCGTGCAACTGGAACGCTTTGACGTTGAAGAGGTCCTCACCACGATAGAAGGCAAGCGGATCACGCTGTGGGCACCCATCCCGACCATGCTGCAACGACTTGCCGCATCGGGACGGATGGACGATTTTGACCTGTCCAGCCTCGATTACGTCTGGTGGCCCGGACCACTTTCAAAGGACGCCTTTGCAGCTATCCGCCGCAAGGCAAGACGGCTGGGCGTCTCTTACGGCATGACCGAAGCCGCCGGCGGCATCACTTTTTCCTGCAATGAGACCGCGCCCGACAAACTGCTGCACATCGTTGGCAAACCATTGCCAAGCCTTGAGGTGCGTCTTGACGAGCCGACTGAAATGGACGGACACATCGTTGGCGAGATCCTGATCCGCGGACCACAGGTCATCAAGGGATATTGGCACCGGCCCGATGCGACAGCGGCATCGTTTACCCCGGATGGCTGGTTCCGAACGGGCGACCTCGGCGCATTTGATGGGGGCGACCTGTCCATCGTCGGGCGAAAGAAGGAGCTAATCCGGTCCGGCGGCTATAATATTTCACCTTATGAGGTGGAAGCAGCGATCGAAAGTCACGAAGCCATCGCCTTCGCAATCGTCGCCGGTATCAGGGACGACGAGTTTGGCGAAGTGGTGGTCGCCGCCGCTTCGTTCGTCAGCGGGCGCAGCTTATCGGTTGACGATATCCAGACGCATGTGAGGCGGCATCTGCCCGGCTACAAGGCGCCCAAGTACATCTCGACCCGCGACAACATTCCGTTCCTGGCCAATGGCAAAGTCGACCGTAAGCTGTTGCAGGAACAGCTCGGCAAGGAATGGGCCAATCATCAAAGCAGAAAGAGCAGGATGCTATGACCGTTACATTCAAGGGCATTGAAGGAATCAAGGCATATCGCGGACAGCGCATCGGATCGAGCCAGTGGCATGAAGTCACGCAGGAACAGATCAACATGTTCGCCGATGCCACCAAGGACTGGAACTGGATTCACGTGGACTCCGAAAAGGCAAAGGATTGCCCATTCGGCCGCACCATCGCACATGGATACTGGACTCTTTCGATGCTTATCCCGTTGCTGCGCGATATCTACACGCTTGAAGATATCGGTATGGGTCTGAACTACGGCATCGAAAAAGCGAGATTTCCCGCGGCAGTTCTGGTCGATTCGAAGATCCGGTTGCACATGACGTTGAAAGACGTGACCGAGGTGACAGGCGGCGTCCAGTTGCTGATGGGCTGTGAGATGGAAAGCGATACCGTGGAAAAGCCAGTGCTGGTGGCCGACATTTTGTTCCGCTTCTACCCATCGAACAAAGTGGCTGTGAACTGAATATGCCGGCTCGGGAGCGATGAAAGGCGCCGAAGAAACAGCCGAAGCGTCATCGCCTCTGTTTGGGTGAGGATCGAGCTTCCCGCTGCGGCCGCCACATCGCGGGGCATGTCTTGGCCAGGCGAGCACTGAAATTCGAGAGGAGTTTTCGAAGGTTGGAACTATCGACTAGCTTTTTCCAACCTCCGTAGGGGCGACAAAGGCGCGGCCTGCGAACCAGGCTCCCAGCAACGCTAGCGGCATACATACTGACGCCATGACCAGAAGCGACATATTCAGCTTGCCTTCGGCTGCGAACAGATAATCAGTCAGGAGCGCAACGATCATCGGCCCCGCACTCAGGCCAAGCAGGTTGACGCAGAATACGCTGAGCGCGGCAATACGCGCCCGAAATGCCGAAGGCGTCACCTCCTGAAGGGCCGCGGGGAACAATGCGATCGGCATGGCCGCCAGAAACCAGTACGGGGCAACGAAAAACAATGTCCATCCGCCTGATGGGGCGATCGGCGCGACAAGGGCACAGGGAAGTGCAACGATCATCGCAATAAACGAAACGCGCAAGCACGCGTCGGCGCATTTTCTCGCTTTCAGGGCATCAGCAAGCACACCGCCAAGAAGCGTGCCGCTTGTTCCTCCAATCAATATGATCATTCCATAAGCGAAACCGACTTCATCCAAGGTCCAATCAAAACGGCGCACGAGCAAGCTGGGAATCCAGGTTGCCATGCCGTAACTCATGGATGCAATCAACGCGAAAGAGGCGAGGAGCGGTACATAGAAACGCCGCTGGACACGAAGCAAGCTGATGAAGGATTCTTCCGGCATTGTCGCCGGCGTCCCAACGTCCCGTTGTACCAAAGGCGCGGGCAACCGGCGCCGCTCCCGCAACGTCAGCATCAGGAGCGCCAGAAGCATACCCGGCATACCGACCGTCACGAATGCGGCCTGCCATGGTCTGATTATACCGATGAATGGTATTTCGATCGGCGGCATGGCGGACACGGCGACCACGACATGCCCGCCGATCAGCAGGGCCAAGCCTGCACCTATGTTACTTCCCGTTGCATAGACCGCCAACGCCCGCGCCAGACTTCGGCGAGGGAAAAGGTCACTGATCAGAGAGTGCGCGCAGGGCGTGAGCGTTGCCTCGCCAATTCCAACCCCTGCCCGTGCAGAAAACAGCTGCCAGAAGTTTCGGGCCAGGCCGCAGCCGACGGTTGCAACGCTCCAGAGCATGACTCCCGAAAACAGGATCCAGCGCCTGCTGATCCGGTCTGCCAGCCAACCGAACGGTAAACCCGCGACAACATAAACAAGAGCGAACGCGATGCCGACCAGCAACCCGATCTGCGTATCGCTGAGCAGAAAATCACGCTTGATCGGTTCGACCAGGAGATTGAGGATGGACCTGTCCATGAACGACAGGATGGATGCGAACGTCAGCAAAACGACCGAGCGCCAGCTGCCAGGTATGGGCTCTCCCGACGCCGTGCTTTCGTCCGAACCATCCGACCTGGACATATTCTGCTCTCCCAAGCCGTTCAGGCAGTCAGCACGGCGACCGTGCAGGATTTCGTATCACCTGCTATATCACCGCCCATGCAATGCGCGAGACCGACGCTTGCACCAGGCACCTGGCGCGCTCCCGCTTCACCGCGCAATTGCCGCGTGAGTTCCACGAATTGCGCGACGGCCGTGGCCGCAATGGGATGGCCGCGACTGAGAAGGCCGCCAGACACGTTAACGGGGATACGCCCACCGAGCGCTGTCTCGCCGCTTTCAGTCAAGCGCCCGCCTTCTCCGATCGGACAAAGCCCCAATGCCTCGATATGCAGGATTTCTGCTATTGAAAAAGCATCGTGACATTCTAGCACATCGATGTCTTCCGGACCGATACCGGCCCGCTCATAAGTCTTTGCCGCAACGTCCCTGTCCGTCGCCCAAGTCGACAGCGCTGGCGGACGTTCATGACTGCCGGAGCCCAGCGTGCTCGCTGCGAGCCTGACATGTCGTCCACGACCGGAATTCCCTACCTTCGGGCCGCGCGACAAGATGAGTGCCGCCGCACCGTCCGCCACAGGTGAACATTGCGGTCTTGTCAGGGGGTCGACAATCATGGACGCCGCTAGAACGCTCTCGATGCTCTCGGTCTTTCGAAACATTGCAAGCGGATTGAGCGCGGCGTGCTTTCTGTTCTTGACCGCGACGGCCGCCAGTTGCCTGTCCGTCGTTCCGAACTCATGCATGTGCCTCTTGGCGCGCAGCGCGAAGCTTGCCGGGGCGACAAGGCCCAGCATCGTATCGAGATCCTGAAAGCCCGAGTTGATCAGCCCCATTTGAGGGACACACATTTTTTCAACGCCGATTACAAGGACGACGTCGCATTGTCCCGCTGCGATCGCCATATCGCCGACATGGACTGCAGAAGACCCGGACGTGCAGGCATTTTCCACGTTGAAAACCGGTACCTGCCGAAGTCCAGCGCGGTGCGTAATAGATTGCCCGATCGTCGTTTCGCCGAACAGCATGGCACCGAAGGCGTTGGCCACCACGACACCATCAATGGCATGTTTGTCGATGCCCGCGTCCGCCAATGCCGCGCGCAGGACTTCAACTCCCATATCGACAAGACCGCTTTCAGGAAAGCGCCCGAAAGCAGTCTGGGCAGCGCCTATGATGTAGCTCATACGATCTATCCTGCTCGGTCCAAGGTGCCAAAGACCGGGCGCAGACAATTCTCGCCCTGACTATTTATTCCAAGCGGCTTGACCGACAGACATACCGGCATCCCGATAAATGCCTCCGCGGCGTCCGGGTCCATCAATGCAAAGAGTCTCAAAGGCACATCATCGAGATCTACAAAGGCCACCGAATACGGCGTCGGCAAACCAAACGGGGCCTTCGTTCTGATGGTCGTCACACTAAAAATGCGCCCAGTATGCCCCAGCGATGTGTTGTTCGTGAGTGTATCGCAATCCCGGCAGAGATTGTCTGCGGGAAAGTCGAAACGTCCGCACGCCGGACAGTGCGACCCCGCCAACGCCATGATATCACCGTCAACGGAGATTATGCCGGGCCACACCATAGGCAGGCCGATTCCCGCGTCAGAGGTATCTGTCATACCGGAATACTCTGGGAAAGCCCCCCATCGACCGTAAGGCTCGTCCCGGTGATATAATGCGCATCATCTGATGCGAGGAATGCGGCTGCCCGAGCGACATCCCAGGCATCGCCCATTCGCCCGGTGGGGCAGATCGCGTTTCTACGATTGCGGAAATCTGCCCGCTCGATATTGGCTTTGTCGGCGAGCGACGCATAGATGGTGGGCGTATCCATGTAGCCGGGAAGGATCGTGTTCGCCCTGATCCCCTTGGACGCATATTCAAGAGCAACGGAACGAATGAGTGCGATCATACCGGCTTTCGAGGCGCTGTAGGATACGTAGGATGTTCCCGACCAGCAGTTCGCTGCCAGCGAACCGACAGCCGTAATCACACCTTTTCCCTGCTTTTCCATGATCGGAAGAGCGTGCTTGCAAAGCAGGAACAGGGAGGTGAGATTGACCGACATGACCCGTTCCCAATCCTGCAACGATTGCTGAACGGGCCCTCCCAGGGCCGCGATCCCTACATTGTGGTGCAAGACATGAATGCCGCCCATACGGGAAACACAGGCCGCCACGGTTGCCTCGACGTCCTCCGCATTACCCGCATCGGCGGTGAAGGCTTCTGCAGAATAGCCCTCCTCGCGAATGATATGTACGGTTTCCTCTGCGGCTTCGCCGTTCACATCCACACAGAAAACGCTGGCACCTTCGCGCGCGAATTGGATCGCAGCGGCCTTGCCGTTACTCCACCCTGGGCCGGTCGACCCGGCTCCGACAACCATTACCACTCTTCCCGAAAATCGCGATACCATGAAGCCACTTTCCCTGAGCCGAAATCATTGATCAAATGGAGCGACCTGCGTCAGCCCAGAAGACATCCCTCACTTTGCGGCGGAGCGTCTTGCCTACGGCACTTCGCGGAAGTTCAGCCCAGCATTCCACCGATTTGGGCGCCTTCACCGAACCGAGATGGCCCTTGCAAAATTCCATAACGGCGGCAGCGTCATAAACCTGTCCAGGCCTGAGTTCGATAACGGCCTTGACGGCTTCACCCCACAGTGGATGGGGCACCCCGACCACGACACAGTCTGCAACCGAGGGATGAGCCAGGAGCACTTTCTCGACTTCCGCCGGATACACGTTGAATCCACCGGAGATGATCATGTCTTTCAGGCGGTCGACGATATAGAGATAGCCGTCTTTATCGAAATAGCCGACATCACCCGTCCGGTGCCATCCGGCCCTACGGATGGCTTCCGTCTGCACCGGATCATCAAGATAGCCCGGCGTCACAAGGTCACCCTTGACGACGATCTCACCGGCCACGCCTGGTTCGACCACATTGCCGCTAGAATCCATGATAGCGACGGTGACGAGAGGCGTGGGTTTGCCACAACTCTTCAATACATCCGGCGCGGAGGCGAGCGCCTTCACATGGTCATCCTGACTTAGCACAGTGCAGACGAGAGGACATTCGGTCTGACCATAGGTCTGGACCATGACTGGTCCGAACAGATCGATCGCTTCTCGCAACCTGTCGACGGACATGGGCGCAGCGGCATAGAAGAAGTGCGTCAGTGATCTGAATCGCTCTGCACTCAAGCCGTGCGAGTCCAGAAGTTTGTATATGGCGGTCGGCGGCAGAAAAAGGTGCGTGACACCATGTTTTTCGACCATTTCCGGCAGGGCGCCGACATCGAAGTGATCCATGAACACCTGCGTTCCACCTTGGGAAAGCAGACACATGGCGATCCCGCCCGCACCGTGCGTCATAGGTGCAACGACAAGGTGTACGGGCGGTTCGTCCACCGGGAACACAAGCCGATGTGTTGCGATCATGGTCGCCCACATACGGTTCGTGAACATCACGGCTTTCGGTTCGCCTGTCGTACCGCCGGTCGAATATAGCGTCACAAGGTCATCGGGGTCAGCGATGACCGGAAATGATGGGGTATCGCTGCCCTTTGCCAGGAAGCCCGAAAGATCGACCAGCCCTTCCGGTGCTTCATCACCCAGAAGAACGATCAGTTTCAGGCACGCCCCCGCCGCCCTGAGATCGGGCAACTTGTCTAGAAATTCCGGGTGAAGAAAAAGCACTTCAGCCTGTGTCTTCGATAGGAACTTGCCGTTCTCTTCGGCTGAATTCGCGGCATTCAAGGGTACCCAAACACTGCTATTCCGAAAAATGCCCAGAATGCACGCGAAAGCATGCGCGCGGTTCGGGCTGAGGACGGCGATACGGCTTGCTGCCGAAAAGCCATAGTTGCGCAAGGCGTTCGCTACACGCCAGGTCATGCGCACCACGTCCACATAATTCAGGATGCACACGTCATCGACGAGGCAAGGGCGGTGGGGAGCGCTCTGCACTCCCCTGTCCAGGTAATCGATGATGTGCATGTCACGCATTTTCAGAAGCGGGCCTTGACCGACACGCCCCATTCTCGCGGGCGGCCATAATAGGCCTCGGATGTCCCCAGCGACGCCAGGAACGAACTCCCCCGGTTGATATACTTCTTGTTCGTGAGATTCGTCGCGAACAGGGCGAGCGTCCAGTTTTCGTCCGCGCTGTCCCAAGCCAACCGCGCGTTGACCAATGCATAACCGTCCTGAACGAGCTCTGGTGAGTTGAGGACGTCCTGATAGAGCCTGCTCTTGTAATTCACGCTGGCCTCGGCGCTCAGGGCGGCACCCGACTCCATCGGAACAGTATAACGCGCTGTCAGGTTCAGCATCCATTTGGGTACGGCGACGAACCTGCTGTCTTCCGTTACTTCCCGTGCGGTTGCAGCAACATCCGTGAATTTCGCGTCCGTAAAGCCTGCCCCCGCGACGATTTCGAAGTTCCGGAAAGGAACTGCCGTCAATTCGGCTTCAAAGCCCTGAACACGTGCCTTACCGACATTGTCGGTGATCACGACCTGATTGCCCTGAGCGTCCGCAGTGGAGGATGTCAGCAGAATATCCGAATAGTCATAGTAAAAGGCAGCCGCATTGAAGCGAAGACGATTCTCAAGCCACTGGGATTTCAGGCCGACCTCGTACGCAGTCATTTTCTCCGGATCATATGGCAAGACACCCCCGGACGTTCCACCGCGTCCATTGAATCCACCGGAACGGAACCCGCGTGAAATGGAAGCATAGACCATCAGGTCTTCGGCCGGCGTATAGTCAATCGTCAACTTGGGTGAAAGGTTGTTCCAGCTGTCCCGGCGCGTAGTCAGCGGAATCACAATGCGGCCGCTTGCAGGGCGATACTGCTCTATGGAGTAGATTTTCTTATCGTGCGTATAGCGCAACCCCGTCGTCACGTTCACCTGATCGCCAAGCGCATAGGTGAGCTGCCCGAACGCAGCGTAGCTATCCGTTTTCAGGCGGTCGTCGATCCGGAACGAGACGTCGAGATTGGCAGGATTTCCAGCACCACCGAACGGCAGGCCCGGGAGAGGCCCGGGCAACGCCTCCATCGCTTCCCACAAGCCGCCGAATGCCGTCGCCTCGAGATAGGAACTCGCCTTTTCACGAAAATAATATGCTCCAGCGATCCATTTCAGGCGTCCTTCCAGAGAGTCGCCGGTCAGCTGAAACTCTTGCGATACCTGATATTGATCGACACCGCGTACACCTTCGACCATGGGCAACGGCGAATTGTCGCCGTCGCGGGTAAAGCTGTTCTCCATATCCCGATAGGCTGAGAGCGATTTGAACGTGATGGCATCTGAAACTTGCCATTCTGCCGTGGCCGAAAGACCCCATGTATCCAGATTATTGAAGTTCGGGCCGGTGCCATTTGTCGTGAACGGACTATCCGTCTTCCAGCGGTTATCGAACTGGGTCCCATAAACCGGACCGGCTACGAGTTGATTGAATAGACGCACAAGCGTCGCATCCGAATTTGCACCGCTCATCGTCATTACAAGGCCGGCTTCCCGACGATGCGTCAAATCACCCGACAGAACGATATCCAGGTCATCGCTCGGCTGATAGCGCACGACGACCCTGCCCGCAGACACATTGTCGTTACCCATCTCCTCGCCGTCGAGAAGACGGCGCCCGTATCCATCGCGATCCCGAAGCATACCCGACATACGAACGGATACTGCATCGCCTAGAGGAAACTGTACGGATCCCTTGACATCCATTCGATGAAAGCGACCTGCAGTCAGCTCGATCGAGCCCCCAAAATCGCCGTTTGGCAACCGCGAAACAAGATTGATGGCACCGCCCATCGTATTCTTGCCGTACAAGGTACCCTGGGGACCGCGCAAAACCTCAATACGTTCGAAATCGAGCGTGTCCAACAGCGACCCGACCGTCCGCGCAAGGTAAACCCCATCGAGATAAATCCCGACGCCTGGATCCGAAGAGATCAGAAAATCGAGCTGACCGATACCGCGAATGAAAATATTGGAGGTGGATTTCCCGCCGCCCTCTCCCGACGAGAACGAGACGTTAGGCGTCATCCGTCCCACGTCGGAGACGTCTACGAACAGACCTCGGTCGAGCGCATCCGCGCTGAATGCAGCAACGGAAATGGGCGTCTCCTGAAGCCCCTCGGCCCGCTTTTGCGCCGTGACAACGATTTCTTCCAGCTCAACTTGGGTTTCGGCAGCCGTGGCGGAGCCCGCCGTCGCAGCAGCTACGGCAAGTCCGGACACAGCAGCAAAAAATGCAGGCAGCAGCTTTATATTTTTCATCAGATCTCTCCCCGTTGACCCACGCTTCAATCGTTGAAAATAGTAACGTTTGTTATTAATTAGTCACATATGTTATGAATTTTCTCGTGTCAAGACTGGCTTTGACGGGCAATGTGTTGTTTTTCTCGAAACGCCATGCGAGGTGCGATCCCGCGTGAAGGAAGATGATGGTCATGACGAAAATCCAGGAAAACAGGGACTGGCGCAGTCACCCATTCAGTGTGGAACGCTCCACGCTGTTCCGTATGATCAGGATCATCAACTATGTCGGACAGGCATATCAGCAAAATACGCTGACCCAGAGTTTGAGCCTGTCGCGACGTGAGTGGCGGGTCCTGCTTGTCATTGCAAGTCACCCGGATGTTTCCGCCACCCAAGTCAGTGAAATATCAGGCTATTCACAGATGGCGATCAGCCGTGCCGTACGAAGCCTGATCGGACAGAATCGTCTCGTACAGAAAACCGACCCGGCCGACCGCCGGCGCAGTTGCCTTAACCTCACTGACGACGGGTGGGCTGTCTACCGTCAGTTGGTTCCCGTTGTCGTCGGCTTTGAGGATAATGTCCTCGGCGCTCTCGATACGCACGAACGCGAAATTCTGGATAATGTTCTTGATCGTGCCGTTTCCCGAATAACATCTGAACCGATAAGAAGTGATTGGCAAGATGAGGATGACGATTAGCAGGAGCTCGGCTGAGCTGAGCATTTACTTCTGACGCATCTGCCCAGAAAGCGGTCCTGAGAAATGTGTTCGAGGCCTGTTCGTGAACATGCAAAGTAGGCTCGTGGAAGCACCGACCCGCTCTCAGGTCCAAAATGACAGGTTGAATATGATCGACTAATCGTCCGCAATGCAGCTTCATCGACAATCTTATGGGAAGGTTCCGGTGCAACGCAGCGACCAATCATCTGATTGGGGCCCTGAATGGACAGGCATTGCGATGCCGTCGATTTCTGCTTCGCGCATTTTCGACATAGAAATCGTCCGAATCGATTTTCTCAGTTTCAATGCTTCATCCGCCAAACGATCCGGTCCGCTCGTCATATACCATGGGGTCGAGTCCGGGGTTGACAAATTTTTCGGGGACCACGGGGGGGGGCACATGGAAGTCCTTACAATTTTTCTTGTTTATCTTCAAAATCTTATCTCGTATTTTGAGTCCGACATCCGGCGAGCAATGCCACTCCGGCGCCTTGCGACGGCGGTCAAATCTCGTGATCCATACCCATGCCTGCCATGTTCACCAGCATCGACTGGGCTGCGTTCATCCGTGCTCACAATCTTGAGCACTTGATGAGCCGACGCGGAAACTGCCACGACAATCCCGACGCGGAGAGCTTCTTCTCGTCGCTCAAGCGCGAGCGCATCCGGCGCCGAACCTACAAAACACGCGAGGAAGCCCGGCAGGACGTGTTCGATTACATCGAGATGTTCTATAACCCGGTGCGTAAGCAAGTCAGGAACGCGATGCTGTCGGCCGTCGAGTTCGAACGACAGCAGTTTGTGAAAACGGAAGGCGTCTAGAAAACTAGGGGCTACTCAACGCGGTAATCAACGGCGCTGGGACGTAGCGAGTTTCCGGCACCTTTCGGCTCAAAGTGGCAGCGTTCCGTCGACATACCCTTCGAAGGCATAATCGTTGAGGAACTGGCGGCGCCACAGGTATCCCCGATCGACCTCACTCAATTCGGCTTCATCGCAAATCGCGCTCCATAGCTGCTTGATCACCCCGACCTGGCCCTTGATCAGATGACGGGCATCGCGATCGCTCAGCAGAAAGTTCGACGCCGAAAGGCGGCAGCTTTCGAGAAGGCTGCGCCTGTCCTCCCCATTGACAAGCATCGCCTGATTGGCCTCACGACCGCTACGCGGTTGCGGGCATATGTCGTATGCCTTCGTGAGCGTGAGATGTGCACCGTCCCAAAACGCCGCATGGTTGCGCGCATGATCGTCAGTGTTGCCCGTCAGCACATTAAAGACCAGCCGGCCGAACAGTTCACGCAGTGTTTCCTGCGGATTGGTAAAGCGCGCGCGCACCATCTCGGCGAGATCGACGTAGCTTGCATAGCGGGCCTGCATTTCGCCAAGCCTCAACATCGTCAGGGCGGAGACCATCGCCCGGCGTGTCCACCCCTTCCCGCTCCATTCCCGATCGAATCGGCGCACCAGAAGGACATCCTTGCCATTGGCCTTCGCCAATCGAACGGACGCGACGTTCAGTCCCACCTCGGCTGCCAGGCGCATCGCAACAAACTCAGCCTTCACGATAGCCATGGTGTCGTTGGTTGCCGAGAACTTGGCGATAAACTTGTCCTTGCCGTCCTGTATCAAAGCCTTGGGACGTGCACCGCCGATGGAACTGCCATGGAATAGCGCCTTGTCGAGTGCTGGCGGAACCGGCTCGCCCCGCTCGACCCGTTCGGCCGCTTCCAACAGCTCTTCAAGCGTCGCGTTGTCGTGCTCGCGGGGCTGATACCATTCCGCTGACGTCTGGAAATCGAGAGCGCCGATACGGTCCGATCCCGAGTTCAGCATGAATGTCAGTTCATCGAACTCGACATTGCGCGCCGCTTCGCCGCCCAGGCCCGTCAGCCGATTGATGATGACCCGGCGGCCCCACGCATCGGGCGCGCCGTCTCGCAGGCACCCGGCCATATCGAGCGGGGCTTCGGGAATGACCCTGCCGCGCTGGAGGGGCAATTCGGGTAAATAGATCGGTAACGCGTCGGTGCGTTCCAGATAGGAACGACCATAGTTGAAGACATAGAGACCGTCCTCCAGCGCGATCCGACCCGCAACCACGGGCTCAAGCGTATCCGGCAGCCATATCCACACGAAGGCTTCGGTGGCTGCCGGGATCGGAACGTAAGCAGTGCCATTCGCCGCAGCAGGGCGAAACCGGTCAGAAGTCATCTTTCACCGTCTTCCTCGGGGCCCGTACCGACCGGGGAAGAAGTGCCAGTTTGTCGTTGACCCGCGAAATCTCGGGAGCAAGCCTTGAAGGTTCATCGACGAAGAGCGGCAGACCCACCAGTGTTGCCGCCTCGAACACCAGTCCGATTTCTACCTTGGGATGACCCTTTTCGATTAATTGCAGCGTGCTGCGAGCGATTCCGACCCGGGCTGACAGGTCAGCCTCTGACATCTTGCGCTGTTTGCGTGCGAGGCGAATGAGCCTACCCATCATGGTCAACGCTTCGCGCGTTATGCGAGAATAAGTGCGAGTATGCTCTTTCACACAAAATGACCGTTATATCGTCCACAAAATAGCTTTACGACTTCTATAGCGGTCAATATCATTGCTGAAGTTGAAAATCAATGGCTCGCGAGCCGGTCGGTCGGCGTGACGTGGGCATCATTGTCCTTCTCAGTTGCTTGAGACACCAATGATATCCATCGCTCGAAACAGCAGGAATAGTTGGCTGCCTGCCCTCGTCCCGAACAGGCAGACCAAGCCGAAATATCAATGAGCCTCATCGCTCGGAAAGTCATCAGAGAGGGCGCCCGGAGCGCCGGCTTGCAACGAGCGTTCTCGACAGCGCATTGCTGTTGTCCATTTGGACGTGTGTGTACGTGCAGCGTGGAGCCGATCGAGCAGAAGTGCACGTGTCAGAGACGAGCAGTATGATCGCCCCGCCTGTTCAGCAACGCTCCGCGCCTTCTTTCTGGCGACACTTGCCCAGAAAGCCGGGACACGCTATCTTACCCGCGTCTTACTTTGAGGAGATTCGCCGTGGCTGCAGCTCAGGAACGGCTCACCACTACTATTTCGACTAAGGGTCAGGTCATCCTGCCCAAGGCGGTTCGTGACCTGCGGCACTGGCCTGCCGGCACCCGGCTGGTCGTCGAAAGTACGGCCGAGGGCGTGCTGCTGAAGCTGGCACCCGTGTTCCCGCCATCAAGCATCGACCAGGTATTCGGCTCGCTGAAGCACAAGGGAGCTGCTCTGTCGATCGAGGACATGGAAACTGCCATGGTAGCCGAGGCGAAGCGGCGTGCGCGGGATTGACACCAATGTGGTCGTCAGGTTTCTGACCAACGACGACAAGCGGCAGGCGAAAGCTGCACGCGCCGCGATTGAAGCGGGCGATATCTTTATCACGACAACAGTGATGCTCGAGAGCGAATGGGTACTTCGAAGCGGCTACGGCTTCACTCCCGAACGGATCGTCACCGGCTTACGCGGCCTCGCAGGCTTACCCGGCATTACAGTCGAGGAGCCCACACGGATTGCGGAGGCATTGGACTGGACGGCTGCCGGTATGGACTTCGCCGATGCATTGCATCTTGCAGGCTCAAACACCTGCAACAGCTTCCTCAGCTTTGACCGGAAGCTTATCAAGGCGGCCAAGGGCAAACCGGCGATTCCAGTCACCACACCTTGAGTGTGTGCATCCCGTTTGCAAAACTGCAAGGAGAAATTCCAGTTTGCCCCCATCAGAACGTCCGAAACGCAAGCGCAGGATAGATCACTTCTCAGTAAAACCCGGTGGGCGAATTTCTTGGAATCATCACTACCATCTAATTTCGTAAGCCATCTTGAACTCATTTTCGGTTTGATCGTCAGTGGTATGAAGAGTCCGTCCGACGAGTCCCTGCAGCTCGCTGTTCTTGCCAATTTTTAGCTTGAAGCCAACGTTTGCCCGCGTATCGAGACCGAAATCAATTTCGCTCGTTTCAAGGATGAACTCTGCGCCCAGTCGCAAGCTGGGCGTAAAGTGACGCATGGCAAGTATCCCAGTATAACCTTTATGATCGGTACTGCCAAAGACATGCTCGTAGCCGACCTCTCCCCCCAAATCCCAAGCTCCCGCCTCGTAACCCAAGATCAAGGGCAGCGTGATGCCGATATGACTATCGCCAAGCCCCCGGCCGTAATCTCCCGAGGGAAGTGACAGAACGGGTTCGATCGCTATCGCGATCCGCCTTTCGTCAACTTTCAGGAAGTTCCATTTCGCTTTCAGTTCAATATCGCCGAAACCGGTTTGGGAGTGTGCGCCGTCTTCATCGATCGTGCGGACATGTCCCTTGACGGCAACACTGAGCCCCGGTGCGACCGGCACAGTCAATTCCAGCTTGGGCAAAATCAACGTGTCCTTGCCCGGTGTATCCTTGAACTCTGCAGCCAACCTGATCCTGTACTGCCTTGCTGCGACGGGCGAACTGACGGTAAACGGTGCCGCGATCGCGGGGATGGCCATTCCGAATGCCATAGCAAGAAATGCTGCATAGGATATGATCATGCATGAGACGTTGCCTTTAGGCTTGACTGATCTCCGCCAGATGATCCGCGCGTATAGTGAGTACATTGACGCCTTGAAGTGTCTGCGATTTCTGATTCGCTCTACGAATCTAAAAAAATCGCCCGGCGGGGTACGCCGGGCGGAAGTCGCTCTACTATATCTTGCTGATCAGAAGAATTTAAACGACGCAGTGACACCGATACGGCGTACAGACGGTTCCAGCTGCACACCGCTATAGAACGCCTTCTCGTAGGTATTCGTGTAGTAATCGGCCTTGAACAGATTTTCCACGTAACCAATCAGACGGATGCGGTCGCTCTCCGTGCCAATACGGAGATTCACATTGTGATATCCCTGGCCTTCCCCCTGAAAACTGGTCCGCTTTGAAAGTGAGAGTTTCGGCTATTTTG
>NZ_CAXBBQ010000004.1:0-450223 GCF_963974575.1 uncultured Sphingosinicella sp. | reverse complement strand
GCTTTGTCGCTCTCGCCTCAATCAAGCTATGGATACCCTTTGTCCACGAAACCTAGTGTTTTAGAAAAGTTACCGTCTTAAAGTGCCCCATCGAGTGCCCCGTCTATTGGCTACGGGTAAAGTCACCCGGTCCGTGCATCTCTCCGCGAGAAGGGGGCGTGTGACAATATACCGCCAAAAGCGAATCTATGATCGAAGCTCAACTTCGGCACATGGGTCAATCGCGAGGCCAACTTTACCGAGCGCTTCTTGTCCATGCGAAAGCAATTCCGTTGGGTTGCTATCGGCTACGACAAGCCGTCATCGAACTTCCTCGCCAATGCGGCTGTGAATTCGCGCGTATGAGCTTACAGACTATTGCGCAAGCGTCACCAGCCTTGTCACTGACGAGCGCGTGCTAGGTTCAGCCACGACCATTACTTCAATCGTGACTGACAATCACGTGTCGGACCGAGATCGTGACTATAGTTCATACGCTGCCCTTGATCATCATGCCGCCATCGATAATGATTCTTTGCCCCGTGATGAACGCGCCGGCCTGCGACGCCAGGAACACGGCAGCGCCCGCAATGTCCGTCGTCTCCCCCAACCGCCCGAGCGGCGTCGCGCGATTGACAGTTGCTTCGGCCGATGGGCTCTCCCACAGCGCGCGCGCGAAGTCCGTCCGGATGAGCCCAGGCGCGATCGCATTGACCCGCACATTATGCCGACCGAGCTCAAGTGCGAGATTGCGAACGAGCTGGAAATCGGCAGCTTTTGTGATGTTATAGGCTCCGAGAGCGGCCGAACCAATAAGTCCGCCGATAGACGACACGAGGATGATCGCACCGTCCTTTCGTTCGATCATGGCAGGCGCGACCATCTGGATCAGCCAGTGGTTCGACAGGACATTATTATCGAACGTCTTACGAAACTGCTCATCGCTGATGCCGCTCATCGAGCCATAATAAGGGTTGGACGCGGCATTGCAGACCAGCACATTGATGTCGCCGAGCGCCGCACGCGTTTGCGCCACCAATGCTTCCAGCGCAGCTTTGCTCGAGATGTTGGCGGCGATCGCAATGGCGCGCGCTTCGCCATGCTCGGCATTGATGGCCTCTGCCGCCTCGTCGCACGCTTCCTGCCGCCGGCTCGAAATCACAACCTGGGCGCCCGCGTTGGCACAGGCCTCGGCAATGGCTCGACCGATGCCGCGGGATGACCCGGTGACGAGCGCGACCTTGCCCGTCATGTCGAATAGTTTCATTGCGTTCACTTTGCCCCTGCCTGTCCCACCTTCACGTAAATCATACCATGCCACCTGGCCCAATAAGCGATCTTGGCGCTTCGCTCACTTGCGATTGGTCGCAAGGGGCATGCGCCTGCCTCCAAATGTCCGGACATGTCCGAACGCTGAGAGCCCGTCACACGATCGACTGGTCGAGGCGGAGAGGGGAGTCAGCTTCAGATCAGTCACGCAGCCGTGGCTCGATGGCGCCGAAGCTCGGCTCGCGCGATCGCGCGGGCGTGAACTTCGTCGGGACCGTCAGCCAGACGTAGGACGCGGGCGTTCGCCCAGTCACTCGCGAGGTCGAAGTCAGCCGAGACGCCGGCGCCGCCGTGCGCCTGAATGGCATCGTCGATGATGCGTTGCGCCATCATTGGCGCCTGCACCTTGATCATCGCTATCTCGACCTGTGCCGCTTTGTTGCCGGCGCGGTCCATGATATCGGCCGCTTTGAGGCAGAGCAGGCGTGTCATGTCGATGTCGATCCGAGCGCGCGCGATCCGCTCCTCCCAGACAGAGTGCTCGCTGATGCGCTTGCCGAAGACAGTCCGCGATTGCAGCCGACGGGCCATCGCTGCGAGCGCCTCCTCGGCAGTGCCGATCAGGCGCATACAGTGATGGATTCGGCCCGGCCCCAAGCGACCTTGCGCAATCTCGAAGCCGCGCCCTTCGCCCAGTATTACGTTGGCGGCGGGCACGCGTACGTCGGTCAGCACGATCTCGCCATGCCCATGCGGTGCATGGTCGAAACCGTAAACTGGCAAGAGGCGGCGCAACTCGACGCCGGGCGTATCGAGGTCGACAAGGATCATCGTCTGCTGGCGGTATGGTTCCGCTTCCGGATCGCTCTTGCCCATGACGATCGCCAGATTACAGTGTGGATCGCCAACCCCGGACGACCACCATTTGCGACCATTGATAACGTAGTCATCGCCATCCCGCCTGATGGATGTGCACACATTCGTCGCGTCGGAGGAAGCAACATCCGGCTCGCTCATCAGAAAGGCGGAGCGCAGTTCGCCGTCCATCAAGGGCCTCAGCCAGCGCGCTTTCTGGGCTGCCGTGCCATAGCGATGGAGAACCTCCATGTTGCCGGTGTCCGGCGCAGAGCAGTTGAACACCTCTGATGCCCAAGCAACGCGCCCCATCTCCTCTGCGCAGAGCGCATATTCGACGTTACTCAGCCGCTCACCGCTGAACTCGAAACGGGTTTCGATCATGTCTTCCGGGCGTAAGGGCGGCATGAACAGGTTCCACAACCCGGTGCTCTTTGCCTGGACCTTCAACCCCGCAATGACCGCGCTCGACGTCCAGCGCTCGTTGCTTTCGCGTTCCTGCTTGTATTGCGCGATCGCCGGCCGCACCTCCCGATCCATGAAGTCGCGGACACGCTGCTGAAATGCGCTTTGGCGCTCCGAGTTCGTGAAATCCATTTATGGCTCACCCTAGACGTGACAGAGGATACACAGGGCGATGGCGGCCCTCATCAGCTCAGGCGCAAACCCTACGTCAGAATATTCGTGCATGAAGGTCTCCTGGCCTCTTGTATTCCGCAGAGTCGGTGGAGCTTATTTTCCCACAGACTCCGCGACCTGGGAAATGGAAGCGTCCAGAACGCTCACGCCGAAATCAATCTCCTCGTCCGTCGAGTTGATTGGTGGAGCAAACCGCAGAATGCCTGCTGAATATGCACCGGTGATGTTTGCAAACAGGCCGCGCTCCAGCGCAACCTCAGTCACTTCCCGGGCAAGGTCAGTCGCGCTTTTGCCCTTGAACGGAACGAACTCCATCCCAAGCAACAGACCCCTGCCTCGAACGTCACCGATGCATTGGTGCCGTTGCATCAGGCTCTGCAATCCTTGTCGGAGACGGCTTCCGAGAACCCGCGATCTTTCGACAAGCTGGTCGCGCTTAACAATCTCCAGAACCTTCAAGGCGACAGCGGCGGGAAGCGGGTCATTGCCGTGCGTGGTGACGAAAAAGAACCCGCGCCGTTCGGCCTCTTCCGCGAGCGCATCCGACGTCTGAACCGATGACATGGCCATACCGGCGCCGAGCGTCTTCGAAAGCAGAAGCACGTCCGGCACGACGTTGTCGCGCTCGAAGGCAAACATTTCTCCGGTGCGACCAAGGCTTGTCTGCGCCTCGTCGAGGATGAGGAGCATGCCCCGTCGTTCGCAATGTTTCTTCAGTGCCGCCAGATACCCGAGCGGCAGGTCGATGATACCGCCTGTACTGAGAACCGGCTCCGCAATGAAGGCGGCGAGATTGCCGGTGGACTGACGATCCAGAAGGTCGAAGCTGTCGTCGAGTTCCTGCTGCCACGTCACTCCGGGAAAACGTGGCCGATAGGGGTTTGGCGCGGGAATGGCGAAAGATCCTGGCATCAGCGGCCCTTGGCCGCCTCGGCCCAAGGAATACGTTGCCGACGCCGCAGCCCCCGTCGATCCGTGGTACGACTGGGCGAAACCGACGATTTCCCATTTTCCCGTAACCACCTTGGCGAGCCGGATCGCAGCCTCGACCGACTCCCCGCCGGTAGACAGGAACATCGCGCGCGGAAGAGCGGGTACGAGTTCCGCCAGGGCCGCGGCCAAGTCCACGACCGGCTTGGAGATCATCATGCTGAACAGATGGTCCAACGTACCAGCGGCTTGCCGCACAGCCTCAACAAGATCCGGATGAGCGTGCCCGATCACGGAGCTCATCTGCCCGGAGGTGAAGTCAAGTACCTTGCGGCCAGCATCGTCGTAGAGCCACGATCCCTCCGCGCGGGTTGGAATGAACGAGGTGAAGCTTCCGCCCGGCCCCATGTATTTCAGGAGATGGCGATCCGCTTTTTCCCAGATAGTGGTTTCCGAGCTGTTCAGCACCATATTCACTGCCGCTTATCCTGCTGATTTCGGGCTTGAGGTAACTGTCTCGTCGCAAATCCAGAAGGCAACCTCGCGCCTCGGAAACATCGACGTTGAAGTTGTCACGATGCCTGCCCCTGCCTTTTCGAGTGCAGATGTAGCGGCCAAACTTCGCGGGATTAAACGCAAATACCTCTCGCTGACTGGTGAACAGGATTTTCTAATCGTGTCTGAGCTTGTGCGTGGAAGACAAATCCACGCCTACAAAAAAGAATTGGCGCGTAGCCGCTGGGTACACGATATCAGGCGCCGGTTGTGCGCGCCTGCTTAACGGCCGTCTCGAAAATTCACCGGATTGTCCGCCAAAGTCCAGCGAATTCGCGATGAGAGATGATGCTCCATTACCACGATTGAAAAGTCATCTGCACTGGTTAAGCGCAAATTGGTATCCAATTTTAATGAGAAGTTTTCGTCAATATTGAATCGAAAAATATGCTTACATCGCGTTCAGACTCGGAGCCGCTTTTCATGTTGACGCCAGGCATGGCAATTTGGAGGGTGAAAGGATATGCAGTCCGTTAAATCGTTGCGGATCAGTGGGATCCTGGCAGGGTTGTTGCTGTTCTGCGGTGTGAGCCCTGCTCTTGTACAACAGCCTGTCGTCGACGCAATCCGCGCCTGTTAGGTAGAATAGATTGTCTCGAGCATCGGAAATTCTCTCTTACGAGATGAAGTTTGATTTCAACAGTTCGACTTTCAGAGCGTGGTTGACGCCGTTTCTGCCTCTGCGAAACGGGCCTTTGCGAGTAGAAAAGATCTCCGGCGGTCAGTCTAATCCTACTTTTCGCCTGGCAGTATCGGATCAGCGCATCATACTTCGCGCAAAACCCATCGGTGTGACGTTACAAAGCGCACACGCTGTAGATCGCGAATACCGTGTACTCAGTGCACTCCACAAAACAGAAGTTCCAGTGCCTCGCCCAATCGCTTTGTGCGACGACGCCTCTGTGCTGGGCAGCATATTCTACCTTATGGAAGATATTCCCGGTCGCATTTTCTGGGATCCGCGGTTGCCGGGTTTGTCAGCCACTGATCGAAACCAACTATTCGATTCAATGAACGCATCTATCGCGACGTTGCACACCGTCAACGTCGAGCGGCTATACGCCTAGCTTCCGGTCGATGATCGCCTACTTCGTTCGCCGTCGCGGCGGCTTCATGCGCCCGGACAAGCATGCCGAAAAGCAGGCCACATGGGACAGTCAGGTGAATCTGTCATACCTGCTTGGCCTCGACTGGACGATACCATTCGAGATCGAAAAGGTGCGGCAGCGCGAGCGTCAACTGGTGGAGCTCAAGAATGCGGCCCAAGGCGGTGTGGTCGGGGACATCATCGGTACCGTCGCGGAGCTGCGCCCAAGAGTCGTCCTGGCGGAAGCTAACGTCGAGAAGCTGCGGGGGGATCTGGCGGCGTTCCGTGTCGTCGACAGCTACCGCGAGATGTCGGATCGAGCCTCCGCCCTCCGCGGCGAGATGCTCGCGATCGAGCGCAATTCGGTGATCCTCAAGCAGACGCTAGATCACCTCGAGGCCAACTATAGGGACGAGCAGCCGCCCGCGACGACGGATGTTGACCGACTCTACAAGGCCGTCGGAATCGAACTGCCCACTGTTGCGGTGCGGCGCTTCCAGGAGGTCAGCTTCCGCAGCCACGCCCGCATCACCGCGTGGCGGTCCCGCTCCAGCGACACACCGGGTTCAAGTCCAGATTTGCCGTTCATCATGCTTCTCCCTTCCAAAAGCCGCGACCCCGGCCGGAGGTCGGGGGCGGGCGGCAGGAACGGGATCAGGCGGGCCGCATGCGGCGGCCTGCACCCGAAGGGCTGGAACGGATGTGGAAGACCTGCCGCAGGCAGGTTGGCAGGCCGGCGCGGCCCGCCTAAGTCCCGTTATGCCCGCTCCCCGCCTGGACAGACGGATCAAAGCCTCCGCCGGGCAAAAGCCCGGCACCTGATTCGCGCGCCGATCAGGCGCGCGGGACATCATGGGATGCCAGGCCCGCATTGCTGCGATCTGCTTCAAAAAAATTCTTTGGCGGCGAACTGACGTGCACTGACATCCGGTGACGTCCTGGGCGATCCCACGGGACCGTTTGCGGCGAGATGGCACCATTTCCGCCACTCTTGACGCCTGTACCGGACCCGGCATCCTGACCCGACTGGGGAAGCTGACAACCACTTAAGCAAGGACCAGCCATGTCCCATGACCGCATCATCCGCCTCAAAGCCGTTCTCGACCGCACGGGGCTCAGCCGCTCGACGCTCTACCGGAAAATGCAAAGCGGCACGTTCCCAAGGCAGGTGCGCATTGCAACGCGCTGCACCGGCTGGCGCGAGTCCGCCGTCAGCGCATGGATGAAGAACCCCATGTTCTTCCATGTCGACGACCTGCCGGCGGAGTAGACTGTGCCGCAGCTCACCGACAGGCTCGTCGGCATCCGCGACGTGACCCGGCGCATCAGCCTCAGCCGCGCGACGATCGCGCGCAGCGTGAAGGCCGGGTCATTCCCGGCGCCGGTCCGGTTCAGCGCGACCTGTGTCGGCTGGTACGAGTCCGAGATCGATGCATGGATTGCAGAGGTCCGCTAGCGGCGGTTGCCTTCCAGCAGATCGGCAGGCTCGGCGAGCCCCTCGCACAGCAGGTCCGCCCAGTCCTGCGCGATCTCGATGCGGCGATCCATGAACGCCGCCCGGTTGTAGGCGCTCTCCACCGTGTTCGCCGGAACATGCGCAAGCATCAGGTCGATGACCTTGGCGTCAAGCTCGGCAAGGATACGCTGGCCGCTCTCGCGGGCGCTGCGCTCAGCCATCTCGTTCATGATCGTCGAGAAGCTGGCGCGCCAGCCGTGCGGTACATGACGCCCGTGGAAGCCGGCGCGGTTGTAGAGATAGCCGATGGCGTTCTCGCTCATCGGCCGGTGCGCATGACGCTGCGACGGAAACACCAGCCGGTTCCTGCCCGTAAGCGTCCGCATCGCGCGCAGCACAGCAACAGACTGCCGGGATAGCGGCACCAGATGATCGAACGCCGTCTCGTCCTTACGCACAAGCATCAGCTTCATTCGCGCAGAGGGGATACGCCACAGCGGCGGCTCGCCACTGACGACAGGATCGAACCTATCCCAGTCGATGTTCTCGAACTCGTCCCAGGTCACCCCGCGGATGACCCCGGGACGCACGGCGGTCAGCGCCAGCAGACGCGACGCGAGCTTCACGACTGGCGTGGCATCAGAACCTTCCGCCGCGAGCAGAACGCTGCGCGCATCTTCGATCCGCAGCATCGCCGGCTGCCGGCCTTTCTTAGGCACCGGCTTCATCGCCTTCACGATCCCGGAGGCGGGGTCATGATCGGCAACGCCTTCGGCAATCGCGTAGCAGAAAATCGACGAGATGCGCTGGCGCAGCCGCCGTGCCGTCTCAATCGCGCCGCGCGCTTCGACCTTGCGCAGGGTCGCAAGGATCACCCGGCTGTCGATCGCGGGGATGGGAAGCTTCCCGAGGTGCGGGAAGACATCGTTCTCAAGGCTCGCGATCACGTCGGCGGCATGCACGGGCGCCCAGCGCGGCGCCTGCAGCGCGTGCCACGCGCGCGCCAGCTTCTCGAACGTCTCCATCGCCGCGGCAGACGCCGCGAGCTTCCGCTTGCGCTTCTCGACGGCGGGATCGCGGAAATCGCGCAGTTCCTGCCGGGCCTCATCGCGCAGCTTCCGCGCCGCATCCAATGTCACCTCGGGGTAGAGGCCGAATACGAGGCGCTTTTCCCGGTCTGCGAATCGGTACTTGAGGCGCCACGACTTCGCGCCCTTGCGCGTCACATAGAGGTAAAGCCCACCGGAATCGGTGATTTTGTAATCCCGCTCGGCGGGTTTGGCTTTCCTCACCTGGAGATCCGTCAGCACGAGTGCCCCCATCTCTCAAATCGGTGCCCCCAGAAACGTCCCGTACAGCATGGGATTTGGGGGCATCCAAAGGGATCAAGTGAGAGAGAAGACTAACCAAAAATCGGCAGAAAAGCAAGGAATTCCGGGACTTTCAGAGCGCTCTAGAAGAGGCTTAGTGGCGGAGAGGGTGGGATTCGAACCCACGGTACGGTTGCCCGCACAACGGTTTTCGAGACCGTCCCAATCGACCACTCTGGCACCTCTCCGCACCTGGTGACGCCTTGCTTGGGGCAGGCGCCTGATCGACGAAAGCGGGCATATAGGCGAGGTGCCGGTGTTTTGCCAAGCCTGCAATCGTCGGTATTGTCAGTTCAGCACCACTGTCTGGTTTCCATTGCCGAGAATACGGCGTTCTGCGTGCCAACGGATGGCCCGGGCGAGGACGGAGGCTTCGACCTCGCGGCCGATGGCGACCATTTCCTCGGCGGTTGTGGCGTGGCTCACGCGGCGCACGTCCTGCTCGATGATGGGGCCTTCGTCGAGGTCGGCGGTCACGTAGTGCGCCGTGGCGCCGATCAGCTTCACGCCGCGTGCCTTCGCCTGGTGATAGGGCTTGGCGCCCTTGAAGCTCGGCAGGAAGCTGTGGTGGATGTTGATGCAGCGGCCATCCAGCCTGCTTGCGAAGTCGTCCGAGAGGATTTGCATGTAGCGCGCGAGCACCGTGAGTTCGGCGCCGCTCTCTTCGATGATCTCAAGGAAGCGCCGTTCCTGTGCGGCCTTGTCCGAGCGGTCGACGGGGAGGTGGTGGTAAGGGATGCCGTGCCACTCGACACGTTTGCGCTCCTGCTCGTGATTCGAGACGACACAGACGATGCGTATGGGCAGGGCGCCGATCTCGACCTTGTGCAGGAGATCGACGAGGCAGTGGTTGAACTTCGAGACGGCGATGAGGACGGGCATCGGCTGGGCGATGTCGTGGACTTCCCAATCGAGCCCGAGCGCTGCGACGGCGGGGGCGATGTGCTGCGCGAGGTCTGCGGTGCGGGCGCGGTCGCTCGCCAGCTCCATGCGCGCGAAGAAGGTGGCGGTGTCCGGGTCGCCGTAGATGGCGGCTTCGCGGATGTCCCAGCCATTGTTGGTGAGAAGCGGGGCCAATCCCGCGAGGATGCCGGGGCGATCGGGACTGCGGAAGCGCAGGACGCAGCGGGTTCGGTTGGGTTCGGTCATGAAGGATTTCCGATGAGGTGCAGGATGTATCCGGCGTAGCTCTGATCAGCGATGAGCAGGAACGCAGGGTGATCGCCCGTGCGTGCGATGAACATGCCGATGTCGCCGAAGCGGGTGCGGACGGCCGCGCCGGTCGGGAGGTGCTCGGGGCGAAGGTCAAGGGGCGTGAAGGCCGCTAGCCAGTCGCGGCCCGCAGGCCCTTCCAGGCGCAGCGAGAGGCGCCCGTGCGTCAGGTCAATCGCGAGGACGGTTTCGTTGGGAAACGCAGCCTCCGCGCGGGTCAGCGCGGCGGCAACGCCGTCCGACGTGCCTGTGAGCAGCCATTCGCCTGGCGCGACCGCGGAAAGCGCGATATCGCCGTTGCTGGTGAAGCGGTTCGGCGCGGGTGCGCCGAGACCGAGCGCCGAGGCGAGCTGCTGCGGGGCGCCTTCCACGCCGGTGATCTGGATCTTGGCGACGGCGAGGTCCGCATCGATGCGGCACCAATCCGGCATGAGGGGTTCAGGCATCGAGCCGGGCTCCTTCGGGGTCATAGCGGCAGAGGCCGGTGATGCGCGCCTCGCGCCACGCGCCGAGGTCCCAGACGCGCACGGTTTCGCCCATCCGCTCCTGCCCGCGTTCGATCAGGGCGAACGCAAGCGGCGCATTGAGTGTCGGCGACCATGTGCTCGACGTGACCCAGCCCTGGCTTGGCTGCTCGCCGGTAGCCGTCGCCGGAAGTACGTGCGCGCCGGTGGCGAGCGGAACGTTCTTGCTGTCCGTGATCTCAAGACCCACGAGACTGCGCCGGTCGCCCCTCATCCCGTCAGGGCGGAGTGCCGATCGGCGGCCGACGAAATCCTGCGTCTTCTTTTGCATGATGCCGCCATAACCGATGTCCTGCGGGAGTGTGGTCCCATCGGTATCGGAGCCGACGTGCAGGAAGCCCTTCTCGATGCGCATTGTCATCAGCGCTTCGACGCCGAACAGGGTCATGCCGTGGGGGGCGCCGGCTTCGACCAGCGCTGTCCAGAGCCGCCCGGCATCGCGCCACGGCACGGCGATCTCGTAGGAGAGTTCGCCCGTGAAGCTGACGCGGGCGATGCGTGCGGGGAGCCCGCAGACATGCCCCGTGCGCGCTCTCATGTGGGGGAAGGCCGTGCTGGAGATATCCATGTCCGGTTCAAGCGCGGAGAGCACGTCGCGCGCTTTCGGCCCGGCGATGTTCGCGACCGCCCAGCAGGTCGTGACGTCCTCGACGAGCACCTGCATCGTGATCCATTCGCATTGCAGCCATTCGCGGAAGGCTTCCGCCACGGCCGCTGCGTGGCCGCTCGTTGTGCCGACGAGAAAGTGGTCGTCCGCCAACCGCGTGACGACGCCGTCGTCGAACACCGTGCCGTTCTCGGTCAGCATGATCGCGTATCGGCAACGGCCGGGTTTCAGCGTGCTGATCGTGTTCACGTACATACGATCGAGGAACGCGGCGGCGTCGGGGCCTTTCACCTCGATCTTGCCGAGCGGGGAGGCTTCGAACAGGCCGACGCTGCTACGCACGGCCAGAACCTCGCGGCGGACGGCGGCGTCCTCGCTCTCGCCGGAGCGCGGGTAGGCGGCGGGACGCATCCATCCGCCGTATTCGTCCAGCGCCGCGCCGTGTTCGGTGTGCCAGTCGTGGAGCGCGAGCCGGCGGCGCGGGCGCAGGCCTTCGCCGACACGGTGCCCAGCGAACACGCCGAACGGTGTCGGATCGTAGGGCGGCCGGAACTTCGTGGTGCCGATCGCCTGCATCGGCTTGTCCAGCACCGTGCTGAGGATGCCGATGCCGTTTACGTTCGAGGTCTTGCCCTGATCGGAGGCCATGCCGAGCGTCGTGTAGCGCTTTAGATGCTCTACAGAGCGGAAGTTCTCGCGCGCGGCGAGCGCCACGTCTCCGGCGGTCACGTCGTTCTGGAAATCGACCCACGCCTCGGGATCGGGCGCGCCGCTTTCGGAGATCGACCACAGCGCTGGGATCGGGGAGGGGGGTGCGAAATCGCCCGCTGCGCCGCCGACGCTTCGATGTCCCGCCGCGGCGATGGGCGTGAAGCTGTGAAGGTTGGCATCGAGCGCCAATCGGCCCGCGCCGTGCGAATGCAGGTGCACGGCGGGATTCCAGCCGCCCGAAACGAGCAGCGTGTCGCAGCGAAGCGTCTGCGTGGCGCCCCCGATATGTCCGCCCTCTGATACGCGGCCGATCCGCACGCCGCGCAGCGCCCGTCCGCCGAGCGCGGCGGCCGGGGCCGTGCCGCTATGGACCGGGATGCCGAGGCACTGCGCGCGTTCGATCAGCACAGTGGGCGGCGCGTTGCGTGCATCGACGATGGCAACCAGATGCGCGCCCGCGTCGGCCAGATCGAAAGCCGCCTGCCATGCGCTGTCGTTGTTGGTTGCAACCACAATCCGCCGCCCGGCGATGACGCCGTAGCGATGCAGATAGGCGCGCGCCGCGCCTGCGAGCATCACGCCGGGGCGGTCGTTGCCCCGGAAGACGAGCGGGCGTTCGATCGCGCCGGTTGCAAGGATCAGTTCATCGGCGCGAACCCGCCACAGCCGCTGGCGCGGGCCGCTGCGTTGCTCCAGCGGCAGGTGGTCGGTCAGGCGTTCGCACAGCGCGACCATGCCGTGGTCGTAGTGTCCCGTGGCAAGCGTCCGTGCCATCAGCGTGACGTTGGCCATCGTGGCGAGCGTTTGCAGCGTATCTTCGATCCAGACGCGCGCGGGCTTGCCTTCGATCGTGTCGCTGGTTCCGGCAAGCCTGCCGCCCCAATGCGCGCCGCCCGTCACCAGCATCACGGATTTTCCGGTCTGCGCCGCCTGCAGCGCTGCCGAAAGCCCGGCGATGCCGCCGCCCACGACAAGAACATCGGTATGCGCCGAGGTCTGTGTGTAAACATCCGGATCGGGGAGCGTCGGCGACGTGCCGAGGCCCGCCGCCTTGCGAATCGAGGGCTCGAACAGCAGCCAGTCCGGCCACATGAAGGTCTTGTAGTAGAATGCCGCCGGGATGAAGCGCTTCACGAGGCCGTTCACCGCGAGCAGATCGAAGCCGAGGCTGGGCCACGCATTCACCGGGTTGGCGCTCAGCCCATCGTAAAGGTCTATATAGGGCGCCTTGAGGTTCGGGATCGTCTGCGCGCCCTGTTCGAGCTGGACGATGGCATTCGGCTCGTCGAGTCCTGCCGCGATGAGACCGCGCGGGCGGTGGTATTTGAAACTGCGTCCCATCATGCGCACGCCGCTCGCGAGCAGCGCGGAGGCGAGCGTATCGCCTGCGAAGCCTGAATAGCGTCTGCCTTCCCATTGGAAGGTGATGGGCCGTGTGCGGTCTATGTCGCCGCCGTGGCCGAGCCGATAGCCGCTCATGCCTCGTTCTCCAGCGCGGGGCGCGGATCGGTCATGCCGTAAACGGCGAGGATGCGGTGCGAGACCGTATCGCGCGCGATGTTGAACCAGAGGCCGCAGCCGTAGCGGTGGTGCCAGCGTTCGAAGCCGATGCCTTTCACGTTGTCGCGGAAAAACATGTAGTCCGCCCACGCCGTATCGTCGGTCGCTGCCGGTTCGGCGGGGCGAACGATCGGGCTTTCGCCGCCGCAGCGGAATTCGTTTTCGGCGCGCGCGCCACACCAGGGACAATCGATCAGCAGCATGGAAGCCTCAATGCGCAATGCCGGAGGCAGCGGCTTCATCGATCAGCGCGCCGGTCCGGAAACGGTCGAGTGAGAAGGCGGCGACAAGCGGGTGCGCCTCGCCGGTGGCGATATTGTGGGCAAAACAGAAGCCCCCGCCGGGAATCGCCTTGAAGCCGCCGGTGCCCCATCCGCAATTGAGGTACAGGCCCTTCACGGGGCTTTCACCGAGGATGGGTGTCGAATCCTGAACGACATCGACGATCCCTGCCCACTGCCGGAGCAGCCGGACACGCGAGAAGTGCGGGAACAGGTCTATGAGACCCGCCGCCGTCTGTTCGAGCACGGGCAGGCTGCCGCGCTGGGCATAGGACGGGAACAGATCGAGCGCGCTTCCCACCACGATCTCGCCCTTGTCGGACTGGCTGAGGTAGGTGCCGGTGGAGGGGGCGAGCACGACGGTATCGAGCACCGGTTTCATGGGCTCCGACACGAACGCCTGCAGCGCATAGGACACGATCGGCAGGCGGAAGCCCGCGCGTGCTGCCATCACGCTGCTGTGTCCGGCGACCGCAAGGCCGACGCGATCCACGACGATATCGCCGAGCGACGTCTCGACGCCCCTGATGCGGCCCTCGCGAATGTCGAAGCCGGTGACATCGCAGTTCTGGATGATATCGACGCCAAGCGCATCGGCTGCGCGGGCATAGCCCCATGCGACGGCATCATGGCGCGCCGTGCCGCCGCGCGGCTGCAGCAAACCGGCGAGGATCGGGAAGCGGCCGGAGCGGCTGAGGCCCGGGATGCGCCGAAACACCTCTTCGCCTTCGTGATACTCGGCGTCGGCGCCGTTCAGCCGCATCGCATTCACCGAGCGGCGCAGCATCTCGATGCCGTGCCGGTCGTGCGCGAAGCTCCACATGCCGCGCCGCGAGAACATGACGTTGTAATTGAGTTCGCGCGACAGGCCTTCGTAGAGCGACAGCGAGAAATCGTAAAAGCGCGTGCTTTCCGGGAAGAAATAGTTGGAGCGGATCACGGTGGTGTTGCGGCCCGTGTTGCCGCCGCCGATCCAGCCGCGCTCCAGCACGGCGATGTCGCGCAGGCCGTGTTTGCTGGCGAGATAATACGCCGTCGCGAGGCCATGGCCGCCGCCGCCGATGATGACGGCCTGGTAGCGTTTCTTGGGTTTCGCGTCGCGCCAGGCGGGCGTCCACGTCCGCTGGCCGGAGAGTCCTGCGCGCAGCAGCGACCACGCCGAATATCGTGTCACCTGCCCGTTGCTCCCCGTTTGTTTCCGATCATGGGTAAGAGATTTACATACAGTTGTGTTTGGAATCAATCCTCCGAAATTTCAGGAAAGCAAATGAACGGCGCCTCCGAAAGCTCATGCTCTCGGAACCACGATACAGCGCTGCACTGGGGTTGGGTTAGCCTGCGGCCTTGCGGCCACCCCGTTTGGCGGCGGGCGCCTCGCGGACAAGTTCGTCTAGTTTCTTCAGCAGATTCGCCGTCGCTTCGCGCCCGGTCAGCACGCGGTAGTAGAGCGGCACCAGGCGAAGTCGCTCGGCTTGCGGTTCGCGAAAGCCGAGCGCGTAATAGCCGATCTGGTGGAAGTGCGTGATCCGCGCGCGGACGAGGCTTTCATCGCTATCGTAGCCGCTCTTCTCGAACAGCTCCTGAAGCAGCGCGATCCACGCCGTATCGGCACGCTCCACCGCTTCGGCCACGTCGGTGCTCTTCCGCGCCCATGCGCGCACGGCGACGTCGAAGGAGGGGAAGGCAGGGTCCGCTTCAAGCCAGCTCGCCACGACCTCGGTGAGATCGGGCGCGGTCTTCGCCCAGCGTGCGCGGATCTGCGCGATCTCGAAATAGTTGCGGGCTTCCCAGTCGGTCAGCAGGGCTTCCATAAGGTCGCGGCGGTGCTTGAAATGCCAGTAGAAGCTGCCGCGCGTTACGCGCATCTGCTTCGCCAGCCGATCGACCTTCACATCGTCGACTCCGCGTTCAACAAGCGTCTTGCGCGCGCTTGCGATCCAGTCCTCTCGGGTGAGACGGCGCGTCGGGCGCACCTTGGGCGTACCGGTCATGAGGCGAAGCGATGCGCGTTGGCGCCCGGATTGTCCAGTGCTTCTGTGCGGATGCGGGGCCTCACACCCAGCCGGCTGTCTGCGCCACCACCCACAGGCCGATCACGAGGAAAAGCAGCGCTGCGGTGATGTGAACGGCGCGCATCGGCACGCGGCGGATGAGTGCATTGCCCAGGAACACCGCGGGTACGTTCGCGATCATCATGCCGAGCGTGGTGCCCATCGTCACCAGGATCACGTTCTCGAAACGCGCACCGAGCGCGACCGTGGCGATCTGCGTCTTGTCGCCCATCTCGACGAGGAAGAAGGCGATGAGCGTGGTGAGGAACGCGCCGAAGCGCGCAGGCTTGTCTTCCACGTCATCGAGCTTGTCGGGGATCAGCGTCCAGAGCGCCATGGCGATGAACGAGGCGCCGACGGCATAGCGGAACCATGTGCCTTCAAGGATCGAGGCAACCTGGCTGCCGACAAGCGCGGCAAGGAAATGGTTGGCGATCGTGGCGGCGAAGATGCCCGCGATGATCGGCATCGGGCGCTTGAAGCGGGCGGCGAGGACGATAGCGAGCAGCTGGGTCTTGTCGCCGATCTCGGCGAGCGCGACGACGACGGTCGAAACGAACAGGGCTTCCAAGGTTTATCTCCGGGTCGGGCAGTACGCGACCAACGACATCGCCTCCCCCGCCCGACCGGACAGGGAAGCGACGTCATTGGTCTCGCCCGAACGGTGGTCCCGTTCCCCTCGCACCATGGCCTCTCGACCAAGTATGTTGACGCGAAGGCCCGCCTTGTCGGCGGCTGGCTACTCCCCAGATGACGCGGTGCTGCTAGCCCGGTTTGCGCGCGGACGCAAGGCTTTCGGCCGTCCTACTCGGCGGAAGGCTGGGCAACGGTTCCTGGGCCCGTCGGCGTGCGATAGAGCAGCGTGATGCTGATGCGCCGGTTGCGCGGATCGTAGGGGTTCGCCTTGTTGAAGGGCTCGCGGTCGGCGACGCCTTCAAGGCGTGAGAAGCGCGTCGGATCGACGCCCGAGGCCGCGAGTGCGGCACGCGTCGCTTCGGCGCGCTGTGCGGAGAGCACCCAGTTGTTCATGCCGCCCGAAGGACCACCGAGCGAGCCGCCGGCGTAGGGCAGGCTGTCGGTGTGACCGCGCATGGCGATCGGGTTCGGCATCGTCTGCACAGCCGTGGCGACGGCGCGCACGAGATCGGCCGCCTGCGGCGAAAGCCGGTTGGTGCCGAGCGAGAACATCGCGAAGTCGGCCTCGTCGAGGATATCGATGCGGAGGCCCTCCTGTGTCACCGACAGCCGGAGCTGGTCACGCAGCTGCGCCAGATTCTTGTCGCTTGCCATGCGCTTTTCGAGCGCTTCGGCCGCCGCTTCGAAGCGTTTCACGTCTTCGCGCTGCAACTGGTCAGCCGCTGCGCGTTCTTCGGGCGTCGGCGGCGTCACGCGCGAAAAGCTGGTGACGGGCATCAGCCGCTGCGTTCCCTTCGGCACGGCGTTCGGCGCGTTTCCATCGGGCGCCAGCATGGCGCGGCCACCCATCACGCCGTTGGAACCGCCCGCTTTGGTGTGCTGCACGAGCGTGGGTGAGAAATAGTCGGCGATGCCCTTGCGCTGGTCTTCGTTGGTCGCGCCGACGATCCACAGCAACAGGAAGAACGCCATCATCGCAGTCACGAAGTCGGCATAGGCCACTTTCCATGCACCGCCGTGGTGGCCGCCGTGCCCTTCGATGGTGATCTTCTTGATGATGATCGGCGGCGGGACTTCCGCTTCGGCGACGAGCGGTTTGATCGGTTCCGCGCTCATCGACCGCGCAGCCCGTCAAACACCTCGGCGAACCCAGGCTGGTTCTTGCTGCTGATGCTGGTGCGCGCGGCCTCGATGACCATGGCCGGAGCATTGCCGTGCAGCGAGGAGATGATGATCGCCTTGGCGACGTGGTAGATTTCGCCGTCTTCCTCGAGGATCTGCTCCAGCCGGTTCGCCATCGGCGAGACAATGCCATAGGCGAGCAGCACGCCGAGGAAGGTGCCGACGAGCGCCGAGCCGATCATGCCGCCCAGAACGGCGGGGGGCTGGTCGATCGAGCCCATGGTCTTCACGACGCCAAGCACGGCCGCGACGATGCCGAGTGCGGGCAGGGCGTCTCCGGTGGATTGCAGCACCTTCACCGGCTTCATGGCGGTGTGGTGGTGTGTCTTGAGCGCATTGTCCATGATCTCTTCGACGGCATGCACGTTGAGCGTGCCCGACGAGACGACGACGAGGCGGATCGCATCGGCCATGAAGTCGATGAGAAAATGGTCTTTCAACAGCTTCGGATAATCCGCGAAGATGCTGCTCGATTTCGGATCCTCGATGTGCGCTTCCATGGCGACCGGGCCATCGGTCTTCATGGTCTTCATCAGCTTGGACGCGAGGAAGATCGTATCGAGATAATCTTTCCTGTTGTAGGTCGTGCCCTTGAAGATCTTGCCGATGCCGCCACCGACCTGCTTCAGAATGCCGAAGCTGTTTCCGAGCAGAAGCGAGCCTGCCGCCGCGCCGCCGATGATGAGCATCTCGTGCGGAATTGCGTGCATGACCGGCTCGAGATTGCCGCCGGTGATCGCGAAACCACCGAAGACCATCGCGAAAAGGACAATGAGGCCGATCGCAGCGAACATCTAACGCACAACTCCATTGCCTGGCGGCACCGCAGGATCCTCGCCCGGATTCTCGCGACGCCGTCCGCCTATCTTGCTTAACGACCTCAGTTCACGGTCTTTTAGACATCCAAAGGTTGAGAAAGGCTTCCTCGAGCCCAGATTTGTTGCGATGCAGCACACGTTACAAGTAACTGAAGAGTGAGAGTTTCTTGATCTGGGCGAAGCTCTGCTGCGAGGCGTCGAGGAGCGTCATCGCGCTTTTCAGCTGGACGATGGCGGCAGCGACATCGAGGCTTTCGAGATTGCTCTTCGCAGTCGTCATCGTGGTCTCCAGCGTCTTCAAACGGCCGGTTTCCGTTTCCACCTGCGCCATGCGCGAACCAAAGGTCGCGCGCTGATCGGCGAGACGATCGATGCCTGCCGTCGTATCGCGCAGCGCCTTCTCCATGCCGGCGGTGAAGGTGGCGGCATCGGCGCTGGGGTCGTCGAGAAGCGCCTTGAATTCGGAGAGCGAGGCGAGGATCGTCTGGCGTCCGCCGCTCGTTTCGATCGAGAGCATCGACAGGCCGTTCGCGCCCGTCGATACCGCAACGTCAGCGCTGATCGGCACCTTCGGTGCCTCGCCGCTACCCTGCCACCCGATAGCTCCGGTCGCGTCGCGCGCGAAGGGCGCCGTGCCGACGGATGCGCCTGAAAACAGATAATTGCCGGCCGCGTCACGGCTGTTTGAAAGCGACAGCATCTGGTCGATGATCTGCCCGAGCTCGGTGCTGATGACCTTCCGATCCGCGTCGGTCAGCGTGCCGTTCGCGGCCTGCACGGCGAGTTCCTTCGCGCGCACCATCTGGTTCGACATGGCGTCCACGGCGCTGTCTGCAAACGAAAGCTGCGTGGTGATCGCATCCATGTTGCGGATGAATTGCTGGTTGTTGTCGATGCTGCGCTGCAAGTCCGCGACGCGGCTCGACCCCAGGGGATCGTCCGACGGATCGAGGATGCGCTTGCCCGAGGCGATCTGCGCCTCGAGCTGCGCGAGTGTCGATTGCAGCGAGCCCATGCGGCTCATCTGCGATTGGAAGGACTGGAAGGTGCCGACGCGCATGTTGCGGTTCCTCGGGAAAGCTTAGCGGATGTCGAGAATGGTCTGGAAGATCTCGCGGGCTGCCGCGATGATCTTCGCAGAGGCCTGATAGGCCTGCTGGAAACGAATGAGGTCGGCGGCTTCCTCGTCGAGATTGACCGCTGAGGCTGCGTCGCGCGCTTCCAGCGCCTTGTCGCGCACGGCGAGCGTTGCCGACGCGAGCGCTTTCGTATCGTTGAGGTTCGTCGCAACCCGCGTCACCTCGCGCGCGAAGCGGCCCTCGAAGCCGGGATTGCCGAGCCTTGTATCGACCATGCGCAGCATGTTGGCGTTATCCGCCATGCCTGCCGCCGTCGGTGCGACGACGAAGCTGTCGCCTTCCGCAATGGTACCTGAAAGCTGCACGTCGAAGCCATTCACGGGAATCCACGCACCCGGCACATAGGCCCCGCTTGCAAGCACAGTGGGCGGAACGCCGGTGTCTGCCGTGTCGATGATTTCATAGGTGCTGCCAGCGCCCATGCGGACGGTAAAACTCGTGGGTACCGGTGCGGGGATCGTGGCTGCGGCCGGATTGCTGCGCACTGAGACGGTGCCCGTGCCCTGGTTCGCCGCGGAAATGTCGGCTGCCCATGGCGCTGCCGCTGCAACCTCTGCGCCATCCTCGATGAGAACGCGCATACCCGCGGCGCCCGAAACGCCCTTGATCTGGAACCAGTCGCCCCCCTTTGGCGCGCCGCCCAGTTCGAGATGGATGCCATCGAGATCGAGCGTGCCGCTGCCGGTTATCGATGCGCTGCCGTCAGTGCGTGAGAGCGTCCACTGGCTGGTGCCGCCATCATACCAGAGTTCGTAGCCCCCGGCGAAGACGAGCGATTCGTCGGTCACCTGCAGGTCGAGCGTCGCTTGCCCGGTGTTGGTGCGCGATGGTGTCGCTACCAGCGAACTTGCCGCGAACAGATCGCCGCCGGCGATGCCGTTCAGATCGACGCCCTGCCGATGTGCGGCATTGACGCTGGTGACGAACTGCTGGGCAAGGGTGTCGATCGCCGCTGCGCTGTTGCTGTTCTGGATGTAGGCATCGGAAAGGCCGGCGAGCACGCCGCTGCCGGGCACCGGAATTGTGCCGCTGTTGCCGAACGGATCGAGCGTCAGCCGGATCTTGCCGTTCGCTTCGGTGGCGCCGAGCAGCTTCGCGCCCATCTGATCGAGCAGCATCGGGCCGGTCGAATTGTCGAGGCGCACATCGACCGTGCCGTCGCCGCGGTGGGTGACATCGATCTTGGTGAGCGACGCCAGCTCGTTCAGCAGGCGGTCGCGCTCGTCTTCGAGGCTCGCGGAGGCGGACGTGCCGCCTGCCGTGCGGCGGATGGTGCCGTTCAGCGTCGAAAGCGCGGTGGTGAGATCGTTGATGCGATCGACCGTCTGGTCGACATCCTGCTTGATGCCGGTGCGCGTCGCATCGAACGCTTGTGCGAGGCTGCGGAACTGCGCGGCGACCTCGCCGGCGGCCGACAGGAAGGCATCGCGCGCGGAAAGCGAGGTCGGATCGGAAGCGACGTCCTGCGCGGTGTTGTAAAAGGACGTCAGCCTGCCGGAGAGGCCCTGCGAATCTGTATTGAGGAACGATTCGATCTCGCTCAGCCAGTATTGCCGCGTCTGGGCGCGGGCATAATCGCCCGAGGCAGTGCGCGCATCGCTGGTAAGGAAGGCGTCATAGGCGCGGGCGATGCCGCTGACGTTCACGCCGCTTCCCGCAGCGGTCTGGCGGGTCAGCGGAAAACCGCCGCCGGCGGAGGGGTTCTCCGCGACGACGGCGGTGCGCCGCGCATAGCCGGGCACGTTCGCGTTGGCGATGTTCTCGCCGACGATGTCGAGCGCGGTCTGGTAGGCGCGGACGCCCGATGCGCCGAGGCCGAGGAGGTCGCTCATTTCGCTTCGCCTTCGTTTGTCGCGGGGGCTGCGGTTTCCTGGCCGCGTGCGAGAAAAGTCTTCAGCGCCTCGGCGATGCCGAGCGGGCTGTGCTTCGCGAGGCTTCCCGCAAGCTCGCGGTCCTGCATTTCGCGGAAGGTCTTCAGCCCTTCGCTTTGGAAGAGGCCGCCGTCGGGCACGGCTTGCCGCGCTTGCTTCAGCATAAGGTTCACGAACACGGCCTCGAACTGCTGCGCGGCCTTGTCGAGGTTCGCATCGGTGTTTTTGCGGCTGCTGTCGACAGCAGCGGTTCCACCGTTCTGAAGGCCGCTGACCGTCGTCATATCACGATCAGCTCCGCCTTGAGCGCACCCGCCTGCTTCAAGGCTTCGAGGATGGCGACGAGGTCCGACGGGGTTGCGCCGAGCGCGTTCACCGATTTCACGATGTCGTCGAGCGCGACGCCCGGATTGAACAGGAACATGTGTGCGCCGCCCTGCTCGACCTCGATGCCGCTGTCGGGCGTCACCGTCGTCTGTCCGCGCGAGAAGGGGCCGGGCTGGCTGACCTGCGGATTCTCCGTCACCTTCACCACCATGCTGCCGTGGCTGACGGCGGCGGGTGAGACGCGGACGTTCGCGCCGATCACGACGGTTCCGGTACGCGAGTTGATGACCACGCGCGCGGCGGGTGCGGCGGGCTGCACCTCGATGTTCTCGATGATCGAGACGAGGCTGATGCGCTGGTCCGCCTGCATCGGCGCGGTGACTTCGATGGAAACTGCGTCGAGGGGCGAGGCGGTGCCGCGGCCGAGGGTTTTGTTGATGGCGTCGGATACACGCTGCGTCGTGGTGAAATCGGCCTCGCGGAGGTTGAGCACGAGGCTCGGCGAGGTGGCGAACGGCGTGTCGACCATGCGCTCGACCGAGGCGCCCTGCGGAATGCGGCCGGTGGAGGGGACGTTGACGGTCACCTTCGATCCGTCTTGTCCCTCGACGCCGAGACCGCCGACGGCAAGGCTGCCCTGCGACATCGCATAGACCTCGCCGTCCGCGCCGACGAGCGGTGTCAGCAGCAGGTTGCCGCCACGAAGCGACTTCGCTTTGCCGATCGCCGAAACGGTGACGTCGATCTTTTGACCGGGTTTCGCGAAGGGCGGCAGATCCGCCGTCACCATCACGGCGGCGGCGTTCTTCAGGCTTGCCTTCACCCCCGGCGGGATGACGACGCCGAAGCGCGCGATGGCGCTCCTCATGCTCTGGATCGTGTATTCGAGATTGTCGTCGCCGGTGCCATTGAGGCCCACGACGATGCCGTAGCCGACGAGCTGGTTCGACCGGATGCCGGCGAAATCGCCAAGATCCTTGACGCGCTCCGCCGCCGCCGGCGCGGCAAATCCGCAGGCGAGGACGAGAGCGATGAGGAAGCGGCGAAAGCGCATGGCGAGTCCTTTGGACCTAGAAGGGTGTAATTGCGGTGAAGAAGCGCTGCAGCCAGCCCATGCGGGTCTGCTGCGCGAGTTCGCCGGTGCCGGAATAAGCGATGCGGGCGTCGGCGACGCGCGTGGAGGCGACGCGGTTCTCCGGCGTCACGTCCTGCGGGCGCACGATGCCGGAGATCTGCAGATACTCCTCGCCGCGATTGAGCTTGATGAGCTTCTGGCCTCGCACGAGCATGGTGCCGTTGGTGTAGACCTGCGCCACGGTGACGGTCATCTCGCCGGTCAGTTGGTTCGACTGCGCGGCGGAACCCTGTCCGGCAAACGTCTGGCCGCTGCCGCCCGAAAGCAGCCCGTTCGGCACCCACGAGAAGGGCTTCGCATCGGGGAGCGTGAGCGACATGTCGCTGTTGCGCGAGCTTGCACTCGACACCGACTTCGCGGCCTGCGTCTTTTCGACGAGCACGATGGTCAGCACATCGCCGACGCGCCGCGCGCGATTGTCCTCGACCAGGCTCGCGAAGCGTCCGGCCTGGTAGATCGCGCCCGTTGCCTGTACGGGCGGCGTCGGTGCAGGCGCGTGCGAGGGCGCGAACTCCGCCATCGGCCGCTCGTAGGGCGCTGCACACGCCGCAGTGGCGGCGAGCAGCGCGAGCGCGGCGAGTTTACAGGTTCTGCGTGACATACTGCATCATCCCGTCGACCGTGGAGATCACCTTCGAGTTCACCTCGTAGGCGCGCTGCGTCTCGATCATGTTGACCATTTCCTCGACCATGTTGACGTTCGAGGTTTCGAGCATGTTCTGGTTGATCTCGCCGAGCCCATCGACACCCGGCGTGCCGACGATCGGCGCGCCGCTTGCCGCGGTTTCGGCGAACAGGTTGTCGCCGAGCGGCTGGAGACCGGCCGGATTGAGGAAGTTCGCGACCTGGATCTGTCCGATCTGGCTCGGCGCGGCATCGCCCGGGTTGACGATGCTCACCGTGCCGTCCTTGCCGATGGTCAGCGACTGCGCGCCTTCGGGGATCGTGATATCCGGCTGCAGTGGATAGCCGTCATTGGTGACGAGCAGGCCTTCCGCGCTCACCGTGAACGAACCGTCGCGCGTGTAGGTGATCGTGCCGTCGGGCTTCAGCACCTGGAAGTAGCCGGCGCCGTTGATCGCCATGTCGGTCGGGTTATCGGTCGACTGCATCGAGCCCTGCGTATTGATCCGCTCGGTGCCGACGATGCGCACGCCCGTGCCGATGTTGAGGCCGGTCGCGTACTGTGTGGATTGCTCGCTGTTGGCACCCGCCTGGCGATAGTTCTGATACATCAGGCTCTGGAATTCCGCGCGGTCGCGCTTGAACCCCGTGGTGTTCACGTTGGCGAGGTTGTTGGAGATGACCCTCATGCGCATGTCCTGCGCATCGAGACCGCTCCGTGCTGTATGCAGTGCCGAACTCATCGTCTGGCTCCTTCTTCGTTATTCAAGGCGGAGCAGCGCCGTGCTGCTCAAATCCATGTCGCGCACGCTGGTGACGAGCTGCACCTGCACCTCGAAGGCGCGGGCCTGTTCGATCATCGTGATCATCGATCCCATCATGTTGACGTTCGATCCTTCGAGACCACCGGTCTGGAGCCGGGCCGTATCGTCCTGCGCGAGCTGTCCGCCGCCCGCCGCGCGCATCAGGTTGTCGAGGCCTTTTTCCAGCTCGTCGGGCTGCGGCGTCACCATTTTGATGCGGCCGATTTCGCTCATCTCGTTGAGCTGCCCGCCCTGAGGACGAATGCTCACCGTGCCATCGGCGCCGATCTCGACCGTGTTCGCCGGCGGCACCGTGATCGGTCCGCCCTGTCCGACGACGACAAGGCCGTCGCCTGTTTCAAGGATACCCGTGGGGCTGATGCGAAGATCGCCCCGCCGGGTGTAGACTTCGGTGCCGTCCGGTGCCTGCACCGCCATCATCGAATCGCCCAGCATCGCCACGTCGAGCGCGCGGCCGGTCTGGTTGACCGTGCCGGGTGCATTGTCGGCCTCGAGCGTGCCTTCGGCCGCCTGAATGCGGCTGGCGAAGCTCTGCCCACCGACGAGATGACGGCTCTGCGCGGCGCTGACGTCGCGCTTGAAACCGATCGTGCTCGCGTTGGCGATGTTGTGCGCCGTCACGTCCTGCGCAGCCATGGCGCTGCGCAGGCCGGAGAGGGCGGTATAGACGAGACGGTCCATCAGCGGTTCCGGTCAGCTCAAATCCGCTTAGCTGCGGATGTTGATGATGGCGCTTGTCATCGCGCTATCGGTTTCGATCGCCTTCGCGTTCGCCTGGAAGTTGCGCTGCGCGGTGATCAGGTTGACCAGTTCCTCGGTGATGTCGACATTCGCCATCTCGAGTGCGCCCGAACGGATCGTGCCGACGCCGCTCGAACCCGCCTCGCCGAGGATCGGCTCACCGGAAAGCCCGGTGGAGGTATAGTGCGCGTCACCCGTCTGCTTCAGGCCGTTGGCGTTCGCGAAGGTCACCACCGCGATCTTGCCGAGCGCCTGCGTCTGGCCGTTGGTGAAGCTCGCGAAGACCACGCCGTTGTTGTCGACGGTGACACTGTCAAGGCGGCCCGAGGGATATCCGTCCTGCGTCAGGGAAACGATCGAGAAGGGGTCCGAATACTGTGTCGTCGATGTGCCGTGGTCGAGGGACACGAGCAGGGGATCGCCGCCCGGAATGGCGAGCGGATCGAAGCCGACGCCGGTCGTCGGAGAAATGAGCTGGCCGAAGTTGTCGAACTGCATCTGCATCGGCGACGGGCCGCTCGACGGCGTCAGTTCGGTGCCGTCGACGATCACGTGGACGTTCCAGTCGTTCGTCGTCGAGGACGAATTCGAGCTCGAGGTGCGGACGTAATAGATTTCCGCCGCCATCGGGTTGCCCAGCGAGTCATATACCGTCGTCGAGGTCGACCGGTTGTAAGTCGTCGGGTTGTTGGGATCGAACGCGTAAGGGTTGGTCGGTGTATAGATCGGGTTGTTGGGGATGACTTCGGCATCCGACGGCAAATTGAGCGCGAGGTTGATACCCGTCGTTGCGCGGGGCTGACCGGAGGTCAGCGGTAGGCGCAGTGCGCGCGTGTCGTTGATGCTTGTGGAGATCACCGTGCCGGAATCGTTGACCGGGTAGACCTGAAGGGCCTGGCCGCCGCTGTCGACCACAAACCGCTCCGAATTCACGCTGAACGCACCGTTGCGCGTGAACTGCATGTCGGTGGTGCCCGAGGTCGACTTCACCATGAAAAAGCCTTCGCCCATCATCGCGACGTCCATGACGTTGAGGCTCGACTGAATCGCGCCCTGCGTGAACTGCTGCTTGATCGTTTTAAGCGCAGTGCCCGAACCGGCGACGCGGCCGGCGCTCTGCAGCGCGGAGCTGGAGATGATGTCGCCGAATTCGGCGCGCGAGCGCTTGAAGCCGACGGTGCCGACGTTGGCGATGTTGTTCGAGGTCGTCGAAAGGTCGGTCTGCGCGGCGTTGAGGCCGGTGAGCGAGGTGTACATTGCCATGGGTAGAATCTCCTCTGGAAACGGTGAGAACTAGCTGCTGATCTTCTGAACCTTGTCGAAGGTGACGGAGCCGATGCCGAGCAGATCGAGCGTCATCGGTGAATTCGGGGTTGCGGTGCTGACAGATTGGACGAGCGCGTAGACCGACGTGGCGAGCGCCTCGCGCTTGCCGCCCACGTTTGCCGTCGCCTCGACGGTGACGGGTCCCGGTTCCACGGTTTCGCCCGCATCGTTCTTGCCGTCCCAGGCGAATTCGTGAACGCCGTCCTCGACCGCGCCAAGTTTGATCGTGCGGATCGTGGCGCCGGTGGAATCCTTGATCGCGAGCGTCGTGTCCGTCGCGCCCTCGGGGATCGTGATCGCCCCGTAAACGGCGCCGGTGCCGTCCGGCACCGCCTTGGTGCCTGATGTCAGCACATATTTTCCGACAAGGCCGGTGGCTGTGGAAAGCTGATTATTGTTCAGTGAATCGAGGATGCTGCCAAGCTTGGTGTTCATCTCCGAGATGCCGGCCAGCGACGAGAACTGTGCCATCTGCGCGACGAATGCTTCGTTCTCGACCGGGTTGAGCGGATCCTGGTTCTTCAGCTGCGTCGTCAGCAGCTTCAGGAAGTCGCTCTGGTCGAGCTGGCTCTTCTGCGTGACGGTGTTGCTGGAATCGTAGCTCTTGATGCCGAGCGCGTTGAGATCAAGGCTGCTGCTGGTGCTGGTCATGCCTGCCTCACTGTCCGAGTTTCAGGGTGTTCAGCATCAGCGACTTCGCGGTCTGGATGACCTCGACATTGTTCTGATACTGGCGGGAGGCCTCGAGCAGCTCGACCATTTCCTGCGTCTGGTCGACTGCGGCCTCGTAGATATAGCCGTTCTTGTCAGCCATCGGGTGGCCGGGATCGTAGCGCTTCACGGGTGTGCCACCGGCGGAGACGACATCGACCACATCCACCGTGGCTACGGCGCCGCCGCTTGCCTGATCGAAATAGGTCTCGAAGATCGGCTTGCGTGCCTTGTAGGCTTCCGCCTCGCTGCCAGCGACGGAGCCGGCGTTCGCAAGGTTGCTTGCCGTGGTGTTGAGCCGCACGAGCTGCGCCGACATGGCGCGGCCCGAAATGTCGAAGATGGAAAGTCCGGCCATCGTCATTCGCCTTTCAGCGCACGCGAGAGCGTGTTGATGCGGCCGTTCAGGAACGCGAGCGTCGTCTGGTACTGAACGGCGTTTTCACCAAAGCGCGTCTGCTCGGTGGAAAGTTCGACCGTGTTGCCGTCGAGCGAAGCCTGGTTCGGAATGCGGTAGAGCGCGCCGCCGGCGGCGCCTGGACCAGACCCGGGACCCCCGATGCCGATATGGTTGCCGGCGGTGACGGTGAGCGCGCCGCTGCCGCTTTGTGCCGACTTCAGCTGCGCGGCGAAATCGATGTCGCGCGCCTTGTAGCCGGGGGTGGCCGCATTGGCGATGTTCGAGGCGAGCAGTTCGAGGCGCTTCGAACGAAGTTCAAGCGCCTGTGCGTGCACACCGAAATAATTGTCGAGTACGTCCATTGCGGTACGTCCTGATGGTTTTGTCCGCTCTCGCTCCAGCAAGCGGCGTGCCAGATTGATAACAATATGATTTAAATCGATATATTATTGAGGTGAGGGCGCGTTGTCGGAGCCTTGACGGCCTTCCGTCGGTTTCCCGACGCGTTTTCGCGCCCACTTAATCTTAACCCGAAGCTGTCGTTATTCAGACCATGAGACTCATGACGCCCCGGACCGCGTTTGCGGTGCTTGCCCTGTTCGTCCTGCCGGCACACGCGCAGGAAGCGGCGCCCGCCGTGCTGACCGGCGTCGGTTTCGCCCCGATCTCGTCGCAGCCCGCGAAAACAGACGAGGAGCGCCGTCTGCTAGCGATCCGCGCCTCGCACCTGGCCGCGCTGCGTAACCTTGCCGAACAGGTCTATGGCGTGAAGCTGCAGTCGCAGTCCTCCGCGTCGAACACGTCGCTGCAGTCGGATTCGATCCGCGCCACGGTCAGCGGCACCGTGTCCGGCGCGCGCATCGTCAAGATCACGCCCAAGGGCGACGACACTTACGAAACCGTCGTTGAGATGCGGCGACCAGCGGGCGGGGCCGATTGATGCGCCGCGGGGCCGCCCTTCTTGCCGTTGCCGCCGTTCTTGCGGCCGTCCCGGCGGCAGCGGACGTGCGCGTTGACGTGGAGGGTGCCGCGCCGCTTGGCGCGGATGCGGCCCGTGCGCGCCGCGCGGCGATCGGGGATGCGCTTCGGCAGGCGGTGGCGGCGGGCGGCATGGATGTCGAAGCGCGCACGATCATCGACCGCAACATCGTGCGATCCGATACGCTTTGGGCGACCGCGCGCGCGAAGGTGACCGCGTTCGAGGTGACGGACGAATGGCGCGAAGCTGGCCTGCTGCGCGTTGCTGTATCAGCAACGCTGGCGCCGCTTGGGGCCGGTAAATGCGACGTATCAGCACGTCCCGCGATGCGTGTCGGTGCGATCCGGGTCGATATCGACCCTGCGATCGATCCCGCGATCGCGGAGCCGGTGCGCGCCGATGCCGAGCGTACGTTTCGAGACGCCTATGGGGCGCCGGCCGCGCTGCCGCTTGCCGCCGCGCGGCGGTCTTCGGAGCGCTATACGGCGCTCGCGCACGGCGGCGCTCCCGACTACGGCCTGTTCGTGCAGCCCTTCATCGAGATGCGTATGCGCCGGGTCGAAGGCGCGGGGCTGGTCATGGGCAAGCGCGCCGAAGCCGTGCTCGGCGTGGAGGTTTATGATTCCGTGCGGGGCACACTCCTTGGGCGGATCGCGCGGGACAGCGACTGGACGCTTTCGGCGCGGACATGGGAATATGTTCCCGCCGACTATCGACCCTCGCGCCGCGCCGTTGCGCCCGATTTTGGCGGCAAACTTGCCGATCTCGTGGAAGAGGCGGGGGCGTTCGCGCGCTGCCGCCCGCTTGAAGTGGCCGTGAACGGCGCTTCGGGCGACGAGCTGCTGATCTCGGCCGCGGGCGGCGACCTCGTCGTTGGCGATCTCCTTGGGCTCGGCGACGCGCGCGTTGCGGCAGGGGCCGGGCCGGGATGGACCTTTGCCGAGGTGACCTCGGTATCGGGCACCGCTGTGCGTGCGCGCGTACTCGGCGATGGCGTACCCTCAGGAACGCGGACGGCCTTGCGCCTGCGTTGATGGTCCCACCTTGGCATGGACATTGCTTTGAAACGTGTCATGCAAGGCTGGATGAACAGAACGACGGTTTCCCGACGCGTGTTGGCATTGGCGGCAATGTTTGCCGTCGGCGTGCCCGCGGCCGCGGGCCAAACCGTGATTTTCGAAAACCTTGATCGCCTTGAAGCGCGGATTGGCGACTTCGCTGGGCCGAACCGCGCGCCCCGCGTCGATCGCCGCCTGAAGCTTGGCGCCTGTGCCATCCGGCCGGAGCTGATCTGGTACGGCACGGGGCAGACGACCGTACTCGTCCGCTGCGGCGGGCCGGACGGCTGGCAGATTTACGTCCCCATCGACATGAAACCGACAGGGCAGGGGGCTGTGCAGGGCGGAGGCGGCGCTGTCGTCGTCGTTCGCCCGGTGCCGCGCGGCGGCACGATCACGGCGGGGGACGTCGATTTCCGGCCCGATACCTATGTACCCGGCGGTGTTACCGCGGTTGACCAGGTGGTCGGCAAGGTGGTCATTCGCGCGCTGAGTCCCGGCGAGGCGGTACGCGCCAACATGCTGATTGCCGCAAAAGCCGTGAAGCGCGGCGACCCCGTGCAGATCAAGAGCGGGGGGACGGGGATCGAGGTCGCGGTCGAAGGTGTCGCCGAACAGGATGCGCCCGTGGGCGGCCGCGTGCGGGTTCGGAACGTCGCGTCCGGCAACCGGATGCAGGCGATTGTGGTCTCTCCAGGAATTGTTGCGCTTCCGGGCTATAAGAATCCGGAAGACGGTCGTGAATGAATTTATAATGGGCTTTTGCGCCGCACAGGCGATGATGAGGCGATAGGATGGTAGACGGAATTTCTGGCCGCCCGGCAGGGCTGAACGGAGCGTCGGTGCTTCTGGACCCGGCTGCCGCGAAGGCGGCAGGGTCTGCGAAGACCGCCACGGCCCAAACCGCGCCGACGCCTGCGCGCGCCGAGCTTTCCGAGCTTGCCACCGCGGCGCGCGATGCCGCCGCCGCGCCGATCGATACCGCGCGCGTTGCCGAGCTTCGCGCCGCCATCGCCAACGGCACCTACAAGGTCGATCCCGAACAGATCGCCCGCAAGATGGTCGATCTCGATCTCGGCTGGACGGCCGAATGATGGATGCCCCTGCCTACCGGCAGACGCTCAAGACCCTGAACGACACGCTGCGCGCTGAAATCGCGGCGCTGGAAAGCGGGGACATCAGCGTCCTCGAATCCTCGACACCCGCGAAGCTCGCCGCGATTTCGGCGCTTCAGCTTTCGCCGATCGTGGAAAGCGATGCCGAAACCGATGCGCTGATCCGCGAAGGCGCGGAGCTTTGCGAGCAGGCAGCGCTCCGCGTGAACCTGCTGCTTGCGGGCGTCGAACGCCGCCTCGCGGTCCTCTCTCGCGCCGCGGGACACGCGCCCGAAGTTCGCTATGGCCGCAACGGCCGCATGGACGGCGGCTATCGCTCGCTGGACCTCGACTGCGCCTGAGCGCGCGAACTTTCTAACACTGGCACGACCCTTGCTTTGTCTCCCGCAAAGGAGACGAAGCCGTCATGAATCCGACGCCCCTTTCTACGATCGCTGGAGGCGCTGACCGCGTCCGCACGGCGATTGCCGAAGCGAGCCGGCGTACCGGTGTCGATTTCGATTATCTCTACAATCAGGCGAAGGTCGAAAGCGGTCTCCGGCCCGATGCGAAGGCGCGTACCAGCAGCGCGACGGGCCTCTATCAGTTCATCGACCAGAGCTGGCTCGGCGCGCTGAAGCGCCACGGTGCTGAGCACGGCCTTGGCTGGGCGGCCGGCGCGATCAAGACCGATGCGCGCGGGCGGCTTACGATCGCCGATGCAGGCCTTCGTCCCGCCATCATGAATCTCCGGAACGAACCCGAAGCCTCCGCGCTGATGGCGGCGGAAACGGCGCGCGAAAATCAGAATGTCATCGAAGGCGCCACGGGGCGGACCGCCAATGCCACCGACCTCTACATGGGCCATTTCCTCGGGCCGCGTGGCGCTTCGAAATTCCTCGGTGCCATGGCGGCCAACCCCGATCAGCGTGCCGACCAGGTGATGCCCGCGGCCGCAGCTGCGAACCGCGCCGTGTTCTACGCATCAAACGGCACCCCACGCTCGCTTTCGGAAGTTTACGAACGCTTCGCCGCCAAGATGGGAAACGATGCGCCGGATCGGGCGCTCGCCGCGCGCGCGCCAGCCATGCCCGCCGAGCCGCCGCTGCCGATGAGCCTCGCGCTCGCGCTCGCCGGTGAGGACGCCGCCGCGCTCGACGGCCTGCTTACGACCACGAAACCGGAAGCCGCCCGGCTTGCCTATCTCACGCTCGCCAGCCTCGGCTGAGCGCTTTCACACGGAGTTTGAAGCCTTGAAGACCAGCGCCCGGAGCCGTTCGTGACTGCCGCTACGCTCCAGATGAACCGCTCGATCTGGGCCGGCGCAGGCCGCGCCGCCGTGCTGCCCATCGGCATCCTGCTGCTTGTCGTGCTGATGGTGGTGCCGATCCCGCCGTTCATGCTCGACACGTTCTTCATCTTCAACATCATGATCTCGCTCGCCGTGCTCATGGTGGCGCTGAATACGCAGAAGCCGCTCGATTTCTCGTCGTTCCCGACCGTGCTGCTATTCGCGACGCTGCTTCGGCTTGCGCTCAACGTCGCCTCGACGCGCGTCGTTCTGGTGAACGGCCATGAAGGCCCCGACGCTGCCGGGCATGTTATCGAGGCGTTCGGCAATTTTCTGATCGGCGGCGATTACATCGTCGGCATCTTTGTTTTCGCGATCCTGATGATCATCAACCTCGTGGTGATCACCAAGGGCGCGGGCCGCGTTTCGGAAGTGTCCGCGCGCTTCACGCTCGATGCCTTGCCCGGGAAGCAGATGGCGATCGACGCTGATCTCAACGCCGGGCTCCTGACCCCCGACGAAGCCAAGGCGCGCCGCCAGGAAGTGGCGACCGAGGCGGATTTCTACGGCTCCATGGACGGCGCCTCCAAGTTCGTGAAGGGCGACGCGGTCGCCGGTATCCTCATCCTCTTCGTCAACATCATCGGCGGCCTCATCCTCGGCACCGTGCAGCATGATCTTACGCTGGCGCAGGCGGGCTCGAACTACGTGCTGCTCGCGATCGGCGACGGCCTTGTGGCGCAGATCCCGGCGCTGCTGCTTTCGATCGCCGCGGCGATCATCGTCACGCGCGTGTCGTCGCCGCTCGATCTCACCGGACAGATGTCGAGCCAGTTCGGCTCGGCGGGGGCGTGGACGCCGGTTGCGGTGATCCTTGCGCTGCTGGGTGTCGTGCCGGGAATGCCGCACGGCATTATCCTGACTGCGGCTGCGATCGCTGCTGCCGTGGCGTGGCGCCTGAAGCGGGCGAAGACCATCGCCGACGCCGCCCCCGTGATTGAGGCACCCGTTGCCGATCCCAACGCGGAATCGCAGATCAGCTGGGAGGACGTTACCGACAACGTCCAGATCAGCGTGGAGATCGGCTACGGCCTCATCGGCCTCGTTGACGAGAAGCTGAGCGCGCCGCTGATGGGCCGCCTCACCGGCATCCGGCGTCAGCTCTCGCGCGAGCTCGGCTTCGTGATCCCGATGATCCGCGTACGCGACAACATGGCGCTGCCGCCCCATGCCTACCGCGTGCTCGTCTCGGGCGTCGTTTACGGCGAGGACGAGGTGGCGCCGCAGGAGCTGCTCGCACTCGATTCCGGTCTCGTCCACGCGTCGGTTTCCGGACGTGCCGTCAAGGATCCGACGTTCGGGCTGGATGCGCTGTGGATCCAGCCGGAAGAAAAAGACCAGGCAGTCGCGAACGGCTACACCGTCGTCGACCCGTCGACGGTTATGGCAACGCATGTCAACCAGATCCTCAGCGGCCAGTCGCGCCAGCTCCTCGGGCAGGACGAAGTGCAGAAGCTGCTCGACACATTGCAGACCGCTGCGCCGCAACTGGTGGGCGGCGTCACCAAGTCGCTCTCGCTCCAGACCATCACGAACGTCTTGCAGACACTGCTCGACGAGGCTGTGCCGATCCGCGATTTCCGGCGGATTATCGAAGCTTTGTCGGGCGTCGCGCATCGTACGCAGGATGCCGGCGAACTCACCGAGCTGGTGCGCCCGGCGCTCGGCGGGCTCATTGTCCAGAAGCTCTGCGGCATCCGCGAGCAACTGAAGATCATCACGCTCGACGGCGAGCTGGAGCAACTTCTCGTCGCCTCCGTGCGCGCCGATCCCACGGGTGCCTATCCGCTCGATCCGGCACTCTCGCAGCGCATCCTTACCGCGCTCGGCGAAGCGGCACGGCCGCTGCTGTCGGATGGCACAACATTTGCAGTTGTCACGACGCCGCTCGTGCGCAGGCCGCTGTTCCAGCTCCTGCGCCAGCATCTACCGGATGTGACGGTGCTGTCCTTCTACGAGATTCCGGACAGTCGTCAGGTTCAGGTGGTGGCCGTCGTCGGCCGCGGCACCGAACACTAGGGGAGTTGAGTTCGCGTTATGCAGACCACGACCATCGTAGCGCCGAGCAGCCGCATCGCGCTTGAACGCGTCGCCGAAATGTTCGGCCCCGACGCCATCGTTTACGAGACCCGCACCACGCGCCACGGCGTCGAGGTCGTGGCGGGCGGTATCGAACGGCCGGACCCGCGCCGTGCGCCGGAAATCAAAACGCCCCCGGTATTCACGCCTGCGCCTCAGCCGAAGGGCAAGGATCCGATGGTGCGCTTCATCGCGCAGTCGCGTGCGGTCGGCATCGATCCCGAATTCCTCACCGGCGAAATGGCTGCGGCTGGTGCCGATCTTGCCGATGCCTGGTCGCGCTTCCTGATCCGCGTCGAGCGCGAAGTGAAGATCACGCCGCCGCCGCACACCGATCTCGCGCACGTCTGCGTGGTAGGCGACAGCGGCAGCGCCAAGACGACGACGCTTGCGCAGCTCGCCGCGATGGCGCGCGCATCGCGCCCCGGTGAACGCATCACGCTGCTTTCCGGAGATCGCCGCCCCGGCGCGCGGGAACAGCTTCGCGTCATCGCTGCCCTCCTGAAGATACCGGTCGCCGATCCAGCGCGCGGAGAGAGCCTCGCCGAAGCGGCGCGGCGTCTTTCGCGCAAGGAACGCCTGTTCATCGATATGCCGAGCGACCCACGCCTTGCCGCCTGCGAGGTGGAGGAATTGCGTGCCGCGTTGAACCGCGCCGGCTCCCTCACCGTGCTCTGCACGATGCCGCTCAGCGGCCAGCTCGCCCGGCATCGCCAGATCGCGGAGATGTTTTCGCAAGGTTTCGATGCCTATGTTCTCACCCATGCGGGTGAAACCCTGCCGCCGGGGGCGGTGCTGACCATGCTGCTTTCAAGCGGAGTGCCACTTGCGGGGATCGGGCGTTCGGCCGATTTCGGAAGCGGCTTCGACGCGGCGCGGGCAACCGGGCTGTGCCGGATGGTCGCTGCGTCCCTCTCCACCGGCGCGACGGCGACGCTGCAATGATCGCCGCTCTCAAGCGTATGCCAACGGAAGGCTTTTCCCGAATGACTTCGCCCGTGCCGACCGGTCAGGATATCCGCAACCGCCCCGTCGTGGTGGCGGTGGCCAGCGGCAAGGGCGGTGTCGGCAAGACCCACGTGTCGGTCAATCTCTCGGTCGCGCTCGCCAAGTCCGGCAAGCGGGTGATGCTGTTCGATGCCGATCTCGGCCTTGCGAACGCGGGCGTCATGCTCGGCCGCCCGGCGGGCCGCACTGTGCGCGATGCGCTGAGGGATGGCGTGCCGCTTACCGAGATCGTGCAGCCCGGCCCGGCCGGGATCGGCCTTGTCAGCGGCGGATCAGGCGACGCCAGCCTTGCCGTTATCGAAGACGATGTGCTCGACGGTTTCTGCCGCGAGTTCCGCGTGTTCGAAGACAACCTCGACTATCTCGTCATCGATACGGCGGCGGGTATCGCCCCCAACGTGACGAGCCTTGTTGAAAAGAGCGATTTCGCCGTCGTCGTGCTCACCGACGAGCCGGCATCTTTCATAGACGCCTACGGTCTTCTGAAAGCGCTGGCGCAGCGCGGCCGCTGCCGCGACGTGCTCGTCGTCACCAACATGGTGCCGAACGCGCTGGCGGGCCGCAGGCTGTTCGCGCGCTTCAAGCAGGTGGCGAGCAACTTCCTCGACATCAATCTCGAACATCTGGGTTCGATCCCGCACGACAACCACGTCCATAGCGCAGCGATGCGCAAGCGCTGTCTTGTCGAGGCCTATCCGCTGTCGGCGGCGGGGCAGGCGTTCAATACGCTCGCGCTCGACATCGCCAAACGCACGCGCACGGAAATCCTCGCGGTGCCCAACACCGCTTTCTTCGGAGAGGAACGCGATGCACGCGCGGGCTGAGCTTGCCGGCGGCCTTGTCTACGCGCGGCGACAGTCGGCGCCGACGCCGCAGCAGCGCGTCGAGGCCAACCTCGGGCTCGTGCGCAAGATCGCGTGGCATGTTTTCGGGCGGGTCAGCTCGGCGATCGAGATCGGCGATCTCGTGCAGATCGGCACGATCGCGCTGCTCGAAGCCGCACGTAATTTCGAGGAGCGCGGCGTTGCCGCCTTCACCACCTACGCCACCACGCGCATCCGCGGCGCGATGATCGATCAGCTGCGGCGGCAGGCGAACATGTGCCGCAGCGCGCTCGTGCGCCGCAAGCAGCTGAACGATGCCCGCCGGGAAGCGGAGCTGGCGCTCGGGCGTCCGGCGACGCAGATGGAACTCGCCGCACACATGGGCATCACGATCGAGGCGTTACAGGCCGAGATCGATGCCACGCAGGGCGTGCATTACGAGAATATCGACGAGGTCTATTCGGACCATTCGCAGTGGTTCGCGGACGAAGGCGAGACGCCGGACGAAACGCTGGAACGCAGGGATCTCGAACGTGCGCTCGCCGAGGGGATCAAGACCCTTCCCGAGCGCGAGGCGATGGTGCTGCAGCTCTATTATGTCGAGGAACTGAACCTCGACGAGATCGGCGCTGTGCTCGGCGTCGGCGCTGCGCGCGTCTGCCAGATCAAGAAGGCCGCGCTCGACCGGATGCGCCAGGGCCTTTCGGAGTGGGCAGCATAATCTAAATCCTTCGCAGCAGCACCTTGCCGCCAAGCGCGAGGAAACCCGCGAGCAGTCCCCAAAACGCCGCGCCGAGGCCGAACAGCGCAAGGCCCGATCCGGTGGCGAGGAACGTCACGATCGCTGCATCGCGATCCTCCTTGACTGACAGCATCGTTTCCATCGTGCCGATCAGCGCCGGAATGAGCGCGATGCCGGTGAGTGTCACGATCACGGCTTCCGGAAGCGCAAGGAACAGCCGGACGAGTGCAGGCGAAAAGAGCGCAAGCACGAGATAGAAGCCCGCGTACAATATGCCCACCACCCAGCGTCGGCGCTTATCGGGATGTGCATCGTCGGTGGTGCAGATCGTGGCCGTGATCGCGGCAAGGCAGACAGCATGCGCTCCGAACGGCGCCGTCACCACCGAGGTCAGCCCGGTCCCGACGATCAGCGAGCGGGCGTTTGGCGTATAACCTGCGGCCTGAAGCACAACGAGGCCGGGCAGGTTTTGCGAGACGAGCGAGACGAGGAAGAACGGCACGCCGATGCTGAGGATCGTGCGGATATCGAACGCAGGCATCACCGGCGTAAGCGCGCCGAACGTCGCCCCGGGCGGAAGCGGGGCAACGTCGCCGCGGACGAGGGTGATCGCAATCCCCGCCGCAAGGACCAGAAGCAGCGCGTAAAGCGGTACGCGCTGGCGCGCGAGGAGGAACACCGCCACGAGCAGCACGACGAGCAGGGGGTCGGTCGCGCCCGCTTTGAAAAGTCCAAGACAGAAGGGGAGCAGAACGCCGGCGAGCATCCCCGACGCAACGGTCGTGGGAATGCGTGCGGCGAGCCGTCCGAGCGCCGGGACCGCACCCAGCACCACCATCATCACGGCGGCAGCCAGAAACGCGCCGATCGCTGCGGGCCACGCGATCCCGGGCGCTGTCGCGGCGAGCAGCGCCGCCCCGGGCGTAGACCAGGCGAGCACGACGGGCATCCGCAGTTTCAGGGAGAAAAATCCGCCGGTCAGCGCAATGCCGAGGCAAAGCGCGGTGAGGGCGGAGCCCGTCTGCTCGACCGATGCGCCGAGCACGCGCATCGCCTGCACCACGAGCGCGACCGTTCCGCCGAATCCGATGAGGGCGGCAATGAGGGCGGCGGACCATGCGGGGATAGGTGGCAGGCGAAGACTCATCCCTGCCAGCTAGCAGCATCTCCGGGTTCTGCCAGCCCTGTTTGCGTCTGGCTCAGGGGTAACTGATCTCTTCGCCTGCGGGGCGCTTCTTCTCGGCGACCACGGGCACAATCGGTGTGCTGAGAACCCTGGCGGCCTCGGTGCTTCGCACGGGCGCGCGCTTCGATGCCGTGCTGCGCTGAACCGCCGGACGCGCGGCTTGCGGCCGTGCGCTGGCAGGCGCTGCGCGACGGGGCTCGACGCGCGCAAGGCGGGCATCCACCTGCTTCATGACGACCGACGGCAGCTGCTCGGTCATCTGCTGGTTCGCTTTCAACGCCGCGGCCAGCGCATTGATCTGGCCGTCGACCGACTGCGGCGAGGCCGATGCCGTGGCGAGGCCGGGACGCGTCGACAGTTCGTCGATGGCGTCGCGCTGCTGTTCCATCAGGGTCTGGAGCGCATTCAGTTTGGCGAGCACGTCCTTCGTCGATCCGGCGCTGCTCGCGTCGGCGGCGATGCTCGCTGCGCGCCAGGACTGGACGGCGGCGATGGTGGACGTGAGCACGCAGACACCCAGACACGCGGCAATCGCCATGCCGGACCGTGAGGGTTTGCGCGAGGGCGCTACGGCAGCCTCTGCAGATTTGGCTTCGGCGGCAGGCGCCGCTGCGGGCTGCGGGGCAGGTTCGGCTTTCGGTTCCGGCTTGGGTTCCGGTGTCGGCGCTTCCGCTTCGGTCTTGGCCGGTTCCGGCTCGGGCTGCGGTTCGGCTTTCGGCTTTGCCGCCTGCGGCTCTTCCGCGTCGAACGTCAGCTCCTCGTCGTCGTCTTCGGTTGCCACGGAAAAACCCCCAACGTCTCTGGTCTCAAGAAAACGGCCCCGGCGTTCGGATGAGCGCCGGGGCCGAACCCGTATTAACTTACAACGCCAACTCTTAACGAAGCAGCGACAGCACGTTCTGCTGCGTCTGGTTCGCCTGAGCGAGCATGGCGGTCGCCGCCTGGCTCAGAACCTGCGAGCGGGCGAGGTTGGTGCTCTCCGCCGAGAAGTCCGCGTCTTCGATACGCGAGCGGGCTTCGGTGAGGTTCGTCGAGGTCGTCGTCAGGTTGCTGACGGTCGATTCGAGGCGGTTCTGAAGCGCGCCGAGATCGCCGCGGCTCGACACGATCGAGTCGATCGCCTTGTCGAGGACCGTGAGCGCCGCAACCGCAGCTTCCTGGCTGCTGATGTCGAGCGTCGAGGTCATGTTGGCGCTGCCGCCCTGAGCAACGAAGCCGATCGCTGCCGCACCGGCACCTTCGACGCGGACGCCGCTGCCGTCGACCGAGGTCAGCACGAGGCTCGTGCCGCTCACCGTCGCCTTGACGCCGGTGTTGCCGGTCTGGGCGTTGATCGCCGTCGCCTTGTCGGCCGCGGAAGCCGTCGCCGAGGCACCGATGTTCACGCCGTTGATGACGAGCGTATCAGCCGTCAGTGCCGCACCCGAAACCGCGCCGCCCATGAAGGACACGCCATCCGAAGCCACGTTGAGGCCCATCAGCTGCACGTCGGCAATCGCGGTCGCAGGCGTCGTGTTCGTGCCGACCACCTTGATGTCGCTGCCGTCGCTGCTCTGCAGGCTCACGAAGCCCTGGTAGGTGCCGGCCGTGAAGCCGCCAGCCGCCGTGCCGCCGACCGTGATCGCCTTGCCGGTGGTGTTCGCCAGGGTGATCGTCTTGTCGGAGTTCAGCGTCGCGGTGACGCCGAAGTCGTTGCGGTTGATGTTGGCGACCAGTTCCTCGACGCTGGCGGCCGCACCGACGGAGACGCCGCCGATGGTGATGTCGCCCACGGCGAAGCTCTCGGCCGTGATCTTGGCGCTGGTGACGTTGTTGGAGGCGGTGGCCTTCACACCCGTCTTGTCGCTGTTCTCGTTGATCGCGGCGGCAAGCGCTTCGGCGGTGTCGGCGGTCGGCACGCTGCCGAGCGCGTTCACGCCGTTGAACGTCACGTCGCCAACGGCGAGACCCGAGACGGCGCCAACACGGCCCGTCGTGATCTGGCCCGGAGCGCCGCCGCTGGTGAGGCCGAGCGCGTTCGAGGACACGTTCGCCATCGAGATGCCGACCTGGTCGCCAGCGTTGACGCCCGTCTGCAGCTTGAGGTCGGTGACCGAACCGTCAAGCAGCTTGAGGCCGTTGAAGTTCGCCGTCTTCGAGATGTTGTTGACTTCGGCGAGCAGCTGGTTGGTTTCAGCCTGCAGGCTCGAACGGTCGGCAGAGCTGAACGTGCCGTTCGCCGACTGCACGGTCAACTCGCGGATGCGCTGCAGGATGTTGGTGACTTCGCCGAGCGCGCCTTCAGCCGTCTGCGCCATCGAGATGCCGTCGTTGGAGTTGCGGATGGCAACGGCCATGCCGCGGATGTTGGCGGTCATGCGCTGCGAAATGGCGAGGCCGGCGGCGTCGTCCTTCGCGGAGTTGATGCGCTTGCCGGTCGACAGGCGTTCCATCGCCTTCGACAGCGAGGATTCAGCCATCGCAGCGCCGCTCTGCGCGCGAAGGGCCGAGATATTCGTATTGATGACAGTCATGGCTCTCTCTCTCTTTCCCGCTCTTAATAAGCCGGCTCAGCCATGCGCCGTAGGTGGCGAAGCATCTGCCGTACCCCAGTTCACGACCGATGCGCGGCAAAGTTTAATCACGAAAATTTGCGTGCCGCTTTCCGTCGGATTTCCGACGTTGCCCCGCAAAGGACATGTCCGGATTTCGACGCGCACGCCGCTACGCCCCCGTTTTCCGCGATTGGCACGGCGGTTGCATTGCAGTCCCGGCTATGACGATCGATGCAAAAGGCCTTCTCGCGATCCGCTCCCAGATCCTGGAGCGGAACGACGTGCTTTCCCGCGCCGGCACGCCGCAGGCCGCGACGAAGCCGGATTTCGGGAACGTGATGCAAAGCGCGATGCAGGCTGTGAACACGCAGCAGACACGCGCGGCCGAAGCCTCCGCCGCCTATGAGCGCGGCGAGACGACGGACATCGCGGCGGTGATGCTGCAGCGCCAGAAGGCGTCGATCGGCTTCGAGGCGACCATGCAGGTGAGAAACCGCCTGCTGACCGCCTACAAGGACATCATGAACATGCCCGTCTGATTACGCCTTCTGACCCCGTCCAATTCTCCAGAAAAAGACTGACGAGCCCCATTCATGAGTGACGCCGCTTCATCGCCAGCCGTATCCGCGCCGCCGCCCGCCGTATCGTTCGGTCCGGGGGTCGATCGTTTCCAGGCGCAGCTGAAGGCGATGCTTGCGCAGCCCGCCGTCCGCCGCAGCCTGCCGATGGTGATCGGCACGCTGGCGATCGCCGCGGTTGCCATGGCCTATATCCTTACGCGCACGCCAGAGATGCGGACGCTGTTTCCGGGGCTTGCCGAGGCGGACAAGGCCGCTGTCGTCGAGGCGCTGCAAGCAGCGGGGATCGCGCCGGGCATCGATAACATGACCGGCAGCGTGCAGGTGCCCGCCGGCGACTATCACAAGGCGCGGATGCTGCTCGCCGGGCAGGGGCTGCCGAAGGCTGCGGCCGAGGGTTATGCGCTGCTCGACGACATGCCGCTCGGCACCAGCCGCGCGATCGAGCAGGCCCGCCTGAAGCAAAGCCAGGAAAGCGAACTCGCGCGTAGCGTCGCGGAAATCGCAGCGGTTGAATCCGCGCGCATTCACCTCGCGCTGCCCGAACAGTCCGTCTTCGTGCGCGACCAGGCGCAGCCGACGGCATCGGTTTTTGTGAAACTGGCGCCCGGCCGCGCGCTCGGCGAGGCGCAAGTGCGCTCCATCGTCAATCTCGTCGCCTCGTCGATCCCCGGCCTGCCGGCGGACCGCGTGTCGGTCATCGACCAGATGGGCACGCTGCTCACCCCCGACGCTGCCGGCGACGAATTCGGCGAAAGCCGCCGCCGCATCGCGTTCCAGTCCAAGATGGAAAGCATGTACCGCGAGCGGCTGCTTGCGCTGCTGACGCCGATCATCGGCAGCGACAATTTCACCGCCGAAGTGCACCTCGACCTCGATTTCACCGAAACCCAGCAGACGAACGAGGCGTGGGACAAGGACAATGCCGTGATCCGCAGCGAGCAGGGCGCGTCGCAGTCGAGCGGGGGCGAGTTGGCGCCGCGCGGCATTCCCGGTGCGCTCTCGAACGTCGCCCCGCCTGCCGCGACCGCAGCAACGCCGGAGCAGGCACAGGCACAGGCCCAAAATCCCGCCGATCCAAACGCCGCGCCCGCCGCGCCGCCCTCGGGCCCGCGCAGCGAGAGCTACACGCGCAACTACGAGATCGGAAAGCAGGTTTCCGTCACCAAGGCGCCGATCGGCGAGGTCCGCCGTGTTTCCGCCGCCGTCGTGCTGCGCGAAAACGGCAAGGCGATGACTGCCGCGGAAACGAAGGCCATCGAAAAGCTCGTGCAGAGCAGCATCGGTTTCAACGCGGAGCGCGGCGATCTCGTCGCCGTCACATCGCGGCCGTTCGTCGATCCCACGGCCGAAACGCAGGCGTGGTATCAGGTCGATTTCCAGAGCAACGCCTGGATCGGCGATATCCTCAAGATCCTCGCGGCGCTCCTCATCTTTGTTGTCGTGTTCTTCATGGTGCTGCGTCCGTTCCTGAAAAAAGCGCTCGCCGCTGCCGATGCCGCGCCGGTGCCGGGCGGCGGCGCGCTCGGCGCGCCCCGCTCCATCGTGCTCGATGGCGGCGACCTGCAGACGATGGAAGCACTCAAGGCGCGCCTGAAGCCGCGCGGCGGCCTGCCGCCCGAAGTGCTGACGATGGCGAACAGCTATGACGACAAGGTCGCCGTGGTCCGCATGTTCGTCGCCGAGGATACCGCCCGCGCATCGAACGTCGTCCGCCAGCTGATCCGTACCGAAACCGCAGCCCAGGGAAATGCCAATGAGTGAGGAACTCGCACTCGCGCCGCGACATCTGTCCGGCACCCAGAAAAGCGCCATTCTGATGCTGCTGCTGGGTGAGGACGAAGCGGCCGATCTTCTGAAGCACATGGGCCCGCGTGAGGTGCAGAACCTCGGCCAGGCGATGTATTCGGTGGCCGATGTCGATCAGGACACGGTGAACGTGGTCCTTGATGAGTTCATTCTCGCAGCGCGCGAGCAGACCAGCCTTGGTCTTGGCACCGGGCCTTATGTGAAGAACGTGTTCGTGAAGGCGCTCGGCGAGGAGAAGGCGGGCAGCGTGCTCGGCCGCATGAGTTCTTCGTCGCCGCAGAAGGGCATCGAGATCCTCGACTGGATGGACGCGCGCTCGATCGCGGCGACGATCTCGTCGGAACATCCCCAGGTCATCGCGGCCGTTCTCTGCCACCTCGAACCGGGGCTTGCCGCAGAGGTTCTGCAACTGCTCCCCGAGGAGATGCAGCCCGACATGATGCTGCGCGTCGCCACGCTCGATTCGATCCAACCCGACGCGCTCGCCGAGCTTGAGCGTGTCATGCAGAAGCAGATCAAGACCAACGCCGCCGTGCGCTCCGCGACGGCAGGGGGCACGACCACGGCTGCGCGCATCATGAACTATGTGCGCGGCGGCGCGGATCGCCGCATCATCGAACAATTAACCACAATGAACGAGAACATCGGCCAGAGCATTCAGGATCAGATGTTCGTATTCGAAAACCTCCTCGCGCTCGACGATCGGAGCATGCAGACGTTGCTCCGCTCGATCGACAACACGCTGCTGGTCGCCGCGCTCAAGGGCTCGGACGAGCGGATGCGGGCGAAGATGTTCGCGGCCATGTCGCAGCGTGCCGCGCAGAGCGTGCAGGACGAGATCGAATCGCGCGGACCCATGAAGGTGAGCGAGGTGCAGGACGCGCAGAAGCGCATCCTCGCAATCGCACGCCAGCTAGGCGAAAGCGGTGCTATCATGCTCGGCGGTTCGGGGGATGATTATGTCTAATGTTTTCAGTGCAGATGCCCGTCCCGTGGCACTTGCCGATCTGTTCGCACCCAGTCGCGGCGACTTCACACCGATGTTCGCACCCCGGCCGGCGGGCGATTTTGTGCCGCGCCTGGATTTCGCTCACCCCTCGTCGGAATTCACGCGCGGCACAATCCAAGAAACCATCGAAACGACCGAAGAAGAGCTTGCCGCCGCGCTCGCCGAAGCCGAAGCGCAGGGGCACGCCGCCGGGCTCGAGGCCGGCCGCGCGGAAGTGCGTGCCGAGGCGGAGCGCGCCCGCGCGGAATGCCGCTCGCTGCTGAGCAGTCTCGACGACGCGCGCGCGATCGACAAAGCAGCGCTGGGGCCCAAGCTGCGCCGCGCCGTGCTCGATCTCGTCGAGCGCATCGTCGGCGCGCACGTTGCCGTCGAGCCAGCGTTCGTCAACGGCTGCATCACGCGCGCGCTCGATACGCTGAAGGAAACCAGCGAGGCCGCGAAGCTGTTCCTGCACCCGGACGATCTTGCCGTCATCGATGATGGCAGCCTTAAAGATTACACGAACCTCACGCTTGCCGCGGATCCCGAATTGCAACGCGGCAGCGTGAGGCTCGAAGCCGGTGGCGGCGAGGTGGAGGACGGTGTTCGTCCGCGCATCGCCCGGCTTGAAACGGCACTGCGCGCGGCGGGCATTGCCGCGTGAACACGGCGACCGAGGATATCGCCGATCTGCTTGGCGGCATCGGCAGGATGCCCGTGGATACCGCGCCGCTCCAGATCGGGCGGCTCACCAGTTATGACGGCACGCTTCTGGAAGCCTCCGGCCTCGCCGCGCCGGTCGGGACCGTGTGCCGTATCGAAACGGCCAGCGACGAAGCGGCCGAAGCGGAAGTCATCGGCTTCAAGAACGGCCGCTGCATCCTGATGTCGCTCGGCCAGCGCGCCGACGTGCTTCCCGATGCGCGCGTGTTTCCCCAAAGCAATCAGTCGCGCGTCGAGGTGGGCGACGGTCTCCTTGGCCGTGTCATCGATGGCGCGGGCCTGCCGCTCGACGGGCTGGGGCCGATCGAGGCGGAGCAGAATTGGCCGCTCGTCGGGCGCCTGCAGAACCCGCTCGAACGTGGGCGCGTCACCGAAGCTTTTGATGTGGGCGTGCGTGCGCTCAACGGTCTTTTCACGTTCGGGCGCGGTCAGCGCGTCGGCATCATCGCGGGGTCAGGCGTCGGGAAATCGGTGCTGCTCGGCATGATGACACGTTACTCGAAGGCGGATGTCGTCGTCGTCGGGCTGATCGGCGAGCGCAGCCGCGAGGTCACGGACTTTCTTGCCACCAAGCTGCACGGGCCGGCGCGCCAGCGCTCGGTCGTCGTCGCCGTTCCCGCGAACCATTCGCCGATCATGCGTATCCGCGCCGCGCATCGCGCCACGGCGATCGCCGAATATTATCGCGGGCAGGGCAAGAACGTGCTGCTCATCATCGACAGTCTCACCCGCGTCGCGCATGCGCAGCGCGAGATCGGTCTCGCGCTTGGCGAGCAGCCGACCGCGAAGGGCTACCCGCCGTCAGTCATCTCGCTGCTGCCGAACCTCATCGAGCGCGCGGGTAACGATGCCAAGTCGGGCGGTTCGATCACGGCCTTCTACACCGTGCTCGCCGATGGCGACGACACCGTGGGCGATCCGGTCGTCGATGCGGCGCGTGCGATCCTTGATGGGCATATCGTGCTCTCGCGCAAGCAGGCGGAGCGCGGCGTCTATCCGGCGGTAGACATCGCCGCCTCGATCAGCCGTGTGATGAGCGACGTCGCCGAGCGGCCGCACATCCGCGCCGCGCAGATGCTGAAGCGCCTGTTCTCGCTCTACGAAGAGAACCGCGACCTTATTCTCATGGGCGCCTACCACCGCGGCAGCGACCCGGCGCTTGATGCCGCCATTGCGGCGCAGGCGGGGGTCACGGCCTACATCACGCAGGCAGAGGATGCGCCTGTAGACCTCGCGGCGTCGGTCGCGGAACTCACGCAGCAGTTCGGCGAGCACTGAGTTGGCGGGGAAGGCGGATCGTCTCGCGCGTGTCGCGCGCATTCGCGGCCTTCAGAAGCAGCGCGCGCTTGCCGAAGAGGGCAAGGCCGCGGCCGATCTCGACCAGCTGCGCCAGATGCATAGCCGCATCGAGACGCTGCGCCATTCCTACACGCCCGTCGCCGACGATGCGGCGGCCTTCGCGCTCAAATCCATGGCGCATCAATACGATCGCCTGGGCAAGGCGCTTGCCACCACGCTGGACCGCGCCGCCCGCGCCGAGGTGCGGCTGGAAGATGCCCGCCAGGTGACGCTTGGCGCGCATCGCCGCAAGCGTGCCGCCGAGGAGCTTGCGGACCGCGCCGAGGCTGCCGAGGCCCGCGAGGTCGAAGCGCGGCTGGAACGCGCCGCCCCGCCGCGGCGCATCACGCGCGCCTGAACGGCTTCGCGCCGCCCCGCCCCAAAATGGCACGCTTATTGCTGAGTGTTCGCCTGAGTAAGCAATGGGGGTCAAATGTCCGTCACCGCGACTGGTCTTGGGGAACTACTGGGAATGCCGGATCTGTCGGTGCAAACCGCCATCCGCCCCGGAGTTCCGGCATCTGTGCCCGATTTCCTGTCGATCATGGCCCTGAAAGCCGCCCCGCCCGCCAAGGGTGCCGTGCCGGGCCTTCCTGTCGGACTGCCGTCGGCGGGCGACGGAAACCCGACGACGGAAAGCGTGCAAGCCGCTCCCATGCCGGGCGCCGCCCCTGACCAAACCGATGAAAGCGCCGACATGGCATTCGATCTCCAGCTTCCCGCAATGCCCGCGCAGCAATCGCCTGCGCCCGAGCCGAAAACGCCGAGCGCCCGCTTCGCTGCGATCGCGGCGCAGCATCGCCTTGCCGCAGACGCACAGCCCGAAACCGATGTGGTGGTTCCCGCGCTCGACACGGATACGGAGAGCGACACGCCTGAAGCTCCGGCCATATCGCCCGAGGTCCTGGCCGCACCGCAGCCCGCTCCGCTTCCGGTTCCGCCCGCGGCCCCGGTCGTCGTGGCTGTACAAACGGTCGTGGCAGAGGCGACCACCGTTTCACCCGATGAGGTGCAAGCCGAACCCGTTGCGGTTCCCGGTCGCGCCTCTCCCGACGATGCGGCGCGCGCGGCTGCTTTGCCGCAAGTTGCGAACGTGGCGCCCGATGCGGAAGCCGAGGACGCGGCGCCCTTGCCCGCGACGAACACGAATGCCCCCGCCGTCCAGACACGCGTCAAGCAGCATCCTGAGATGCCGACGCAGGCGGTGCGCGGCGAACAGCGTGCCGCCGTCGAGGCTACCGAAAAGGCCGATCCGGCGCTGAGCGCGCTTATCGACCGCACCGATCCCGAAACGAAGAACATACCCGCACCGCTGCGCGAGGCGCTTCCAGCGTCGCAAACCGCGCAGGCCGTGCTTACCGCGATCCACAATCCCGTATCCGATGCACGCCCGCAAGTCGCAGACGCGGCGCAGGGACAGATCGTTTCGAACGCGATGCTCGACGATCTGCTCATCGGCAACGCGGTCGAGGATCAATGGGTCGATCAGCTCGCCGCCGACGTGCAGACGCTGGTGAACGGTGATCGCCGCGAGGCGCAGCTGCACCTGAAGCCGCGCGAGCTCGGTGATCTCTTCATTCGGCTGGAGACGAACGGCAACCAGGCGAAGGTGCATTTCACGGTGGAAACCGCCGCCGCGCAGAGCTTCATCGCTGATGCCGCGCCGCGCCTCCAGTCGATGATGGAAAGCCGGGGCGTTCACCTTGAGGGCGCCTCCGTCGATGTCGGCAGCGGGCGTCAGGATCGCGGCGAGCAGCCGCGCGAGACGCCGACCGAGCCGTCGTTCGGAGGGCGCCTGCGCGGCGCCGCATCGCAGGCCGAAACCGTTCGCGCCATTGTTCGTCAGACCGCCATCGAGCGCTTTGCCTAGGAAAGATTGAAATGAGTGACACTCCCGCACCTGCCCCCAAGAAGAAGAGCGGCCTTGTCGGCAAGCTCATTCCCGTGATCGGCGCGCTCGTTCTGCTCGGCGGCGGCGCGGCTGGCGGCTGGTACGCCACCTCGAGTGGTCTCATCGGCGGCCACGGTCCCAAGGAGGACAAGAACAAGCCCCAACTCGTCGAGCGCAAAGAGGGTGGAGAAACGCCCGCGCAGACCGATGCTGACGGCGACGGCCATTACGAGACGACCTATTTCGAGATGAAGCGCGAGTTCACCGCGAACCTTACCGACCCCAATCGCTACATCCAGGTGGGGCTCGGCGTAGCGACGAACTACGACAGCCGCGTGATCGAGGCGGTCGAAAAGAACGAGCCGGCGATCCGCAGCGCAGTGCTCGGCGTGCTCGGCGAACAAACCGCGGATCATGTGGCGACGGTTGCCGGCAAGGAGGACCTGCAACGCCGCCTCCGCGCCGCGATCAACAAGACGCTTCAAGACAAGGTCGGCTTCGGGGGCATTTCCCAAGTCTATTTCACCAGCTTCGTCATCCAGTAGGACACGCAATGAGTTCCGAACTCAATCTCAGCAAGGAAGAGATCGAAGCGCTGCAGGCGGGCATCGCCGACGGCAGCATCGCGTCGGGCGCGGGCGTGATGCCCGACGGCGTGATTGCACCGTGGAGCTTCGACAGCGGCGACGAGCGCGAGTTCGGCGATCTTCATGCGCTGCACATGCTGAACGAGCGCCTGGCGCGCGGAATGCGGCAGGTATTCCAGCCGATGCTGCGTGTCGCGCCAAAGGTGGATTGTGGGCTCACCTCGCTCGAATCGTTCGGCAGTTACGCCGAAGGGTTCGAGGATTTCCTGAGCCTCACCATCGTCCGCATGGAGCCGCTGCGGGGCCACGGCCTCGTCGTGATGAAGCCCGATCTCATCGGTGCGATCGTCGATGCGTATTACGGCGGCAGGGGAGATCCGCCCGCGACCCGTGCCAGCGAATTCACCGCCGCTGAAGACCGTGTGCAGCAATCGCTGCTCGGACGCCTGTTCGCGCAGCTCGATTCGGCGTGGGCGGATATCTTCCACCTGCAGTTCAGCCGCATTTCGAGCGAAAGCCACCCGCAATTCCTCTCGTTCCTCGAAAACAACGACATGGTGGTGGTCACGCGCTTCCTCGTGCACCTGCCGCGCGGCGGCACGTCCGCCGTGGATGTCGTCTATCCGCTGAATGCACTGAAGCCGCTGCTGCCGCTCCTGCGCCTGCGCGTCATCACCGAGCAGAGTGAGACCGATCCGGGTTGGAAAGGGCGGCTGAAATCGGCGCTGCTCGATGTCGAGCTTCCCGTGCGCTCGATCCTCGCGGAACCGACGATGTCGATGAGTGGGATCATGGCGCTGAAGGTCGGCGATGTGGTGCCGATCCACGTCCCCGAAGAGCTGCACATGCTCGTCGAGAAAACCACATTCGGGATCGGCGCGCCCGGCGAAGCCAACGGCAATGCCGCGCTCAAGATCCGTTCAATCGCGCGCCCGCGCGCCACCACCAATCGATAGTTCCAAGGAGCCCGACATGAGCGACACTGAAACCGCGAGCCCCGAAACCAAGTCCGACGACCCCTGGAAGCCGGGATCAGCGAATCTGCGCCTGCTGCAGGAAATCGATGTCCGCCTTTCGGTGGAGGTCGGCACCAGCCAGGTGAAGATCCGTGATCTTCTGAACCTCAACGAAGGCAGTGTCGTCGAACTGGATCGCCCGGCGGGCGCGCCGCTCGACCTGTTCGCAAATGGCACACTCTTTGCGAGGGGCGAGGTGGTGACGGTCGGTGGACGCTTCGGCGTACGGATTACCGACATTGTGGCACCGGGAGAACGCGTCAAGGACATCTGACGCGTCAAGATTTTGACGGGGGTGGACCTTGATCGGGGATTACGTATTGCGGCTGGCGATCATGCTGCCGCTGGTATGCGGACTGATCGTCGCCGGGCTCTGGCTCGCAAAACGCTATAACCTCGGTGGTCTCACGGGGGGGCTCAAGGCCCGCTCCGCCACCCGCTCCGCCGCCCGGCTTTCCGAGACGGTGTTCCTCACCCCGGCGGTCAAGCTCGCCGTCGTCGATTTCGAAGGCAAGCGGCTGTTGCTTGCTGTAACGAAGCAGGGCGCAAACCTTCTTTCCGAAGTGCCCGCGATCAGCTTCACCGTCGAGGAAGACGATGATGCGCGCTGATCGCCTGATGCGCTTCGCGCCGTTCCTCGTCGCCGCGCTGCTCCTGTTCGCCGCGCCCGCACTTGCCCAGACGGCGCCGTCCGGGCCTTCACCCGTCCAGTTCGCCGCCGATACGCTGACCGGCGCTGCTGCGCCCGGCGCGCGCCAGCCGCTCTCGCTGTCGCTGCAAGTCCTCGTCCTGATGACGCTGCTGTCGGTTCTGCCGGCAGTGATCCTGATGATGACGGCGTTCACGCGCATCATCATCGTGCTCTCGATCCTGCGGCAGGCGCTCGGCCTCGCGCAGACGCCGCCCAATCAGGTGCTGATCGGCCTGTCGCTGTTCCTCACCTTCTTCGTGATGAGCCCGGCGATCAACGAGATCAACGATACCGCCTTCAAGCCCTACGCCGCGAACGCCATGCCGATCGACACGGCCGTGGAGAAGGGCGGCACCGTGCTGCACCGCTTCATGATGGCGCAGACCCGGCAGAAAGATATCATCCTCTTTGCCAACCTGAAAAAGGACGGCGCATACGAACGCCCCGAAGACGTGCCGTTCTCGGTGCTGCTGCCCGCGTTCGTCACCAGTGAACTGAAGACGGCGTTTCAGATCGGCTTCCTCGTCTTTCTGCCTTTCCTCGTCATCGATCTCGTCGTTGCCGCCGTCCTCATGTCGCTCGGCATGATGATGCTGTCGCCAACGCTGATCTCACTTCCCTTCAAACTGCTGCTGTTCGTTCTCGTCGACGGCTGGGCGCTCACCATGGGTTCGCTCGCCGGCAGCTTCTTCACGAGTTGAGGGCGACACGATGGACGCAGCCTATTTCACTGCAGTCGCCGGACAGGCGCTCTGGATTCTCGTTCTGGTTTCCCTGCCCGTGTTGCTTCCAGCGCTCGTCATCGGCGTGGTGCTCGGCATGGTGCAGGCCGCGACCTCGATCAACGAGGCGACACTCAGCTTCGTGCCGAAGCTGATCGGCGTACTCGTTTGCCTCGGCCTCTTCGGCGGGCTGATGATGGGGTTGCTCGTCGATTTCACGCAGGACATTTTCTCGCGGATTCCGGACCTCGTCAGATGACCGGCATTATGTCCGTCGGGATCGAGGCATGGCTGATGCAGCTTATGTTCGCCATGCTGCGCATCGGCGGCACGCTCGTCGCGGCGCCGATCTTCTCGGCGATCGGCGTGCCTCTGCAGGTGCGCGTCGTGCTCGCGGGCGCGATCGGCGTGTTGGTGCTCTCGGTCTATCCGGTGGATGTACCCTACGACATCCTGTCGCTGCAGGGTCTGGTGATCGTGATTCAGGAGCTGATGATCGGGCTCTCCGTGGGCTTCATCCTCCAGCTCGCCTTCGCCGCGCCGCTGCTCGCGGGCGAATATATCGCGAACTCGATCGGCCTCGGTTTTGCCAACATGGTCGACCCGCAGAGCGGCAACAACAGTGCGGTCGTCGGCCAGTTCCTGATGATCCTGATGACGCTGCTGTTCCTGGCGCTGAACGGCCATCTCATTCTCGTGCGGCTGATCGTGGAGAGCTATGCCTTGATGCCGCTCGGCGGCGATTGGCTGACGCGCGACCATTTCTGGGCGATTGTGAAGTTCGGCGGTTTCGTGTTCGCGGGCGGGCTCGCCATCGCGCTGCCCGTCGGCTTCGCGCTGTTCGCGCTCAACCTTCTTGTCGGCGTGCTGACACGCACCGCGCCGCAGCTCAACATCTTCGCCGTCGGCCTGCCGCTGACGCTGATGACCGGCTTCGTCGTGCTCGCCATCGCGTTCCCGGCGATGAGCGACCTCATGCAGTCCGCCGCGAACACGGGTCTCGACGAGGCGCAGACGTGGCTGGGAGGGCGGTAGGCCGTGGCCGATAAACCCGAACAGGACCAGCAAACCGAAGCCCCGACCGAGAAGCGCAAACGCGACGCGGCGGAAAAGGGCGATGTCCTTCGCTCGCGCGAACTCACCACCGCGCTCGTGATGCTCATCGGCGCAGGCTATCTGGCGCTTGCCGGCGGCTGGATGGTCTCAAGCCTTGAAACCATGTTGAAAACGGGCCTCCTCGGGCTGAAGCACGGCGGCACCAACTTCCAGCCCGCCGCGATGACCTGGGCGCTCGCCAAGGTTGTCGCGTTTCCGCTTGCCGGACTGCTATTCACCTGCTTTACGGCCGCGCTCGCGAGCCAGGCGCTGCTCGGCACGTTCCAGTTCAACATGTCGCTCATCGCGCCCAAGGCCTCGCGCATGAATCCGATGAACTACGTGAAGCGCACCTTCGGGATGCAGGGTCTCACCGAGCTCGGCAAGTCGATCCTGAAAGTCGTGCTCGTCGGTGTGATCGGCTGGTGGATGCTGTCCGATTATGCGCGCGATATGGCCGCGCTCGGCGCGGAAGACGTGATCGTCGCGATCACGCACACCGGGCATCTCGCGATCGCGTTCCTGCTCATCCTGTCGGCCGGGCTCGTCGTGGTCGCGGGCGTCGATATTCCGCTGCAGGCGATCCAGCTGATGCGCAAGCTCAAGATGTCGCGGCAGGAGATCAAGGACGAGGTCAAGCAGACCGAAGGTTCGCCGGAGGTGAAGATGCAGATTCGCCGCCGCCAACGTGAAGCCACACGCAACAACATGCGTGCGGGAATGCAGCAGGCTAACGTCGTGCTGACGAACCCGACGCACTTTGCCGTCGCGCTCCGCTACGACAAGACCCGCGACCTCGCGCCTGTCGTCGTCGCGAAGGGCAAGGATCTTGTGGCCGAGGTGATTCGCGAGCTTGCGGCGGACAATGACGTGCCGGTGCTCAGCTATCCGCTGCTCGCCCGCGCCGTCTTCTTCACCTCGAAGATCGGTCAGGAAATCCGCGACGATCTCTACGTTGCCGTCGCCGGCGTGCTGGCGTTCGTGTTCAGCGTGGAGCGCGACCGCCTGACCCAGCCCGAAATCGACGTGCCGGAAGGTGCGCGCTTCGACGAGAAGGGGCAGCCCTTATGATCGGAACGTCCCCGAATCTTTACCGATTATTCCCTAAATCCGGCGCAGAACCGGTCGTGAACAGATTAAGCGGATGGCGCGCGTCCGCAGGAACGAGAAGGCAGGTCCAATGTCCATTCTGACGGCGCTCGGAAGCGGGTCGGGCATCGATACCCAGCAGCTTATCGCTGATCTGGTCGCCGCGCAGCGCGCGGGCAGCGACAAGGCCCTGACCGCACGGCAGACGGCGGTTGACGCCAAGATTTCCAGCCTTTCCACGATCAGCTCGGCGCTGTCGGCCTTCTCGAACGCGCTTGGTTCGCTTGTCAGCAGCGGCGCGCTTGGCCGTCAGGTGATCAGCAGCGACACATCATCGATTGCGCTTTCGCTCACCGGTTCGTCGAGTCCGCCGTCGCTGTCGCACACGATTGAGGCGACGCAGCTCGCGCAGCGGCAGACGGTCGCCTCGGCGGCGGTTGCCGATCGCAACGCGCCGATTGGCGAGGGCACGCTCACGATCAACTTCGGCGCGATTTCGGGCACATTTCCGACCCCTGCAGGCTTCACAGCCGGCGCCGCCGCGCCCGTCACCATCACGATCGGGCCGGACAACAACAGCCTCGTGGGGCTCCAGCAGGCGATCAACGCGTCGAACGCCGGCGTCACTGCGTCGATCGTCGAGGATTCAAGCGGCGCCCGCCTCGTGCTTCGCGGCGAAACCGGCGCGGAGAAGGCGTTCACGATCGACGGCAGCGCGGGCCTCGAGGCCTTCGAGTTCGGCCCCGGCACCGCGGGCTTGACCTGGACGGCGCAGGCGAAGAACGCCGTCGTCGTGATCGACGGTATCACCGTGGAACGCCCGACGAACAGCATTTCGGACCTCGTCTCGGGCCTCAAGCTCGACCTCATGAAGGTCACCGACGGTCCCGTCACGATTTCCAGCGACTATGATGCGACGACGCTGAAGACGGCGGTCGGCAACTATGTCGATGTCTACAACCAGCTGATCTCGATGCTCGCGGAGGAAACCCGGGCCGGCACGGACTCCGCCGCAGCAGGCGCGCTCGCGGGCGACCGCACGACACGCGATCTGAAGCGGATGCTCGCCGATCTCAGCACGAAGACGCTGCTGACGGGCGGCGGCGGTCCGTCGAGCCTCTCCGAGATCGGCATCAAGACCAACCGCGACGGCACGCTCAGCATCGATGATACGGCGCTCACGAAGGCGGTGACCAATCATCCGGGCCGCGTCCACGACATGTTCGTGCCGGGGCAGACCAGCAGCTCGGCGCTCGTCGAGATCGCAAGCAGCCTCGGCGCGACGAAGCCGGGCACCTATGCGGTCACTGACATCGTCGCGGCGACCTCCGGCAGGCTGAGCGGCGCGGCTGCGCCTTCGGCATTCGACGTGCCGGTCTTGATCGATGCGACGAACAAGAGCTTCACGGTCACGCTCGACGGCCGCACCTCGCTCGCCATCAACCTCCCTGAAGGCAGCTATGCGACCGGCGCAGCGCTCGCCGCGGCGTTCCAGACGGCGATCAACGACGATTCGGTGCTGAAGTCGTTCGGCCTGTCGCTGACGGCGGCGTGGGACGGTTCGGCCTTCACGTTCACTTCGAAGGGCCTGGGCAGCACCTCGGGCGTTTCCATCGTCGGGCTCGACGGCACGCTTGCGACCACGCTCGGCCTCGACGTGCCGACCGCCACCGCGGGCACCAACGCATCGGGCAAGATCGGCGGTATCGACGCCATTGGCATCGGCAACCGCCTGATCGCGCCGTCTTCGTCGGCGGCATCGGGCCTCGCCGTCAATATCCTCGGCAGCGCGACGTCTGCGACAATTGTCGTGCGGTCGACTGTGTCCGGCCTCATCTCCGACATGCAGAAGCAGCTTTCGGCTTCAGGCGGAGGCTTCAAGACGACGTCGGAACGGCTGGCGAAAGAAGCCAAGGCGATCGCGGAGGAGCAGGATCGGGTCGAAGCCCGCAGCCTCGCGCTTGAGGAACGCCTTACGATTCAGTTCGCGGCAATGGAGCGCGCCATTTCCGCCTTCAACAGCACGCAGGAATATATGAAACAGCAGATCGACATGTGGACGCGGGACGCCGGCTGATGATGCAGGCCCTGCGCGCGCGGCAGCAGTATGCCGCCATCGACACCGCCACCCGCACCGAACAGGCGAATCCGCACCGCCTGATCGAGATGCTGTACGACGAACTGCTTTCCGCGCTTCGGCAGGCGGGCATCGCGATCGATCGGGGCGATCTCGCCATGAAGAGCAGCCGTGTCAGCCGCGCGCTCTCCATCCTGCACGGTCTCGAATCGAGCCTCGATTTCAATCGCGGTGGTCCGGTCGCGCAATCGCTTTCGTCGGCTTACGGCTACCTCCGTCAGGAGACGATCGCTGCGGGCCGCGACAATGATGCGGATCGCCTTGCCGCCGCCACGGAGGCCGCCGCCGGCCTTGCGGATGCCTGGCGGCAGATTCGCCCGTGACTGCGATTCCGGCCCTTCTCACCGACATCGAATCACTGTCCGGCATGACGGCGCACGCCGCGGCGGGCGGCGACTGGACGGCTGTCGAACGCTATGAGACGATTCGCCTCGCGCTCGTGAAGACGCTTTCGGGGCTCGCTGTGGATCCTGCATTGCGGATCGAAGCGCTCGGCGCGCTGCGTCAGGCCGAATCGCATTCGGTCACGATCGGCCACGCCATCGATGTCGGTCGCCGCGCGCACGAGCGCAGCGCCCAGGCACTGCGCCAGTCCGGCACCGCGCGCAGGCTCTACGGAAAAGCGCGTACGGCTTGACGCGCTATTCTATGCGACGGCGCGTTCGCCGCGGCTGATCTGGTATTTGCGCATCTTCTCGATGAGCGAGGTGCGCTGCAGTCCAAGGACGCGGGCCGCGTCCGCGACGATGTCGCCGCTCTGTTCGAGCGCCGCGTGGATCAGCGACTGTTCGAGTTTCGCGACAAGCGCGCGCATGTCGCACGTGCCGGCGCCCAGGAGCGCGCGCGGGTCCATGTCGAGACTGTTGTCGTAGGGGCGCAGCGGAACGACGGTGGCCGCAGGCAGGCGCATATCCGCTTCTTCTTCGGAAACCGTCGTAGCATCCCAGATCGCCGCATCCTCGTTCAGCGGCTCGCGGCGTTCGAGCGTCGCGCCGAGCAGGATTTCGACGTCGTCGACACCAATGTCGCCCTCGCCGAACAGCACGACCGCGCGTTCAATCACGTTGCGCAGCTCGCGAATGTTGCCCGGCCAGTTGTGCTGGCAGAGTGCGCGCAGCGCCGAAGCGTCGAAGCGCAGCTTCGTGCCCGACTGCTTCAGGAAGTGCGCGACCAGCATCGGAATATCTTCGCGGCGGTCGGCGAGCGCCGGCAGCTGCAGCGGGAAGATGTTGAGGCGGTAGAAGAGGTCTTCGCGGAACCGGCCCTCGGCGATCGCCTGTTCCAGGTTCTTGTGCGTGGCGGAGATGACGCGCACGTCGACGGCCATCGTCTTGTTGCTGCCGACGCGCTCGATCTTGCGCTCTTCGAGAACGCGCAGCAGCTTCACCTGCATGTCGGCGGGCATGTCGCCGATCTCGTCGAGGAAAATCGTGCCGCCGTCAGCGGCCTCGAAGCGACCCTTGCGGCTTTGCAGCGCGCCGGTGAAGGCGCCCTTTTCATGGCCGAAGAGTTCTGATTCGATAAGTTCGCGCGGGATGGCGCCGCAGTTCACGGCGACGAATTCGTTGTTCCGGCGGGCCGAAGCGAGGTGCAGGCAGCGCGCGACGACTTCCTTGCCGGTGCCGGACGGGCCCGTGACGAGCACGGAAGCCTGCGAACCGGCAAGACGCATGATGAGATTTCGGACCCTGACGATCGCTTCACTGCGACCGATAAGCAGCGCCTCCAGTTCGGCAATACCGCCGCCTGCTGCAGCCCCCGTTGCAACCGTCATCATGTTCCCCCTCGGCGACACCCCTGACGCCGTGAAACGGGGTTTAACAGTGAAATGGTTAACGAAATTTATACAGGGAATCCTTAATTCTCAATGCATTGTAAATTTCACCGTTTCGTTGCGAAAGCGTAGCATTTCCGGCCGTTTCTGCTGTGTAACGGTTAAATTCCGGCGTACCATTCGTAGCCGACGCGGTCTTCCCAATAGCCGCCTTTCCCGCCGCCCGTGTCAGCAAGGGTCGACGCGACCTCGACGCGCGTAACGAACTTCGCGTGCTTGTAGCCGAGCTGCCGTTCGACGCGGAGCCGAAGCGGCGCGCCGTGGCCGATGGGGAGCGGGGCATCGTTCATGCCCCAGGCGAGGATCGTCTGCGGGTGGAAGGCATCGATGAGGTCGATCGATTCATAGTAGCGCGTCCCGCGGAAATCGTCGGCGCAGTGGAAGATCACATAGCGCGCCCCGTCCCGAAGCCGGGCGACGTCGAGCAGCGTTTTCAGCGGTACGCCGGTCCATTTGCCGATCGCGCTCCACCCCTCCACGCAGTCGTGCCGCGTGATCTGCGTGCGTGCGGGAAGGGCGCGGATCGCAACCAGCGACAGGGCCAGCGAGCGCTCGACCAGCCCGTCGACAACGAGCCGCCAGTCCGCAAAGCCGTTCGCCGCATGGCGCGCATAGGCTGGGTCTGCCGGCAGCGTGTTGCCGTTCATGCGGAACACAGGCGACATCTCCGCCGCGCTAAACTCCCGCGCCAGCGCGTCGCGGTCGCTGATCAGGCGCTGCGCGCGCATTGTAAGCTTTTCGGCGCTGAACAGGGCCTCTCGGAAGCCTTCGCTCTGGCCGAGCCGGTCGCAGCCCGAAACCGCGAGGCCGGCGCCGGCAACGAGACTCCCTATGATTCCGCGACGGGTAACAAGGTGTTTCATGGGGTATCATCCGGTATGCGGTGGCGGCCGGTGATCATCGACCTGATCCCGGTCAAGGGGCCTGAGAGCAGCACCATCAGCAGATGCACGAGGATGAAGGCGGTGATCAGCGTCGCGCTGATGAAATGCACCGAACGTGCCGATTGCCGACCGCCGAACAGGTCGACGAGCCACGGCCACGCCGCGTCCATCGCGGGCGACATGGCAAGACCGCTCAGCACCATCACGGGCAGCAGGACGAACAACGTGCCTGCATAGGCGAGCTTCTGCAGCACATTGTAGCGGAGGGCCGCCTCGCCGCGTGGGAAGCGAAGCCGGGCGTGGGCCTTGATGTCCTGCCACAGGTGGCCGGGCGCAAGCTCCCGCCTGCTTGGTAGAAGCTCAGCGGCATGGCGGCTGGCGACCGTCCAGACGAGGTACAGGCTCCCCGCGACGGCGAGCAGCCATGCGAAAGCGATGTGCCAGCGCCGGGCGAGCGCCAGATTGTAATTGGACGGGATCGTCGCCCAGTGCGGGAAGGCAAGCGCGCGCGAGACGCCGTTCGGGTCGGTCCAGCGTCCGAGCACGCCGGTCGTCTCGACGCGCAGATCGCCGACACGCAGCACGCCGGATGTGCGTGTCGCGTAGATCTCCAGCCAGGCCGGGTCCGGATTGGCACCATATGCGCCCCAATAGAGGCGCGGGTGCGCGTTGAAGATCATCAGGCCGCTCATCAGCAGCACGAACACCGCGATCGCATTCGTCCAGTGCCAGAGCCTGACGGGCAGCCTGTGGCGGCGGACGATCACGCTACCAGCCCTTTGCCGCGATCCAGTAAGGACCGGTGCAGGCGCGGGGGATGCCTTCCAGCAGGTAGCCGGGTGGCGGCGGTTCGGTGGTGCCACCGCCGGAAAGCGACACGGCAGCGCCCACCGTGAGAGCGCCCCCCGCCGCGCCATCACGCACGACGAGCTTGCCGGCGTCTTCGGCGAGCCGGGCGGAGGAGGGCCAGAGCACGAGACGGCTCTCCCCCGTTTCGCTGCCGACGCGCAGGCAGCCGTCCTTCACGAACAGCGTACCCGTGAGCAACGCCCGCATCGCGGCGCCCGAAGGATCACGCGCCTGCGGGAAGTGCGTGACGGCACCGGCGCTTTGCGGCCGGGGGATGCTGTCGTCGCCGACGACATCGAGCGCCACTGCCGGCGAGAGCTTCAGCCTGCCCGCGGCGATGGCGGCCTTCGCCGCTGCATCATCGACGACGTGGAGCAGCACGCGGTTCGCCTCTATATCCCGTTCCGTGCCGACAAGCGCCAGCCCGGCTGCCTTGAAGGCGTCCTTCGCCTCGGTTTCGGCGGCGGAGAGGTCGGCGAGCGAATAGTCGACGCTGCGGGGCACGAAGGCGTCGTCTCCCACGTAGCGCTTCAGCTTTGCGGCGGCATCGCCCTTGAACAGCACCACGGCCTGCGCCTTCGGCTCGTGCTCAAGGTAGAGCCCGGCGAAATCCGGGTCGGAGCGTACGCGGAGCTGGAACACGGCGAGTCGGTCCGCAAGCCGCATTCGCGCCTCCGCCTCCTCAAGGCTGATGCCGAGCGTGCGCGACAGGTGCAGCGCGGAATCTGCCGCGCTTGTCGGCTCGGCCTGCTGCGCGGCCGCGCTCGCGGCGAGCAGTGCAAGCGGGGGCAGCGTCAGGCGGTACAGGCTGTTCACGGCGTTCTCTTGTATTATATGGCTAACACACCCAATATGGTGGTAAGCATAGGACAGGAAACGGATCATTAGGAGCGGTAATGCAAACCGAAACCGAGCTGAAGCTTCAGGCCCCCGATCCCGTGATCGCCGTGGCGCCCGAAAAAGCAGCAGGACTCGTGCCGATCAGCGACGAGAAGAAGACCAAACTTGAAGCCACCGTCGACAGCTTCGTCGACGATCTGCTGGCGCAGGATGCGAACAGCCCCGCCTTCGGCAAGCTTGTCGATGAGGTGACGGCGCTCGGCCGCCGCGAAATCGCCGAGGCCGCGCAGCAATCGAACCGCTTCCTCGATCGCCCGGTGAAGGCGATCAATGCCGAGGGCAATATCGGCAAGGACCTTGTCGCGCTGCGCCGCACGGTCGAAGACCTCGATCCGGGCACGGACGGCAAGAAGCTCGCCCCGCGCAAGATTCTCGGCATCATTCCGTTCGGCAGCCGCGCCAACCGCTATTTCGACAAGTACCGCTCCGCGCAGAGCCATATCTCGGGCATCCTCGACAATCTGTCGAACAGCCGCGAGGAGCTGTTCCGCGACAATGCCGCGATCGACGTCGAGCGCCAGAACCTCTGGAAGACGATGGAGAAGCTTGAGCAGATGATCCACGTCTCAAAGACGCTGGATGCGAAGCTTGAGACGGCCGCGGCGGAGCTTGAGGTTTCCGACCCCGCGAAGGCCAAGGCGATCCGCGAAAGCGCGCTGTTCTACGCGCGCCAGCGGACGACCGACCTGCTCACGCAGATGGCGGTGAGCGTGCAGGGTTATCTCGCGCTCGATCTCGTCAAGAAGAACAATGTCGAGCTGACCAAGGGTGTCGACCGCGCCTCGACGACGACGGTCTCGGCGCTGCGCACGGCCGTAACGGTGGCGCAGGCGCTGACCAGCCAGCGTCTCGTGCTCGACCAGATCACGGCGCTCAACACGACGACAGCGGGCGTCATTGATTCGACGAGCACGATGCTGAGGAACCAGACGGGCGAAATCCACAAGCAGGCGGCATCCGCCACGATCCCGATCGAAACACTGAAGCGCGCTTTCGAGAACATCTACGCCACGATGGATTCGATCGACACATTCAAGATGGAAGCGCTCGCCTCGATGAAGGAAACGGTCGAGACGCTCTCGGGCGAAGTCGAGAAGTCGCGCGGCTACATTGCGCGTGCCGAGGGCGCTGCGCAGGCGCAGGTCAAGGGCCCGGCGACGACCTTCAAGGCGATCGAGGGCTGACCCGTGGCGCGTGACGTTTCGCAGATGCTCGGCCGTGCCGACGAGGCCCTGAAACGCCTTGGCCAGACGCCGGAAGGCCGCGCCGCCGCGCTCAGGCGTACGCAGCGCCAGGCGAAATCGGTGGTGCAGCGCATCGCCAATGCGGGCATGGCAGTGGGCGGGGTCGCGCTGGTCGCGTTGCTTTTCGCGATGTTCATCGCGCCGCTCGGCGTCAACGGCTTCCTGCTGCTCGTGCTCGCGGTGGCGGGCGTCGGCGGCTGGTTCCTGCTGCGCCGCCCGCAGGCGGAGATGCCGACCCCGCAGGCCATGAAAAATGCCGATCTCGCGGCGATTCCCCGCCGCGTCGAGGCGTGGCTGGAGCGCCAGCGCCGCAGCCTGCCGTCGCGCGCGTCGAAGCTCATCGACGAGATCCTGCTGCGCCTCGAAGTGCTTGGTGAGCAGCTTGGGCAGGTGCCGACCGGCCAGCCCATCGCGGGCGACGCGCGCCGCCTCATCGGCGAGCATCTGCCGCGCCTCGTCGACACCTACCTCAAGGTGCCGCAGGCCTATCGCACGCCGGGGAGCGAGCCGGAGCAACAGCTCCTGGAAGGCCTCGTGACCATCGCCGACGAGCTTCGGCGCCTTTCCGAACAGCTCGTGCGCGGTGATCTCGATGCGCTCGCCGTCGAGGGCAAGTTCCTTGAGCAGCGCTACAAGGAAAACGGCACACTCACTTAGACGTCTAACGACCTCTCAATCCCGCGCGGTGGACGCGCGCCCCGGCGCATGTCTATCTGGCAGGCGAGGAGAGGACCCATGGATTTCGATCTGCCCGCCGAGCTCGTCGCCTACCTCGCCGAACTTGACGCCTTCATCGAAGCGGAGATCAGGCCACTCGAGCGCACGGCCGATAACATCCGCTACTTCGACCACCGCCGTGAATGGGCGCGCACCGATTTCGAGAACGGCGGCCTTCCCCGCCCTGAATGGGAAGCACTCCTCGCCGAAGCCCAGCGCCGCGCCGACGCCGCCGGTCACTGGCGCTTCTCCGCGCCGAAAAATTACGGTGGCAGGGATGGCTCCAACCTCTGGATGGCGGTGATCCGGGAGCACTTCGCCGCGCAGGGCCTCGGCCTCCACAACGATCTTCAGAACGAGCACTCGATCGTCGGCAACTTCCCCTTCGTCGCCATGTTCGAGGAATTCGGCACCGAGGCGCAAAAGCAGGAGTTCATCCTCGGCGGCTTCAAGCGCGAGCGCATCGTCGCCTTCGGACTCACCGAGCCCGACCACGGCTCCGACGCGACGCACATGGAAACGCGCGCCGTGCCCGCAACGCGGGACGGTGTGCCCGGCTGGCGCATCGACGGCGAGAAGATGTGGACCACGGGGATGCACGTCGCCACGCATTGCGCGACCTTCGCGCGCACGGACGGCGCAGACGGCGACGCGCGCGGCATCACCTGCCTCCTCGTGCCGTCTGATGCGCCGGGGGTGAAGATCGAGGAATATCTCTGGACCTTCAACATGCCGACCGATCACCCGCGCGTGTCCTTCACGAACGTCTGGGTGCCGGAGGCGGCCGTACTCGGCACCCCGGGCGCGGGCCTCGCGCTCGCGCAGTCGTTCGTCCACCAGAACCGCATCCGGCAGGCGGCCTCCTCACTCGGCGCGGCGGTGTTCTGCATCGAGGAGAGCGTAAAATACGCACGAACGCGCAAACCCTTCGGCAAGCCGCTCTCGGAAAACCAGGCGATCCAGTTCCCGCTCGTCGAGCTTGCGACGCAGGCGGAAATGCTGCGGCTTTTGATCCGCAAGACCGCGTGGGAGATGGACCGGATGCCGCACAAGGCGATCGAGCGCGCGCTTTCGGACCGCGTTTCCATGTGCAACTATTGGGCGAACCGCCTCGTCTGTGAGGCGGCGGATCGCGCCATGCAGGTGCACGGCGGTATCGGCTATTCGCGGCACAAGCCGTTCGAGCACATCTACCGCCACCACCGCCGCTACCGCATCACCGAGGGCGCCGAGGAGATCCAGATGCGCAAGGTCGCCGCCTTCCTGTTCGGCTACATGGGGCCGCGGAAGGCCGCGTTCGCGGACGCGTAAATGACGAAGAGGCTCCTCATCGTTTGGCACTCCATGACCGACGGTACACGCCAGATGGCCGAGGCGGCGGCGGAGGGCGCGCGCCGGGAGGAGGACATGGCGGTCGTGCTGAAACCGGCCCCCGAGGCCAGCCCCGAGGACTTGCTCGCGGCGGACGGTTACATCTTCGCGTGCCCCGAAAACCTCGCCGCGATCGCGGGCGTGATGAAGGCTTTCTTCGACCGCTGCTACTACCCCGCGCTCGGCCGCATCGAGGGGCGACCTTACGTAACGCTCGTCTGCGCAGGCACGGACGGGGCGAACGCCATACGCCAGATCGAACGGATCGCAACCGGCTGGCGGCTGAAACCCGCCGCCGATCCGCGCATCGTGCTGACCCATGCCGATACGCCCGAAGCGATCCTCGCACCAAAGGTGATAGGTCCGGACGATCTTGAGGCGTGCCGGGATATGGGCCATGCGCTGGCGGCGGGCCTTGCGATGGGCATAATATAGGGGATGGTGATGGCGGGTTTCTCGTTCGATCTTTCGGGGCGCGTCGCGCTGGTGACGGGTGCGTCTTCAGGCTTCGGGGCCCGGTTCGCACGGCAGCTCGCGGCAAGCGGCGCCAAGGTCGCGCTCGGCGCGCGGCGCGTCGATATGCTGAGCGCTCTTGCCGACGAGATCGCGGGCGCGGGCGGCGAAGCGCTCGCGGTGGAGATGGATGTCTCGAACGAGGCTTCTGTGATCGCCGCCTACGACCGCATCGAGGGCGCGTTCGGCACGCCGGACAGTATCATCGCCAACGCCGGCATGAACGTCGAAGGCTCAGCGACCGAGCTTTCTGTCGAGGATTTCAATCGGCTCATGGGCGTCAATCTCACCGGCGTATTCCTCACCGTCCGCGAAGGCGCGCGGCGATTGATGGCGGCGGGTTCGCGCGAACGCGGGCACGGCCGTATCGTCATCATCTCGTCGATCACTGCTAATGCGGTGGAGCCGAGCCTAGCCGCTTACTCGGCCTCGAAGGCGGCGGTGCAGCAGATGGGCAAGGTGCTCGCGCGCGACTGGGTGCGACAGGGCATCAACGTCAATTCGATCTGTCCGGGATATGCGCGCACCGAGATCAACAGCGAATGGTTCGACACCGAAGCCGGGCAGAAGCAAATCGCCAAGTTCCACCGCCGGCGCCTGATGGCGGAGGACAGCCTCGACGCGATGCTACTCTACCTCGCGTCAGATGCAAGCGCGGCAGTCACCGGCTCCAGCTTCACGCTGGACGACGGCCAGTCGCTGTAGGGGCTGAACCTTCGGGCCTTGCGTTCGTTTCAGCGTGGGGGCACCGCGAAGGAGAAGTCCCGTGCCGCTCGAAGTCTTTCCCCTGGCGCTCCTCGCCGCGATCCTCGTCACGTTCGCGGCAGGCGTCTATCTGCTCATCCACTTCCGTGCGCTCGCCCGCCTGTTGCCGAGCCGTCATCTGGTACCGGGGCCGAAAACCTCCCGAACGCCGCCGCAGTCGCGCGGCCTGGTGATTGCCGCGCTCATCGCCTTCAACGTTGGCTGGATCGCCAGCGTCGCGATCTGGAGCTTTACCGCGTCAGGCGAAGCGAATGATGCCGTGGTTTCTGTGCACGGTCAGGCGAGTTCATAGTCTGAGGGATCAGGCTTCAGCGTCGCCGCCCAGTAGTCGACGAGCGCGAACGGCCAGTTCTGGCTGACGCGGCCGGTCGCGTTCTTGTACCAGCTCGAAACCCCCGGCTGACCCCATGCCATCCGCGCGTTCCCTGCATCGACGCGGGTATTGAACACGTCGTGCACGTCCTCGCGCACATCGAGCGTTCTCGCGCCCGCTTCGCCGAGCATCCCAAGCGCGCGAACGACGTAGCGCACCGAACATTCCGAAAAGAAGATGATGCTGCCGTTGACGACGATGTTGGTGTTGGGCCCGTAGAGCATGAAGAAGTTCGGGAAGCTTGGCACGGTCATGCCGAGATAGGCGCGCGCGTCGCCTTGCCAGCGCTCGTGGAGCTCGATCCCATCCCGGCCCACAACCTTGAACGTCGACAGGAAATCGCTCGCCTTGAAGCCGGTGCCGTAGATGATCACGTCATAGTCGTGGGTTTTGCCGTCCGCCGTCACGATGCCGGTCTCGGTGATGCGCGCGATCGGGGTTTGTTCGAGGTGCACGTTGTCGCGGCGCAGCGCGGCGATCCACACGCCATTGTCGCGAAGGCTCCGCTTGCCACCGATCGGATAGTCCGGGATCACGGCGGAAAAGAGATCGGGCCGCCCTTCGCACTGCAGGCCGATCTGCTGCACCAGCGCATTCCGGAGTTCGAGGTTCATCGCGCCGATCGTACCCGGCGGGCCGTTCCATGCCTCGTCCGCTTTCACGAACGGCAGGATGCCGTCGGTCATCATCCAGAACAGCCAGAACCTGTACCACTTCTCGTAGAAGGGCACGTTCTCCAGCAGCCACTGGACATTGTCGGTGACGGGATCGTGGTAGTTGGGTGTGGGGCCGCCCCACGGCGGCGTGCGCTGGAACACCGTGAGGCTCTCCACATCCGCCGCGATTTCCGGTACGAACTGATAGGCGCTCGCGCCCGTGCCGATCACCGCGACGCGCTTGCCTTTGAGGTCAACGTCATGCCGCCAGCGCGCGCTGTGGAAGGCCGGGCCCTTGAAGCTGCCGACGCCCGGAATGTCGGGAAGGCGCGGTTGGTTGAGCTGCCCCACGGCGCTGATGAGCGCATCGGCTTCGATGCTGCCCGCGTGCCGCCCGAATAGCGTCAGGCGCCATAGCGAGGCTGCGTCGTCCCACTCCGCCTTGTCCACGCTCGTTCCGAAGCGGATCAGCGGGCGAAGGTCGTATTTGTCGGCAATGTCGCGGAAGTAGGCGAGCAGCGTTGGCTGCGTCGAATAGTGTGCGGGCCAGTGGTGGTTTGCCTCGAACGAGTAGGAATAGAGGTGGCTCGGGTTGTCGACGCGGCAGCCGGGGTAGGTGTTCTCCAGCCACGTGCCTCCGACATCCTCATTCTTTTCGATGACGATGACCTCGTGCCCCGCCTGCCGCAGGCGGATGGCAGCCAGAAGCCCCGACATGCCGGCGCCGACGATCGCGATGCGCTTCTTCACCGGCGCAGGCTCGGGTCGTTTCGGATCGGCGCTTTCAAGCCCCAGTTCTTCCACCAGGAACGGCACATAGTGCTTCGGAATCTCCGCCCCCGCGATGAAATCCATCATCAGGCGCACGGTTGCCGCATCGGGCGGCGGGGGCAGGGGGGCGCCGGCAAGGTTTGCGCTGATCGCCGCTGTCGCGCGCTCCCGGACGGTGTTTTGCAGCGCGGGCGGGAGGTTTCCCTGCCCGTCGCCGAAGAAATCGTAGGTCGGTCGGTTTTCGGGCGTCAGCAGGCTGGTGTCGCCGGTCAGATGAACGAGCGCGCAGATCAGCGACGGGATGTGCGCTTCGGTGAGCGCGGCTTCGATTCGGCCTCTAGTCATGGCGGTCTCTCCCCAGAGCCGTTCCATCATTGCGCCAAACCTTCGCCGGCACAGGCCCCCCAACTTGAGAGCGTGTCGCTTTTGAGAGGGATTGACCTTGCCGCCGAAATGCCCAAGTCGGACGCAGCGATTTGCAGGAGAGACGGCATGGCAGACGTGACGATCGTTGAAGTGGGCGCGCGCGACGGCCTCCAGAACGAACCGGAGATCGTTTCCACCGCCGACAAGCTCGGCCTTATCACGCGGATGATCGACGCGGGCGTGCGGCGCGTCGAAGTCGCGAGCTTCGTCAATCCGAAACGCGTGCCGCAAATGGCAGACGCTGAAGCGGTGATCGCGGGCCTGCCCGATCGCCGCGACGTCTCCTACATCGGGCTCTGCCTCAACAAGCGCGGCGTGCTGCGCGCCATCGAAAGCCGCGAGGGCAACAAGCGCGGCGTCGACGAGGCGGGCTGCGTGCTCGTCGCCTCGAACACGTTCGGCGAGCGCAACCAAGGCCAGACAATCGATCAGGGGATTGCCGAAAACCGCGAGATGCTGCGCCTCGCGCGCGAAAACGGGCTTGTCGCACAGGTCACGATCTCGGCGGCGTTCGGCTGCCCGTTCGAAGGCTATGTGCCGCCCGAAACCGTGGTGCGCTGCGTAGAGGCGATGGCAGAGGCGGGCGCCGAGGAGATTGCGCTTGCCGATACGATCGGTGTTGGCGTGCCTGCACAGGTGACGGACCTGTTCGGGCGCGTGCGCGCCGCAGTGGGAGACGGCATCCGTCTCCGCGCGCACTTCCACAATACGCGCGGCACCGGCATCGCGAACGCGTGGGCAGCCTATGCGGCGGGCGTGAAGGTGCTCGATTCCTCGCTCGGTGGGCTCGGCGGCTGCCCGTTTGCGCCGAAGGCGACCGGCAACATCTCGACCGAAGAGCTGCTATTCATGCTGGATGGCTCAGGGGTCTCGACCGGCGTTGACCTCGCGGCGGCGATCGCCGTGAACCACTGGTTCGAGACGGTGATGGGTCGGCCGTTGCCCTCGATGGTCGCGAAGGCAGGTCCGCGGCCCGGCGAATACCCTACCGCCAGCTACTGCGTCTGAATCTCGTCCCGGTCGAGGTCGGAACCCAGCAGCGGGTTCTTCAGCGAATAGAGCAGCATCGCGAGCAGCAGCACCGCGCTCAGCAGGTAGGGGAGCGGCTGCCAGACCTGATAGAGCGCGATGCCGATTGTCGGCGCGATGATGAACGACGCGCCGTTCACGGCGGTGATCGCGCCCGCCGCGCCGCCCTGATCCTCAAGCCCCACGGCGAGTGAGGCACCGGCGCTGAACCCCGGCCGCGCGAAGCCGTAGCCGAGCGAGGCGATCGCGAACGACAGCACGATTCCGTAGAAATCGGTCGAGGCCGCGAGCAGGATCGATCCGACAGCCCCAAGCCCCGCACCCCAGCGCAGCAGCAGTTTCGGCCCAAGGTGGAGCATCGGGATCAGCGCCCACTGCGCGAGCAGCGTCGCGGCGGCGGCGGCCATCAGCGTGATGCCGATGAAGGTCTGCGCCTCGATGGGCGGCAGACCGAGCCGGTCGATGATGAAAAAGCCGAGTGACTGACCGCTCGCCGCCTGCGCGTTGCCGATGGCAAGCCCGTAGATCGAAAAGGGCAGGATGCGTGGGTCGCGCCACGACAGGCGGCGATGCGTCCGCGTCCGCGCGCCGTGGGTGCTGCGCGGGCCGGTTGCGACGGTCGGCTCGAGATTGGCGATCGGCCGGTCCTCGCCTGCGCTCGGCGCATCGGCAGGAAGGCGCCGGGAGACGATGATGAGCGTGATTAGCGCGAACGCCGCGAACGCGAACATCGGCCCCGAAAGCGTGACGACCGGCAGCACGAAGAACGGCGCCACCGCAGGCCCGACGATCGTGCCGAGCCCGAATGCGGACGCGAGTATGGAAAGCGCCCGCGTACGCTCCGCGGGGCTTGTTCGCGAGGCGACATAGGCCTGAGCCGCGGGGTTGGAGGCTGATCCGAACAGACCGAACAGCGAACGCGCCGCAGCGAAGATGATGAACACGGCGATCGGCGCGATCAGGTGCTTGAGCCCGGCGAGGATCACGAACGCGCAGATCAGCTTGGAGACGAAATATCCGCCGAGCCCTAGCAAAATCAGTGCCTTGCGGCCATAGCGGTCCGAAGCATCCGCCCAGCGCGGCGCGGCGAATGTCCACATCAGCGCCGAAAATGAGAAGATCGTCGCAACCAGCAGGTCGGGGATGCCGAGCTCGCGCCCGATAGTGGGCAGTACCGATTGTAGCGCAGTGTTGCCTGCAGCGACCACGAACAGCACGAGGAACAGCAGCGCGAAATCGCTGCGAAGGCCGCCCGCCGGGTTCATACGGCGACCGGCTTGCGCCGGCCCGACCACGCCGTCATCAGGCAGGCGCCCGCCACGATCGCACCGCCAAGCATGACCTGCGGGCGCACGCCCTCATCGAACAGCCACCAGCCGAACAGGGCCCCCCAGCCGAGCGCGGTATATTCGAGGACCACCAGTTTCTGCGCTTCGGCACGCGCGTAAGCAAAAGCGAGGAGCAGGGTGCCGCCCGTACCGAGCGCGCCCATCAGCGCGAACAGCGGGAGCGCGCCGGGGGCAGGCAGCGACGCTGCGAACAGCGCGAAGGGCGCCGTGTAGAGCGCCGGAAAGGCGGCGGCGAGAAAGCTGATGACCTGCGGATCGTCACGCGTCGCTCGCTGCCTGAGCAGAACGACAGAGAGCGCATAGAGCACGGCCGACACGAAAACGGCTGCGACCCCTTCGTTGCGGTTGGGCATCGGCACCGGGACATGGCCGGTTACCGTCACCAGAACCCCGCCGAACCCTATCAGGCACGCCGCCACGTTGATCGCACGCATCCGTTCGCCGAGCAGAACGCGGGCGATGAGCGGCACCAGCAAGGGTGCGATGAAAGAAATCGCGATCGCCTCCGCGATCGGGATCGCCCAGAGCCCATAGAAGAAGAGGTATGCCGCGCCTGCGATGACAAGCCCGCGCACGGCATGGCCCCGCAAGGTCTCGCGCGAGAACGCGACCTTGCCGAGGCGCAGCAGCGGCAGCGCGATCAGCGCACCCGCGACGTAACGCATGAAGGTGACGGTGATGATGGCATGTGTCTGCGCGCCGAGCTTGATCGCACCGTCCATCGCGCACAGCAACGCGATCGCCAGAAAGGCAAGCAGCATCGGCGGGGCAGTGGACGGGCGCATGGCCTCGCTGCTTGCCGAGGCGCGGCCCGTACTGTCAATCCGCGCGAAGTGCGAGGGCGGCTATTTTTGGGGCTTGGGCGGGCAGCGCGTCTTGTCGCCGTTCACGCAGGCCTGCCAGTCTGCGATCTCGCGCTGGCGCTGCTCGTAGGCGGCGCGCGCGGCCTCGTACTCCGCTTGCGCCTGCGCGGTGCGTGCAACCGCTGCGTCATGCTCGCGCAGTTGCGCTTGATATGCGGCCTGCGCGGCGGCGTAGCCTGCATCGCTGGCATCGGTGCGCGCCTTCGCCTCAGCGTTCAGCCGCTTGCGGGCGCTGATTGCGGCGGCATCGTCGGGCGCGGCGGCTTCATCCACGACCGTGAGCGGGGCGGGCGGCGCCGGTTCCGGCACGGCCACCGGCTGCAACACCTGCGCGGCCATCAGGAACGCTGCGTGGAGCAAGATCATCAGTCTTCCTTTCTGATCGGCACTGGCACCCCGTCCGTTCGGTCAGTTGTTGCCGGAAATGCCGTCTATCATCACCTGAACGCTTCTACCTTCAACAATTTCAGCGTAGTTATGTTTCTCAATCACACTGTGGGACGGACCTCTGCTGCGATCGCGGCGCGCATCAGGGTCGAAACAGGGAACGCCGCGGGGGAACTGCTGATGGGCAAAATTCTTGAAAATCTGCATCTTACGTTGGGTCTGGGACTGGTCCTCGCGATCGCCCTGATCTTCGGGCTGCATGGCGATTTCGCCGCCAACGGCGCGCTTTTCGGGCAGACCGTGTTGCGCTGGCTGCACGTGTTCGCGGGCATCACCTGGATCGGGCTGCTCTACTACTTCAATTTCGTCCAGATCCCGACGATGCCGTCGATTCCGGCCGAACAGAAGCCGGCGGTGAGCAAGCACATCGCCCCCAAGGCACTGTTCTTCTTCCGCTGGGGCGCAGCCTTCACGGTGCTGTTCGGCCTGCTTCTGGCCGGTCATCTCGGCTACCTCGTCGAGGCGCTGACGCTTCAGCCGTCGTTTCAACTGATCGGCATCGGCATGTGGCTGGCGCTGATCATGGCGTTCAACGTCTGGTTCATCATCTGGCCGAACCAGAAGAAGGCGCTCGGCATCGTGCCGGCCGAAGACGCGGCAAAGGCGAAGGCCGCGCGCGTCGCGATGCTGGCGAGCCGCACCAACACGCTGCTGTCGATCCCGATGCTCTATGCGATGGCGGCCTACCAGTCCTGGCCGATCTAAGCCGAAGACACGGCGCAAGGCCACGCAAGACGGGGGCGGTCCTTTGGGGCCGCCCCTTTTCGTTCCACAAGTGTGGCTTAGAGAATGTTTACCTTATCCTGCGAGTGTCCGCTGAGCCTCGCGCACCGGTCCGCGCGTGGTGCACGGAGTACTTGGCTTGTTCGAAACACAGTTGCGCATCCGTTCACTTGTCTTTGCCGGCGCGGCCTCTGTCGTGATCGCCTTGCTTGTGTTCGCCTACAGCCTTGGTTGGCCGCCGAGCCTCCCGTCGGCGGGCTCGCTGCTCGTTCTGGCCGGTCTCGTGATCGCCAGTGCCGCGGCTGTTTTCGCTGCAGTGCACTATACGATGGCGCCGGTCGTGATCGCGGTCGAGAAGCTCACCGATTTTGTGCGCCCGCGCCGCGACGGTGATGTTCCTGCGCCGATCCCGCGTGCCGTGCGCCGCACGCTCCCCAAGCTGACGGCGGCAATCGAACTCTTCAAGAAACGCATCCAGACCAATATCGACACGATCCAGCAGACCGCGCTGCAGGATCCCGTCACCGATCTTCCCAATCGCCTCAGCTTCCGCCGCACTGTGGAGCGCCACCTGCGCAGCATGACACGCCGCGAGGGCGCGAAGAGTGCGATCCTGTTCATCGATCTTGATCGCTTCAAGTCGGTGAACGACAGCCTCGGCCACGCGCAGGGTGACGTGCTGCTGGCGATGTTCGCGGCTCGGATGCGCGTGCTGCTTTCCGCCGAATCGAATCGCCGTGGCCCCGGCTGTGGGGAGGCCATGCTGGCGCGTCTTGCCGGCGATGAGTTCACCATCCTCCTCCCCGATGCGGCGGGGGCTGCCGATGCCACCAAGCTCGCGCGGCAGATCCTGCGCGCCATGCAGGAGCCATTCGAGTTCGCGGGCCAGTCGATCGTGATCGGCGCCAGCATCGGTATCTGCATCGCGCCCGACGATGGCGAGACCTACGAAACGCTCACCCGCAATGCCGACACGGCGATGTATTACGCGAAGGACAGCGGTCGGAATCAGTATCACCTGTTCGAAGCCGCAATGCACGAGCGCGTGCGCGACCGGCTGCAGCTCGAATCGATGCTGCGCGCGGCGATCGCGGGCGGGCAGTTCGAACTGCACATGCAGCCGCAGATCAATGCGGAAAGCGGCGAGCTCGTCTCGGCGGAGGCGCTCATCCGCTGGCGCCACCCCGACAAGACGCTGCGCGCGCCCGCTTCGTTCATCGATATCGCCGAAGACAGCGGTCTCATCGTCGATGTCGGCCGCTGGGTGATCGCGGAAGCCGCACGGATCGTCGGCGAATGGCACGCCCGCGGCGACAAGCTCAAGCTCAGCGTCAATGTCTCGCCGCAACAGGTGGAGCGCACCGATTTCGTGCGGCATGTCCGCGCGTGCATCGAAGCCTCGTCAGCCCCGCCCGAGATGCTGGAAATCGAAATCACCGAATCGACCGTGATGTCGTCCGACCCCGTGATCGTCGATCGCCTCGCCGAAGTGCGCGCGCTCGGCATCAGCATCGCCATTGACGATTTCGGTACGGGCTATTCAAACCTCGCGCGCCTCAAGGATCTGCCGATCGATCGGCTGAAAATCGACCGTTCGCTCGTGAAGGACGTCGCCACCAGCGCGGATTCGCGTACCATCATTCAGGCGATTGTCAGCCTTGCGGGAGGGCTCGGTTACGAGTGCGTCGCCGAAGGCGTCGAAAGCGAGATTCAGGCCGATATCCTCAGCGTTATCGGCTGCGAAATATTGCAGGGCTACTGGATTTCGAAGCCGATCCCGCTCGCCGAATTCGAAACCTGGCGCGACGCGCATGAGCCGGAGCATCTCGGAGCAGCGCTTTGACGAATGCGAAGGTGCGCTCAGGCTTCAGGGCACGGCTTGAGCGTCTGCCCTTCCGCGTCAAGCTTGCCGCGGCGGTTCTGTTCGCATGTACGGTGGCGCTCGCGCTCGCCAGTTCGGTGTTCGCCTATCTCCAGTATCAAACCGTCGTCGCGGCCACCTACAAGATCCAGGAGCTGACCACGCAAGGCGTCGCCAGCATCGCGGCGGGGCCGATCCTTGCCGGCGATACGGACGAAACGCTGCGCGTGCTGCGCCAGCTCGATTCGGTGGAGGTGATCCGGCAGGTGCGGGTGCGCGACGTGTCGGGCAAGGACATCATCACACTGAAACGCACCGCGCCCGCTCCCAAGGGGCGAAAGGCGGTCTCTTCGGCGCCGATCGTCGCCAAGGGCAAGATGCTCGGCTCGATCGAGATCACCACGGTCCAGAAGTTCGAGACCAAGCCGTCGTTCGCTTATCTGTTCGCCGTCATCGGGATCATCGCCGTCGCGTTCCTCGTGTCGCTGTTCTTCGCGGCAGGGATCAGCGTTCTGCTGTTCCGGCCGCTCAAGGTCATGACGCTCGCCATGGAGCGCATTCGCGACAGCGGCGACTACAGCCAGCGCGTCGAACGGCTCGGCGACGACGAAACGCGGCGCGTCATCGATTCGCTGAATGCCATGCTCGACGAGGTGGAACGCCGCGATCACGAGCTGGCGTCGGCTGCAAGCGAGCTTGCGGACGCGCGCGACGTCGCGCAGCACGCCAACGAGGCGAAATCGCAGTTCCTTGCCAACATGAGCCACGAGCTGCGTACGCCGCTGAATGCCATCATCGGGTACGCCGATGTGCTGAGGCAGGACCTCTCCGAACAGGGGCAGACGCAGCTTTCCGAGGATGCGCGCTGGATCGACGGATCGGCGCGGCATCTGCTCAGCATGATCAACGAGCTGCTCGACATGGCGAAGATCGAAGCGGGCCGCATGGAGATCGATGTGCACGAATTCAGCGTGCAGGGTCTCCTCGAAGAGGTGCGCTCGACGCTGGAGCCGCTCGCGCAGCAGCAGGGCAACCGCCTTGAGCTGCGCATCGCGCCCGATGTCGGCATTGCCGAGCATGATTCCACGAAGCTCCGCCAGTGCCTGATCAACCTTGTCGGCAATGCCTGCAAGTTTACCAAGCAGGGCCATGTCATCCTGTCCGCGCGGTCGCTTACCATTGCGCGGCGTGACTGGATCGAGATCAGCGTATCGGATTCGGGCATCGGCATGACGCCCGAGCAGGTGGAAAAGCTCTTCCAGCCTTTCGTGCAGGCGGATGCCTCCACGACGCGCCGTTTCGGCGGCACGGGCCTCGGCCTTGCCATCACCGCTCGGCTTGCCGAACTGATGGGCGCACGCCTTTCGGTCGATAGCCTCCCCGGTGTGGGCTCCACATTCAGCCTGCGTTTGCCGCGTAAGCATCAGGAATCGCTGCGCGAATGGGACGATGCGACGGGCTCGCAAAAAGGGTCAATTAATAATCAACCAAATCCTGACACCATGGCGGCCTAAAGAACAAAACATGGGCGTATCGATGACAGTGAATGCGGGAGACCGGAACGGATGCCGAATCCTCGTCGTAGACGACGTGGAGGCGAATCGTTCTGTGGTGTGCAGGCGTCTTGAGCGCCTGAATTATACGGTGGTCTCTGCGGATAGCGGTGAGGCTGCGCTGCAGCTCATCGAGAAATCGCCCCCCGACCTCGTACTGCTCGATTACATGATGCCGAACATGAACGGCATTGATGTGCTGCGCGAGCTGCGCACGAATTCACGCGTCAGCGAGGTGCCGGTGATCATGCTCACCGCGCGCGCGGACGCGCAGACCGTGGTCGCATCACTCGAAGCCGGTGCCGATGACTATGTCTCGAAGCCAATTGATTTCGACGTGCTTTCCGCGCGCATTGAGGCGCAGCTTCAGCGCCGGCAACATGCCGCCAACCTGAAGCTCGCGAATGCCAAGCTCGACGAGCGGGTAACGCGTCGCGCCATCGAGCTTTCGGAACTCGAGGAACAGCTCGAACTTGAAAGCGAACAGCGCCGGGTCCTCCAGAGCGAGGTCGAGCGCCTGATCGCGGACCGCAAGGCCGTGCTCAGCACGGGCGTCAACCCCGATCTCATCGAGCAGCCGCTCCAGCGCATCGCGCAGATCGCCGATAGCCTTGCCGATCCGGGCCGCGCCGACATGCCGGTGAACCCCGCGGCGATTGCCGAGATCGCGGCACTCGCACGGCAGGCGCTGGGCTCCGTTCGCTAGCGGAACCAGCCCTTCATGCGAAGCCAGGCGAGTACGCCGAGGCCAAGCGCGAGGTTGAAGCCGACGACGGCATAGAAGGCCCACGCTTCATCGGCGTAGGGAATTCCCGAGACGTTCATGCCGATAAGACCCGTGATGAACGTCAGCGGCAGGAACACCGCCGACACGATCGACAGCACGAGCGTGCGGTTGCCGACCGCCTCTTGACGAAGATCGGAAAGCTGGTCTGAAAGCACCGCCGCCTGATCGCGCACGGCATCGATTTCCTCGATGATCCGCGTCACGCTATTCGCCGCCGCCGAAAGATTGATGCGGTCGCTCTCGTCGAAGAATCCGAAGGGGCCGCTTGCAAGCTGCGTGAGCGCGTCTCGCTGCGGCGAGATGAAGCGCCGCAGGCCGATCGCCGTGCGGCGCACATTGCCGATGCGCGGGCGCAGTTGGCTGCGGCGCTCGTCGATCACGTCCTCCTCCAGCAGGTCGAGGCTTTGCGAAAGATCGTCGAGCGTGTGATCGATGCGCCGGATCAGCACGTCGGCAAGCTCCACGATGAAATCGCCGGCGTCGCGCACCGCGCGATCGCGCAGCACGTGCTCCATGTCGGCGATGGCGAGCAGCGGGCGGAAGTTGATGCTGAGCACCTCGCCCGCCATCACCCACAGGCGGATCGAAACGAGATCGTCGGGGTCCGCGTCGGGGTTTTCGTTGACGCCGCGCAGGATGACCAGCGCGCCTTCACCGATCTTCACGGCACGCGGCCGGGTTTCGAGTTCCAGCAGCGACCAGACCGCCGCTTCGGGGACGCCGGATTGCTTTTCCAGCCATTCGCGGCACGCCGTGTCGTTGCCGTCGATGTGGCGCCACAGCAGCGCGCACGCCGGCGCCTCGCCGGAACCGGGCGGCGTATCGATGCGCGTCGCCGTGCCGTCGGGCAGGATCGTGTAGGCGAAGCTGCCCTCGGGCGTCATGAAAGTCTCCGCAGGATAACGGTCAGCCCCGGGCGAGAAGCGCTGGAATCATCGGGCAGTCGAACGGCATCGCGGCGCCCGCGGTCGAGCACGGCGGCGGGAACATCCGCGCCGTGCACGATCGTGTCGGCGCGGGAGAGCAAGCGCAGTTGCCGGAGCGTCAGATCGTCGGGATCGTCGCTTACGAGCACGATCTCGTGGCGTTCGGCCGTATCTGTGTCGCTGAGCGCGAGCGCGGTTTCGATCCGGCTGTCCACGTTGGAAACCTCGTGCAGCGGATCGAGCGCAGCGCCAGGGGCGAGCAGCCTGTCCCAGAACCGTCGTCGGCCCGATGGTGTCGGCCGCGCGTCCGTCACGCGATCGCGTGCGGCGCGGATGCTCCGGGCAAGATCGCCGAGCGAGGCGGGGAGCAGCGCTTCCAGACGTTCGCGCAGCGCCTTCGCAAGCGTCGCTGAGGCTCCGCCCGTGCCGATCGCGACGAGCACGGGCGAGCGGTCGATGATCGCGGGCACGGTGAAGTCGCAAAGGTCGGGGCGATCGACCACATTCACCAGCATCCCCTGCGCGTGCAGCACCGCCACGTCTGCAGGGCTCGTCTCCTGAGCGATGAAGGCGATGCGCGCCGCATCGGGGTCGTCGGTAATGAGCCCGCCTGCCGCTTCGATCAGGCGCCGTTTGGCCTCCGCGGCCACGCCGTCGCCGACGAGGAGCACGGACATGCCCTTCAGATTCAGGAAAACGGGAAGCTGGTCCATCGGCGGCAGGAATGCCACGCCTGTGCGGGGCTGGAAAGCCTCAGAAGCTCGGCAGTTCGCTCACGTTGTCGGTGTGGATGCCGCACTCGGTCTTGTCCCAGCCGCGCCAGCGCCCGGCGCGCGGGTCTTCGCCCGGCTTCACGACGCTCGTGCAGGGCTGGCAGCCGATCGACAGATAGCCTTCCGCTTCCAGTGGGTGCCGGGGCAGGTCGCGCTCCGCGAAGTACGCCTCGAGATCGGCCTTCACCCAGTCGCCGAGCGGGTTCATCTTCAGGCGCCCGTCCTCGATCTCGAACCGGGGAATGTTGGCGCGCGTCTGCGATTGGAAAGCCTTGCGGCCCGAAATCCAGCTGTCGAGGCCCTGCTTGGCCCGCGCGAGCGGCTCCACCTTGCGGATCGCGCAGCAGCCGTCCGGGTCGTAGGACCAGCGCAGCCCGGTCGCATCCTTCGCTTCAATGACGGCGGCATCGGGCGTCACCACGTCGCGATTGGTCATCCCCAGCCGGTCGAGCAACTGCACGCGGTAGCGCTCGGTTTCCGGGAACATCTTCAGCGTGTCGACGAACACCACCGGCACAGTCGGATCGACGCGCGCGATAAGGTCCAGGAGCACCGCGCTCTCCGTGCCGAACGAGGAAACGACCGCCGTCTTCCCGAGCAGCTTTTCATCGAACACCGTGCGCAGCATTTCGAGCGTGTCGACGCCTGCAAAGCGCGCGTTCAACGCGTCGGCGTCTTCCTGCGTGTAGGCAGGGCGCACGTCGATGGTATCGAGCTTGCGGGCTGCATCAGCCATGACGGAGGCCCCACACCGGCGAACGTCCGTCCGCCGCCTTCTGATAGACATGCTCGTAGCGCGCGAGCGCGCGGCCGAGTGCGTCGGCATCGATATCGGCCTCGGGCGCGAAACTGTCGAAGCCGCAGCGCCGCATGAACGGAATCTGATCGACGAGCACGTCGCCCGCCGCGCGCAGTTCGCCGGTGTACCCGGCTTCGCGCAGGATACGCGCCGCTGAATAGCCCCGCCCGTCGCGGAACTTCGGAAATGCGATTTCGATCAGGGCAAGCTGGCCGAGATGCGGGATCAGTTTCCGCGCATCCTCGTCCGACTCCAGCCGCACGGCGGTGGCGTTGCTCTGCCCGAGGAAGGCGTCAAGCGTCACCGCCGGTTCTTCGTGCGCGGCGTCGTCGCGGAAGCGAAGTGCGTTACCCATAAATCGCCTCCTTGAACGGGTCCATGCCGACACGGCGGTAGGTATCGAGGAAGCGTTCGCCCTCGGTGCGCAGCGTACGATAGGTTTCGACCGTGCGCTCGATCGCGTCGACGATACCGTCCTCGTCGAAGCCGGGGCCGGTGATGCGGCCGAGGCTCGCGTCTTCCGCGCCCGAACCGCCGAGCAGCAGCTGGTAATTCTCCGTGCCCTTGCGGTCGACGCCGAGGATGCCGATGTGCCCGGCGTGGTGGTGCCCGCAGGCGTTGATGCAGCCGGAAATCTTCAACTTCAATTCGCCGAGATCGCGCTGGCGGTCGAGACCTTCAAAACGCTTGGCGATCTTCTGCGCGACCGGGATCGAACGCGCGTTCGCAAGGCTGCAATAATCAAGGCCGGGGCAGGCGATGATATCGCTGATAAGGTCGAGGTTCGCGCTCGCAAGATCGGCCGCCACCAGCTTCTGCCAGATCGTGTAGAGATCGGCCTTCTTCACATGCGGCAACACGATGTTCTGCGCGTGCGTGACGCGAAGTTCATCGAAACCGTACGTCTCCGCAAGGTCCGCCATCAGGTCGATCTGCGCCGACGACGCATCGCCCGGAATGCCGCCCACCGGCTTCAGGCTGATGTTGACGATCGCATAACCCGGCTGCTTGTGCGCCTTCACGTTCTGGTCGAGCCACACCGCGAAATCGGAGTCGCTGCGATCGACCGTGTCCGCAATGCCGGTTTCGAACGGCGGTGGCGCGAATTGCGCGGCGATGCGCTCGAATTCGCCCGGCGGCGGATCGAGGCCGAGCGTCTTCACGTGCGCCCATTCTTCTTCCACTTGCCGCGCGTATTCCGCCGCGCCGAGTTCGTGGACGAGGATCTTGATGCGCGCCTTGTAGATGTTGTCGCGGCGCCCGTAGCGGTTGTAGACGCGCAGGCACGCTTCCAGATAGCTGAGGAAGTCCTGCGTCGGCAGGAACTCGCGGATCACCGGCGCGACCATCGGCGTGCGGCCCATGCCGCCGCCCACGAACACGCGGAAGCCGAGCTCGCCCGCATCGTTATGATAGAGTTGCAGCCCGATGTCGTGCAGCTTGATCGCCGCGCGGTCTTCTTCCGCCGCGACGATCGCGATCTTGAACTTGCGCGGCAGATAGCTGAATTCCGGATGGAACGTTGACCACTGGCGCAGCAGCTCCGCCCACGGGCGCGGGTCCGTCACCTCGTCGGCGGCGGCGCCGGCGAACTGGTCAGACGTCGTATTGCGGATGCAGTTTCCGCTCGTCTGGATCGCGTGCATCTCCACGCTCGCGAGATCGGCGAGAATGTCCGGCGCATCCTCCAGCTTGATCCAGTTGTATTGGATATTCTGGCGTGTGGTGAAATGGCCGTAGTCGCGGTCGTACTTGCGCGCGATGTGCGCCAGCATCCGCATCTGGCGGCTGTCCATCGTGCCATAAGGGATCGCGACGCGCAGCATGTAGGCATGAAGCTGCAGGTATAGCCCGTTCATCAACCGCAGCGGCTTGAACTGGTCCTCGCTGATCTCACCCGCAAGGCGCCGCTCAACCTGGTCGCGGAACTCCTCGACGCGGGCATCGACGATCGACTGGTCATATTCGTCGTACTTGTACATCAGATCACCCAGCTTCCCGCCTTCGGATCGGCGGGCTTGATATTGAGGTCGAGCCGCACGGTGGGGCCGAGAGCACGAATCCGGTCCTTGATATGGCCGGGGCGGGGGCCATCGGGGGTGGCCTCACCGTCGATCACATAGGGTGCGTTCACGCGGCGCGCGGCTTCCTCGGCGGCGGCAATCGCCTCGCCGTGGCCATCGACGTCCACCGCGTCGGCGACATGGCGCGACCAGTCGCTGCCCGTCCACCAGACTACATCGCCGGTCTTGAGATCGTTTCCGGTAAGCAGCTTCACGCCTGCATCTCCAGTTTTCTGATGTCCACGTCCGCACCAAGCGCGGCGACCGCGCCGACGACGATAAGCGCCGGGCTTTTCACGCCATGCCGCACGACGCTGCCTTCAAGGTCGGCGAGGAGGCTGCGGATGACGCGCGCGCCCGGTAGCGTGCCGCGCTCGAGAATCGCGACCGGCACGTCCGGCGTCAGCCCATCCCCCATCAGCTTTTCCGCGATGGCGGCGGCGGTGGCGACGCCCATGTAGATGACAAGCGTGCGGCCCTTACCCGCAAGCCCCGCCCAATTCTGTTCGGTGAGGCCCTTGCACTGTCCGGCGACGAAGCTGACGATGGACGCATGGTCGCGGTGCGTCAGCGGCATCAGCGCTTCGGCCGCCGCGCCGAGCGGCGAGGAGATGCCGGGGACGACCTCCACGGGCACGCCCGCGGCGCGCGCAGCTTCCACTTCCTCGCCGCCGCGCCCGAAGATGAACGGGTCGCCGCCCTTCAGGCGCACGACGGTGTTTCCGGCCTTCGCCTCGGCGACGAGCAGCGCGTTGATGTCGTCTTGCGCCATCGTGTGGCGCGCACGCCGCTTGGCGACGCTGATGCGGCGGGCGTCATGCGGCGCAAGGGCAAGCACGCGCGCATCGACGAGCCCGTCGTGCACGACGACATCGGCAAGGCCGAGCGCCCGCGCAGCGCGCAGCGTCAGCAGGTCCGGATCACCCGGCCCGGCGCCGACAAGAATGAGTTTGCCCATGGTCATGGAGCGTTAGATGGTCCGCCCGCGCGCGAAGGCCAAGCAAGGCTTTCTTTGGGTGCGCCAAGCGGGGCTTGGCAGCGCGCGGAAATCAGCCGAAATTCGGCGGCCGCTTCTGCATGAAGGCGGTGGCGGCTTCCATGAATTCCGGCGATTTCAGCCGCTCGGTGAAAAGCTCGCTTTCCAGCATCAGTCGCGCTTCTGTTTCAGCGCGGTTTCGGCGCAGCAGGCCCTTCGTCAGCTTCACCGATTCCGGCGCTTTCGCGGCGATGTCGTGCGCGATGCGCCGCGCTTCGGCCTCAAGCTCGGCATGCGGCACGAAGCGGGATGCGAGGCCGATTTTAACGGCCTCCTCGCCCGAAAGCCGCCGTCCGGTCAGGAACATGTCGCTCGCCAGCGCCGTGCCGACGACCTGGGGCAGCAGCAGCGACGATCCGGCCTCAGGGATCAGCGCAAGGTCCGTGAACGGCGTCTGCAGCATCGCGTTTTCGGACACCACGACGAGGTCGCAGTGCAGCAGCATCGTTGTGCCGACGCCGACAGCAACGCCGCCCACCGCCGCCATCAGCGGCTTTTCCGCGTTCAGGATCGATCGCAGGAAGCGCGCGACCGGCGTGTCCGTCCCGCGCGGCGGATTCGACTGGAAGTCGACGAGATCGTTGCCCGATGTGAACGCCTCGCCCGCGCCGGTCAGCAGCACCACGCGGATGCCGTCGTCGGTTTGCGCGCCCTCGATCGCGTCCGCCATCGCCGCGTACATGGCGTGCGTCAGCGCGTTCTTCTTCTCCGGGCGGTTCATGGTGACGACGAGGACGCGGCCGTCGCGTTCGATGCGGATATGATCGGTCATGCCGGGCTCAATGCCGGAAACGCGCGGCGGTTGATAGCTACGAGAGGGGAGAGGCTTCGCACGGCTTGACTTCGCTCCCCCACACGGGCACCGATCCACCATGCCGAGCGTGGCCGCAACCATCGCCGAAACTCTCGTCCATCAGGGCGTCAGCCACGTATTCTGCGTTCCGGGCGAATCCTACCTCGCCGTTCTCGACGCGCTGCACGACGTGCAGGACAGGATCGCGCTCATCACCTGCCGCCACGAAGCCGCCGCCGCCAACATGGCGGAAGCCTATGGAAAGCTGAACGGCAGGCCGGGTGTCGCGATGGTCACGCGCGGGCCGGGCGCGACGCACGCCTCGATCGGCGTGCACACGGCGTTTCAGGATTCGACGCCGATGCTGCTGTTCGTCGGCGATGTCGGTACCGACATGATCGGGCGAGAGGCGTTTCAGGAGGTCGATTACCGCCGCATGTTCGGCGCGCTCGCCAAGGGCGTGTTCGTGCTCGACCGCGCCGATCGCGCGCACGAAGTCGTCGCTTCCGCCTATGCGCTCAGCCTTTCCGGGCGGCCGGGGCCGGTGGTGATCGCGCTGCCCGAGGATGTCCTCACCGAGGAAGCGCTGGCGGCCGTCGCCACGCGGATCGAACCGCCGCAGGCCTCGCCCGATGCGTCTGCCATAGCGGCGCTTGCCAACATGCTCGATGCTGCCGAACGCCCGCTGCTGTGGCTCGGCGGGCCGGGCTGGACAGCCGAAGACGTCGCGGCGGTGCAGAGCTTTGCTGAAAGCGCGAACCTTCCCGTTGTCACGTCGTGGCGGCGCAAGGACCGCTTCGACAACGCGCATCCTAGCTATGCGGGCGAACTGGGGCTCGGTTCGAACCCGAAGCTCGTCGAGCGTGTCAAATCGGCCGACCTTATCATTGCGCTCGGCACGCGGCTCGGCGAGGTGGCGAGCCAGGGCTATACGTTGCCTGCGGTGCCGACCCCCGCGCAAAGCCTCGTCCATATCCATCCCGACGCCGATACCTTGGGCCGCGTCCGCCGCCCGGCGCTCGCGATTCAGTCGTCGATCCGGCTTGCCAGCGCGGCGCTCGGCGAACTCGGCTTCGTGATCGACGGTTCGCGCTGGGCGGACTGGACCCGCGCCGCGCGCGCCGATTACGAGGCGTGGACGCAGCCCACAAGCGTTGTGAACGGTGTTAACATGGCGGAAGTGATCAGCCATCTTGATGCCACGCTCGGCGCCGACACCATCTACTGCAACGGGGCGGGCAACTTCGCCGGGTGGCTGCACCGCTTCCATCAGCATCGCCGCATCGGCACGCAGCTTGCGCCGACCTCTGGCGCGATGGGCTACGGCGTTCCCGCCGGGATCGCCGCGAAGCTGCTCCAGCCGGAGCGCGAGGTCGTGGTGCTCGCGGGCGACGGCGACTTCCTGATGTCGGGCAATGAGCTCATCACTGCCGCGCGCTACGGCGCCAACGTGCTGTTCATCGTCGTCGACAACGGCCAGTACGGCACGATCCGGATGCATCAGGCGCGCGATTTTCCGGGGCGGCAATCGGGCACCGCGCTCGTGAACCCCGATTTCGCCGCCTTCGCGCGCAGCTTCGGCTGTCACGGTGAAACCGTCGATCGCACCGAAGACTTCCCCGCCGCGCTCGTCCGCGCCCGCGTAAGCGGCGTCCCTGCGCTCATCGCGGTGAAGACCGACCCGCGTGAGATCGCCCCCGGAAGACGGCTGGGCGACGACGCATGACCCGGCTCACTGATGCCGAAGCGGGGGCGCTCGCGTTCCTCGACGATGCCCACGCGCCCATGCTCGCGGCGATCGAAAGCTGGGCGGCGATCAACACCGGCAGCCGCAATCTTGCGGGCCTCGCGCACTACGCGGATGTGCTCGCCGAAGCCTTCGCGCCACTCGGCGGCGAGATCCGCCGCGTGCCGCCTGCGCCCGTCGAGGCGGTGGACGCCGCGGGCCGCACCTATGCGCTCGCGCACGGCGACAACCTGCACATCGTCATGGACCGCCCGGCGAACAAGCGCGTCCTCCTCACCGGGCACATGGACACGGTGTTTCCTGTCGATCACCCCTTTCAGGCGCTGCGCTGGCTGGCCGACGGTGTGCTGAACGGGCCGGGCGTCGCGGACATGAAGGGCGGCATCGCCGTGATGCTCTGGGCGCTCCGCTGCTTCGAAGCGTCACCCTTCGCCCGGCAGCTGGGCTGGGAGATCATCCTCAACAGCGACGAAGAGGTGTCTTCGCTCGGCTCTGCGCCGCTGCTCGCGGAAACCGGACGGCGCTGCCAGATCGGTCTCACCTTCGAGCCGTCCTCGCTGCCTGACGGCACGCTCGCTGGCGCGCGCAAGGGCAGCGGCAACTTCTCCGCAGCCATTGCGGGTAGGGCCGCGCACGCGGGCCGCAATCCCGAAGAGGGCCGCAACGCCATCATCGCCGCCGCCGACCTCGCGCTCCGGCTCGACGCCATGAAGGGCCCGACGCTTTCGGTGAACGTCGCCAAGCTGGATGGTGGCGGCCCCAACAACGTGGTGCCCGATACCGCCGTGCTGCGCTGGAACATGCGCCCTTCGACCTTCGAAGACCAGCACCGCGCCGCCCACGCCGTCGCCGATGCGATCAGCGCCGTTGCCGCCGCGCACGACGTTTCGATCCAGCTTTCGGGCAGCTTCGCGCGCCCGCCGAAGCCCATGGACGCGCACCAGCAGAAGCTCTTCGACCTCGTTCGCGCCTGCGGCCTCGATCTTGGTCTCGACATCGGCTGGCGCGACACCGGCGGCGTCTGCGACGGCAATAATCTCGCCGCGGCGGGGCTTGCGGTCGTCGATACGCTTGGAGTACGAGGTGGCTCGATCCATTCGGATCAAGAGTATCTGCTTACCGTGTCCCTTGTTGAAAGGGCGCGGCTGTCGGCACTGATCCTGATGCGTCTCGCGCAGGGTGCCTGGGACGGCCACGGGGCCTGATCGGCGCCGGCGCCGATCGCCGGAAACGATATCGTCCCCGATACACGACCACACGTGTTAAGGCGCGCCCGCGCCGGGGGAGTATATATGGTCTGGTTCATTCGGCCCGCGCGTGCGGACGATGTCGATGCGCTGCTCGTGCTTGCCGGACAGACGGGCGGCGGCTTCACCAATCTGCCGCCGGACCGGGATGCGCTCGCGCGCCGCATCGGCTGGAGCTGCGAGAGCTTCGCGCGCGAAGGCGCACTCCCGCAGGACGAGCTTTACATGCTGCTGATGGAGGAGGCGGAGACGGGCCGCATCGGCGGCAGCGCGATGATCTTCTCGCGCCTCGGCGGCGAATGGCCGTTCTATACGTACAAGATCGCGACCGTGAACCAGACCTCGAAGGAATTGGGGCGCAACATCACGATGGAGGTGCTGCACCTCACCAACGATTTCAACGGCGCTGCCGAAGTTGGCGGCCTTTTCCTGCTGCCGGAGCTTCGCGCCGAAGGCCTTGGCCGCCTGCTCGCGCGCAGCCGCTACCTCTTCATGGCCCGCCACCGTGAACGCTTCCCCACGCGCGTCGTCGCCGAGCTTCGCGGTTGGCACCACCCGGACGGCAGCTCGCCGTTTTGGGACGGGCTCGGCCGCAAGTTTTTCGAGATGCCTTTCCAGGAAGCCGATCACTTCAATTCGCTGCACGGCAACCAGTTCATCGCCGATCTGATGCCCCGATATCCCATCTACACCGCCCTGCTTTCCGAAGAGGCGCGCGCGGTGATCGGAAAGCCGCACGACACCGGCGTCCCCGCGCTGAAGCTGCTCGAAAAAGAGGGTTTCATCTACGAAGGCTATATAGACATCTTCGACGGCGGCCCCACCGTCTTCGCCTACATCGACAACATCCGCACCGTGCAGCAGTGCCGCTCACTCCCGGTCGCCGATCCCGCGTCCGCCGAGAGCGGCCCGGTGAGCGCGCTACTCGCAAAAGGCACGCTGCAGGACTTCCGCGCGTGGCAGAGCAGCGCCGCCGAAACACCGCAGGGCCTTTCGCTCACGGCAGACGAGATAAGGTTGCACGGCCTTCAGTCCGGGGAAATGATCAGCCATGTCGCAGCCTGAACTCGTCTCGACCGATCCGTCCACGGGCGAGGAGGTCTGGCGCGGGCCGGTCGCCAGCCTTGAGGATGTGAACCGCGCCGTCGTCTCTGCGCGCGCAGCGCAGCCGGGGTGGGAGGCGCTGCGGCTTTCGGAGCGCGTCGAGCTGATGCGCAAATACCAGAACGTCGTCCGCGATCGCGGTGACGCCCTCGCGGCGATGATCTCCCGCGAAACCGGAAAGCCGCTCTGGGAAACGAAGACAGAGGTGCAGAGCGTCATCGGCAAGGTCGATATCTCGCTCGGCGCCTATCAGGAGCGCACGGGCAACCGGAAAAAGGAGGGCGAGGGCTTCACGCAGCAGCTTCGCCACCGGCCGCACGGTGTGCTCGCCGTGCTCGGCCCGTACAACTTCCCCGCGCATCTCCCCAACGGTCATATCGTTCCGGCGCTGCTGGCGGGCAATACCATCGTCCTTAAGCCTTCTGAGCTGACCCCCGGCACGGCGGCGCTGCTGCGCGAATGCTGGATGCAAGCGGGGCTGCCCGAAGGTGCGCTGGAAATCGTGCAGGGCGACGGCGACACCGGCCGCGCGCTCGCCGGGCACGAAGGCATCGACGGGCTGCTGTTCACGGGCAGCGCCACGACAGGCCACGCGCTCGCCCGCCAGTTCGCCGAGACGCCGCACAAAATCCTCGCGCTCGAAATGGGCGGCAACAACCCGCTTATCGTTTGGGACGTGCGCGAGGTGGACCTTCCCGCGGCCGCTGCGCTCATCGTCCAGTCCGCGTTTCTCTCCGCCGGGCAGCGCTGCACCTGCGCGCGCCGCCTGATCGTGGAGGAAGGCAAGCACGCGGCGCTCGTTGAGCAGGTCAAGGCCCTCATGGACAAGCTCATCGTCGGCGCTCCGTTCGATGAGCCGCAGCCGTTCATGGGGCCGGTGGTCGATAATCGCGCCGCCGACCGGCTTCTGGATCAGGCATCGGCGCTTACGTCCAAAGGCGCGGTCGCCATCCGCCCGCTGACCCGGATCACGCCGGACCGGCCATTCCTCACACCCGCGTTCCTCGATGTGACGGACGTTCCGCACCGCCCGGATGAGGAGATGTTCGGTCCCGTGCTGCAACTAATCCGCGTGCCGGATTTCTCGGCCGCGATGATGGAGGCGAATGCCACGCGCTTCGGGCTTTCCGCCGGGCTCGTCGGCGGTGATCAGGCGCTTTACGACCGCTTCTGGTCGGGCGCCCGTGCGGGCATCGTCAACTGGAACCGACCGACAAACGGTGCTGCATCGAACGCCCCGTTCGGCGGCGTGGGGGCGAGCGGAAACCACCGGCCGAGCGCCTATTATGCGGCGGATTACTGCGCGTTTCCGGTCGCGAGCCTTGAGGAAGTCAAGGTGCGCGGGGCGATCACGACGGGTTTGAAGGCGGACGAGGAATGAGCGCGGTCGAGGTGAATTTCGACGGGCTGATCGGCCCGACGCACAATTACGCCGGGCTCAGCTTCGGCAATATCGCCAGCGCGAAGAACGCCGGCGGCACGTCGCGGCCGCGGGCCGCCGCGCTGCAAAGCCTCGGCAAGATGCGCTTCCTGATGTCGCTCGGTCTGCCGCAGGGCTTCCTGTTACCGCACGACCGCCCGAATGCCCCGTGGCTGCGTACGCTCGGCTTTGCGGGCAGCGATGCGGAGGTCTGCGCGGCGGCGTTCGCGGCGGACCCCGTACTGTTCCGCAACGCCATGTCAGCCTCGTCGATGTGGACGGCGAACGCAGGCACGGTGTCGCCCGCGCCGGATACGGCGGACGGGCGTGTTCACATCACCGCGGCCAATCTCTCCACGATGGCGCATCGCAGCATCGAACACACCGAAACGCACCGACAACTCGCCGTCGCGTTTGCGGACACGCGGCACTTCGCCATCCACGCGGCGACGCCCGGCAAGTTCGGAGACGAGGGTGCGGCGAACTTCATGCGCCTGTGCCCGTCGCATGGTGAGAAGGGCGTCGAGGTCTTCGTTTATGGAGAGGACAAGCAGGGTCGCTTTCCGGCGCGGCAGGATCGGCGCGCATCGGAGGCGGTCGCGCGCCTGAACGGTGTCGGCGATGCGATCTTCTGGCCGCAGTCCGACGCGGCGATCCAGGCCGGCGCGTTCCACAACGATGTCGTCGCGGTCGCGAACGAGCGTGTGCTGTTCGCGCACGAGCAGGCGTTCGAGAACAAGGAAGCGCTCTACGCGGAGCTGCGGCGCCGCTTGCCCGAGGTCGAGATCGTCGAGGTTCCGGCAAGCGCGGTGAGCCTTGAGGACGCGATCGGCTCCTATCTGTTCAACTCGCAGCTCGTCACGCTGCCCTCGGGCGAAATGGTGCTCGTGTTGCCGAAGGAGAGCGAGGAGAACGCGCGCGTGATGGCGTGGCTTGAAACCATGCTCGCCGGTAACGGCTCGATCCGCGCCTGTCATTTCATCGACGTGCGCGAATCCATGAAGAATGGCGGCGGCCCCGCCTGCCTCCGCCTCCGCGTCGCGGTCAGCGAGGCGGTACTCGCCGCGATCGATCCGCGCTTCCTACTCGGTGATGCGAAGGCGGATGCGCTCGAACGGCTGATCGAAACGCATTGGCCCGAAAGCATCGCCCCCGACGATCTCGGCAATCCAGCGCTTTGGGAAACGGCGTGGGAAGCGCGGCGGGCGCTCTTTCAGCTTCTGGAGCTGGCGTAGGCCTCGCCCATCCGGCGGATGGCGGCGATCTTTGTGTTGAAGGCGCTCCAGTCGTCGGCCTCGTCTATGGGTGCCCAGATGGCTTCCACCTCGTCGATCAGCATCGTGCAGGGCTCGGCGTCCGACCAGTAGGGGTGCGCGCAGGTGTCGACGGTTTCGTAAGCAGCGACTGCCGTGTGGAACGGCGCGAAGACGTCCGTGTCGTACACGGCGTTTGCCGCGCGCCGCTTGCCGCCGCGCCAGTCGAACCAGAAGCGGTCGGGGGCTATGTCGGTGGCGGCGAGCGCGGTTTCGATGGTGAGCGCCAGCGCTTCATCGGAATTCGCATCGCGGGGCTTCACGCCGAGCCGCCACACGTAGCGCTCGGCGAGCGCCGCCTCGTAGCGTTCGGGATAGGTCTTCAGCGCCGGGATCAGGCTTTCGGCGGGCGCGACGGTGCGCAGCGCCATCGCGAGTTGGTGCACGTTCCATTGCAGCGCCTCGGCCTGCCGTCCGAAGCTGTAGAGGCCGAACTGGTCGAAGTAGGCGGCGGTGAAGCCGTCGTCCCAGCGCGGCACGAAGCGCCAGGGACCGTAGTCGAAGCTCTCGGCGGTGATGTTGATGTTGTCGGTGTTGAGCACGCCGTGAACGAAGCCGGCCGCGCGCCAGCTTGCCGCGAGTCGCGCCGCACCTGCGACGGCATGGTCCATCAGCGCGGCGTAGGGATCGTCGTGCGTGCCGCCGACGAAGTGGCGGAGGCAGTAGTCGACGAGTGGGGGGATGGCGTCTACTTGCTTCAGATAGGCGAGGCGCTGGAAGGTGCCGTAGCGGATGTGGCTGTGGCTGAGGCGGACGAGCACGGAGGAGCGTGTCGGCGAGGGTTCGTCGCCGCGCGTCAGCGCCTCTCCGGTTTCAATGAGCGAGAAGCTCTTGGAGGTGTAGACGCCGAGCGCCTCCAGCATCTCGGTCGCCAGCACCTCGCGCACGCCGCCTTTCAGCGTCAGCCGCCCGTCGCCGAAGCGGCTGTAGGGCGTCTGGCCCGATCCCTTGGTGCCGAGGTCGAGCAGCCGGTCCGCGCCGTCGCGCAGCTGCGCGAACAGGAAGCCGCGTCCATCGCCGATCTCGGGGTTGTAGGTGCGGAACTGGTGGCCGTGATAGCGGAGCGCTAGCGGCTGCTCGAGGTTGTCTGGAAGCGGCGCGAAGCGGCCGAAGTGCTGCAGCCACGCCTCATCCGTAAGATTACCGAGGCCTAGTGTTTCGGCGTGGCGCTGGTTCCGGAAGCGCAGGATCGTCTGCGGAAAGACCGCGGCCCGAACGGGATCGTAATAATCACTGCCGAGTTCGAGAATGGCGGGGTCCGGACGGTAGCGTCCCGTCATGCCTCGCGCGGGTGCGGCAGGCGGCAGGCGCAGCGCACATAGCGGATGGTCTCCGCCTCGACACGCTTTCTCAGCGCTTCATCCGCACCGGGCGCAAAGGCGATGTCGAGTGCCGCACCGACCGCCGAATAGGTCAGCTCCGCGGCGATCTTCGTATCGACGTCGGTCAGGTCGAATTTCTTCGCCATCGCGCGGTATTGATTTTCCACCCACGCCGCGACGACCTCGTGCGAGGCGCGGTAGAAGGGCTCGGCGTCGGGGTTCGATTTCAACCCCATCTTGCCGCGGCTCGCCGTGCCCGCGCAGTTGGCGTTCACGATGTTTTCCCACGATTTCTGGGTGGTGCAGTATTCGAAGCAGCGCTGGATGGTGATGCCGGGCTCAAGGTCTTCAAGGCGATCGCCGGCTTCCATCGCCGCGCACATGCGCTCGCCGTACATGCGGCCGAGCTCTTCCAGAAGGCTGCGTTTGGAGCCGAAGTGATAGAAGATCGAGCCTTCCGAAACGTCTGCCGCGCGGGCAATGTCGGCGGTGCCGGTTTTCGCGAAGCCCTGCGTTGAAAACAGGTGATTAGCCGCTTCCAGCACGCGTTGACGCGTTTCTGCCGGATCGTATCGCCGCGAACGGCTTTCCGCTACGCGCGTTGCCATAAAACCTCGAATATCTCCACAGCCAGAACGATGATATGGGGACTTTTGAGTGAGAGTCAAAAGATTCGTGTCAAATGATCTGGCGCTCAAGATGCTGCGCCAGATATTCGAGCGTCGCGATGCGCCGGTAAAGACCGGTGTCGCTGACCGCTTTCATTTTAAAAAATTGCTGCATGTGCGGGAAATGCAGGTCGAGCACGCGGCCGAGGAAGGCGGGTGTGAGCAGCCCGCCGTGCTCATCGCGGATCGGCCCCAAACGGCGACGCACCGCATAGCTGCGCTGACGCAGCCACGGTGGCCGCACGCGGGTGCCGAGCTCGTTCATGCGGTGCGAAAGCGTCGGCGGGTGGTCGAAGCTGTAACCGTAGTCTGAAGGATAGGCCGCAAGGACGGGGTCGATGTGCGTCAGCAGCGCGGCTTCGAAGCGGCCCGCGTTCTTCCAGGCAAGCGGCAATTGCAGTGCGCCTTCGATCACCTCGTGGTCGAAGAACGGCATGAAATAGGCGCCCTGCCGTCCCACGACGCTGATTTCGCGACCGAAGAACGCGCGGCAGCGCATCCGCGGGTACAGCTGTTCAATGAGCGTGCGGCGCAGCTTGCCCGTTGCGCCTGGTTTCTCGATCGCCTTCAGCGCTTTCACTTCCAGCCGGTCAATAAAGCCTTCGGGATCGAACGCGTCGGTGACGTCGTTCAGCGTATAGCGCGCGAAGAAGGCCCCCATCACCTGCCGGGCGGTCAGTGCGCGGTCGGGCAGGTAAAAGAAGTTGCGGAACACTTCGCCGCATCCGCCGGAAACCGCGAGCTGGCCGCCTTCCTGCCGCTGGTGACGCGCGTAGGCGTTGCCGCCGTTGTCGAACAGCCCGCCATCGGTGACGAGCGCGTCCGTCTCGTGGAAATTCCGCGCCACGATCGCGGGGAAGTCGTCTGGCGTGATGCTGGCGAACGACGCCTTTTCGAAGGGCTCGAAGCGGAAATGTTCATGATCCGCAATATGCCGCGCCACTTCGACATCGCCGTCGCCGGGGCTGCCGTAGACGTACACATGCGGGCTGACCCCGGCGTCGCGCAGCAGCGCGAGCGCAAGCCGGCTGTCGAGCCCGCCGGAAAGCGGGCACTGCATCCGGTCGCCGAACGCCTCGGCATAGATGCGCGCTGTGCCCCGCAGGCGTTCGGCCTGCGCCGCGATGCGTTTTTCGATCGGTGTCGAGGAGACGCGTTCGGGCAGAGGTTTCGAGACGCTTGTCCGCACGGCTTTTTCGCCGAGTTCCATCTGCGCGTCCGGCCCCAACCGCTTCAGCTCGCTCACGACGGTGTCGTCGCCCGTGGGAAACACGTTGAACGCAAACTCGTAGACGCCCTGCGGATCGAAGGTCACGCGGTCGAGGCTTTTCGCGGCGGCGAGGAAGCTCGTCGAGACGACGTCCCAGTTCGCGTCGTGGAAGAGCTGGAAGGCGCCGAAGAAGTCGGTGAACGCGAAGGTCCGCCCGGCCTTGTGGACGATCGCGGCGAACTGCCCTGTCGTGTTCGACCAGTCCTCGAAGGGAAAGCGGAAGTCGCCAAGCAGCGCGCGGAGCGCCGACTCGCCGAACTTGCCGTCGTGGATCAGCGTCCCCGCGACCGCGATGAAATCCTCTCCATCGCGGTGCACGCACACATGGCTGTCGTGGATCGGTGCGGCATGGAAGCCGGCGTGCGCGGCGCTGCGGATCGGCGTGAACCGGGTGAAGCCGTGCAGGCGAAATTGCGCCTCGGCAGCGGCGATGTGCGCCGCGTCAGCGTCTTCCTCCGTCACTCGGCACAGATAAAAGCCGCCCATGCCGCCCCGTTTTCCCGTTCGTATTCTCGCAACGAATGCCGCGTGATCGTTAATTTCTCGCGCTTTGTCACGCCTTTATCAGCGTATCAACACTGCTATAAGCCGAAACCATGCCTCTTATGCCGCCTTCCAGCCGGCCGCGCCTGCTGCACCTGCACTCGACCTTCGATCTCGGCGGTAAGGAAGCGCGTGCCGTACGCCTGATGAATGCGTTCGGCGATGCCTACACGCACGACATCGTGAGCGCTGTGCCCGCGGCCGTCGGCGCTGCCCGCCAGATCGCCCCGCATGTGGATGCGCGTGTGCTTCAGGATTTCCCTGCGCTCGCCGGACGCCTCACCCTCGCGAAGTTGAAAGCGATCGGCGCGGCGATCACGCGCGGACATTACGACCTCGTACTGACCTACAATTGGGGCGCGCTCGACGGCGTGATGGCGAACCGCCTGTTCGCGCGCCGCCCGCTCGTCCACCACGAGGACGGTTTCAACGACGACGAAGCCCTTCGCCAAAAGCCCGCGCGCGTCCTCTACCGTCGTCTTGCGCTACCGTCTGCGTCCACGCTCGTTGTGCCGTCCGAGGTGCTGGAGCGGATCGCACTCGGCCCTTGGAAGCAGCCGCGCGACCGCGTGGTTCGCATTCCGAACGGCATCGACAGCGCCCTTTTCGCCGCGCCGCCACCTGCGGGCAGTATTCCCGGCTTTGAAAGGCGTGAAGGCGAGGTCATCGTCGGCACGCTCGCGGGCTTGCGCAAGGTAAAGAACCTTCCGCGCCTCGTCCGCGCCTTTGCGGCGGCGACGCGCATCGTTTCCGTGCCTGCGCGCCTTATCATCGTCGGCGAAGGGCCGGAGCGAGAGGCGATCGCTGCGGCAGCCGCGGACGCTGGCATTGCCGACCGTGTCCTTATGCCGGGCTTCCTCGGCAAACCCGAAACGTGCGTGGGCCATTTCGACATCTTCGCCTTGTCGTCGGACAGCGAGCAGTTCCCCCTCAGCCTCGTGGAGGCGATGGCGGCAGGGCTGCCGGCAGTCGCCACTGACGTAGGCGACGTCCGCGCCATCGTGTCGGAACGCAACCGGCCGCTGATCGCGCCCGTCCCGGACGACATGGTGTTCGGCAGGCTCCTTGCGCGCATGATCGGCGATCCGCTGCTCCGCGCCGAGATCGGTGCCGCGAACCGCGCGCGCGTTATCGCCGAATACGACGAGGCGGTGATGGTGGAACGCTACCGCGACGTGTATTCGCAGGCGATGGCGAGCATGACATGAGAATCGAGGATCGTTTGCGCCGCGTAATGCGGCCGACGCTGCCGGGCCTGCTCGCGCGCACCCGCGATGAGGGCGGTCGGCTGCGGCGTCCGCCCACATTTTCGCCGCTCGGCAGCCTTGCGCTGCGTGTCTGCATTGTCCTTGCACTGCTCGGCGTCGCGCTCGCGGGGCACTGGTTCGATCGCGCAGGCTATCGCGATGCCAACGATCCCGAAAACGAGATCAGCTTTGTCGATGCCGTCTATTTCACCGCCGTCACCGTAACGACGACGGGCTTCGGAGATATCGTTCCCGTCACGAACCGTGCGCGTCTTTTCGATGCGATGGTGGTGACGCCGATCCGCCTGTTCGTGTGGTTGCTGTTCCTTGGCACCGCGTATCAATTCCTCGTCCAGCACATGTGGGAGAAGTGGCGCATGAAAAGCATCCGCGCGGGCCTGACGCAGCACTATGTCGTCGCCGGCTACGGCACCACGGGCACCGCCGCTGTCGAGGAACTCGTCGCGAATGGTGTCGATCCCCAGCGCATCGTGGTGATCGATCCTTCGCCCGCGCGCATCGAGGCGGCGCTTACCGTCGGTGTCATGGGCCTGGAAGGGGATGCCACGCGCAATGAAACTCAGTCGCTCGCGCGTATCGAGGCGGCAGAGAGCTTCATCGCCTGCGGCGGGCGTGACGATACGAGTGCGCTGCTAGTGCTCACCGCGCGCCAGCTCAATCCGAACGTGCGGATCAGCGCGATCATCAAATCCGAAGACAATGAGTATCTCGTCAGGAAAGCGGGCGCCGACACCGTGATCAATCCGGTCACGCTCGGCGGGCATCTGCTCGCGCGCGCGGCGGGCGGTAGCCATGTCGTGAATTATATCACCGATCTCGTGACGGCGGCTGGGCGCGTGCAACTCGTCGAGCGGCCGGCGAATGCTGACGAAATTGGAAAACCGCTTGCATCCTGCAAAGGCGGTCTCGCCGTGCGTATTATTCGCGGCGATCAGGCGATTGGTTTCTGGGAGCCCGGCGCGGCAATCATTGCCTCGGGCGATATCATCCTCGAAATCGTTCCGGTGGCGGCCTGAAACGTCAGGCGATCGCGGCGGCCCTGTAGACAGGTTTTTCGGCCGCCCGTTCGAACACCAGACCGCAGCGGTTGCCGATTACCCACACGACACGTGCATCGACCTTGCCGGTCGTGTCCGTCTCGAACCGGATGCGTGTGCCTTCCTCGGGCGGGGACGGGAGTTCGATCATGGCGCCGCCGAGCGAAATGTTGCGAACTGCAACCGTGCTGCGTCTCCGGCCCACTGTAATCGCGCCGGACATGCGGGTGGAAACCCGTCCGCGCGCGTCGCTTGTGCTGTCTTCAATCATTCCAGCTCTCCCCCACGTGATGCAACTTGGATGCAACTCTGTTTTCTGTCTTCGTTACCAATTCCCACCCCGTCTCGCGGTTCTTCAGAACCGGTTTGCGGCGGCGACTTCGGAGGACGCAGTCGCCGCCGCCGGGGTGTGACCGTGATCGGTTGAGAGGAACAGGATCACGGCCAAGAGTGTTGGTGTTCGTTCGGGTAGGAAATCGGATGAAAGGTGACCTGGGGAGTAAAAACCGGTTGCTGCGATGGTGATTTACGATAGATTCGGCTTCGCGCCGCGGTTTTCGGAGGGAATTCGGCGGGGCAAAATGAGCCGCTTGTAACAGTTACATGCGGGGTTTTGGAATCGCCCAACTTTCTTGTGAAATCAGGAGCATGCACCTTTAACTGAAAGTTAATACGTTTCTGTTTCGTAACGATCGGGTGTCGGAAAATAAACCAAAGGGGGAGGGAGGTCTTTCGATGCACCACGACCCCATCAAGCCGGAGGGGTCGCTCTGGCGCAGAGTGGAAGCGGAACTCGAGGTGATCGAGGCTGATCCCGCTTTTCAGAGATCGCCAGTCATGCGCCGTCTCTTGCGATTTCTGGTAACGGAGACGCTTGCCGGACGCGGTGAAACGCTGAAGTCTTATGCGATCGCGGTCGATGCCCTTGGGCGCGAGGCGAGTTTTGATCCGCAAACGGATTCCTATCCCCGCGTGCAGGTCGCGCGCCTCAGAAAATTGCTTGATGCGCACTATGCGCACACGCCTCCCGTCTCGGACGTGCAGATACGTGTTCCAAGCGGCGGCTATGCCGTGGAATTCGTTGGGGAGGCTCCCGCGCCCGTCACCTCGAAAATTGTCAAATCGAAAACGGAATTGATGCGCTACGCCGCCATTGGGGGCGCGGCAATTGCGGTTTTGTTGGCTGCATTTTTCTTCTGGCGTCCCGAACAGAATGTCTGGCGCGTTCGCAATTTCCCGGTGGTTTATCTTGCACCGGTTATTGCGCTTGATCCTGCGCAGGCGCAGCGCGGCGCCGCTGTCGATCTGACAGGAGGTTTGCGCGATGGGTTCGACAGGTTCACAGCCGTTGATGTCTCCAACGAGCTTTCACGTGCGGCCGATTATCGGCTCGACGCGACCCTGCGTGCCGTTCCTGGCGGAACGCGTATCAACGTCACGCTCACGCAGCTTGATACTGGCCGCGTGGTATGGTCGCGTTCCGGCCTGCGCGAACCTATCGAAGGACGCGTGTTCGATATTGATGAGGTTGCAGCGACGCTGAGCGCGCGACTCGCGCAGCCCGCGGGCGTCATCCACGGCGATGGGGATCAGCGGAATATCAGTATCAATACGCCCTACGGTTGCTGGCTGGCGTTGCGGTCTTTTTGGCGAATGATGCCGCCGGACGACGAGGCTACAGTTCGCAATTGTGTCATGAGCTGGGCGAGTGAAGATCCGAAATCCGCAATGGCGCGTAGTGCGCGGTCCTGGTTCCTGGCGCAGGATGCACTGAAGCTGAAAGGCAAGGAGCGGGATGATCTCCTGGCGCAGGCCCATCAGGAGGCGCAGAAGGCGGTAGATCTTCAGCCGAACGATCCGGGTGCGCAATATTCGCTGATGCGAACGGCGCTTTATCTGGGGCTTGAACGGCAAGCCCGTACCGCGGCGGATCGGGTCGTCTTCCTCAATGGCAATAATCCGGAGTTCATGTCCGGAGTCGCCATGTTCAAGATCATGATGGGCGACGCTGATGGCGAGGCCGTGCTGCGTAAGGCGCTGTCTCTCCACGCCCACCCGCCACAATGGGTGCAGTCGGGTCTGTTCTTTGCTGCCGTCGCGCGGGATGATGGGCCTGCCGCGCTCGTCGCCGCGGAGGATTTCCAGGTGCCTGCCGGGCCGCCGCTGCAACATGCGATGACGGCGATGGCATTGGCCCGTATCGGGCGAATGCCGGAAGCGCGCAGTGAGTGGGAAAAGGTGGTGGAGGAAGATCCGCGATACGCCGAAAATCCGGTGAGCATATTCGATCCGCTTCCCCTTGCGCCCATCGTACGTGACCGGAGCATCGCCTGGTTGCGGCTGGTCACGGACGTTTAGGGCGGATCGAATTCAGCGGTCCCGCCGGTCCATCCTGTTCGGAGGGACGCCCCTCCCCGTAAGGGAGGGAGGAGGCTGATCCATCGATTTAATTGCGTGCAGCCGTCTGCGCCGCGAGCCATTCGTTGAAATAGGCTTCCAGCACGTCGAGCGGCACGGCGCCGTTTTCCAGAACCGTGTCGTGGAAGGTGCGGATGTCGAATGCGTCGCCCAGTTCCCGTTCCGCGCGGGCGCGCAATTCGCGGAACTTGAGTTCGCCGATCTTGTAGGCGAGTGCCTGCCCCGGCCAGGTGATGTAGCGGTTCACTTCCGCGTCGACATTGGCTGCGGAAAGTGCCGTGTTTTCCAGCATGAAGTCCACCGCCTGCTGTTTTGTCCAGCCCTTGGCGTGGATGCCGGTATCGACGACGAGGCGGCACGCGCGCCACATCTCATAGGAAAGGCGGCCCATGTCCTTTTCGGGCGTATCGTACAAACCCATCTCGATACCGAGCCGTTCTGAATAGAGACCCCAGCCTTCGACGAACGCCGTGAAGAATGCCCCGTGTTTGCGGAAATCGTGGAGGTCGAGTTCCTGCTGCAGTGCAATCTGCAAATGGTGTCCCGGCACCGCCTCATGCACGCCGAGCGCGGGGAGTTCGAACAGCGGGCGCTGATCGAGTTCGGTGAGGTTGACGCGGTAGACACCCGCACGGCCCGCTGCGATCGCGCCGGGTTCGTAATAGGCGGTTGTGTTGCCCGCCGCCTGATCATCCGGGATTGGCAGCACCGTGTAAGGCAGGCGCGGCAGCTTGCCGAACAGCTTCGGGAGATGGCCGTCGATCGTCTTCGCGAGTGCGCCCGCGCGCAGCATCAATTCCTCGCCGGTCTTCGCGTAATATTTCGGATCGGTGCGCAGCATGGCGATGTAGGCCTTGCGGTCGCCCTTGAAACCCGATGCTTTGACGACCGCGTCCATCTCCGCGCGAATGCGGGCAACCTCGCTGAGCCCGAGCTGATGAATCTCCTCGGCGGTCTTGTCCGTCGTCGTCTGCTGGTTGATGCGGTAAGCGTAATAGGCCGCGCCGTTTTTCGTCTCGGAAATGCCGACGCTCTTGCGGCATTTGGGCGCGTATTCCGCCATGTAGAATTTCAGGAAATCGCGGTACGCTGGCGTCACCACCGTATCCACGGCCTTTTCCGCGCGCGCCTTCAGCGCGGTCCAGTCGCCGTCTGAAATCGTCGCGGGTTTCGCACGGAATGGATACATGAAACTGCTCTGCGCGGCGCTCGGCGCGATGCGGCCCTCGATCGTCTTTTCGAACCCCGCCATCGGCACGCACGGCTGCGTGAAGCCATCGGCGATGGCGCGGCGCGTGACGGCGATGCCGTCGGCGTTCTGTTTGCCATAGGCTTCAAGGCGGCCGACGTAGCTTTCGTAGTCCGCCTTGTTGAAGAACGGGGAATCGTCGGCAAGGCCGGCGAACGCCATGTGCCAGCCATAGCGGTTGGTGAACAGCACCGTGCGTTCCTGCCCGAACGCCGCGCCGGCGACGCTGCTTTCCAGGCTGCGTTTTAGGATACGGTAATCGATGCGGTCGGCCTTCGGCAGCGCGTCGATGGAAATCGTGTCCAGCCGTTTCAGGAAGGCCTTGTCCGTAGCCAGCCGCCGTTCGTATCCGGCAAGCGAGATGTCGTCGAGCTTGCCGTCGCCGCGCCGGTCACCGAGGCTGGTGGCAAGGCGCGGGTTCTCGACGAGCGCCATCTGCCAGATATCGTCGCGCAGTTTCGCGAAATCGTCGGCGGGCGCGGCCCCCGCACTGGATGCGATAAGCGACAGGGCGATTGCGGTAGCGCCGAGTTTCATGTGGGTCTCCCTGGGGAAATTGTTATACGTCTGCACGATAAGCCGGCGGCTGGGGAGCGCAAGATGACGATATCGGAAGACGCGGAGCCTGAAGCCGCGCACATGGTGGAAGACCGCCGCTTCCTCGGTCATCCCATCGGTCTTGGTTATCTCGCCTTCACCGAAGCGTGGGAGCGCTTTTCCTTCTACGGCATGCAGGCGCTGCTCGTCCTCTACATGACGAAGGAACTGCTGCTTCCGGGGCACGTCGAAAACGTCGCGCTGTTCAAGCCGTTCAGCGCGCTTTTCGGTGGCATCGAAGGGCAGGCGCTCGCCTCGGCGATCTTCGGCACCTATGCCGCAAGCGTCTACCTCACCCCCATCCTCGGCGGCTTCCTCGCCGACCGCGTTCTCGGCAAGAGACGCACCATCCTGCTCGGCGCAGTCACGATGGCGGTCGGTCATTTTCTGATGGCGTTCGAAGCCGCCTTCCTTTTCGCGCTGCTCTGCCTCGTGCTCGGCAGCGGCATGTTCAAGGGCAATATCGCAAGCCAGGTCGGCGCGCTTTACGGCCCCGGAGACCTGCGCCGCGCCGACGCGTTCCAGATCTTCTATCTCGGCATCAACGCGGGCGTCATCGCCTCGCCGCTCATCGTCGGCACGCTCGGCGAAACCGTCGGCTGGCATTGGGGCTTCGGCGCGGCGGGCATCGGGATGCTGATCGGCCTTGCAATCTATGTGGCCGGGCAGAAGCATCTGCCGCGCGAGCATTTCGAGCCGCAGGGAAAGACCGCAGTGGCCGTGCCGAAGCTGGAAGCCGGGGATTGGCCCGCCGTGATCGCGCTCGTCCTGCTCATCCCTGTGCTCGCTGTTGCGATCGTGCCGAACAACCAGATCTTCAACGCCTATCTCGTCTGGGGCGACCAGCAGTTCGACCTGAACTTCATGGGCGAGAAGCTGCCGACGACCTGGCTTGTCACGCTGGACGCCATCGTCAGCGTCAGCTTCCTCGCGCTCGTTGCGCTGTTCTACCGTTGGTATGGGAAGCGCTGGAAAGAGCCCGATGAGATCACCAAGATCATCATCGGTTCGGCCTTCTCGATCGGCGGTATGCTCTGCCTTTACATGGCGGCGGAAACGCAGGGCGCGGGGCAGAAGATCGGCCTGGCATGGCCCGTGGCCTTTCACGTCATCAACAGCATCGGCTTCGCGCACATGCTCCCCGTCAGCCTCGCTCTGTTCGCGAAGCTCGCACCCAGGGCGATCAACGCCACGGTGATCGGCCTCTACTACCTCGCCTTCTTCACCGCGAACGCGCTCGTGGGCTGGATCGGCGGATTTTACGAAACGATGCGGACGACCGAATTCTGGCTGCTCCATGCCGCCCTCGCGGCGGGCGCGGGCGTGGTGTTCGTCCTCTTCAAGCTCGTCATGGGCCGCCGCCTCGCGGCTTAGGCAGCAGCTGCGGTTCCGAAGCGGCGGCGGTAGTCGCCGGGGGTGAGGCCGACGCGCTTCTGAAACACCTTGCGGAAAGCACCCGCGTCCTCGTAGCCGACCTCCCACGCGATCCGGTCCACGGGGCGCTTTGAAAACTCCAGCAGTTCGCGCGCCTTGCCGACCCGAAGCTGCTGGCAATATTCGGTGGGCTTCATGCCGGTCGCGCTGCGGAAGCGGCGCAGGAAGGTGCGCTCTTCCATCCCGGCATGTTCGGCCATCGCGCTCACGCTCACGTCGCGGCCGCCCTTGGCCTGCAGCCAGTGCTGCACCTTCAGGATCGGTTCGTCGCCGTGCGTCAGTTGCGGCGCGAAGGTGCTGTAGTGGCGCTGCTCGCGCCCCACGGGATCGACGAGCAGGTACTGCGCCGTCTCGAGCATTATGGAAGGCCCGAGGAAGCGGTCGACGAGTCGGAGGCCAAGATCGGTCCACGCCATCAGTCCGCCCGCCGTGATGATGTCGCCGTCCTCCACGATCATCTTGTCGGCATCGAGCTTCACATCGGGGAAGCGGCGCTGGAATTTTTCCCCGAACATCCAGTGCGTTGTCGCCGTGCGCCCCGCGAGGAGGCCGGTCGCGGCAAGGATGAACGCGCCGCCGCACACCGAGCCGAGCGTCGCGCCCTGCGCGTGGCGATCGAGCAGCCAGCGCGCATAGGGCTCGGTCTCCGTCGGCGTCGGCACCTTCGACAGCGCGCCCGGCACGACGAGCACGGCGGGGCACGACCCGGCGCCGGGCATCGTGTCGAAACTGCGTCGGAAGCCTTCGTCGGTTCGCTCCCAGTGGCTCACCCGCAGGCGCTCGCCCCCGTGGAGCTTCGATCGCTCGCCCGCGATCCAGAACAAGTCGCTGAGCCCGTGGATCATACCGAGCTGCGCGCCTGGGTAGATGACGATGCCGATTTCGGCGACTGCGCGATCGTTTGTCACTTTTGACCCCTACAATGTCGGTTCCGCCAATCCGCACCCTGCAGCAGCCTGCGTAGAACGTCCATCAGAAGCCGACGCGAATGCAGCGGCAGACAGTCAGGAAGGAACCAAGTCATGAGCACGATCACCACAAAAGACGGCACCCGCATCTTCTACAAGGACTGGGGCTCGAAGGACGCGCAGCCCATCGTCTTCTCGCACGGCTGGCCGCTCACGGCCGATGTCTGGGATCCCCAGCTCGTGTTTTTCGCGAACGCCGGCTACCGCGTCATCGCCCACGATCGCCGCAGTCACGGCCGCTCCGATCAGGTGTGGCAGAACAACACGATGGACCAGTATGCCGACGACCTCGGCGAACTGATCGAACAGCTCGACCTCAAGAATGTCGTTCTCGTCGGCCACTCGACGGGCGGCGGCGAGGTGACCCGCTATGTAGGCCGGCACGGCACGGACCGGGTCGCGAATGTGGTTCTGCTCGGCGCGGTACCGCCGCTGATGCTGAAGACCGAGGCGAACCCCGGCGGCCTGCCGCTCGAGGTGTTCGACGACATCCGCAAGAACACGTTCGGCAATCGCTCGCAGTTCTTCAAGGACATCGTCGTGCCCTTCTACAACTACAACCGCGAGGGCGCCGTGCTTTCCGAAGGCATCCGCGACAATTTCTGGCGGCAGGGCATGATGGGCGGGCTCAAGGGCCAGCTCGACTCGATCAAGGCCTTCTCGGAAAGCGATTTCACCGAGGACCTGAAGAAGATGGACGTGCCCGCGCTCATCATTCACGGCGATGACGACCAGATCGTGCCGATCGGCGCCTCGGCGCTGCTCTCCTCGAAACTGGCGCCGAAAGCGACGCTGAAGATCTACGAGGGCAGCGGTCACGGCATCTCGGAGCAGGAAGCCGACCGTTTCAACGCCGACGTTCTCGCCTTCATCAAGGGCTGAACCGTCAACAAACGATCAGGCGCCGGCGGGTGGGTCCGCCGGCGCCTTCGTTTTCAGCGCGCGGAAGCGAGGGAGGATATTTCCGTGCGCCGAAGGTCGAAGCCGCGCGCGGTCATCGCCGCGCGCGTCATCTCTAGAATGGGTTTGCGCGCCGTTTCCGGCGTGCCGCCGCCAAGCGGCGCGGGGTCGTATTCAAGCGCCAGCTGGATCATCTCGGCAATGTCGCGGCCGTGCAGCTTCTCGACGATCCGAAAGCCGAAATCGATTCCGGCAGTGACGCCGCCGCCCGAGATGCGATTCCGGTCCTCGACAACGCGCTCGGCGACGGGAATCGCGCCGAAGCCGCTCAGCAGATCACGCCATGCCCAGTGGCAGCCCGCCCTGTAGCCGGTCATCAGCCCTGCCGCCGCGAGGATCAGCGAACCGGTGCAGACGCTGGTGATGAACTGCGCGCCCTCCGCCTGCTTTCGCAGCCACGTCAGTGCGACGTCATCGTGCATCACCGCCGACGTGCCATAGCCGCCCGGCACGCAGATCATGTCGAGCTGCGGGCAGTCCTCGAACGTGGCGGTGGGCACGAAGGTGAGGCCGCAATCGTCGTGGATGAGATCGCGCGTTTTCCACACGAAGTGCAGCTTCGCGTTCGGCATTCGCGCCAGCACCTGCGCGGGGCCGGTCATGTCGAGCTGGGTCAGCTCCGGATAGAGCAGGAAGCCGATTTCGAAGGTTTCAGTCATGGCGTGTGTCCTCGGGTTGGCGGAATGCTCGTAGGCATTCCGCGCCTTGGCGGAAATGACAATAATCTGTATATTCATGCCATGCGGACCATCTTCCTTGTTTTCCCCGGCTTCCAACTGCTCGACCTTTCAGGCCCTGCCGCCGTCTTCGGCGGCGCGGCCGAGGGATTGGGAAACGACGCTGAGGTTGTCACGGTGTCGGCCGAGGGCGGGGCGGTGATGTCGAGCTGCGGCGTTGCCGTCGCGACGCTTCCGCTGCCTGCGTTCGATACGCTGGACACGTTGCTCGTGGTCGGCGGCGACAGCCCCGGCCTGCGTGCGTTGATGGGGGATCGGCGGACCGGCGAATGGTTCCGGCGAGCCGCTGCCACGGCGCGCCGCTATGGCTCGATCTGTTCGGGTGCGTTCGCGCTCGCGGCATGGGGGCTCACCGATGGCCGCCGCGTCGCCACGCACTGGAACGGCGCGCATCTGCTTGCCGAAGGCTTCCCCGGCACCGAGGTGGATGCCGATGCGATGTTCGTTGAAGACGGCGCGCTCTGGACCTCCGCCGGTGTGACGGCGGGGATCGACATGGCGCTTGCGATGGTGGAGCGGGATCACGGGCCGCGCCTTGCGAACGCCATCGCGCGGCGACTGGTGCTCTCGGTGCGGCGCCCGGGCAACCAGTCTCAATATTCGCCGCTGCTCCGCGCGCAGGCGAAGGCGGCCGGGCGCTATGCCGATCTCGTGGGCTACATCGCCGCGAACCTTGAGCAGAAACTCGATGTGGAGACGCTCGCTGCGCGTGTTCGCGAGACGCCGCGCAGCTTCCACCGCAATTTCCGCGCGGCGACCGGCAAGACTCCTGCCGCCTTCGTCACCGCCGCAAGGCTGGACCGTGCCCGCGCGCTCCTCGGCGAAGGAGCGCCGGTGAAGACCGCCGCCGCCGCGTGCGGTTTTTCCTCGCCGGAGCATTTCACGAAAAGCTTTTCAGGCGCCTTCGGCCTGTCGCCCGCCGCGTGGCGGTCGCTCAACGCTACTGGGTCTGCACCGCTTCGCCAGTGATCAGGTAACCGCCTTCGAGGAAGCGGGCGACTTCGTCAGCGGCCGGGTGGTCCATCGCCTTGTATTTCGAGCGCAGCGATGTGCAGCGCTCGCCCGGAATGCGGTCGAGGCCGCTGTCGTTCAGGGAGAGAAGGTCGGTTTCAAGCGCCTCGGCAAGGTCGCTGCCGTAGCATTGCCGCGCGGCTTCGAGGAACGCGGCGGCATAGCGATAGGCGTCGCCTTGCGCATAGCTCATCGCGAGCGTCATCGCGGGCGCGAGCGTCAGCCATGGTTGCAGCGCAGGGTTGATTGCGTGTCCCGCCACGCTCCCCGCGATGCCATGCCGCCCGGTGAAGGCGCGCAGGTGCAGGAAGCGCGACATGCGCGGGCCGTCGTTGACGGGGTAATTGTCCCACAGCACGGGCTTGCGGCGGAGCTGCTCCGACACGCCGTCGAGGTGCCCGCGCGTGAACTCGCGGCTGCAGACTTCCTCGCCGGTCCAGAACACGTCCGCTGCCGGATCGAGCAGGCGGCCGAGGTCTTCGAGATAGTTTGCCGGCCGCGCACCGAATACGCGGTCGAGCACGGGGTCATCGCTGTAGTAGCTCGGACACATCAACACGCGTGCGGGCAGGGTGCTTGCGGCGTGATGCACGATCGCGGCCTGCGTTTCGGCCAGGCCCGGAATGTCGCCGTGCATGTCATCGAAGAGGATCGCGATGACGTCCGGACGGAGCGCGCCCAAGGCTTTTAGCCGCGCTGTGAGCGCCGCCTTGCCTGCGCCGCTCCAGTCGTTGTGAAGCTCGTATGGGGTGAGGCCGATGCCGAACGCCACGCCCGCGTCGCGGCAGGCGTCTGCGAAATGCGCCAACGCATCCATCGCCTCGGCAGGGTGGTCGTCCTGCCATTGGCGGCGGAGGTACGCGTCCGCCTTCGGGGCGTAGATGAAGAACGAGAAGCCATGCGGCGCGAGGCTGCGCATCACGTGCGTTCGGTCAGCCCATGTCCAAGGCTCTCCGAAATAGCCTTCGATAAGGCCGAGCGGCGGTGTCGTTCCGGTCATGGCGGGACCCGTGTAGCGGCTTTCGAAAGGATGGCAAAGGCGAGGGGGGCGTGCGACAGAAGCGGCGTGAGCGAGCCTGTCCCCTCCGTTTCGTTTTCAGAAGCCGCGCGCGTCTGGGCGCGGATCGGCGTGCTGTCGTTCGGCGGCCCGGCGGCGCAGATTGCGCTGATGCACCGGATGCTGGTCGACGAGAAGAAATGGGTGGGCGAGGCGCAGTTCCTGCACGCGCTCAACTTCTGCATGTTGCTGCCGGGGCCGGAGGCGCAGCAGCTTGCGACCTATGTGGGCTGGCTGTTGCACGGGGTGCGCGGCGGGCTCGTCGCGGGGCTGCTGTTCATCCTGCCCGGGATGCTCGTCATGCTCGGACTTTCGGTGCTCTACGTCACGCTTGGGCAGGTTCCGGCGGTCGAGGGCCTGCTGTTCGGCCTGAAGGCGGCGGTGCTGATTATCGTCGTGGAGGCGCTCGAACGTGTCGGCCGCCGTGCGCTCGGTTCGGGGGTCGCCCGGCTGCTTGCCGTGCTCGCATTCGCGGCGCTGTTCCTGTTCGGCGTGCCGTTTCCGGTCGTGGTGCTGGGGGCGGGCCTGATCGGCTACGTGGCGGGACGGCGCGGCTCGACGCTGTTCGCCCGCGCGCCGGGCGATACCGCGCTCGACATGGCCCCGCGCCGCAGTTCGCCGCTGGCGATTGTCAGCCTCGCCGTCCTCTGGCTCGCACCGCTCGGTCTGCTCTGGCTGCTGCTGCCGGGCAGCGTCTACGCGGAGATCGCGCGCTTCTTCTCGTGGCTCGCGGTCATCACCTTCGGGGGCGCTTATGCGGTGCTCTCCTACATGGCCGACGTCGTTGTCGGCGGTTTCGGCTGGATGCGCCCCGGCGAAATGATGGATGCGCTCGGCCTTGCCGAAACCACGCCCGGACCGCTGATCCTCGTCACGCAGTTCGTCGGCTTCATCGCGGCGTGGCGCGAGGGCGGCGGTTCGATCGGTGCGGGCGTCCTCGGCGCGCTGCTCACGACATGGGTGACGTTTGCGCCGTGTTTCCTCTGGATCTTCGCGGGTGCGCCCCACATCGAGCGGCTGCGCGGCAATCGCGCGCTTGCAAGCGCACTCGGGGCGATCACGGCGGCGGTTGTGGGCGTCATCGCCAATCTCGGCCTCTGGTTCGCCGTGCATTTCCTGTTCGCGCGCACCGCGCGGCTTGATGCTGGACCGTTCGATGCTGTTCTGCCGGACTGGGCGAGCCTCGACGTTGCCGCGCTGGCGCTCACGGGGGTGCTTGGCCTTGTCGCATGGCGCTGGAAGCTCGGCATCGGCTGGCTGCTGCTGATCGGCGTAGGCCTGGGGCTCGCCGTTCAGGCCGCGCTTTAGGAATCGACCCTGCCGCCGGGTGGCGATATAGCGCGGACCATGCGCAGCCTGATCCCTTTCATTCTGCTGCTTGCCGCGCCCGCTATGGCGCAGGAGGCGGCTGACGTGCCGGGCGTTCCCGCCGAATGGTTCGCCGCGAAGGAGAGTGCCGCGGCGGCACGTGCGCCTGATCTCGATGCCTTGGGCAAGGAGGTGCTCGACCGCGCTCGCTGGTCCACCACGACGCAGGCCTGCAAAACGCTCACGCGCACCGAGCCCTATGGGCTTCAGCCCGCCACCGCCGACCGGCTGGTGAGCGAAGGGCTGAAGGCTGGGGCATTCGTCGGCGCGTGGACGTTCTATGCGCGCACCGACTGCGCCGAAACGCCGCTGCTGCGCTACCTCTACATCGCCGAAAGCGACGGGCGGAATCTGTTGCTCGTCGTCAATCGCGGCGAGGCGATCTCGACGCCGAGCCAGATGCGCGAGACGAGCAAGCTCGCCGCCAAGGCCGCCTACGACCGCGCAAAGCAGCAGCAACCCTCGTGCGAGGTGACGAGCGTCGGGATGCGCCAGGCGCGGATCGCGGCGACGGACGGGGATCTTTCACCCATGCAGTTCGGCACGCGCTTCGCGGGCGGCTGGAGCGAGGCGTGGGACTTTGTGGCTTGCGGTCGCCGCGCGACCGTGACAGTCCGATTTGAAGCCGATGGCAAGGGCGGCGCTTCCGCGCGCGTGACGGACGTCACGCTGTCCTGAGCCGGGCGACGGGGATTACGGAGAGTTTGATGACGGAAAAGCCGACGCTGGACGCCTGGAAGGCGCTCGCCGACAAGGAAGTGAAGGGCAAGAGCCTCGATTGGCAGACGCCCGAGGGCATCGTCGTGAAGCCCCTCTACACGGCCGAGGATGTCGCCACCGACCCGGGCCTTCCCGGCTTCGCGCCGTTCACGCGCGGCGTGCGCGCCTCGATGTACGCAGGGAGGCCGTGGACGATCCGCCAGTATGCCGGTTTCTCCACCGCCGAAGAATCAAACGCCTTCTACCGCCGCAACCTCGCCGCCGGGCAGAAGGGCCTGTCGGTGGCCTTCGACCTCGCCACGCACCGCGGCTATGATTCGGATCACCCGCGCGTCGTCGGCGACGTGGGCAAGGCGGGTGTCGCGATCGATTCGGTCGAGGACATGAAGATCCTGTTCGACGGCATCCCGCTCGATCAGATGTCCGTCTCGATGACGATGAACGGCGCGGTGATCCCCATCCTCGCCTTCTTCATCGTCGCGGGCGAGGAGCAGGGCGTCGACCGGAAGCTGCTCGACGGCACCATCCAGAACGACATCCTGAAGGAGTTCATGGTCCGCAACACCTACATCTACCCGCCGGAGCCTTCGATGCGGATCATCTCCGACATCTTCGGCTACACCTCGCGGGAGATGCCGAAGTTCAACAGCATCTCGATTTCCGGCTACCACATGCAGGAAGCCGGCGCGACGCAGGTGCAGGAACTCGCCTTCACCATCGCGGACGGCGCCGAATACGTGCGCTACGGCGTCGCCTCCGGGCTCGATATCGACAAGTTCGCGGGGCGGCTGTCGTTCTTCTTCGCGATCGGCATGAACTTCTTCATGGAAATCGCGAAGCTGCGCGCCGCACGCGTGCTCTGGCACCGGGTGATGACGAACCTCGGCGCGAAGGACGAGCGCTCGAAGATGCTGCGCACGCACTGCCAGACCTCCGGCGTGTCGCTGACCGAGCAAGACCCCTACAACAACGTGATCCGCACGACGATCGAGGCGATGGCCGCGATGCTGGGCGGAACGCAGTCGCTGCACACCAACGCGCTTGATGAGGCGATCGCGCTGCCCACCGATTTCTCGGCCCGCATCGCGCGCAACACGCAGATCGTGATCCAGGAAGAGACGGGGATGACGAAGGTCGTCGATCCGCTCGGCGGCTCTTACTATGTCGAGGCGCTGACGCAGGACCTCGTCGACAAGGCGTGGGAGATCATCGAGCGTGTCGAGGCCGAAGGCGGCATGGCGAAGGCCGTGGCGGCGGGCTGGCCGAAGGCAATGATCGAAGAGGCCGCCGCCGCGCGTCAGGCGCGTGTCGACCGCGCCGAGGACGTGATCGTCGGCGTCAACAAATACCGGCTCGCCAATGAAGACCTTCTGGAGACGCTCGAGGTCGATAACGACAAGGTCCGTCAGGGCCAGATCGCGCGCATCAACGCCGTGAAGGCTGCGCGCGATGATGCGGCCTGCCGCGCCGCGCTCGAGGCGCTGCGCGATGGCGCGGCGAAGCCTTCCAGCATCGAGAACAACCTCCTCGCGCTCGCCGTCGAAGCCGCGCGCGCGCGCGCAACGCTCGGCGAAATCTCGTCGGCAATGGAGGAGAGCTTCCAGCGCTACGGCACGACGCCGACGCCGGTGAAGGGCGTGTACGCTGCGCCCTACAAGGGCGACAACCGCTGGGACCAGGTTGTGGAAGGCGTCAAGGCCGTAGAACGCCGTCTCGGCCGCAAGCCCAAGCTCCTCGTCGCCAAGATGGGCCAGGACGGGCACGATCGCGGCGCGAACGTCATCGCGTCGGCCTTCGGCGACATGGGCTTCGACGTGGTCTCCGGGCCGCTCTTCCAGACGCCTGAGGAAACCGTGGTGCTTGCGCTCGAAACCGGCGTCGATGTCGTCGGCGCCTCGTCGCTCGCCGCCGGCCACAAGACGCTGATCCCCGAGCTGATCCGCGGTCTGCGCGAGCAGGGCCGCAGCGACATCAAGGTGATCGCAGGCGGCGTCATCCCGCCGCAGGATTACGACTTCCTGCGCGATGCGGGCGTTCAGGGCATCTACGGCCCCGGCACCAACGTCGTCGAGTGCGCGGCGGACGTGCTGCGCCTTCTCGGCCACAACATGCCGCCCGCAGGGCTTGCCGAAGCGGCGGAGTAAGCGCCCCCGCGTCTGCGCGGTCCGATTCGGACCCGAACCGAAACCGTGATATGTCTCCCCGTCTCCAAACAGGGGAGACACGTCATGACCTACCGGAAATTTGTCTCGCTTTGCGTTGCGTCCGCGTTTGTCGTTGCCTCACCCGTCGCCGCGCAGGACACGGCGAAAAAGCGCGAGAACGTCTCGTATCACGTCATGGAGTTCGTGAAGTACAAGGAAGGCAAGGGCGAACGCGCCTACGAGATCGTGAAGAAATATTTCGATCCCGCGTCCGTGGCTTCGAAGACCCCGATCCCCGAAGAATACCACGTGCAGTACGGCGATTGGGACGACGTGCTCGTCTGGCCGATGAAAAGCGGGGCCGACATCGAATGGCAGTATTCGCCCGACGACGTCGCCTGGTTCGCGGAACTCCACAAACTGACCGGCAGCAAGGAAGCTTCCGAAAAGCTGCTCGAAGAGTGGAGCGGCCTCATCGCAAACCGCAAGCGCTCCATCGTGCACCGGCATTTACCGAAAAAGTAATGGGCGTACGGGAGGGGCTTCTCGCCCCTTCCGCGTTCAGCGCGTGGCGGGTTTTCTGCGCCCCACGATGATACCCGCAAGCCCGAAGCCAAGCAGCGCGAATATGCCCGACATCGGCGGTTTCAGGGCCATTTCCGCGAAGGTCGCAGCGTTCGAAATATAGCTTGTGGCGGCTGCCTCTCCGTTCACTGTTGCGCGCCCCGTGGCCGCGACGATCGGGCCTTGCTCCTCGACCAGCTCATTGTCGGAGAGCGTCGCGGCATTGGCGGGCACAGAGCGGTTGACGAAGAATGTCACGATACCCGGCGAGCGGTTCACGAAGCGGTTGCCGCTCACGCGCACGGGCCCCGGCGGATTGACGTAGCTGCCGCCCTTCCGCATCTCGAAGCCGTAGGCAATGGCCGTGCAGCAATTGTCCGGGTTGGGCCCCTTCACCAGCAAATTGCCGCTGATCGTCGCTGCGCCGCCCTCCGGCAGATCGATGAGGTAGGAGGCCGAGCCGTTTGTGTCGTCGATCCGGTTGCCCGTGATCCGCGTGTCGAGCGCGCGGGATTTGATGTAATGGCCGCGCGCGCCTCGCTCGAACGTCGATCCCGTCACCACCAGCCGTGCGATGCCGTTCGCATAAACGGCATGGCCCACGCGGTCCGGCGCGCGGCTTGCCGTCTCCGTGAAGCGCGAACGGCGCACGGTCAGCACGCCACCCACGCTGTTCGCAAGGATTCCCATCTCGTTCCCGATAAAGCGAGCGTCGGTCACGCTGAGGTTGCGGCCTTCGGCACGGATTCCCGCGCCGTTTCCGTCTGCCGCGCGGGCGCCTTCGAATGTGAGTCCCGCGATCGTCACGTCATCCCCGGCGATCACGAACAGCCCCTTGCCGGCCACGGTGTCGCCGTTCACCACGACGCTGCCCGGCACGGCGTTCGCCGCGGCGCGGATGGTGAGCCCGTCGGCATGGAAGCGCGCGCCTGCGTAGATCCCGGGCGCAAGGACGATGGTGTCACCGGCCTTCGCGTCGCGCGAGGCTTCCGTCAGCGTCGCATAGGCGCCGTTGCCCCCGACTGCGAGCGTCGCCGCCGATGCGCCGGCCGAGCCCGTTGCGAGGGCGGCTGCCAGAGCAAGTCTCAGTGTCATGTCCGCAGACCTCGTCATTGTCGTCATGCCGCGCGTGCCCATCGACCGCGCGGGCCGCTCATGCCCTGCAAATGATGACGGTTTCAATCGCGTGCACCCCGAAAGCCGGGTGGAGCGCTTGGCAGGCGGGACATTACGCATCCGTTCCGTGCCGGGCGCGTTTCCAGCGCTGCGCATAGTGGACGGCCGAAACGATCGTCAGGAAAGTTGCTGCAATCATCAGGACTTGCAGAAAAGCCGGGGCCTTCAGCGCGTCGGGCAGCGGCAGCAGGATCAGCGCCACCAGCAGCATTTGCACCGCGTTTCCCGCCTTGCCGAAAAGGCCGGGGCGCAGTTCGTCGGCGTGTCCGCGCGCCCGGGCCCAGACGCTTGCGGCAAGCACAAAGCTCTCGCGCACTGCGACGACGAGCGCGAACCAGCCGGGAAGCAGTCCCGTCCACCACAAGAGCGCGATGGCCGTGCCGACGAGCAGCTTGTCGGCAACCGGGTCCATCAGCCGCCCGAACGTCGTGATGCTGTTCCACCGCCGCGCGATCCAGCCGTCCACCGCATCGGTGATGGCGGCGACAGCGAAGAGGATGCCCGCGCGCGTCAGATCACCCGAAATCAGGTACAGCGCCATCGGCACCACGAGCAGCAGCCTTAAGACGGTCAGCAGATTGGGAATGTTGATAGGGCGCCTCCCCTACTGTTTTAGTCGCCAGTCTCGTCTGCGCAGGATAGACGAGGCATGAATATCATGCACGCCTGTGCCCGGTCTTTTGGAGGAAACCATGTTCCTGAAGCTCAGCGAAACCGTTTCGGTCGCGCCGCAGATCACGGCTGCCGATGTCGGCGCCGCGAAGGCGGCGGGCTTCACCGCGATCATCAACAACCGGCCCGATGGCGAAGCGCCCGATCAGCCGCCGGGCGAAACGATCGCGGCGGCGGCGGCGGCCGAAGGGCTCGCTTACGCCTATATCCCGATGTCGCACGGCGGCATCACGCCTGACATGATCGAGGCGGTGCGCAAGGCGCTCGAAGGCCGGAACACGCTGATGTTCTGCCGTTCGGGCACGCGCTCGACGATGCTCTGGGGCCTCGCCGAAGCGTCGGCGGGCAAGGATGCCGATGCGCTGGCGCAGGCTGCGCGCGCCGTGGGATATGATCTGTCGCCGATCTATGGCGTCATGCGGCAGATGGCTGCGCGGTAGCATCATGCTCGGCCAGACGCTGATCTCGATCGGCGGCATCGCGCTCGTGGTCCTGCTGGCGCGCTGGCTTGGCGTGCAGCGTCCGGCGGCGGGCCTCGATGCGAAGGCCGCGGCCGATCTCGCCGAGTTCACGCTTGCCGGGTTCGCGGCGGAGGATGTCGCGGTCGGCGCAGACGGCGGCGCGCTGGTTTTGGGGCAGGGCGGGCGCTTCGCGCTCATCAAGCCGCACGGATCGCACTGGGCGGTGCGGGGTCTCGCCGCACCGGTGCAGGTGACTGTCGAAAGCGCTGACTTGATCGTGGAGAGCGGTGATCCCATGTTCGGCGCGGTTCGCCTGCGGATCGGCGCGGAAGCGGCGGAAACGCTTGCCGCGCGGCTGCGGGCACAGGCTGGATAAGATCGATGGACTTGCCCGATCCCGTTGCGCTCGCCATTCCGGCGTTCATCTTGCTGATGGTGGCAGAGGTGCTTTGGGTGCGTTTCGGCGGACGCGGCGAGTATGAGTGGCGCGATACCGCCACGTCGCTCGTCATGGGCTTCGGCAGCACGATCGCCGGCCTCATCACGGGCGGGGCGGTGATCGCGGCGGCTTACTGGCTGCACCAGTTCGCGTTTCTCGATCTCGGCTGGCACTGGTGGGTGTTTGCGCTCTGCATCCTCGCCGACGATCTTGCTTATTACGTATTCCACCGCAGCGCGCACCGCGTACGCTGGTTCTGGGCGGCGCACGTCATCCACCATTCGAGCCAGCACTATAATCTCTCCACGGCGCTCCGGCAGACGTGGACGGGTTTCTTCGCGCTCGCGTTCATATTCCGGATGCCGCTGTTTCTTGTGTTCGATCCGGCGATGGTGCTGTTCGCGTCGGCGATCAACCTCGTCTACCAGTTCTGGATTCACACCGAAGTCGTCGGCCGGATGCCGCGCTGGTTCGAGGCGGTGATGAACACGCCCTCGCACCACCGCGTCCATCACGCGACGAACCCGCGCTATCTCGACAAGAATTACGCGGGCATGTTCATCATCTGGGACAAGATGTTCGGCACGTTCGAGCCCGAGCGCGACGACGAGCCCTGCCGCTACGGCATCGTGAAGAACCTCGGCAGCTTCAATGTGTTTTGGACGGCGTTCCACGAATGGATCGGCATCGCGAAGGACGTGTGGCACGCGCCCACGTGGGCGGCGCGCTGGAACTACATGGTGAAGCCGCCGGGCTGGAGCCACGACGGCAGCCGCGACACGTCGGAGACGATCAAGGCGCGTTGGGCGGAGCGGCAGGCGCGGCTCTCGGCAGAGCCCGCCGAATGATCTCCATCGGGCGCGGGCTCGCCATCGATCCATCCGAGATCACGCTCAGTTTCATCCGCGCGAGCGGCCCCGGCGGGCAGAACGTCAACAAGGTTTCGACTGCGGTCGAGCTGCGTTTCGATCTCGCGCGTGCGCCGTCGCTGCCCGAGGCGGTGAAACGCCGGGCTGCGCGGCTCGCGGGGCGGCGGCTGACGCTGGAGGGGGTGATCGTGCTGCGCGCCGATCGCTTCCGTACGCAGGAGATGAACCGCGAGGATGCGGAGGCGCGTCTTGTCGCGCTGCTCTCGGAAGCCGCCGTGCCGCCGACGCCGCGCGTCAAGACGAAGCCGGGCAAGGCGGCGAAGGCGCGCCGCACCGACGCCAAGACCGGGCGCGGCAAGGTGAAGGCGCTGCGCCGCAAACCTTCGGATATCTGATCCGAAAAGGAGAGGGGCGGCGTGGTTGCCCACACCGCCCCGGGATTTACGCAGGTACTAAACTCAGTAGTTGTAGGCGCGTTCGCCGTGTTCGCCGAGGTCGAGACCCTCGCGCTCGACTTCCTCGGTGACGCGGAGGCCGGTGACGACCTTAGCGATACCAAAGGCAATTGCCGAGCCCACCGCTGCCCAGATGATGGCGACCACGACCGCCTGGATCTGGATGATGAGCTGGGCGCCCATGGCGTAGTCTTCACCGCCCGGTCCGCCGAGCGACGGGAGCATGGTCACCGCCGTGAGGATCGAGCCAATGATGCCGCCCACGCCGTGGATGCCGAACGCGTCGAGCGAGTCGTCGAAGCCGAGCTTTGCCTTGATCTTCATGACGAAGATGCAGCAGGCGACGGCTGCGATGGCGCCGAGCAGGATGGCGCCGAACGGACCGGAGTTGCCCGCCGCCGGCGTGATTGCCACGAGGCCCGCGATGGCGCCCGAGCAGGCACCGAGCAGCGAGCTCTTGTGGCCGAGCGCGCGCTCGGTGAGCATCCAGAACAGCACCGCCGCAGCCGTGGCGACGAAGGTGTTGATGAGCGCGAGGCCCGCCGAACCATTCGCTTCAAGAGCCGAACCGGCGTTGAAGCCGAACCAGCCCACCCACAGGAGACCCGTGCCGATCAGCGTCATGGTCAGCGAGTGCGGCGCCATGACTTCCTTCTGGTACCCGATGCGCTTGCCGAGGATGATCGCGCCGACCAGCGCCGAGACACCGGCATTGATGTGGACGACCGTACCGCCGGCGAAGTCCAGCGCGCCCCAGCCGAAGATCAGGCCGGTCGCCTCATCCGTGCCGCCGAGATACCAGACCATGTGTGCGATTGGGTAGTAGACGATGAACAGCCAGACGATGGCGAAGACCATCAGGCCCGAGAACTTCATGCGCTCGACAAGGCCGCCGACGACGAGCGCGACGGTGATCGCCGAGAAGGTCATCTGGAAGGCGACGAACACGAATTCCGGGATCACGACCCCGTCCGTGAAGGTCGCGGCCGTGGAGTCGGCTGTCACGCCGGCAAGGAAGAACTTGCCCGTCGAGAGGAACTGGTTGGCGTCGCCGCCGAACGCGAGGCCGTAGCCGAACATCACCCAGAGGATCATGGCGAGGCTCGCCACGGCGATGATCTGGGTGAGCACCGAGAGCATGTTCTTGGTGCGGACGAGGCCACCATAGAACAGCGCGAGGCCGGGGACGATCATCGCCATGACGAGCACTGTCGCCACGATCATCCAGGCGGTGTCGCCCTTGTCGGGAACCGGCACGGCCGCAGCCGCTTCCTGTGCGAAGGCCGGCAGTGAAAACAGCAGGGGGGCGCTGAAAGCCAGCGCGCGTCCCGCCAATCCAAGAGTTGGTTTCATTCCTTACCCCCAGTTCTAAAGAGCGGTTTCGTTGGTCTCGCCGGTGCGGATGCGCACGGCGCCGCCGACATCGATCGTGAAGATCTTGCCGTCGCCGATGCTTCCGGTCGCGGCGGCGGCGGAGATGGTTTCAACCACACGCGGAGCAAGGTCGTCGGCGGTGACGATCTCGAGCTTCAGCTTCGGAACCATGTTCACGGTGTATTCGGCGCCGCGGTACACTTCCGTGTGCCCCTTCTGGCGCCCGTAACCCTTCACCTCCGTCACGGTCAGTCCCTGCACGCCGATGTCGCTCAGGGCTTCGCGCACCGGGTCGAGCTTGAATGGCTTGATGATAGCAATGATCAGCTTCATGCCTTGCCCCCTCCTGTGTGTTTGTGCCGGGGAGGCGATTTGCATGATGCGTGCCAACTGCTGCAGCGCAGCAAAACGGACGACTCCACCGTCGTAGCCGTCAGTTTGTGATTAAAAATTAGGCGATGAAGAGGTGTCGCCTAGATTCTAGGCGAGGAGGTTGACGAAAGTTTAATCGCCGGCCCGGTCCAGAATCGCTTTTGCGCGATCGACGTCGCTTTCATCGACCATCAGCCGCGCCGAAGCGATCGGCCCAAGCCCAAGGCTCGACACGCCCGCATCGAAAAGCACTGCCGGAATCCCCTCCGCTTCGAGCGCAAGGCGGGCGACATCGGCATCGATGCGGGTCGAATACTCGCGCACCATCGCGAGCGGCATCAGGCGTCCTCGCTCACGTAGCGGTCGGTGACGCGGACTGGCAGTCCGTCGATGCTTCGCGTGCGGTCGGCGCGGCGCTTCACCCAGGCGGATGGATCGTTGCCAGCCTGCTTGTGGTACTTCACCAGCGTGGGCCGTTCGCGCTCCAGCGTCATGTGCGGCACGCCCCAGCCGCAGCTCGTCTGCGTGCTCTCCACCGTGATGTCGAAGATCTGCCGTGTGCCGGGCAGGATCGTGAAATGCGCCGCGAGCGCGTCCCACTCCGCGTCCTGCGGCAGCACAGGCCGCCCGTGCCCGTAAATGCGGAAGATGAGCGCGGGATTGTCGAATGCGCAGAACATCAGCGTGATGCGCCCGTCCGCCGCGAGGTGTGCGTGCGTCTCGTTCCCCGATCCGCCGAGATCGAGATAGGCGACGCGCTTCGGCCCCAGCACGCGGAAGCAATCATAGCCTTTGGGGCTGAGGTTGATGCGTGCGTCCGGCGCGGCGGTCGCCACGAAGAACACGGGCTGGCGTGTGATGAACGCGATATGGTCGTCCGTCAGTGCGTCGAAGAAGTCCGCCATGTGCCCGCTCTCCTTCCGTCTCAGGCGGCGGTGCCGCCCACCGTCAAGCCTTCCAGCATCAACGTGGGCTGGCCAACGCCCGCAGGCACCGATTGTCCGCCCTTGCCGCAGATGCCGACGCCTTCGTCGAGTTCGAGATCGTTGCCGATGGCGACGACCTTCTGCATCGCTTCCGGTCCCGATCCGATCAGCGTCGCGCCCTTGATCGGGGCGCCGAGTTTGCCGTTTTCGATCCGGTAGGCTTCGGTGCAGGAAAACACGAACTTGCCGCTGGTGATGTCCACCTGTCCGCCGCCGAAGCTCTTCGCATAGATGCCCGATTTGGCGCGGGAGAGAATCTCGGCCGGGTCGTCCTTGCCCGCGAGCATGAACGTATTCGTCATGCGCGGCATCGGCGCGTGCGCGAAGCTTTCGCGGCGGCCGTTGCCGGTGGGCGCCACGCCCATCAGCCGCGCGTTCAGCCGGTCCTGCATGTAGCCCTTCAGGATGCCGTCCTCGATCAGCACGGTGCGGCCGGTCGGCGTCCCTTCGTCATCGATGGTGAGCGACCCGCGCCGGTGCTCGATGCTGCCGTCGTCCACGATCGTGACGCCGGGCGACGCCACGCGCTCGCCGAGCTTGCCGGAAAAGGTGGATGCGCCCTTGCGGTTGAAATCGCCTTCCAGCCCGTGGCCGACCGCTTCGTGCAGAAGCACGCCCGGCCAGCCCGGCCCCAGCACCACGGTCATTTCGCCCGCCGGCGCGGCGACCGCGTCGAGGTTCACCAGCGCCTGCGCGAGCGCGATGTCGATGGCGCGCTCCCACGTCGCGTCCTCGAACAGCTGGTCGTAGAGGTAGCGTCCGCCGACGCCGTGGAATCCGGTCTCGCGCCGCCCGTCCTTCTCCGCGACGATCTGCACGTTGATCCGCACCAGCGGCCGGATGTCGGACGCGCGGAATCCGTCGCCGCGCAGAATCTCGATCGCGGACCAGCTCGCGGTGAGCGAGGCCGAGACCTGCACCACGCGCGGATCGCGTGCCCGCGCTGCGGCGTCGATTCGCTCCAGCAGCGCAACCTTGCGCGCGAAGGGAATCGCGCTGATCGGGTCGTCGTCCACGTAGAGCTTGCGGTTGGTCCGTGCAGGCGGGGCAGCCAGCGTACCACCATGCCCGCCGCGCACCAGCGCCACGGTTTCGCCCGCGCGCCGGATCGCGGCCTCGCTGATCTCGTTGGCGTGCGCGAAGGCGGTGGTCTCGCCCGAAACGCCGCGCAGGCCGAAGCCCTGCGTCGTGTCGAAGCTGGCGGATTTCATGCGGCCGTCGTCAAAGCTGAAGCTCTCGGCGACCGTGTGTTGCATGTAGAGCTCGCCGTCGTCGGTGCCGGCGAGAACGTCGGCGACGATGCGCTCGGCGTGAGAGGGGTCGAGCTGCGAATAAAACAGGCGGGTTGGGTCGGTCATACGCCCGATATGGGCGCTAAGCCTTTATTTGTCACGTGTGTCGGCGGGTCCGCCCGAAAGGATGAAGCGCCGATCGCAATAGCCGCAATCGACGAAGCCGTGCTCCATCTCCATGTAGACGCGGGGATGGCCGAGCGGTCCCTCGTCGCCGTCGCACGACACGCGCGTGCTGTCGACATAGCGGATTTCGGGGACGAATGCGTCTTTCGGGGCGGTGGCGTTCATGGATGTCGCGCTTAGCACCGGTTTTTCGCGGCCTCAAGCCTGCTCAGACAAAGTGCTGAGCGATCACCGGTCCAAGCGCGATTGCCGCGATGAAAGCCGTCTTGAGCGCGCTGAGTGCCAACACGCGCCGGCGAGAGATGGGAGCCATGAACATCGCGCGACGATGGCGCGGAAAAGGTTAGCAAAGTCTTAATATCGACGGTCCTGCAACAGTTCGGCGATTGAATTTGCGCGGCACTCATCTAGCCGCTTGCCGCGTGCAGATACGGACGGTATAGCCCGCGCCGGGAGCGGTCGTTTCGCGCGCGCCTCACGAGCTCGCGGGCCGAACGGTCGGGGCAGGAGTTGCGTTAAATGATCGATACGGTTGAAGGAATGTCCGTCCTGGCCGACGACGACGATAATCTGAAATCGGCTGCCGCGAACGGCATCGAATTGCCGCAAGGCTATGTCCCTTCGGAGGACGAGCCTTTCATGAATCCGCTGCAGCTGGCGTATTTCCGCAAGAAGCTTCTCGATTGGAAGGACGACATCCATCGCGAAGCGAAGGAAACGCTCGCCCAGCTCCAGAAGGAGCCGCTGCAGGAAGCCGACGCCACCGACCGCGCTTCGAGCGAGACCGACTGGTCGATCGAGTTGCGCGCGCGGGATCGGCAGCGCAAGCTGATCAACAAGATCGACGCTGCGCTGCGCCGCATCGATGCGGGCGAATACGGCTATTGCGAGGTGACTGGCGAGCCGATTTCGCTGAAGCGTCTCGATGCGCGCCCGATCGCCACGATGACGGTCGAGGCGCAGGAACGCCACGAGCGCAACGAGAAGATCACGCGCGACGAATAGCGCGGTCTGGCCTGCGGCTAGATCGTTACGCGAAAGTCACGGAAAACCACGCCCCTCTGCGGGGTTGCCCGCGCTCATGCGTCCATCATGCGCAACGCCTCGTTAACTACGCAGCGGCTAGTTTGCACCACTGGGTTGCAAACTGGCGGGGCCGATGACGCCGATCGATGATGCCATACGGCCGGAGGAACTGGCCGCGCTGGAGGCTGCCTTGCCGCGCAAGTGGTGGAGCGGCAAGCGTATTGTCACGGCTGCGCTGATCGCTGCGGCCATCGTCGCCGCGCTTTACGGTCTTCAGTGGGCGTCGGCGCCCGGCGTGCTGACGCCCGCGATTCCCTATTATGTCGAGGTTCCGGCGATGACCGTGAACCTCCGCACGAAGGGCGGCGAACGTCGCTACCTCAAGGTGCAGGTGGTGATCGAGGCCGCGAGCCGCGAGGATGCCGCCGCGATCAAGGCCCGGCTTCCGGCGGTGATCGACGGCTTCCAGTCCTATCTGCGCGCGCTGCACCCGCAGGATCTCGGCGGCGCGTCGGGCACGTACCGCATCAAGGAAGAGCTGATGGTGCGGATCAACCGCGCCGGGCCGGGGCGGGCGAGCGACGTGCTGGTGCAGGAGCTGATCCAGCAATGACCAGCCGCAGCATGAAGTTCGACCCCGAGGCCTGGCTTCGCGACGATATCGAGGCAGAGTGGGCGCTGACGCGGGACCAGATGCAGCGCACCGCGCAGCAGGCGGCGCACACGCGCGAAACGCAGCGCGGGATACCGGCCTCCGATCAGGCGGGCATCGACGCCATCATCAACGCCGGTCTCGTTTCCACTGAGCGGCTGCCGATGCTCGATGTGGTCTTCGATCGCCTCGTCCGGCTAATGACGGCGAGCCTGCGCAGCCTCACCTCCGATACGGTCTCGGTCTCCATCGAAACGGTTGCCCCGGTGCGTTTCGGCGCGTTCCTCAACGACCTGCCGCGACCCTCGCTGATCGGCGTCGCGCAGGCGCGTGCGTGGGACAATTCGGCGCTGCTCATCGTCCGCCCGGACCTCGCCTTCGCGATGGTCGACGTGCTGCTCGGCGGGCGTCGCGGCGTGCCCCCGGCGCGGACCGGCGGGCGGGGTTTCACGGCGATCGAAACGAAACTCGTCACGCGCCTCATCGATGTCGTGCTGAGCGATCTCGGCGCCGCCTTCGCCCCGCTGGCTTCGGTTGCGTTCGAGCGCGACCGGATCGAAACCAACCCGCGCTTCGCCGGGATCGCACGTCCCACCAGCATCGCCGTCAACGCCCGCTTCCGTATCGAGGTCGATGAGCGCGGCGGGCTCCTTGATCTTATGATCCCCCATGCGACGCTCGAGCCGGTGCGCGCGCTGCTCCTTCAGCGTTTCACGGGCGAGACGTTCGGCCGCGACAGAATATGGGAACGGCATCTGGCGTCGGAGCTTCAGCGTACCCGCGTCGAGGTCGAAGCGGTTCTCGGCGAGCAACAGATGACGCTTGCCGAGGTGATGGGTTTCAAGCCCGGCCAGACGCTGCTTTTCGGCACGCGCGAGGAGCACCCGGTCGCGCTGCGCTGCGGCGGGCGCACGATCGGGCATGGCCGCATGGGCCGCTCCGGCAATCAGGTGGCGGTGCGGCTCACCGACCGGGAAACCGAACCCCAGCCGGGAAAGACGTTCCGCCTGCGCGGCGAGGACTAGGCCATGCGCCTCGCACCCCGACGTTTGCTGCTGTTCGCCATGCTCGCGCTGGCGATCCCCGCGCCCGTGTCGGGGGACGCGCCGAACGTGCGCGCCGCGCTGCAGGCGCTCAGCGTCGCGCCCGATGCCGAGCGCCCCGAACGGCGCTGGCGGCTCGCGCAGGACTATGCCGCCGCCGGTCTCCATGCCGAGGCGGATGGCGTGCTCGGCGTGCTTGCCGCCGATTCACCCCGCCGCGCGGAAACCTCTGAATTCCGTCTTCTGCGCGCCGAGGTTCTCATCGCGCTCGGCGCCCCTGCAACGGCGTTGGCCGAGCTTGATACGCCGACGCTTGCCGAAGTGCCCGCCGCCTGCCTTCAGCGCCTCGCCGCGTCCGCGCGGCTGCGCGACCACGCCGGGGTTGCCGCCGCGCATCGCTGCGCCGCTCCGGCGCTTGGAGCGCTTCCGGCCACGGCGCGGGCGCCCTATCTGATGGCCGCCGTGCGCACCTATGCGGAGGCGGGCGACATGGCTGCGGCTGCGGCGGTGCTGCGCCGGATGGGTGGGCTGTCCCCGGTCCAGCAGGGCGAGGCCGAATATTGGCGGGGCGTCACGCTGCGCGGCGATGCACCGGCGGCGCTCGCGCATTTCCGTCGCGCTGCGGCGGGGCCGAATCCGATCGCGGCGCTGCGGGCCGAGGTTGCGGCCACCGAAATCGAGGTCGCGGCCGGACGTCTCACCCCGAAAGCTGCGCTCGCCCGCCTTGAAAGTCTCGATAATGTCTGGCGTGGCGGGGCTGCCGAGCGCGATCTGCTGATGGCGCTCGGGAGTCTTCGGGATGCGACCGGCGACGTTTCCGGCGCCTTCGCGGCGTGGAGCGCGGTTGCGGGCGGTGTCCCGGACCTTTCGAAGCGGTTCTCGGCTGCTGTCGCAGACGCGCCGCCCGATCAGGCCGTGGCGTTGCTGGGCGCGTATCCCGATTATGCTCCCCAAGGCGCCGAGGCCGATGCCCTGATCCGCCGCCTTTCCGAGCGTCTCGCGGCTGCGGGCCGCCTCGCGGAGGCCGCGCGCCTCCTCGATCACCAGGTCGCGCATCGCCTCGAAGGCACGGCGCGGGCGAGCGTCGCGGTGCGGCTTGCCGACCTCCTCGTGGCGAGCGGCAATCCACAGCGGGCGCTCGCCATCCTTGCGGAAACGCGCGCCGCGCTTCCCGCCGATCTCGATCTGCGCCGCCGTCAGGCGGAAGCCGCCGCGCGCATCCGCACCGGCGGCGCGGCCGAGGCCCGCGCCCTGCTCGCGGGCATCGATGGTCGCCACGCTGACATCCTGCGTGCCGAAGCCGCGTGGGAGCTGGAAGACTGGCCAGCGGTGATCGCCGGGCTCGAACCCTTGCTGCCCGAAGGCGCGGCGACCGCACAGGACGCAGGCCTGATCCTTCGCGTCGCTGTCGCCGCCGCCCGGCAGGGCGATCGCGAGCGGCTCCGCAGTCTGGAGAGGCGTTACCGCACGATGCGCGGCCAGGCCGCTCGTGCGCTCGAAGCCCTTGTTGACGCCCCGCGCGACCCGCGCGTCCTCGCGGCCGTCACGGAAACGGTATCAACCTATTCGGTGATCGAAGGCAGCGCGGCGTAGGCGTCGGGGTCGCCCCACGCGAGGAACGGCCCATTGAGGTAATCCGCCTTGCCGTAGCGGAACGGCGCGCCCGCAGCATCGACCATCGCGCCGCCCGCGGCGAGCAGCACGGCGTGCGCCGCCGAGGTATCCCACTCCGATGTCGGCCCGAAGCGCGGATACACGTCCGCCTCGCCCTCGGCGATCATGCAGAACTTCAGCGACGATCCGCTCGGCTTCACGTCCGCGCCGGGAATGCGCGCGACATAGGCCATCGTGCGATCGTCGTTGTGCGACCGGCTGGTGACGACCACGGGCCGCGCCGGAAGCGCCCGGCAGCGGATCGGCGTTTTAGCGTCGCCATCGAACCGCCACGCGCCGTCGCCGACGATGCCCGCCCAGATCGTACCCGTGCGCGGTGCCATCACCAGGCCGAACACAGGGCTGCCTTTGTCGATGAGGCCGATGTTCACCGAATAGTCCGCCCCGCCGTCGAGGAAGCTCTTGGTGCCGTCGAGCGGGTCAATCAGCCAGAAGCGCTCGGCGATGGCGGGCTTGCCATCCGCCTCGCAGGCTTCCTCGCCCACGATCTGCGTGTCGGGATCGATCTGCCGGAGCGCCGCGACGATCAGCGCCTCGGCGCGCTCGTCCGCTTCGGTTACGGGCGAGCGATCGGCCTTGGTGCGCGATGCGGCGCCGGCTTCGCGGATTTGCTCGATGAGGGTTGCCGCGTCCCGGATCACCGGGAGCAGCGCGTCAAGAAAGGGGCGTGTCACGCATCCGCGGTATCGAAGAGTTCCGCGGGTTTCAAGCCGATCCGGTCGATGTGGCGGCGGATCGCCGGCCACTCGTGCGTCAGGAACTGCTTGCGTTCATCGGTGACCAGCCGTTCGCGCGCGCCCGGCTCCACGAACAGCCCGAGCCCGCGCCGCGCCGAGACGAGCCCGGCGGTCTGCAGCTCCTGATACGCCTTGGAGACGGTAAGCGGGTTCACCTGCTGTTCGGCGGCAAGCGCACGCACCGAAGGCAGCGAATCCCCGACGCCGTACTCACCGTCAATGATCGCAGCCGCGATCAGATCGCGAATCTGCACATAGATCGGACGCGTTGTTTGCCACATAGTGTTATAAAACCATAAGACAGTAGCACGGTCAACCCGCGCTCCACACACTCACGACGTCTTCGAGGTCCGGGCGCGGGCGCTCTTCCAGCGGTTTCCCCGGCGTGCCGAGGAACATGAAGCCGACAATGCTGTCGCCGGGTTCGCCGAAAAGCCGCGTCACGCTCTCCGAATAGGCCGCCCAGCCCGTCAGCCAGCACGATACGAAGCCCTCGGCGTGCGCGGCGTGCGCCAGTGTCATCGTTGCGGCGGCAGCCGATGCGGCCTGTTCGGCGAGCGGGATGTGCGATTCGGGTTTGGGACGGAAGAGCGTGACGACCAGCGTGGGTGCCTGCCGCGCGAAGTCGCGGATCGCCTCGCGCTCGATGCGACCGGCGTCCGGTTTCTCGGCCAAATAGATCGCGTCCAGCGCCTCGCCGAGCGCACCGCGCTCGCTTTCCGGCACGATCACGAACCGCCACGGCGCGAGCTTGCCATGGTCGGGCACGCGCGCTGCCGCGCTCAGGATGCGCCGCAGCTGCGCCTCATCCGGGCCGGGCGCGATCATGTCGCGCGCCTTGCCGGAGCGGCGGGAGAGAAGCAGCGACATGGGCGTGGTGCGGTCGTTGAACACGGTCACGGATGGTTTGCCTTCTTGCCGTTCGCCGATAGGCGGTTGCCGGGGGGAGGGGTGCTCGCTAGCAGATGCGCCTCCGGAAAAGAAAGTCAGGTCGCCATTTTGCGGTATCGTTTTTGCCTTTTGCTCGCCTCCGCCGTCCTCGCGCATCCTGCGGCCGCCGATGACACGATCGTGGTGACCGGCCATGCGCTCGAACAGCCGCTAGGCTCGCAGGCCTATGCCGTGCAGGTCGTGGACGGCGCAGCGCTTCAGGACGTCCCGGGCGGGCTGGAAACAGCGCTGGAGGCGGCCTCCGGCTTCCAGATGTTCCGCCGCACGGACAGCCGCTCGGCGAACCCGACGAGCCAGGGCGCGCAGCTTCGCGGCATCGGCGGCAACGCCTCGAGCCGCGCGCTGGTGCTGCTCGACGGCGTGCCCGTCGCAGATCCGTTCGCGGGATGGATCCCGTGGCCCGCGATTCGCCCCGAAAGCCTCTCTTCGGTGCGCATCACCACGGGCGGCGGTGCGGGCGCGTTCGGCGCGGGCGCGCTCACCGGCGTCATCGAACTGTCGAGCGTGGGGCGCGACCGCACGCCTGTCGTCGGTATCGACTACGGCAGCCGCGATTCGGTCGCGGCCTATGCGGGCGCGACTGTCCCGCTCGGCGGCGGCTTCATCGCGCTCGATGCCGGATACGATCGCGGCGACGGTTTCCATCTCCTCAAGCGCTCGCAGCGCGGGGCCATCGATATCCCGGCCTCCTATGAGCAATACGGCGGCGCGGTGCGCTTCGTCGTGCCGGTGGGCGAACAGACCGAGCTTCAGGTTCGCGGCGCGGCGTTCGCCGACGACCGCGTGCGCGGCATCGATATCGTCGATTCGGCGAACAGCGGCACGGACGCGAGCGTGCGGCTGGTGTCGCGCGGAACGCTGCCGTGGGAAGCGGTTGCCTATCTTCAGACGCGGGATTTCTCGTCGCGCTTCGCCCGCATCGCGGATGACCGGAACACCGCGTCATCGGTGCTTGACCAGTATGCTGTTCCGGCGACCGGCTACGGCGTGAAGGTCGAAGTCCGCCCCACGCTCGGCGCTCATGCCCTGCGTCTCGGCGCGGATTGGCGCGGCGCGAGCGGCGAGACGAAGGAGTTCTACACGCCGGTGGCGAACGCCTTCACGCGCAAGCGCGAAGCGGGCGGCGACAGCAATGTTTACGGTGTTTTCATTGAGGACGACTGGCGGCTGACAGACGCGCTGCTGCTCACGGGCGGCGTCCGCCTCGATCGCTGGTCGCTCGCGAATGGCCATCTCGACGAGCGGCAGCTGACGGGCGCGGTTCTCACCGATACGGACTTCGCGAAGCGTTCGGGCACGGAGCCAAGCGGGCGTCTCGGCCTTGCGTTTTCGGCGACCCCCGCGCTCACGTTGCGCACCGCCGGGTATCTCGGCTTCCGCGTGCCGACGCTCAACGAGCTGTACCGGCCGTTCCGTGTCGGCGCGGATGCGACGGCCGCGAACGCGGCGCTGAAGCCCGAACGGCTGCGCGGCATCGAGGCGGGGTTGGATTACCGCCCGCTCAGCACCGCGCACCTCTCCGCCACGGTCTTCTACAACCGCGCCAAGAACGCGATCGGCAACGTCACGCTGGCGCAAGGGCCGGGCGTGTTCCCCGGTGTCGGCTTCGTCGCGGGCGCTTATCGCCAGCGGCTCAATCTCGACGCGGTGGAGGCGTGGGGCATCGAAGCGAATGCGGGCCTCGATCTCGGCCGCTGGTCGCTCGGCCTCTCCTATGCCTTTACCGATGCCACGGTGGAAGCGAGCGGCGTGTCCGCAGCGCTGGACGGTATGCGCCCCGCGCAGACCCCGAAGCATCAGGCGAGCGCATCTGCAAGCTGGCGCGTCGACGGTTGGAGTGCCGGTATCACTGCCCGCTACGACGGTGTGCGCTACGAGGACGATCTGCAGACGCTCCGTCTGGACGAGGCGCTGACGCTCGATGCCTTCGCCGAAGCGCCGCTGGGCAACGGGCTTTCGCTTCGCCTCGCGGCGGAAAATCTCGCAGACGCGAATGTCGAGGCCGGCCGCACCAGCGACGGCATCATCGATCGCGGCCAGCCGCGCACGCTCTGGGTCGGCATCCGCTGGCGCCCCGGGCGCTGAATTTAAGGGAAGCACGCTTCGATCAGCGCTGGCGCATTAGGCGGAACGGGACTTCCTTTGCGGTGCCTTTCTCGGTGATTTTCACCCACATGACGAGAGAATCGGGCCCGGTGCGTTCGATTGTCATGCCGTCGAAGAACCAGCGGTCCTTCTCGATGGCGACGAGCGGAAAGACCACGGGTTTGCCGGTTTGATCCTCCCAGCCGGTCATGTCCGGGTTGAAGTGGCGCACGCGATAGGCCAGTGACTGGCCGACGGGGACATAGTCGACGATTTCGGTAAACGCGATGCCGCCCTTGCCGTCAGCCATGACGAAATGGCCCGTGATCCGGCCGCCGAGCGGTGCGGAATAGGTTTCCGTCACCGCCGCGCCCATTCCCGTGCCAACCCAGCTTCCTGCAAGCCAGGAGAGCTGATCGATGGAGGCAGGCGGCGAAACGCTGCCGTCCAGCGAACGCGTATTCTGCGCGGCGGCGGGAGCGGAGAGAGCGAGCGTGAAGGCGATCAGAGCGCGGATCATGACATGGGCCTCCGGTTGAACACAGCATAGCGTTTCCAGATGCCGGGTCCATCCGGTGTCGCCGTTGTGGCGCGGCCGCGATTTCGGCCTGCGATGTCAAAAAAGAAGGCCGAAGACGAACGCGCTCCTGACCGCCGAAACATTCTTTCAATGCGCCGGACGCGGGGCTAGTCTCGCGCCATGGGAGAGCGGCGCGGCCTGATCGCTGCCGTTCGAAAAAGGGAAGAGGGTCCAGGACCAATGACTCAACCGACGGGGGCTGCCGCCGGCGCCCTTCCAGCAAGCGATTCCATGGGAACCATCCTCGGGCATCCCAAAGGGCTGTTCGTGCTGTTCTTCGCCGAAATGTGGGAGCGCTTCTCCTACTACGGTATGCGGGCGCTGCTCATATTCTACCTCGTCCAGCACTGGATGTTTTCGGATCAGAAAGCGTCGGTGATCTACGGCGCGTACACGGCCCTCGTCTACATCACGCCCGTCATCGGCGGTTATCTCGCGGATCGCTGGCTCGGACAGCGCAAGGCAGTGCTGTTCGGCGCGGTTCTGCTCAGTTTCGGTCACCTGCTCATGGCGGTTGAGGGCGATGGCGGCCAGGGCGGCACAGCGATCAGCGTCTTCTGGCTGGCGCTCGCCTTCATCGTGGTCGGATCTGGTTTTCTGAAGGCGAACATCTCGGTGATCGTCGGGCAGCTTTATCCGCGCACCGACGTGCGCCGGGACGGCGCCTATACGATCTTTTACATGGGCATCAACTTGGGCGCCGCGATCGGCGCTATTATCGCGGGCTATCTCGGGCAGACCTACGGCTGGAGCTACGGCTTCGGGGCGGCCGGGCTCGGGATGCTTCTGGGGCTCGCGGTCTTCGTCTGGGGCAAGCCCTATCTCTTGGGTCGCGGCGAGTCGCCCGTACCTCAAAAACTGACGCAGCGGGTTGGCGGCATCTCGTTCGAATGGCTGCTCTATACGCTTTCTTTCCTGGGGGTCGGCCTTGTGTGGCTGATGATCCAGTTCCAGGAATTCGTCGGACTGCTTCTGGGTATCTCCGGCGCCATCCTCGTCGGCTACGTGCTCTATACGGCGGTTGCGAAACTCTCCCGCGAAGATAGGGACCGTATCTTCGCCGTGATGGTCCTCATCCTCGGTTCGATCCTGTTCTGGTCGCTCTTCGAACAGGCGGGATCGTCGCTCAATCTGTTCACCGATCGCCACGTGAACCGCGAGATTTTCGGCATCGAGATCAAGGCGGCGATTTTCCAGTCGCTGAATGCCATCTACATCGTGCTGCTTGCACCGCTGTTCGCCGGTCTTTGGATCGCGCTCGGCCGGCGGGGGCTGGAGCCGTCCGCAGGGGCGAAGTTCGGGCTCGGGCTGATCCAGCTCGGCGTGGGCTTTTTCATTCTGGTGGCAGGCGCGGAGGCAGCCGGCCTCGGCGTGCCGACCCCGGTCATCTACATCTTTCTGATCTACCTGCTGCACACCACCGGAGAGCTTTGCCTCTCACCCGTCGGGCTCAGCGCGATGAACCGGCTTGCGCCCTCCCACATGGCCAGCCTGATCATGGGAACGTGGTTTTTCGCGTCCGCTGCGGGCAATTTCGCTGCCGGTCTGATTGCAGCGGCAACCGGTGCGGATCACGGCGGCGGCGAGGGCGCGGCGAAGGAGGTCGTGCTTGGCGTCTATTCGAACGTGGGTTGGGTGGCGATTGCGGTGGGCATCGGCTTCTTGGTGATTTCCCCGTTCATCCGCCGTCTGATGCACCTCGATACGCTGAAAGATGATGGCGAACTGGCGGGTGCCGGGGAGATCGGCGAGCCGCAGGCGGCAGGGATCAATACGGCAGCGGAGACGCGTCCATGAAGAGTCTGGTTTTTGCGCTTGCATCGGCGGCGTTGCTTTCCGCCTGCGCAGGTCAGCAGGAAGGACCGAAAACCGCCGCCGGCAAGCCGGCCCGCGATCTGCCGGTGATCGAAAAGAACCCGTTCCCTTCCGTCTACAAGCCCTATGCATCGCAGCCCACGCTGATCCGCGGCGTCAACATCTATGACGGCGCGGGCGGCAAGATCATCGGCGGCGAAGTGCTGCTCGTGGATGGCAAGGTCGCCGCGATCGGCCAGAGCGTCACAGCGCCCGAAGGCGTCAGCGTGATCGATGGTGCCGGCAAGTGGGTGACGCCCGGTGTCATCGACGTGCACAGCCACCTCGGCAACTATCCGTCGCCATCGGTGGAAGCGCACCAGGACGGCAATGAGGTGACCGGCGCGAACACGGCGGACGTGTGGGCCGAACACGGCGTCTGGCCGCAGGACCCCGGCTTCACGCGTGCGCTCGCGGGCGGCATCACCACGCTCCACATCCTTCCCGGTTCGGCGAATCTGTTCGGCGGGCGCGGCGTTTCCCTGCGCAACGTGCCCGGCCGCACGGTGCAGGAAATGAAGTTTCCGGGCGCGCCCTACACGCTCAAGATGGCGTGCGGCGAAAATCCCAAGCGCGTCTACGGCAGCCGCAACCAGAAGCCGGGCAGCCGCATGGGCAACATCGCGCTCGACCGCGCCACATGGGCGAAGGCGCAGGAATATGATCGCAAGTGGGATGAATACGAAGGCAAGGTGAAGGCGGGCACCGCCGCGCTGAAAGACGTGCCTGCGCGCGACATCGCCATGGATACGCTGCGCGGCGTGCTCGATGGCGAGATTCTCGTCCAGAACCACTGCTACCGCGCCGACGAAATGGCGCTCGTGCTCGATATGGCGAAGGAGTTCGGCTACAAGGTCACCACCTTCCACCACGCGGTCGAAGCGTACAAGATCGCCGATCTTCTGAAGGCGAACGGCACCTGCGCGGCGATGTGGGCGGATTGGTGGGGGTTCAAGATGGAATCCTACGACGGCATCCGCGAGAACCTGCCCTTCGTTCATGCGGCGGGCGGCTGCGCGATCACGCACTCAGACGATGATCTCGGCATTCAGCGACTCAATCAGGAAACCGCGAAGGCACTGGCGGACGGCAACCGCGCAGGCCTCGATATCAAGCCCGAGGAAGCGTGGACGTGGATCGGCATCAACGCCGCGAAGGCGCTTGGTCTCGACAAGGAAATCGGCAGTCTCGCGCCGGGCAAGCGCGCCGATGTCGTGCTCTGGAACGGCGATCCGCTCTCGGTGTACGCAAAGGCCGAGAAGGTCTGGATCGATGGCGCGCTGATGTTCGATGCACTGTCGCGGATGCGCCCGGTCAGCGATTTCGAGCTTGGCCAGCCGGGTGAAGGAGACCCGAAATGAAGCGTCTGCTCTCGCTCCTTGCGCTGACGATCGCGATGCCTGCATCCGCGGAAACCATCGCCATCGTAAACGGCAAGGTCGCCACCATCGCCCGCGCCGAACCCATCGAGAACGGCACCGTCCTTATCCGCGACGGACGCATCGTCTCGGTCGGATCGAACGTCGCCGTCCCAGCGGACGCGCGCGTCGTCGATGCCGCCGGCGGCTGGGTGACGCCCGGCCTTTTCGCCGGCTACTCGCGCGTGGGCATCGTCGAGGTCGATGCGGTCTCGGGCACCAACGACATCCAGGCCAACGCTGCGCCCTACGCCGCGGCGATCGACATCGCGCCCGCGGTAAACCCGCTCACCACCGCCATCGCCGTCACCCGCATCGAAGGCGTGACACGCGCCGCGGTGATGCCGGATGCGGGTAACGACATCTTCGGCGGGCAGGGTCTCGTGCTGTCGCTCGGTGAGGGAACGCCGATCACGCGGGCGCAGGCATTCCAGTTCATCGTGATGGGAGAGGCCGGCGCACGCCTTGCGGGCGGCTCGCGCGGCGCGTTGTTCGCGCGTCTTGCCGACGCGTTTGCCGAAGCGGCGGCTTACGCGCGCAACCCTGCGGGCTATGGCTACGGCCGTGATCGCGGTTCGCTGCTGAAACGGGCCGATGCCGCCGCGCTTGCGAAGGTCATCAGCGGCGAGGTTCCGGCGGTGGTCAGCGTCAACCGCGCCAGCGACATCGTGAACGTGCTCGCGCTCAAGAAGACTTACCCGCGTCTGCGCCTCATCCTCGCCGGTGCGGCGGAAGGCTGGACGGTGGCGGACAAGATCGCTGCCGCGGGCGTTCCGGTGCTCGCCTCCGTCGCGCCCAATCTGCCCGAAAGCTTCGAGGTGCTTGCTGCGACGCAATCGAACGTCGGGCGCTTGATCCGTGCGGGCGTGAAGGTCGCGATCGTGCCGATTGGCCGCGATCTCAACCATCAGGTGCGGCTCATTCCGCAGCAGGCGGGCAACCTCGTGGCGCAAGGCCGGATTCCGGGCGGCGTTCAGGTGAGCCACGCCGAAGCGCTCGCGGCGCTGACGAGGAACCCGGCGGAGATTTTCGGGCTCGGCGGCGAACTCGGTACGCTCGAACCCGGCAAGCGCGCCGACGTCGTGGTCTGGTCGGGCGACCCGATCGAGCTTGCCTCGGCACCGACCGCTCTTTTCATCGATGGCCGTGCAACGCCGCTCGAATCGCGGCAGACGAAATTGCGGGATCGTTACAATCCGCTGAAACAGGATACACTGCCCAAACAGTATAGCCGCTAGAACAAGGGGAGGGCCGGGAAATGGCCGAGCTTGCAATCGCCGTTGCGTCGTTTGTGCTTACCCATTTCATCCTGTCCCATCCCCTCCGCGCGCCGCTCGTCGCAAGGATCGGCGAGAAGGGTTTTCTCGGTCTCTATTCGCTGGTCGCGTTCGCTACGCTGATATGGGCCGTGCTCGCCTACCGCGCCGCGCCCACGGTTCAGCTCTGGGTGCCGCCCCTGTGGGTGGTGCATGTCGGCTGGCTCCTGATGCTCGTTGCCAGCATCCTCTTCGTGGGATCGTTCCTCGCGCCCAATCCGGCGATGGTGGAGGCAGGGAGGGTGCTTTCGAAAGGGACTGAGCCCAAGGGCGTGATGGGCATTACGCGACATCCGATGATGTGGGCGTTCGGCCTCTGGGCGATTGTGCATGTCACTTCGACCGGCCGCCTCGAAACGCTGATCCTCGCGGGCGGCATCGGCGTATTGGCGCTTGTCGGCGCATGGCTGCAGGACGGCAAGAAGGCCGTGCAGCTCGGTGCGGCGTGGGCGGCCTATGCAGCGCACACCAGCTACTGGCCGCTTGGCGCGCAGCTTTCCGGCCGTCTCGGCTGGTCTCGCATCTGGCCCGGCGTGCTGCCGGTCGTCATGGGTCTTGCCCTCTATGTCATCCTCGTGATGACGCACCCACTCGTCATCGGCAAGTCGACTGGCGCGATGCTGTGGAACTGACCGGCAAGACCGTGTGGATCACGGGGGCGTCGTCGGGCATCGGCGCTGCGCTTGCCGAGGCATTCGGAAAGGCAGGGGCACAGATCATCCTCTCGGGGCGTCGGGAAACCGCGCTCACAGATGTCACGCGGCGGCTTGAAGGTGAACGGCTCGTCCTGCCGTTCGAGGCGACCGATTATGCCGCGCTGCCCGGCATCGTCGATCGGGCGTGGGCCTGGCGCGGCGCGATCGACATTCTCGTCAACAATGCCGGCATCTCACAGCGTTCGATGGCGCTCGATACCGATTTCGGAGTCTTCCGGCAGATCATGGAGGTCGATTTCTTCGCGCCGCTCCGGCTTACCCAGTTCGTGCTGCCCAAGATGGTGGCGCGGGGACAGGGGCATTTCGTCCAGATCGCGAGCGTTGCGGGCAAGATCGGTGCACCGATGCGTACCGGCTACTGCGCCGCGAAGCACGCGCTTGTCGGTTTTTCGGATGCGCTCCGCGCCGAGGTCGCACAGCACGGCATCGGCGTCACGGTGGTCACGCCCGGCTTCGTGCAGACGAACATCGCCGAGAATGCGCTCGACGGCCATGGCAAGCGTTTCGGCCCCAAGGAAGATCCGGTCGGCCACGGCATCAGCGCCGCCGAGGCTGCGGCCGAAATCCTCGCCGGCCTGCGCGCCGGAAAGCCGGAGATACCGGTAGGCCGAGGCCTTGAAATGCAAGCGCTCTGGTTGAAGCGCTTGGTGCCGCGATATGTGTTCAGGCGCGTCGCGAAGATGGCGCCGAAACGCTAGATTCGCAGCATCGCCAGCTTGCCCGGCGTGTCGTAGCGTTCGCCCGCCGTGCCGCCCACAGGTGCAGCGGCGTTCAGCGCGGCGACGTCTGCGGCGGTAAGGGCGAGGTCGGCCGCCGCTGCGTTTTCTTCCAGTCGCTTCACCTTCTTGGTGCCGGGAATCGGGATGATGTCCGGCCCCTGCGCCAGCAGCCATGCGAGCGCGACCTGCGCGGGCGTCGCGCCGTGCGTGTCCGCGATGCGCTTCACGGTGGCGACGAGTTCCATGTTCGCGTCGAAGTTCGCGCCCTGATAGCGCGGGTCGTTCCTGCGATAATCCGTTTCGGGATAGTCCTCCGCCCGCTTCACCTCGCCGGTCAGGAACCCGCGCCCGAGCGGCGAATAGGGCACCAAGGCGATGCCGTGTTTGCGGCAGGTCGGCAGGATGTCGTTTTCGATCTCCCGCTCCCACAGCGAATATTCCGATTGCAGCGCATCGACCCGGTGTGTTGCGACTGCGCGTTCCAGCGTTCCGACCCCGGCTTCGGAAAGGCCGATGAAGCGGATTTTGCCCTGGGCCTGCAGATCCGCCATCGTGCCGACGACATCCTCGATCGGCACGTCGGGGTCGACGCGGTGCTGGTAGAACAGGTCGATCACGTCGGTCTGCAGGCGTTTGAGGCTCGACTCGCAAACGGCGCGGATGGTCTCGGGCCGGCTGTCGGTTCCCCGCACACGCCCATCGACAATCTTGAAGCCGAACTTGGTGGCGATGAACGCCTTGTCGCGCTTGCCCTTCAGTGCGTCCCCAAGGAATTCCTCGTTCGCGTAGGGGCCATAGACTTCGGCGGTGTCGAGGAAATCGATACCGATCTCAATCGCACGGTGGATGGTGCGGACGGCTTCGTCCCTGTCCACCTCGCCATACATCGCCGCCATGCCGGAAAGCCCGACGATGCCCATGCAGCCGAGCCCGATGGCCGAAACGTCAGTCGTGCCGAGGTTGCGCCGTTTCATCATCGATACCCTTTCCGTAAATCGTTCCGGCCTTCACGCTGGCAAGGAAGCCGCTCATCTCGCGTCTCACGGGTACGGCCAGCAGCGCAAGCCCGATCAGGTTCGGCAGCACCATCAGGAAGAACAGGCTGTCGATAAGGTCCACCACCTTGCCCGGGGAAAGGACGGCGCCCATCGGTTGCAGCAGGCAATAGAAAAGCTTGAAGGTGAGTTCGCTCGTGCGGCTGTGGCCAAACAGGTAGCCCCAGGCCTGAAGCCCGTAATATCCCCACGAAATCAGCGTGGAGAACGCAAAGAGCAGAACGGCGACCGAAAGCACATAGGGGAACCATGCCGTCACGGTGCCAAACGCGGCGGAGGTCATGGCGATGTCCGTGTAGCCGTCGTTGTAGACGCCCGTGACGACGATGATGAGCGCGGTCATCGTGCAGACGATCATCGTGTCGAGCAGCGGTTCGATCAGCGCCACCATGCCTTCGGATGCCGGGTGGTGCGTTTTCGCCGCGCTATGGGCGATGACCGCCGTGCCGACGCCGGCCTCGCACGAGAAGACGGCCCGGCGCATTCCGACGACGAAGCTGCCGAGGATGCCGCCCGCAACGGCATCGGACGAAAACGCGGCGCTCACGATGGTTGCGAAGGCGCCGGGAATCGCGCCTGCGTTTGCAACGAGAATGACCGCGCCGCCGCCCAGATAGACGAGGCACATCATCGGAACGAGCCGCGCCGCGACCGTTGCGATCGATCGCACCCCGCCGACAATAACGATGCCGACGGCAATCGTGAGGATGAGCCCGTAGACGAGCCCGTTGGCCGGCGTGCTCTCGATGCCGGTAATCACCGTCAGCTGGCTGAAGCTCTGGTTGACCTGGATCAGTGGCAACGCACCACCAAGCGCGAAGAAGGCGTAGAGGCCGCCGAGCTTCCGCCCGGTGTTCGGCAGGCCCAGCCGTGCGAGCCCGTTTTTAAGCGTATACATCGGCCCGCCGCGCACTTCGCCCGAAGCGCTGAATTCGCGGTACATGAGCCCGAGCGTCACTTCGGCCGCCTTTAGCGCCATCGCGAAAAAGCCGATCACGAACATCCAGAAGGCCGCACCCGGCCCGCCGAGCGCAATGGCGATGGCGACGCCGCCGATGTTGCCGAGCCCGATCGTACCGGAGAGCGCTGTCGACAGCGCCTGAAACTGGCTCACCGTTCCCGGCGCGCTGTCGTCGGCATGGCGGCCGCGGATCAGCTGGAAACCGATGGCGACGCCGCGCAGTTGGGGAATGCCCAGCCACAGCGTGAAGAAGAGCATTGCGGAGGCGAGCGCCAGTACGACAAGCTCTAGCTCTGTGCCGAAAAAGGGCACTTTCGTGAAGACGAATGCAGAGAGCTGGTCGATAAAACGACCCATTGCTTCGATCATTCCGTGCGGCCCGCCCTTCATTTTAACAATTTTGAGGCATAAAGAGCCTGTTATGAGCGCGTGTGCAAGACACGCGGGGCTGGAGAGGATGAATATGGGCCGGCGCTATTTCGGCACCGATGGGATCAGGGGTCTCACCAACACCGTACCGATGACGCCGGAAATCGCGATGCGCGTCGGGCAGGCGGCGGGCGCGAAGTTCCTGCGCGGCGATCACAAACACCGCGTCGTCATCGGCAAGGACACGCGGCTTTCGGGCTACATGATGGAATCCGCGCTGATCGCGGGTTTCACCAGCGTCGGCATGGACGTGGTGATGGTAGGGCCGGTGCCGACTCCGGCGGTCGCGATGCTCACGCGCTCCATGCGTGCCGATCTCGGCGTCATGATCTCGGCGAGCCACAACGCCTATCAGGACAACGGCATCAAGCTGTTCGGGCCGGACGGTTACAAGTTGTCGGATGCGGACGAGCTTGAGATCGAGGCGCTGCTCGAGGTCGCGCCGAAACTCGCCGATCCCGAGCACATCGGTCGCGCCAAGAAGATCGAGGACGCGCGCGGGCGCTATATCCACTTCGCGAAGTCGACCTTCCCGGATCACCTGCGCCTGGATGGGCTGAAGCTCGTCGTCGATTGCGCGAACGGCGCCGCGTACAATGTGGCGCCGAGCGCGCTTTGGGAGCTTGGTGCGGACGTCGAGGTGATCGGCGTCAATCCGAACGGCTTCAACATCAACGACGATGTCGGTTCCACGAAACCCGCGGCGCTTCAGAAGAAGGTCGTCGAAATGGGCGCGCACATCGGTATCGCGCTCGATGGCGATGCCGACCGGCTCATCATCGTCGATGAGCGCGGCCAGATCGTGGACGGCGACCAGCTGATGGCGCTCGTCACCAAGAGTTGGCACGCGGCGGGCCGTCTCAAGGGCGGCGGGCTTGTCGCGACGGTGATGTCGAATCTCGGCCTCGAACGCTATCTCGGCGGTCTCGGCCTCGCTCTGGAGCGTGCCAAGGTCGGTGACCGCTACGTGCTCGAAGCGATGCGCGCCAAGGGCTTCAACGTCGGTGGCGAGCAATCGGGCCACATCATCCTTTCAGACTATTCGACGACCGGCGACGGCCTCGTTGCCGCGCTGCAGATTCTCGCCGTGCTGGTGGAAGACGGAAGACCCGCCTCCGAAGTGCTCACGCTGTTCGATCCGCTGCCGCAGCTCCTCAAGAACGTGCGCTTCAACGGCGGCCAGCCGCTCGACACCGATAGCGTAAAGGGCGTCATCGCTGCTGCCGAGGCGCGTCTCAGCGGCACGGGCCGGCTCGTCATCCGCAAGTCGGGGACGGAACCGCTCATCCGCGTGATGGCGGAGGGCGAAGACATGGGCCTCGTCGAACGCGTCGTCGATGAAATCTGCGAAGCGGTGGCAAAGGCGGCATGACCAGGCCCCAGCAGGCACGCGTCCTCGTCATCGCGGGATCGGATTCCGGCGGCGGTGCCGGCATTCAGGCCGATATCAAGACGATCGCCATGCTGGGCGGCTATGCCACGACCGCGATCACGGCCATCACGGTGCAGGACACGAACGGCGTTCACGACGTGCATGCCGTCCCGGCCAGTGTGATCGCGGCGCAGATCGAGACGGTGCTTGCCGACATCGGCGCCGATGCCATCAAGATCGGGATGCTCGGCAGCCAGTCGGTGATCGAGGCGGTCGCCGGTGCGCTCACCGACGTTGCCGTGCCGATCGTGCTCGATCCGGTCATGATCGCGAAGGGTGGCGCCCACCTGCTGCGTCCCGATGCGGTCGAGGCGCTCACATCGCTGCTCGTGCCGATGGCGGACGTGGTGACGCCCAACATCGTCGAGGCGGAGGCGCTTTCGGGCAAGAAGATCCGCTCGCCGGAAGATGCCCGCGACGCCGGGGAAGCGATCCTGGAGCTTGGTGCGAAGGCGGTACTGGTGAAGGGCGCGCATCTGAAAGGCGACCAGATCAGCGACTGGCTGGTGACGCCGGGCCGCGCCAAGGAATGGGTCGATTCCCGCATCGCCACCAAGCACACGCATGGCACGGGCTGCACGCTCGCCTCGGCGCTCGCGGTCGGCCTTGCGCAGAAGATGCCGCTCGAACAGGCGGCATGGCGCGCGCGCGATTATGTGCGCCAGGCGATCCTGGCGGCGCCGGGCTTCGGCGCCGGGCACGGACCGCTCGGACATGGCTGGCCGCTCGCGCGGTGAAATACGCAGGGCCGGACTACAGCCACGAGGCGCGCTGCGCAGGTCAGGTCGCGGGTGTGGATGAGGCCGGGCGCGGACCCCTCGCCGGGCCGGTGGTTGCGGCGGCGGTGATCCTCGATCCTGCCTGCATCCCGGATGGTCTCAACGACAGCAAGAAACTCACCCACGCGCGGCGCGAGGTGCTGTTCGATATCGTCATGGGCTGTGCCCGTGTCGGCATCGGCGAGGCGAGCCCCGAGGAGATCGACCGGATCAACATCCTGCAGGCGACCTTCCTCGCGATGACGCGTGCCGTCGCCGCGCTGCCGGTCGCGCCGGACCACGTGCTCGTCGACGGAAACCGGGCGCCGCGCTGGACCTACCGCTGCGACACGATCGTCGGCGGCGATGCGCGTTCGGTGTCGATCGCGGCCGCTTCGATCATCGCGAAGGTGACGCGTGACCGGTACATGGTCCAGCTCCACGAGGCGCACCCCGATTACGGCTGGCTCGAGAACAAGGGCTACCCGACGCGCACGCATCTGGAGGCGGTTTCACGGCTCGGTGTCACCGTCCATCACCGTCGCAGCTTCGGCCCGGTGCAGCGCGCGTTCGAATTCGCGCGTTGAGTCGTTTTCGCAACACCCACTAGGGCTGGCGTGTGCCGATCCGCGCCATCGCAAGGGGTTGCGGTCAAGACTTCATGTTTAATGGAATCTTAAGTTAACTCTGCAACTCTTTGAATCCATGGACTCTTGACGCAAGAGTCCATGCCGGGCCAAGGTCCGCGCGCATTTGGAGCAAGTGGGCGAACAGGGGGCATTATGGCGGCCAGACCGGACGGCATCGACGAGGCGTCACGCGTCTCCTCGCGCATCATTCTGGGCGATTGCATCGCGGAGATGGAGGCCATGCCGGCAAAGTCGGTGGACCTTATTTTCGCCGATCCGCCCTACAATCTTCAGCTGAACGGCGACCTGTTCCGCCCCGAAGGCGGCCGCGTGGATGCGGTCGATAACGACTGGGACAAGTTCGACACGTTCGGCGCCTACGACAATTTCACCTGCCGCTGGCTTTCCGCCGCACGCCGCATCCTGAAGGACGACGGCACGATCTGGGTGATCGGCAGCTACCACAACATCTTCCGCGTCGGCACGGTGCTGCAGGATCTCGGCTACTGGATCCTGAACGACATCGTCTGGCGCAAGACGAACCCCATGCCGAACTTCAAGGGCACGCGCTTCACCAACGCGCACGAAACGATGATCTGGTGCTCGAAGTCCGAAAAGGCGCGCTACACGTTCAATTACCATGCGCTCAAGATGATGAACGACGACGTGCAGATGCGATCGGATTGGACGATCCCGATCTGCAACGGCGGCGAGCGCGTCAAGGTCGGCGGCGTCAAGGCGCACCCGACGCAGAAGCCCGAAGCGCTGCTCTACCGTGTGATGATGGCGGCCTCGAACCCCGGCGACGTGGTGCTCGATCCGTTCCTCGGCTCCGGCACCACGGGCGCGATGGCAAAGAGGCTCGGTCGCAGCTTCATCGGCATCGATCGCGAGCAAGCCTATATCGAGGTCGCTGAGAAGCGCATCGCGGAAACGACACCGCTTTCGCCCGACGCGATGCAGATCACGCGCGGCAAGCGGCAGGCGCCGCGCGTTGCGTTCGGCACGCTTGTCGAGGCCGGGCTCATCCTGCCGGGCCAGGAACTCGTCGACACGGCCCGCCGCTACCGCGCGCGCGTCCGCGCCGACGGCAGCCTCGCGTTCCGCGGCGATGCCGGCTCGATCCACCAGATGGGCGCCGCGGCACAGGGCGCGCCTTCGTGCAACGGCTGGACCTTCTGGCACATGGAACGCGGCGGTGCGCTCGAACCGATCGATACGGTGCGCGAGGCCTATAGGCGCGATATCGCGGCTTGATCCGTGAAAACCTACTACCGCCCCACCGGCTTCGTTGATGCGCCCTTCGGCTACGACGGGCAGGTGCAGCGGCTTGCGGGTGGCCTCACCTGGTTCTCGGCGGTCGAGATCATCGAACGCAGCGCCGGCAAGCGCGTGTCGCAGCGGCTGGTGCCTGTCTCCGAGATCGATACCACGCATCCGCTCTGGGCACGGCTGACCGCGCCGCGTGCACCGATCCAGCTCGGCGAGCGCACCGTGCGCTTTTCCGAGCCCTCGGTCATGGCGATCCTCAACCGAACGCCGGACAGCTTCTCGGACGGCGGCCGTCATGCGACCGACGACGAGGCCGCCGCCGCTGCGGTCGCCATGGCGGCGGAGGGCGCGGCGATCCTCGATGTCGGCGGCGAATCCACGCGCCCCGGCGCTGCCGAAGTGTGGGAGCAGGACGAGATCGCGCGCGTCGTGCCCGTCATCGAGCGGCTGGCCAAGGCGGGCGTCGCCGTCTCGATCGACACGCGAAAGAGCACCGTGATGGCCGATGCGCTGTCGTGCGGCGCGGGCATGGTCAACGACGTCTCCGGCCTCACACACGATGAACGCGCGCTCGAAACCGTGGCGAAGGCCGGCTGCCCCGTCGTCATCATGCACACGCAGGGTGGCCCCGAGACGATGCAGCGCGATCCGCAGTACGAAGACGCGCTGCTCGACGTTTACGACTGGCTGGAAATGCGCGTTGATGCTGCAGTTGCGGCCGGTATCGCGCGCGACAAGATCATCGTCGATCCGGGCATCGGCTTCGGCAAGACCGTGCGGCACAGCCTTGAAATCCTGAACGGCCTCTCGCTGTTCCACGGCCTCGGCGTTCCCGTGCTGCTCGGCGCCAGCCGCAAGCGGATCGTCGGTGCGCTTGCGAACGAAGCGCCTGTCGATCGCCGTCTCGGCGGCTCGCTCGCGCTGGTGATGGCGGCGATCGGGCAGGGCGTGCAGATGGTGCGCGTGCACGACGTTTTCGAATCGGTGCAGGCGATCCGTGTGTGGCGGGGCCTGCGCGACGCGGCGCTCAGCCCGCCCACGCAGTAGGTCGTCGCCCGGCACGACATCTGCCGCTTGTGAGCGCGCCCGGCCCGCGAGTAGAACGCTGCCGTATCTGGCGGGAGTGGCCCCCATTCGATTCGTGCTTGGATTGCTGGCTCTTATCCTGTTCGCTGGTGCGGCTGCGCTCACCGGAGAGCCCATCGTCGCGCCCGACGTGCCGAGCGCATCCGACGTCCGCGCAGCGCGTAACCTGGCGGTTGCGCTTGCGGAAGTCGCTGCCGCCGAAGAGCCTGCACCGGTCACGGCCTCGATCGCGGATATGGAGGGCGCCGCGCGCGTCCTCACCAACGGCGTCCCCCGGCTTCGCCTGTCCCCCCGCGTCGCGGACGACGCGCTTGCCGTGAAGGCCGCGTTTCGTCTTTCCGGCGGCACATGGCTCACGGGCGGCGTGCACATCGCTGAGGTGGAAGACTACGGCTACCCGCAGATTTCGGCGAACATCGGCGCGCTGCCGATCCCTACTCTGCTTCTTGAGCCGTTCCTCGGACTTGCCCACAAGGCGGCGGAGATGCGCGCCGGCACGCGCTTCCCCACGACGCGCGAGGCGATCCTCGCGTTCGAGGCGGGGAAGGGCACGGCGAATGTTATTCTCGATCTTCCGCGGGGTTTCATGAAGGGTGTCAGCAAGCTCGCCCCCTCGGACGACGCCATCGATGGGCGCCTCGCCAACCGGCTGTACGTCGCGGCGCACCAGCGGCTGGATGGGCAGTCGCTCGATTTGCCGCAGGTCTATGCCGCGCTGTTCATGGGCGCGCCCCGCGACGGGAATGCCGCGCGTGCACACGCGCGGGCGGCAATGGTCGCGGCTGCGATGCTCGTCGTCGGCCCGCGCACGGGGCGCCTTGCGCGCGATGGGGAGGACTCGTTCAGTCCCAGGCTGCCTGCCACCCTGTCTGTGACGCTGGCGGGGCGCGAGGATCTTGCCAAGCACTTCACGCTATCGGCGGCGCTTGCTGCCGCGGCCGATCCGGCGATCGGGCGCGCGCTGGGCACGTGGAAGGAACTCGATGACAGCCTTGCGGGCGGCAGCGGCTTTTCGTTCGTCGATCTCGCCGCGGACCGCGCCGGGCTTCGGCTCGGCGAGGCGGCAACCAGCCCGGTGCGGGCCGGAACACTCTCGTCGCGGTTCGCGGCCGGTGTCCCTGAATTGCTGCCCCTCGCGGCGCTCGGTTTCGGCGAAGGGATGAGCACACGCGCGTTCGAACACCGCTATCGCGACGTTTCCAGCACCGAATATGCGGAGGCTGTCGCCCGGATCGACCGGGCGCTCGATACTCTGCCGGTGATGCAGCGCTAGTTCAGGCGCTCGACCGCGAGTGCCGTTGCTTCGCCGCCACCGATGCAAAGGCTGGCGACGCCCTTCGTGAGCCCAGCGTCGCGCAGCGCGCCGAGCAGCGTGACGATCACGCGTGCGCCGGAGGCGCCGATCGGGTGGCCGAGCGCGCAGGCGCCGCCGTGGACGTTCACCTTGTCCTCGTCGAGCCCGAGATCGCGGATCGCGCACATCGCCACCACCGCGAAGGCTTCGTTGATCTCGTAGCGGTCGACGTCATTTGCCGACCAGCCGACCTTCTTCAGCAGCTTTTCGATCGCGAACACCGGCGCGGTCGTGAACCATGCGGGGGCCTGTGCGTGCGTCGCGTGGCCGAGGATGCGGGCGATCGGCGTCAGGCCGCGCGCTTTCGCCGTCGATTCGCGCATCAGCACCAGCGCCGCGGCGCCGTCCGAGATCGAGGAGCTGTTCGCCGCCGTCACCGTGCCGTCCTTCGCGAACGCGGGCTTCAGGGTCGGGATCTTGTCGAGCTTCGCCTTGCCGGGCTGTTCGTCGATGCTCACCGTCACGTCGCCGCCACGACCGCTGACCGTTACCGGCACGATTTCGTCGGCGAACTTGCCGTTCGCGATGGCGCCCTGCGCGCGCGTTGTCGAGCGCACGGCGTAAGCGTCCTGCGCCTCGCGCGTGAACTGGTAGTGGCGCGCGGTTTCCTCGGCGAAGGTGCCCATCGCGCGGCCCTTGTCGTAGGCGTCCTCAAGGCCGTCGAGGAACATGTGGTCCTTCACCTCGCCGTGGCCCATCCGGTATCCGCTACGCGCCTTGGGCAGCAGGTAAGGGGCGTTCGTCATCGATTCCATGCCGCCCGCGACCATGATCTCGGCGCTGCCCGCAAGGATGATGTCGTGCGCGTCCATCGTCGCTTTCATGCCCGAACCGCACATCTTGTTGAGCGTCGTCGCGCCGACGCTTTCGGGGAGCCCCGCGCCGAGCAGCGCCTGGCGCGCCGGGGCCTGGCCCTGGCCCGCGCCGAGCACGTTGCCCATGATCACCTGATCGATATCGGCGGCCGGAACTCCGGCCTCCTCAAGCGCGGCGCGGATCGCGGCGCTGCCGAGCTGGCTGGCGGTGAGTGCCGAAAGGTCGCCCTGAAAGCCGCCCATGGGGGTGCGCTTGGCGCCGACGATGACGATTGGATCCACGGGTGCTACTCCTCTTTCGTTCCGGTCATCGCGAGACCCGAAAGCGGGTGCGCACCGGCGACATTGTTTTCCCAGCCCGTCACGCGCCGCGATACCAGCGACCAGCGGATCGGCGACAAGACGGCAATCAGCGGCGCATCCTCGGAAATCAGTCGGTTCGCGCGCCGTTGCAGCTGGATGCGCGTACCGGGATCGTCCTCGGCGGCCGCGTCGGCGAGTAGCTGGTCAACCGCGGGGTTGCAATAGCCGCCAAGCCGTACCGCGCAGGTGAACGGCTGCAGGAATGTGTCGGCAACCGGCGCGCGCGCGATGCGCTCGACGGCGGCAAGATCGAAGTCACCCTTCTCGATCGCGCGCCGGTGCGAGAGAGTGCCTCGCGCATACGCCTTCACGCGAACGCCGATCACGCCCCACGAATTGCTGATTGCGGCAAGCAGGTCTGCGTGTTCGCGGCCGTGGGGTATGGCGACAGAGAGCGTCAGCGGCTGGTTGAAGGTATAACCGGCTTCGGCGAGCAGCCTCACCGCCTCGCTCTCCCGCACGTCGGCGGACCATCCGGCCCAGTCGCCCGCGCTCCCCGCATAGGCATCGGGAAGTGTCGGCGGCAGCGCCGAATAGGCAGGCTGCAGGCCGGTGACACCGAACAGGCGCGAGAGGATGCCGCTGCGATCGAATGACATGGCGAGCGCGCGGCGCACGCGGATGTCGGCGAGGGGGCCGGAGCTGGTGCGCGCCAGATAGAAATAGAGGCCCCATGTCGGCTCCAGCCGGAGCGCCTGCGAATCGCCGACCGTCCGTGCCGCGCGCAGCCCGGTGAGGCGGCCACCGCTCACGATGTCGAGTTCGCCCGCGTTGAAGCGCCGGATTGCTCTCTCCGCGTCGGTACGGGAGAGCATGGCTCCGGCGAGCGAGACTGTATCGGCCGCATAATAGGCGCTGTTCTTCACAAGGTGCAGCGCACCGTCCGCATCGCCCGCGTCGTCGGCCTGCGTGAACGCGCCCGAAGCGGGCGGGGTCTTGCCCGAGCGGATGATCGCCGCGGCCGGGTCGGCGAGCAGTTGCAGCAATGCCGGTTCGGGCTTGGCGAGCGTGATCACCACGGTATCGGGACGCGGATCGGAAACGCCGAGCATCCGCGCCGGGCGCCGGTTCGCCGCGATGAGCGCGGCGTTGTTGATCATCATCAACTCGTCGCGGAGCGGATTCCCGGAGCCGGGGCTGACGATGCGCCGCATCACGGCAACGACATCGCCGGAGGTGAGCCGCCGACCGTCCGCCCAATAGGCCTCGCGCAGCTTGAACACGTAGGTGAGCCCGTCGTCGCTCACCCGCCAGCTAAGCGCCAGCGACGGCGCCACGCGTCCGCTTCGCTCAAGCGTCGTGAGCCCGATGTGCATGGCCCTCACCGCGGCGTTTTCGAGGCTTTCTTCGGCAACCAGACTTGCGCCGTCGTCGTTCACGAAGGCCATGCGGAGCGTGCTGTCGCCATCGCCGTCGCCGTCCGTGGCGCGATCGCAGCCGCCAAGGGCGAGCAGGCAGCAGGCGGTTATGATGGCGGCTCGGATCATCCTTCATGATCTAGACCAGCAGTGTGGCAATTTCAGCCGCGCATTTTCGGTTTCGTCACGAATCTGACCCGCACGCGCGCTAGGCTTGAATTCTCGAAGCGCGGACGGGCCTTTCCCTTCGCGCCGCGGTTCCCCCAAACCGACTTTACCGGCGGCGCAGAAATGCGCCGCCGATCTTTCGTGCCCCTGTCATGAAGGCGCGATTGCATGGGGCGGCGCGCGTCGGTAAGCCTTGCATTCACCATGCCAAGTCACATCTCCCGCGCGCCCGCGCACGATATCCTGAAGCTTATTGGCGGTACGCCGCTTGTTCGCCTGCGTGGCCCGTCGGAACGCACGGGGTGCACGATCCTTGGCAAATGCGAGTTTCTCAATCCCGGCGGCTCGGTGAAGGACCGCGCCGCGCTCTACATGATCGAGGCTGCCGAGCGCGAAGGGCGCCTGAAGCCAGGCGGCATTGTCGTCGAAGGCACGGCGGGGAACACCGGCATCGGGCTGGCGGTGGTTGCGAATGCGAAGGGCTACCGCACGATCATTGTCATGCCTTCGAACCAGTCGGTCGAAAAAATGGCGACGCTGCGCGCGCTCGGTGCCGAGCTGGTTCTGGTGCCGCCCACCAAATATGCCGATCCCGAGCATTTCCAGCACCGTTCGCGCCGCATCGCGGAGGATACACCCGGCGCAATCTGGGCCGGGCAGTTCGACAATCTCGCGAACCGGCAGGCGCACATCGAAACCACTGCAGAGGAGATTTGGGCGGATACCGGCGGCGCGGTGGACGGCTTCACCTGCGCGGTCGGCACCGGTGGCACGCTCGCGGGCACGGCGATGGGCCTGAAGGCGAAGAATTCGGACATCCGCATCGCGCTCACCGATCCCTACGGCGCGGCCATGTATTCCTGGTTCGCGCGCGGCGTGCTGGAATCCGAAGGCTCGTCGCTTGCCGAAGGCATCGGGCAGGGTCGCGTCACGGCGAATATCGACGGCGCGCCGGTCGATACGCAGTTCCGCGTGAGCGACGAGGATGGCGTCCGCGTCATGCACGAGCTGCTGATCGAAGAGGGGATTAGCCTCGGGCTCTCATCGGGTATCAATGTCGTCGGCGCTGAGCGGCTCGCCGAGGAGATGGGACCGGGTCACACCATCGTCACCGTGCTCTGCGATTCCGGGCTGCGTTACCTCTCCAGCCTCTACAATCCGGCGTGGCTCTCGGAAAAAGGCCTGCCGGTGCCGGATTGGCTGAGTAAGCCGTGACGTTTCGATGAGCACCCCGTGAGCACGATCGTCCGCTTCGACAATGTCGGCCTGCGCTACGGCACGGGCGCGGAGGTGCTGCGCGACATCGGTTTCCGGCTCGAAACCGGCGCGTTCATGTTTCTCGTCGGCTCGTCGGGGGCGGGCAAGACCTCGCTGCTGCGGCTGCTCTATCTCGCGCAGCGCCCGTCGCGCGGCCGCATCGACATGTTCGGGCGCGATATCACCAGCCTGCCGCGCACCGCGCTTCCCGCACTGCGCCGCCGCATCGGTGTCGTGTTGCAGGATTTCCGCCTGATCGAGCACCTCACGGCCTTCGACAATATCGCGCTGCCGCTGCGCATCGCGGGCGTGCACGAGGCGGAGGTGAAGGCGCATGTCGATGAGCTGATGGCGTGGGTCGGCCTCGCCGAGCGCCGCGATGCGCGCCCCGCCGTGCTTTCGGGCGGCGAGCAGCAGCGTGTCGCCATCGCGCGGGCGGTGATCGCCCGGCCCGATATCCTGCTGGCGGACGAGCCCACCGGAAACGTCGATCCCGAGATGGCCGGGCGGCTCCTGCACCTGTTCCACGAACTCAACCGCCTCGGCACGACCGTTGTTGTGGCGACGCACGCGCTGCACCTGATGTCGCGCGTGCCCTCCGCGATCACGCTGCGGCTCGATCGCGGCGAGATGCTCGATCCGACGGGTGTGCTGCGCAATCCGTCGGCGGCCGAGCCTGCGGAGCTCAGCTTGTGATCGCCTGGCTGCAGCCGCGCGCGCAGCGCTACCGGTTCCTGCCTGAAGGCCGGTGGGCGGGGGGCGCGCTGCCGTGGATCATCGGCATGATGACCTTCCTCGCGACGCTCGCGCTCGCGGGCGGCATGGCGCTTTCGAACGGCGCGGCAGCGCTCACCGGCGGGCTCTCGCGCAGCTTCACCGTGCAGATCGTCGAGCCGAACCCCGATGTAAAGCGTGAGCAGACCGCGGCCATCGCCGCGATGCTGCGCGCCCGCGCCGACCTTGCGGACGTGGTGGTGCTCGGCGATGCAGAGCTTCGCGCGCTCGTCGAACCGTGGCTCGGCTCGGGCAACATCGGCGAAGATCTGCCGCTACCCGCGATGATCGACGCGCGCTGGAAGAGCGGCACGGGCGACATGACGGCGATCGGCGATGCCGTCCGCGCGCTGGCTCCCACCGCGCGCATCGACACGCACGCCCAGTGGTTCCGGCCGCTTGCGGGCGTCGTCGAGGTGCTCAGATGGCTTGCCGTCTCGATCGGCGTGCTCGTCGTCGCCACGACCGCGGCGATCGTCGCGCTCTCCGTCCGCGCGGCGCTCAGCACGCATGGCCCGACGATCGAAACGCTGCACATCATGGGCGCGGAAGATCGCACCGTCGCGGCGCTTTTCGAGTATCGCTACGCCATTCAGGGCCTTGTCGGCGGCGTGATCGGCGCGCTCGGGGGGCTCGCCGTCATCATCGTCATCGGCAACCTGCTCGGCCAGTTCGGTGGGGGACTTGCGGGTGAAATCGGCCTGTCGCCGCTTGGCTGGACGGCGCTTGCCGCCGTGCCGCTGCTCGTGGCGCTGCTCACGATCCTCACGGTGCGGATCACGGTCGGGCGGAGGCTCAAGCAGCAGCTATGACCGCGGTTCTCGTGCGCTCCGCCATGCTGCTTGCGCTCGCGTGGATCGCGGGTTTCGTATGGTTCGTGCTGAGCCTGCCCGAACCCGCGCCGGACGACATCCGCACCGAAGCCATCGTCGTGCTGACCGGCGGACCGGGGCGCATCGCGCGCGGCGTTGATCTGCTGCGGGCAGAGAAGGCGGACAGGCTGCTCATCTCGGGTGTCGATGCGAGTGTCCGGCCGATCGAGCTTGCCGTCGAGCTCAACGTGCCTGCGGACGTGTTCGAATGTTGCATCGATCTTGGCAAAGAGGCTGCGGACACGCGTGGCAACGGCGAGGAGATCGCGGCGTGGGTGAAGCAGCACGAGTATAAATCCGTGCGCCTCGTCACCTCGCAGTTCCACATCAAGCGCGCGACGGCGGAAGCGCGCGCGCGGATCGGTTCAGGGGTCAAGCTCGTGCCCGATGCAGTGCCCGCGCGTCTCTCGGCGCGCCTGCTTGCGCTTGAATACAGCAAGTTCCTCTTCAGGCGCCTGCTGCTGCTGATGGGTGAGGCCTGATGATTGTGCTCCGTTCGATTGCCTTTGCGCTTGTCTTCTATTTCGTGGGCGCGCTTCTCGTTATTGCCGCGGCGTTCGATGCGCTGATCTCGCGTCGCCGTGCACACGTCGGCGCGCGGCGCTGGTCGGCGTTCTTCCTCTGGTCGTCGTCGCGGATCGCGGGCGTACGGCTGAAGATCGTCGGCGAACCGCCAAAGGGTCCGGTGATCATCGCGATGAAGCATCAGGCGGCGTACGAGACGATGGCGACGCCGCGCCTGTTCCGCTGGCCCGCCGTGGTGATGAAGGCCGAGCTGATGCAGATTCCGGTCTGGGGCTGGGTCGCGCGCCGTCACGGCTCGATCCCGGTCGACCGCGATGCGTCGTCGGCGGCGATGCGCACGATGCTGCGCGTTGCCGAGCAGGCGGTCGCGGAAGGCCGCGAGATCGTGATCTTCCCCGAAGGTACGCGCACGCCTGTGGGCGAGGCGCCACCGCTGAAGCCCGGCGTCTCGGGGCTCTACAGGCTGATGAAGCTGCCCGTCGTTCCCGTCGCACTCGATTCGGGAACGTTTTGGCCGCGCCACGGTTTCTGGAAGCGGCCCGGCACGATCACCATGCGCTTCGGCGAGGTGATTCCCGCCGGGCTCGACCGCAAGACGTTCGAGACGCGGCTGCACGCCGCCATCAACGAGGTGCCGTGATGCGCCACCTGCCGTTCTGGGTGCCGGTGCTGCCGCTGCTGCTGGGGCTGATCGCTTATTGGTTGTATTGGCAGGGCGAGGCGAAAGGCTTCGGTGAGATCGTGGCCGCGCGCATCGGTGCGCCTGTGGAGACCGCAGGCTTCCCCTACCGGATCGAGGCACGCGCGGCCGACGTTGCTATCCGGCGACAGACGCGCGAGCTTTCCTTTGCAGCCCACGCGTCTTCGGTGGTCGTCAATCGTCAGCCGTGGCGAACGGGCCATGTCGTGATCGCGGCGGAGCAGCCGCGGCTGCAGCTCGCGCTCACGCGGCTCGCAGGAATGCGCCTCGATGTCGAAGCGCCGGCGATGCTGGCGAGCGTGCGGCGGCCGGGCGACACACTCGAACGCCTGTCGATGCAGTTCGAAACCGCGAAGGTTTGGCTCCCGTTCGCCGGTGGGCCGTTTGACGCGACGAATTTCGAGCTGCACCTGCGCGAAACCCCCGGCGGCGAACCGCAAGGCAAGTCCCCGACGCTGCCCGTTCAGGCCGAAGCGCGGATCGCCGGAACGCTGGACCGCGCCGGTGCCAGCCTTGGCATCGACATTCCGCTGTTCGTGACTGCGCGCGCCCCGATCGGCGCGTTGGACGGCTGGCGGAATGGCGGCACGATCGAGGTGAAAGGGGCGCAGCTTCTTGCGAAGGACAAGCCGCTCGCCGATATCGACGCTACGCTCGCGCCGCTTCCCGATGGCCGCATCGTGGTATCGGGCACGATCAAAAGCGAATGCCCGTTCACGGTGAAGGCGCTTCTCGAAGGCACGGGCCCGGCGGCCGAATATCGCGCGCGCCGCGCCCGCACGATGACGCTTACCGGAAACAGCGCAGCGGGGTTCGTGGTAGGCGAACCCGAAGGCGCTACCGGTGGTCCCGTCCGAAGTCAGGAGCCGCCGTGTCCTGTCCTGCATCGATAATCGTGCGGCGGATGTCGCGCGTGCGTGTGAACAGGTTGAACAGCGTGTCTCCGTCCCCCCAGCGGATCGCGCGCTGAAGCGCGGTCAGGTCTTCGGTAAAGCGCTGCAGCACCTCGAGCACCGCGTCCTTGTTGGCAAGGAACACGTCGCGCCACATCTGCGGATCGGACGCGGCGATGCGCGTGAAGTCGCGGAAGCCGCCCGCCGAATATTTGATCACTTCGGACCGTGTCACGCCTTCAAGGTCTGAAGCGGTGCCGACGATCGAATAGGCGATCAGGTGGGGCAGGTGGCTCGTCACCGCCAGCACCAGATCGTGGTGCTGCGCGTCCATCGTCTCGACCTTGCTGTCGAGACGCTTCCAGAACTCGGCAAGGCGCTCGATCGCCGTCTCGTCGGTGCCGGGAAGCGGCGTCAGGATGCACCAGCGCTGGTGGAAGAGTTCGGCGAAACCCGCATCCGGGCCGGACTTTTCGGTGCCCGCCACTGGGTGCGCGGGGATGAAGTGCACGCCTTCGGGGACCAGCCCGGCGAGCGCGGCGACGCTCGCCTTCACGGACCCGACGTCGCTGACGATGGCGCCTTTTGGCAGGTCGTCGCGCATCTCCTCGATCGCGGCGCCCATCTGCCCCACCGGCACGCACAGCACCACGAGGTCGGCGTCGATCACGGCGGCGCCGGGCGTGTCGGCGATATCGTCAATCAGGCCAAGCTCATCGACGCGCGCGCGAACGGCGGCGCTGCCGTCGTAGCCCACGAGCCGCACGGTCGGCATGTGTAGCCGCACGGCGCGCGCGAGCGACGAGCCGATGAGCCCGAGCCCGATGATGGCGACGCGGGAGAAGGGCAGCATCAGCCGAGGAAGGCGCGAAGAGCGCCGATCACGGCCTGCGTTTCCTCGTCGGTGCCGATCGAGATGCGCAGTGCGTTGCCAAGGCCCTGGTTCGGCAGCCAGCGCGTCAGGAAGCCGCGTTCGGTGAGGTAGGCGTTCGCCGCCTCTGCCGTGTGCGCACCCGTTTCCGGGAACGTCACCAGCACGAAGTTCGCGGCCGAAGGCACCGCGCGCAGCCCCTTGTTGCCGAGCGCTTCGATGGCCTCGACGAGCACCGCGCGGTTGCGGGCGTTGTCGGCGCGGCATTTCGCCACCCAATCTTGATCGGCGAGCGCCGCGACTGCGCCCGCCTGTCCCGCGCTCGTCACGTTGAACGGCCCGCGAATGCGGTTCACCATGTCGATTACGCCCGGCGCGCCATAGGCCCAGCCGATCCGTTCGGCGGCAAGCCCGTAGATCTTCGAGAAGGTGCGCGCCATCACGACGTTCGGATGCACGCGCGCGAGCGCGGTGCCGTCGTCGTAGCCCGGCTCATCGACATATTCGGCGTAAGCGGAATCGATCACCAGCAGCACATGCGGCGGCAGCCCCGCGTGCAGGCGTTCTACCTCGCTCTGCGCGATCAGCGTACCCGTGGGATTATTGGGGTTGGCGAGATACACGATCTTCGTCCGCTCGGTGACGGCGGCGAGCAGCGCATCGACATCCGCCGTATAGTCGGTGTCCGGCGCCGCGACCGGCGTCGCGCCCGCACGCTCGGCGGCGATCGGATAGACCATGAAGCCATGGCGTACGTAGAGCACCTCGTCGCCCGGCCCCGCGTAGGCGAGGGCGATGCACTGCAGAATCTCGTCGGAGCCGGTGCCGCAGACGATGCGGTCCGCCTCGATGCCGTGGAGTGTGGCGATCGCCTCGCGCAGGTCGTGGCTGCTGGCGTCCGGGTAGCGGTTCGCCTTGCCGACGGCGGCGCGCATCGCCTCGATCGCCTTCGGGCTCGCGCCGAGGGGGTTCTCGTTCGAGGAGAGCTTGACCAGCGTCACACCCGGTGCCGCCTTGGCGCGGCCCGGCACATAAGCCTCGATAGCGCTTATCCAGGGCTTCGCGGTCGGGGCTTTCGTCATATCGCCAGCTTTCCTGCTCTCTGTTCGGACGGCACGGGCATTGGACGATGCAGCGCGCGGTTGCAAGAGAACGCGGTCGGAAAATCGTGTCGACCCTGAAACAACGGATGAAACCAAATCCGCACACCGCGCGTTGGCGGCTCAGTGAAAACAACAGGGAGATATGCCGTGGATAAAGGCAGTCGCACCATCGTTATCGTCGTCGCTGTGATCGTTCTGCTGGCCGTCGTCGGCTATGCCCTGGGTCTGTTCAATGTCGACGCAAGCGGCGATCTGAAGACGCCACAAGTCAGCGTCTCGGGCGGTGAGATACCGGAAGTTCAGGTCGAAACCGGCGAGATCAACGTCGGAACGGAAACGGCAAACGTTCCGGTTCCCGATGTCGAGGTCAAAACCGACAATGTCGAGATTGATGTTCCGACGGTGGATATCACACCTGCCGGAGACGACGGTAGCGCCAAGCAGTAAGCAACAGCATTGCCGTCGAGCGCCCCGGCCGGAATCCCCCTCCCGCCGGGGCGCACAATTTTTGGGGTTCTAATCGCTTCGGCGTGATTGACCTTGCGCGCCGCGTCGTTGAAACCGGTGCTGTGCACGCGCAAGGCAGCCAGACATGAGCGTAGGCTCTCTCTCCGATTTCGCAGCCGGCGGCGCGATGGCCGCGGCGCTCGGCGCGGCGCGCGCGGCAGCGGAACGCGGCGAGGTTCCGGTCGGCGCCGTGATCGTCGATGCGGACGGCACCGTGCTTGCAGCCGAGGGCAACCGGACGCTTGAACTTTCGGATCCCACCGCCCACGCCGAGATGCTGGTGATCCGCGCCGCTGCCGCACGCCTCGGCTCCCAGCGGCTCTCGGGGTGCGACCTCTATGTCACGCTCGAGCCGTGCCCGATGTGCGCGGCGGCGATCAGCGCGGCGCGCATCCGGCGGCTCTATTACGGCGCGTCCGATCCCAAGAGCGGGGGCGTCGAGCATGGCCCGCGCATCTTCGCCAGCCCCTCCTGTCACCACCGCCCGGAGGTGTATCCCGATATCTCCGCGTCCGCCTCCGCAGCCCTGCTGCGCGAATTCTTTGCCGCGCGGCGTTAACACTCGTCTCAGGATTTGCGTCTAAGTGCCGATATCGGATAGGTTTTATCCGAATCAAGGGGTCCGTGAGTGCAAGGGGTCGTCACCGCAAGGGACGAGAAATGCTGTTCAAAAAAGTGCAGGCGTTCGTGGACAAGGCCAAGAAGGCCGACGACCTGCTGACCCTCACTGATCTTACACAATCGATTACCGAAGAGCTCGGTTTCGATTGCTTCGCATTGCTGCATTCGCCGCGGCAGAACAGCGTGCCTGCCGAAACCGTGCAACTCACCACCTATCCGGGTGCGTGGGTCGAAATGGTTCGCGACCGTGCGTACTGGGTGGATGACCCCGTGTTCGCGGCCTGCGAACTCGCGGTTGCGGGTTTTCCGTGGACGCATATTCCCGACATGGTGGTGCTGAGCGAACGCCAGCGCGACGTGATGCGCTTTGCGCGCCAAGAGGGCCTGCTCGACGGCTTCACCGTGCCGATGCCCAAGGGCGGCACGACTGTCGGCCTCTGCTCGTTCGCGACGCGCCGCGAACGCGGGAACGATCACCATGCCGCGGCTGCGGCGCAGTCCGTGGGCTGGTTCGCGTTCGAAGCCGCCCGCCGCATCAGCGCACACGAGCCGATTCTGTTGCCCCCGGCGGCGGCGCTGACCCCGCGCCAGCTCGATTGCATCGTGCTGTACGCGCGCGGCAAAAGCGATGCGATGATGGGCCGTCTGCTCGGCATCAGCCCCAAAACGTGCAACGAGCATATCGAGATCGCCAAGCGCCGCTACGGCGTTGCGACCCGACAGCAACTGCTCGCCCGCGTGCTGTGGAACGGCCAGCTCAGCTTCGCAGATATCCTGAGCTGACGGGCACTTTCAGGCGTACCTGACTCAAAATAGCCTCAAAGGTGAAACACGTTCGCAGTCCCCGGTAGTTACCGGGATAGTAACCATACATATTTTTGAGTTAAGAAGGAAAAACTGCTGGTGCGCTGTACGGCGCGGTGTTTCGTGAGGGGGCTATGATCAAGTTCATAACGGCGAGGAACAGGTCGCAATATCGCGCGCTCATCGATCAGATGCACCAGGACCGCAAGCGCGTGTTCGTGGACTGGCTGAAGTGGGATATCCCGGTCGTCGGCGATAAGGAAATCGACCAGTACGATACTGATGACGCGATCTACATCATCGATGTCGATGCGGAGGGCAACCATGTCGCCTCGATCCGCCTGCTGCCGTGTTCGGTTCCGACGCTGATGGCTGAACATTTCTCCGACATGGTGCAGAGCCCGGTTCCGGCGGACGACACCGCGTGGGAAATGACGCGCCTGTGCGCCAATCCCAACGTCAAGGACAAGCTCGCCCAGTGGACGGGCCGCAAGAACATCACCGTTGCCGCGATCGAGTTCGCGCTGATGCGCGATATCAAGCAGCTCATCTTCGTGACGCATTCGAGCTGGGTGCCGACGATCCTGTCGGTCGGCTGGGACATCGAACTGCTCGGCCTGCCGCGCAAGGACGGCACGGACTCGATCGCCGCGATGCGGATCAACGTCACGCCCGAAACGCTGACGCTGATCCGTCGCAACTGGGGCGTGAAGGAATCGCTGCTGCCGGCCGAAGAGACGCTTTCAGCGGTCGCCTGAGGAGGCGTCGCCCGAAAGGGACGACGAGTTCAAAACATGCTGGACACCAAAGTCGCGGCTTCGCGGCGCGATGCCGCGCGTTCTTTCAAGATGCCAATCGGCAAATCGAATGTGTTGTAATTGCCGGTCGTGCGCGGCGTTCGCGCTGGCCGGGCGGGTCAGCGAGGCGAAGGCGCTGCTCGATGCCATCAACGTCGGTGGATTGTTCGATCCGGAACAGGACGAGGCTGCGCGTACGGCGGGCCGTGCACTTCTCGATGTCGTGCGGAAGCGCCTTGCAGACGGTGTGGAGGATGCGCGCCGCCTGCCGACGCTGTGCGATCCGCTCAGCCGGGAGGACCGAGCGTCTTGAGATAGGCGACGAGGTCGTTGATCTGCTCGGGCGAGAACTCGAACGCGGGCATGTCGCCGTGGCCTACGAACACGCCCTCGGCAAAGGCTTCGGCGATGTAGTCGGGCGGATAGCTCGTGAACAGCGTCGCGAACGACGGGGCGGAGGCGTGTGTGCTCTTCTGCCCGGGCTGCGTGGCGTGGCAGCGCGTGCAGTTCGCCTCGGCGAGCGCCTTGCCGCGCGTGATGGCGGGAACGTCACGCGAAAGCTCCGAAGGCGGTGGCGGATTGCCCTCGGGCATCGGCGCGGGGGGTGCCGCCACCGGCGTCTGCGCCGGCTGCGACGCGGGGGCTTCGCTTTCGGCAGGCTTTTCCGCGTCCTTCTTCTTCTCGCACCCGGCGAGGACAAGTCCCCCCGCGAGCGCGATCATTGCCAGCCTTGCTGTAACTCCCGGAATTCCCATGCGCATACCTGTCTCCTCGCGCGCACAATGCCGTCTGCACAGCCCGCGTCAACGGGGCGGATGCGACGAACGGCGTGTTTTGCTCCTCGGTTCATCCCGATCGCGGGGAACCGGCCGGGGCCGCCTCCGTTGGTCAGGTATATCCAATGGAGGAGAGCTTATGATGCAGAACGAAAAAACGAGCGAGACCAACGACCTCATCTCGTCGGAGAAGGTGGACGGAACGTCCGTTTATGGCCGTGACGGCGAACGGATCGGGTCGGTCAAATCGCTGATGATCGAGAAGCGCGGCGGCCGGGTGACCGACGCTGTCGTCTCCGTCGGCGGCTTTCTTGGGATGGGCGAGAAGTACCACAGCCTGCCGTGGTCGACGCTGAAGTACGACACGGATGTGGACGGCTACCGCCTCGACGTTACCGAAGACCAGCTTCGCAGTGGTCCGACGTTCGACGACGCGAGCCGGGATACGGCGCTCGATCGCGCGTATCAGCACCGCGTCTATTCGCATTATGGTGTGAACCCCTACTGGTAAGCACCGGTTAGACGCGCGCAGCGGCTCGCGGCCTTTAAGGGGTCAGCGGGCCGCTGTTTGCATTCGGTGATGCCGCCGCCTATGCCGATTTCCCATGCGCGTCCCCGTCCTGCTTTTGCTTGCCATCGCCGCCTGCGGCAATGCCCCACCGCCCGCCATTGAGCCGCTTGCCGTCGAAAGTGTCGCCGTGCCCTTCGATGCCCGCGATGCTGCGAGGCAGGGGGAGGGGCGCCTCAGATATGCGGGCGGCGTGGCGCTGCGATCGGCCACGTCTTGGTTCGGCGGTCTCTCGGGGCTTCGCTGTCCCGATCGGTGTTACGCGGTCGGCGATGCCGGTATCTTACTGAGTTTCGACCGCGTGGAGCGGGATGACCGGCTCGTCGGCATCGAAAACGTCCGCGGCGGCATGCTTCTCGACCGCGACGGCGCGGCCGGGACAAAGGCGACGCGCGACGCGGAATCGCTCGTGCTCAGTCCGGGCGGCGCCGAGGCGCTGATCGGTTTCGAGCGCACGAACAGCCTGTGGGTCGTACCTTTGGGCCAGCCCGAATGGCGCGCAAAGCAGGTCTACACACTTCCTGAAATGAAGGACTGGCCGCTGAACGGCGGCGCTGAAACCCTCGTCATGCTCCCCGGCGGCGTGCCGCTCGTCATCGCCGAAGAGGCGCCGGACGGCGGAGACCGGCCCGCGATCGCCATCGGCGCTGTGCAGCGCCCGGACGGCACGCGCGCGAACCTCGCGTTCCGCTACCGCCCGCCCGCGGACTTCTCGCCGACGGACGCTGTCCTGCTTGATGATGAACGCCTCATCATCCTGAACCGCGCCTTCTCGCCGCTTACAGGCGTTGCGATGGCACTCGTCGAGGTGCCGCTCGCGGAGATGCGGGAGGGGGCGACCGTGCAGGGCAGGGAGATCGCGCGTCTGCGCCCGCCTGTCAGCATCGACAATATGGAGGGGATCGACATTCGCCGCGAAGGCGAGCGCGTGTTCATCTATCTCGTCAGCGACGACAACTTCAACGCCGCGCAGCGCACGCTGCTCCTGAAGTTCGAGCTGCTTCCCGAATAAGAAGAAGGGCCGGCGGATCATCTCCACCGGCCCTTCGAAATCTTCGAAAATGAACCCGCTCAGGCGGCTGCGGCGGCGTTCAGCTTCTTCTTGATGTCGCGCTTCAGACGGCGCGCCTTCAGGCTCAGCTTCTCGTCGCGGGTCTTGACCAGCCAGTTGTCGAGGCCGCCGTTGTGCTCCACCGAGCGCAGGCCGTGCGTCGAAACCTTCAGGCGAACGGTGCGCCCGAGCGTATCGGAAATCAGCGACACGTTCTGAAGGTTCGGCAGGAACACCCGCTTGGTCTTGTTGTTGGCGTGGGACACATTGTGACCCACTTGGCGGCCCTTACCGGTCAGTTCGCAAACGCGCGACATCGTTTTCGTCCTCGAATCTTGAGTTTCAGCCGTGGCTTGAAAGTGGGCGCCTATAGGGGAGCCACGCCGTCCCGTCAACCGCGCTCATCCGCTGCCGAGCTTCGAAAGCACGAAGGCGAACAGAAATCCGGTCACTGCGATCAGGCCTGCGAATTCGGGCGTTTCCTCTGTGGCCTCGGGGATCATGGTGTCGACAAGCATGGCAAGGATGCCGCCCGCCGCGACCGCCGTGGCCGCGGCGATCACGTTCGGGTTGGCGCCTGCGAGCAGCAGGTTGCCGAGCATCGCCGCGATGCCGGAGGTAAGCGCGATGCCTCCCCAGACGCCGAAGATATAGGCGGGCCCGCGCCCCGCCGCGCGCATCCCGGCGGCGCTCGAAAGCCCCTCCGGCACGTTCGAGAGGAACACGGCGGCGACCATCACGAGGCTGACGCCCGTGCCGTCGAGCAGGCTGACGCCAATCGCGATCGATTCGGGGATGCCGTCGAGCAGTGCGCCGACGGCGATGGCCAGCCCGCCGCTCTCCGCGGCCGGCGTCTGGCTTTCGCCGGGGTTGTAGCCTGATCGCTTGCGGTGCCGCGCGCCCCGGCGGGAGATCGCGATGTTTGCGGCGGTATAGATAATGGCGCCGCCCAGGAGCCCTGCGGCGGCGGCATCGAAGCCGCCCTGACGATAGGCCTCGTCCATCAGGTCGAAGGCGACGGCAGAGATCAGCACGCCCGAACCGAACGCCATCACCACCGCGATCAGCCGCTGCGAAGGGCGGCGGAGCGTGGCGAAAGCGGCGCCGATCAGCAGCGCGCAGCCGCTGCCGAAACCCCACATGCCTGCTTCAAGCCATTGCGGCACGGCACCCCCACACGCTTCGCCAATATCTCGGCATAGTGGAGTGTACCCCAAAAGTCTCGCTGTGGCGGCTGCGCGCAAACCGCTCTTTCATCGCCGATCTTTCCGTTCTAGACGGGAATCATGCCTCTTTTCGCGATCCACTGCATCGACAAGCCCGCCAGCAGCGACCTGCGCGCCGCAACCCGGCCCACGCACCTCGAATATCTGGAACGCGTCGGCGATCGCCTCCTCGTCGCCGGGCCGCTGCTCGATGAAGAAGGGCGGCCGATCGGCTCGCTGCTCATCATCGACTTCGACGATCGCAAGGCCGCGATTCAGTTTGCGGCGGATGATCCCTATGCGCTGGCCGGGCTGTTCGCATCGGTCGCGGTCACGGCATGGCGGCAGGTTCTTCCAAAGTAGTCGTTTGTACGCGGCCAGGGGGGTTGGGGCGGTCGAACCTTGTCGGCCGTGCGATGAATCGGCGCGTTTCATGACGTCATGACGTTGACGCTCCGGCCGCGCTGCGGCACATGCGCCCTATCGGGTCTGTAGGCGTTCCTCTTTCACCGGCCCCCCGGCGCGATGGATATTCATGGACGTTCTTCGACATTTTGGTTTGAAGCATGTGCTGTTCCGGCAGGAACCGCACGGGCAGCTCTATCTGCACCATGCCTTCGAGGCGGCACTCTCGGAAATCGTGGACGCCGTGCTGGCGTGCGAGAGCGTAACGCTCGTGGGCGCTGCGGGCATGGGCAAATCGCAGCTGCTGGCGGCAGCAGCGCGAGAGCTTGCCGCGCGCGGCGTGTCGGCGGCGAGCTTCGCCGGCCCCGCACTCGTCGCGCAGGCCGATTTCACCAATCTCGATGCGATCTTCGTCGACGAGGCTGATACCGCCGCTCCGCGCGTGCTCGATGCCGTTCTTGCCAAGGCCGCCCAGAACCGCGTCACCACCGTGCTTGCCGCGCTCGAGTCTTCGCGGATCGGCAAGCCGGGGCGGCTTGTCAGGCTGGCGCCGATGGCGGGCAGCGAAATCGCGGATTTCCTCGTCGATGCGTCCGCCGCTGCGGGCCGGCCGGATCTGTTCACGGCGGCCGCGCAGGAAGCGATCGTCGATGCGGTTTCGGGCAATCCGCGTGCTCTGAAGCAGATCGCCGGGGCGGCGCTTCTGGAGGCGATGTTCGACGGCGGGGTCGTCGTCGAGCAGCGCCACGTGCTCGCTGCGATCGCCGCCCGCCCCCCGCTTCCGTCGGCCGAGCCCGATTATGTCCTCGAAGCGCCGCAGCGGCCGCAGCGCGCGGCGCCGCGTCAGCCCCAGCCCGAGCCCGAGCCTATCGTCGTCGCCACACCGGAACCCGAAACGCCGCAGCCCATGGTGCCGTGGGCAGCAGAGGAACCGCGCCGCCGCTTCGGCGCGCGCGGCTTCATCGCGGCCACGGGGGCGCTCGGCCTTCTGATCGCGGCAGCGCTCGCCTACGCGGTCGATACGTTCGGGTGGGACCGCATTTCCGCGTTCCTGCACCTCCCCGAAACCGCGCGGCCCGCAAGCAGCGAACTGCGTCCTGTCCCGCAAGGCCCCGCGCCGGGCTTTTCGGAGCCCGAACTCGCCGTGCTGCCGGACACCGGCGACATCATCGACGAGCCGGTCGCGCTCCCCGCGCTCACCGAAACGCTTTCGGACGGCAGCACGGTGGTGCCGCCGCCGGTGCCCGATGCCACGACGCCGGGCTACCGCCCGCCGTCGGCGACACTGCCCACGATTTCGGCAGCCGTTCGCGCGGGTATCGCCAATCCCTCGGTCGGAACAACGCGGAGCGTCGCAGGATCACTGCCGCAGGAAGGCCCCGCGATAGAAGGCCGCGAGGCCCTCACCGAACCTCATTCACCGGCCGTCGAAGCGACGCCGCTGCCCGCGATCAAGGATTAGCGCCGCCGAATCCCCTCGGCGATCATCTCGTTGGCGAGCGTCGCGACGGTTTCCGGGTCGGACGAATCGTCCAGCACGCAGTAACGCAGGCCGAGAAAGACGTTGATGCCCATGATCGCCCAGGCGTGTGCCTCGCTCACGTCCTCGCGAATCTCGCCGCGCGCGGCGCCTACCTTCAGCCTGTCCAGGATGCGCTGCGCCGTGCCCTGATAGTGCTGTCGGTAGCTTTCGGGGTCCGCGAACTCGGCCTCGTCGATGATTCGGTAGACCTCCTTGTGCTCGCGCGCGAACTCCAGGAAGGCCCGCAGCGCTGCCCGCTCGCCTGAAAGCGTGTCCGTGGTGCGGGCAATGGCTTCGCCGGCACGCTCGCCGACGCGGGCGGACATGTCGCGCACCAGCGCGCGGAAGATTTCATCCTTCGATTCGAAGTAGGTGTAGAAGCTGCCGAGCGCCACGCCCGCCCGCCGCGTGATCCCGCTGATCGAGCCCTCGTGGAACCCTTTTTCGCCGAATTCGACAGCCGCCGCGTCGAGCAGTGCGCGCTGCGTTTTGCGTCCGCGCGCGGTTCGTGGCTCGCGGTCCGCCTGTTGCGGAATTGCATCGGTTGCCATCGACCTCCCCTTCATTCTTTCCCCACCCCATAATTCAATTTGAAAGGTGGTTCAACTTTCAGTATTGGCGATTCAACACAAGGGCCATCGGGCTCGACTTTACAGCATTGGGGAGGAAGAATGCGCCGCATTTCGATTCATTCCGTACTTGTCGCCACCACCGCACTGGCCGCTTTTGCGCCGCTTCCAGCCTTCGCGCAGGACGCAGCGGTGAGCGAAACCATCGAGGATGCGATCGTCGTCACCGCTCGCCGCCGCGAGGAAAGCCTGCAGGATGTTCCGATCGCGGTCACCGCGATCAGCGGCGCCCAGCTCGAGCAGCAGGGCGCGCTCGACATCACCGAGATCAGCGAAAGTGCCCCGAACGTGACACTCGAAGTGTCGCGCGGCACCAACACCACGCTCACCGCCTTCATTCGCGGCGTCGGCCAGCAGGATCCGGTCGCGGGCTTCGAGGCGGGCGTTGGTCTTTATCTCGACGATGTGTACCTCAACCGCCCGCAGGCAGCTGTGCTCGATATCTATGATGTGGAGCGTATCGAGGTGCTGCGCGGCCCGCAGGGCACGCTCTATGGCCGCAACACGATCGGCGGCGCGGTGAAGTACGTGACCAAGAAGCTCGCGGCCGATCCGATGCTGCGCCTGCGCGGCACGCTCGGCACCGATGAGCAGGCGGACCTCGTCGTCACCGGCAGTATCCCGGTGGGCGATGGCACGCTCCGTCTCGGCGGCTCCCTCGCGCGTCTCAGTCGCGGCGGTTTCGGCGAGAACCTCACCACGGGTGACGACAACTACAACAAGGACGTCTGGGCCGGTCGCGCCACCGCCGAGATTCACGGCGATGCCGTGTTCGTGCGCTTGTCGGGCGACTACACCAAGGACAAGAGCAACCCGCGCGGCGGTCACCGTCTGATCGCGGGCATCGCCAGCGGCACGCCGGTGCTTGACGACGTGTTTGACAGCCGCGGCGCGCTTGATGATCCCAAGCAGAAAGTGAAGGCGTGGGGCACGACGCTGTTCGTGGAAGCGAATCCGTCCGATTTCGTGACGCTGCGCAGCATCACCTCCTACCGGAAGGACGACAGCGACACGCCGATCGACTTCGACGCACTGCCTGCGGTCGATGTCGATGTGCCCGCGACGTACAACAACAAGCAGCTCTCGCAGGAAATCCAGTTCCTCTACCAGAACGGCGGATTCAGCGGCCTCATTGGCGGCTACTTCCTCGATGCGAATGCGAAGACGGCGTTCGACGTACGCCTGCCGGGCGGCGTCACCGCGCTCACCTTCGGCGATGTCGATACAGAGACGTTCGCGATCTTCGGTGATTTCACCTACGATCTCAGCGATCAGTTCAGTGTGTCGGTCGGCGGCCGCTACACGTGGGATGAGCGCAGCTCGACGGTCCTCAGGCAGGTCTTCCTCGGCGGCGGCTCGCCGTTCTTCGGCGGCGGCGGCACACTCTTCGCCACCACGTCGGATTTCTCCGGCACCGCGACCTTCAAGGAGTTCACGCCGCGCGCCTCGGTCAGCTTCAAGCCAAGCGAGAACCACAACCTCTACGCAAGCTATTCGAAGGGCTTCAAGGGCGGCGGCTTCGATCCGCGCGGCGTCAGCACGGCGGCGCCCGATACGAACGCGGACGGCGTCCGCAGCTACGACGAGATCTTCGATTTCATCTCGTTCGAGCCTGAAACCGTCGACAGCTACGAGATCGGCTGGAAGGCCTCGCTGTTCGATCGCCGCCTCCGCTTCAGCCTCGCGGCGTTCCATGCCGACTACAAGGACGTGCAGATTCCGGGTTCGGTCGGCACCGTCATCGGCGGCCAGCAGACCTTCATCGGCGTGACGACGAACGCCGGCAAGGCGCGCATCCAGGGCGTCGAATTCGAAGGCAATGCCGTGCTTGCGGAAAGCTTCGGCACTGCGGACGATCAGCTCAGCTTCAACTGGGCGCTCGGCTATATCAACGCCGACTACAAGCAGTTCATCGACAGCCGCGGCATCGACGTCGCCGATCGCCGCAACTTCCAGAACACGCCGGAATGGACGGCTGCCGGTACGCTCGCCTATTCGGTGCCGGTCGCTTCGGGTACGCTGAACGCCAGCACCACGCTCTCGTATCGCAGCAAGACCTATCAGTTCGAGCTGCCCGCCGAGGGCCTCGACCAGAAGGGCTACGCGCTCTGGGACGTTAGCCTTGTCTGGTCGTCGGATAGCGACCGCTTCAGCCTCGGCCTCCACGGCAAGAACATCCTCAACAAGGAATACATCACCTCGGGTTACGTGTTCCTCAGCCAGAATGCCGACACGGGCGCCTACAACCGCACGGGTGCAGGCGCGCTCATCCCGACGCTCGGCACGGACGGCGTGCTCACGGCCTACTACGGCAACCCGCGCCAGGTGTTCGTCACGGCCGGGTACACGTTCTGAACGGTTCCTCCTCCCCCAACCTTGGCCCCGGCACGCAAACTCGCGTGCTGGGGCTTCTTCTATTGGTTTACACGTTCAACTTCATCGACCGGCAGATCATCGGCATCCTCGCCGGGCCGATCAAGGCGGACCTCGGCCTTTCGGATACCGAGCTCGGCCTGATGGGCGGGCTCGCCTTCGCGCTGTTCTACTCGGGCCTCGGCATCCCCATCGCCATCGCTGCCGACCGCATGAGCCGCAGCAACATCATCGCCATCTCGCTCGGCCTTTGGAGCCTGTTCACCGCAGCATGCGGGCTTGCCGGAAACTTCTGGCAGCTGTTCCTGGCGCGCCTCGGTGTCGGGGTGGGGGAGGCAGGCGGCGTCGCGCCGTCCTATTCGCTCATCGCTGATTATTTCCCACCCGATCAGCGCGCCCGCGCGCTCGCCGTGTTCTCGTTCGGCATTCCGGTCGGCTCCGCGCTCGGCGTCATGCTCGGCGGCTGGGTTGCGAGCACGATCGACTGGCGCTTCGCCTTCATCGCCGTCGGCCTTGCCGGCCTCCTCATCGTCCCCGTCTTCAAGCTCGGCGTACCGGAGCCCGAGCGTGGCCGCTTCGATCCGCCCGCCGGAGAGCGCCCGCCGGTCCGGCACGTGCTCGCCACCGTGGTCGGCAAGCCCACCTTCTGGTTCATATCCTTCGGCGCTTCGTGCAGTTCGATGTGCGGCTACGGCCTGATGTTCTGGCTGCCGTCCTACTTCGGGCGCAGCCTCGGGCTCGGCCTTGCCGAAATCGGCCTCTACATGGGCGCGATCCTGTTCTTCGGCGGCATCGCGGGCGTGTGGGCGGGCGGCTGGCTCGGCGACCGCCTCGGCCGCGGCAGCAAGCGCGCCTACGTGCTGGTGCCCGCTGCGGCCTTCGTGGTCGCGGTGCCCTTTTACGTGGCGGGTATCCTGCAATCGTCGCTCGCGCTTGCGTTCGTACTTTTCCTCGTACCGCAGGCGCTTGCGCTGATGTGGCTCGGCCCCGTTATCAACGCCGTGCAGGGTCTCGTCCCGCCCACGATGCGCGCCACGGCGTCCGCCTGCTTCCTGTTCGTGAACAACCTCCTCGGCATCGGCGCGGGCACGCTCTTCTTCGGGGCGGTGTCAGACCTCTACGGCAGCCGCTTCGGCGACGAATCACTCCGCTACGCCATCCTCACCGGCCTCGGCTTCTACCTCCTCGCGGCCGGCTTTCTCTGGCTCGCTTCCCGCCGCATCGAGCGCGACTGGCATCGTTTCACTTAGCCACCATCACCCTCCCACCGAGGGAGAGGGTGGCTAAAAGTTAACGAAACGTAAATTTCCACCTTGGCGGAGATCGTTCCGGTGCTATCAATACGTCATGCGTATGCTGGCTCGCATCGGACGGTTGTTCAAGATCACCAACGGCTTCGAGGCCGGGGTGATCATTTATGCGCTCGCCCTCGGTGCGGCGCTGCGCGGCGAGGCATATCTTAAGGCATATCCGGGCGGCTTCGGCTGGGCGCTCTTCGCGGCGTGTATGCTCGCGGTGCTCATGGCTGGGGCGGCGCTCGTCGATGGGGTTCGCGCGGCAAATCCGGAGCTGGCTGCCGAGCGGCGGCTCCTGCGCGTGACACGCGGTGCGCGCGGCCTACGGGGCTGACAGCAAGCCCATCGGTTTTCCTTGCAAGCACGAAGTGAATGCCGCCCAGCGCGGGCAGCAGGCGCGTCAGCGGCCGGTCCAGCCATTTGAGGCCGCGCACCGGCGGCGCCACCAGCGCGGTCTTCCACGCAATGGGTTCGAACATCGCCTCGCGCAGCAGCGCGCTGAGGCCATTTCGGCCATAGGGCTGCCCCTGTCCGAAGGGGGTCGATTCGAAATGCGTCCATACGCCCGCGCGGTTCGGCACGATCAGGATCAGCTGGCCCGCAGGCGCCAGCACGCGCCAGAGTTCGCGCAGCAGCTTCGGCGGATCGGCGAATTCGAGCGCGTGCACCAGCAGCGCCTGATCGAACAGCGCTTCCGTGAACGGCAGATCGGTCTCGCGCGCGCTCACCGCGCAGGAAGGCCCCCGGCGCGGCCATGCCCGCGCGCCCTGATCGGCGGGCATCACCATGCACAGCCGCTCGACGCGCGCAGGATCGAGGCCCTGTAGCAAAGGCGCGGGGTAGCCCATCGCAAGCAACCGCGCCGAGGCATCGGTGCGGACGGCAGGGGCGACGATCTGCGCGAGCAGCCGCGCCGTCCGGCGCCCGTCCGCGCCCGCGTAATAGGCCCTGAGCGTGTCCAGGCCCGGCCGCATCACGGTGCCGGTGCTACCGCTCCACGCACAGCGCGATGCCCATACCGCCCCCGATGCACAGCGTGGCGAGGCCCTTTTTCGCGTCGCGGCGCTGCATCTCATGGAGCAGCGTCGTCAGGATGCGCGCGCCCGAGGCGCCGATCGGGTGGCCGATGGCGATGGCGCCGCCGTTGACGTTCAGCTTCGCGGGATCGAAGCCGAGCTCCTGCCCCACGCACAGCGCCTGCGCCGCGAACGCCTCGTTGGCTTCGATAAGGTCGAGGTCGCCGACGCTCCAGCCCGCCTTCTCCAGCGCCTTGCGCGACGCGGGCACCGGGCCGATGCCCATGAAGGCGGGGTCGACACCCGCGCTCGCCCACGATGCCACGCGCGCCAGCACCTTCGCGCCGCGCTTGGCCGCCTCGTCCGCCGACATCAGCACCAGCGCCGCGGCGCCGTCGTTGAGACCGCTGGCATTCGCCGCCGTCACCGTGCCGTCCTTCTTGAACGCGGGCTTCAGGCCCTGCAGGCCTTCGATCGTGGCACCCGCGCGGATATATTCGTCCTGATCCACAACGGTGTCGCCCTTGCGGCCCTTGATCGTCACGGGGACGATCTCGTCCTTGAAGCGGCCCGCAGCGCGCGCGGCCTCGGCTTTGTTCTGGGAGGAAACCGCGAAGGCGTCCTGCGCCTCGCGGTTCACCTGATACTTCTCGGCGAGGTTCTCGGCGGTGATGCCCATGTGATAGCCGTTGAAGGCGTCCCAGAGGCCGTCCTTGATCATCGTGTCGACGAATTCGATCGCGCCCATCTTCTGTCCGCCGCGCAGGTGCTGCGCGTGGGGTGACAGGCTCATCGATTCCTGACCGCCTGCGATCATGATGCTGGCGTCGCCGTTCTGGATCGCCTGCGTCGCCAGCGCGACGGCGCGGAGGCCCGATCCGCACACCTGATTGACGCTCCACGCCGGCGTTTCCTTGGAAATACCCGCCGCCATCGCCGCCTGCCGCGCCGGGTTCTGCCCCTGCGCTGCTGTCAGCACCTGACCGAGGATCACTTCGGAGACCGCGTCGGCCTCCACGCCCGCCTCGGCAAGCGCTGCGGAAATGGCGATGCGCCCGAGTTCGTGCGCGGGGGTATTGGCGAAGCTGCCGAGAAAACTGCCGACCGGCGTACGTTTTGCGGCGACGATGACTGCGTCCATGGGGAGTCCTTTCCGATTTCCCCGCCTATGTAGTGCGCTTCAGGCCGTGAGCCAATCGGCGAGCGGCTGCCAGAGCTGCGCGCGCGCGTTCGATCCCACCATCATGCCGACATGTCCCGCATCGATCAGCCGCGTTTCGCCGAACGGCTCGACCGCGATCGCAGGCACCAGTCGGTCGGTGCGCGAAACGATGTTGAGCGTGGGTTTCACCGGCGGGCCGATAATTTCGCCGCCCACGCGCCAGCCGCCTTCGATGGGCACGTTGGCGCCGAAGAAATCCTCGAAGCATTCGCGCGCCGCCGGAATCGTCAGGGGCGCTCCGGTGTTCGCCCAGTCCTCGACCGCGACGAACAGCCGCGCGGCCTCCGAGGCCGGATCAAGCGCCCCGAAGCGCTCGTACTTCGCAACCGCACCCGCCGGATCAAGCGACCAGAAGGCGGGCTGGACAAGGTCCATCGGCATTCCGCCGAGCGCGGGCAGGGAAGGCGCTACGCCCTGCCAGTATGCGGTGAGTTCCTGTCGCCGCGCGGCCGGATAGCCCGCGAAGTCCCACGGTGCGGCGATCGTCGCCACGCGCCGCACGAGCGGGTGCGACGCGGCCGCGAGCGCCATCGTGCCGCCGAGGCAGTAACCGACAAGATCGAGCGGTTCGCCCACGCCATCCAGCAGCGGCCGCAGCCGCGCGGTCACGTACCCGCCCACGGAAAGCGCGGCCTCCGCCGCGCCGGGCACCCGCCAGTCGACGAGCAGCGGCCGAACGCCGCGCCCGGCGAGATAGCGCAGCAGGGAGCGCTCCGCCGTCAGGTCGAGCACATCGGCGGTGTTGATCAGCGACGGCACGAACACGGCAGGCCGGCCGCTGCCGCCATAGTCGCGCAGCACCGCACTGCCGCACGATGCGATCACCGGCATCTCCGGCAGGTCGCGCCGCCAGCCGGACTGTTGATAGGCGGCAAGCGCTCCGAGAAACCGTTCCATTCGCGCGCGGTCCGCGCCGATCGCCTGCCGGGCATGATCCAGGAACAAAGGCAGCGGATGCGGCCCGCGCGGCGCGCCCGATGCTGCGTGTTGCTGCGCAGCATCGCCGCGTGCTATGAATTTCGCACCCGCAGCATCGAGGTCGTTCATGTCCGACGAAGAAACCAAATCCGACCCGATCATCATCAAGAAATACGCCAACCGCCGCCTTTATAACACCGGCTCGTCGAGCTACATCACGCTCGATCACCTCGGCGAAATGACGCGTGAAGGTATCGACTTCAAGGTCGTGGATGCCAAGTCCGGCGACGACATCACCCGCTCGGTGCTCACGCAGATCATCATGGATGAGGAAAACCGCGGCCAGACCATGCTGCCGACGCCGTTCCTCCGCCAGCTCATCGCGATGTACGGCGATTCGATGCAATCGATGGTGCCGCCCTATCTCGAAGCCTCGATGGCCGCGCTGCGCCGCAATCAGGAGCAGTTCCGCAAATCGATGGCCGGCGCGTTCAATCCGTTCGAAACGATCGCCAAGCAGAACATGGCGATGTTCGAAGCGGCCGCCAGCATGATGGCCGGCAAGACGCCGCCCGAAGGCGGCGCGCCCGCCGAGGAGACCTCCGAACTTGCCGATCTCAAGCGCGAGATGGCCGAGCTTCAGGCAAAGCTGGACAAGCTAGGCAAGAAGTAACGGGAAGGGGCGTCAGCGCCCCATCGCCAGGAACTTCGCCCGCCGGTCGTCGCGCACGGCGTCGGTACTCATGCCGTCCATCGTTGCGAGCTGTGTCTCCACGGCGTCGCCCAGCATCTTGATCGCCGCCTGCGGGCTCCGGTGTGCGCCGCCCACGGGCTCGGGCACGATCACGTCGATCAGGTTCAGCGCTTTCAGATCCTGCGCGGTCTGCTTCATCGCCGCCGCCGCGTCCGCCGCCTTGTCCGATGTGCGCCACAGAATGGACGCGCAGCCTTCGGGCGAGATCACCGCGTAGACGGAATGTTCGAGCATGATGATCCGGTTCGCGGTGGCGAGTGCCACGGCGCCGCCCGATCCGCCTTCCCCCACGATCGCTGCGACCATCGGGGTGCCGAGCTTCAGGCAGGCTTCGGTCGATCGCGCGATGGCTTCCGCCTGTCCGCGCTCCTCGGCGTGGATGCCGGGGAACGCGCCCGATGTGTCCACGAAACTGATGACCGGCAGCCCGAAGCGGTCAGCCATCTCCATCAGGCGCACCGCCTTGCGGTAGCCTTCGGGTTTCGCCATGCCGAAATTGTGCTTGAGGCGGCTCGCGGTGTCGGAGCCTTTCTCGTGCCCCATCACCATCACCGGGCGGCCCCGGAAGCGCCCGGGTCCACCGATGATCGCGCAGTCCTCGCCGAACTTGCGATCGCCTGCGAGCGGCGTGAAGTCGGTGATGAGCGCGGCGGTGATGTCTTTCAGGTGCGGCCGCGCGGGGTGGCGCGCCACCTGCGTCTTCTGCCACGGCGTCAGCTTGGCGTAGATCGCCTTCAGCTGCGCCTCGACCTTGGCTTCCAGCTTCTTCACCTCGGCGTCGATGTTGACCGCGCCTTCGCCGGCCGACGCCTTCAGTTCCTTGATGCGCGTCTCCAGTTCGGCGACGGGCTTCTCGAATTCGAGATACGTAATCATCGCCCCCGCCTAGTCATCTTGGGGCCGATCGGCAAGCGGGTGCGCGCGGTTGACGAGCTCGACAAGGTGCGCGGACTGCACATGCGTGTAGATCTGCGTCGTCGCGATGTCGGCGTGGCCCAGCATCGATTGCAGCGCGCGAAGGTCCGCGCCGCCCTCTAGAAGATGCGTCGCGAACGCATGGCGCAGCACGTGCGGGGAGACGCGCAGCGGCGAGATTCCGGCAGCCGCCGCCAAAGTCTTGACGATCTGAAACAGCCGCACGCGCGACATGTGCGTATTGCCGGAGGGGAACAGATACTTTTCACCCGGCGTCAGCGTCGCCGCCCACGCCGCCACGGCCTCCCCGGCGTGTGTGGAAACGGGCACCATGCGTTCCTTGTCGCCCTTGCCCTTCAGCACGGCATAGGGCGTGCCCGGCTTGATCGCCGCGCGCGGCAGCGAGACGAGTTCGGTCGCGCGCAGCCCCGATCCGTAGAGCAGTTCAATGAGCGCCTTCAGCCGCAGCCCCGCCGGGCCGGATGCGGCCTCCTCCTCGACGACCGCGAAGATCCGGTCCACCTCCTCGCGCGACAGTGTCTTCGGCAGCGGCCGGCCTTTTGTGGGGGAGGCGAGGTCGCCCGCCGGATTGTCGCCCCGCAGCCCTTCGGAAACCAGGAACGCGAAGAAGCGCCGCACGGCGGAGAGCTTGCGCGCAAGGCTCGTCGCGGCAAGGTCGCGCCATTCGTGCATCAGCCGTTCGAGCGTTCGGGCGTCCGCCGCCGCGAGCCCGCCGGAAAGCGCCGCGCTCGCCTGCGCAAGGTCGCGGCCGTAGGCGGCGATGGTGTTTGCTGCCGCGCCGCGCTCGGCGGCCATCATGTCGAGGAACAGCGCGATCGCGCGGTGGTCGCCCGGCAGGCTCAACGCCGCGTCACCGCCTCGATCGCCATCATCCGCGCCTCGCGCGTAAAGCCGGCGCGATTGAGCGCCCCGACGATGACCGAAAGCTGCGCTGGCGACACGCCCGCCCAGTTCGATTGCAGCCCGACCCCCGCCAGGATCGCCACTTCGCCGCGCCGCTTTTCGAGCGCCGCCGCCGCGATCCGCCGCGTATAGCGATTGTCGAGCGACCCCACGCCGAGGTCGTCGGCAAGGCCCTTCCAGTCGCCATTGGGGTTGAGCGCCTGCATTGCGGCGGCGAACATTGCCGCCTTGCGGTCTGCGCGCTTGCCCGAAAGCGACTCGTGCCATGCGCGCGCCTCACCGACGTCGCCGTTCGCGATTTTCCCGGTGCGATCGGCGAGCGCGAGATACGGCCACGCCGCGCGCCGCGCGTCCTCCGGTCCGTCCGCCAGCACCGGCCACCATTTCAGCGCTTCGCGCACAAAACCGGCCGAAAGCATTGATTCGATCAGACCCGGCGCATCGTCCGCCTGCGCGGCGGCGGGCGGGATGCGCGCGGCGGCGGCGGCGGTGCGTACGAGCGCGCCATAGCGTTCCTGCGGCGTTTCGGCGGCCTGCCAGATGCGCTGCATCGCGGCGATGCGCTCTTCGGCGTTGCGGCCCGCATAGGCGGCCCGGATGTCGGTGATAGTGTCCTCACCCTCGGCGCCCGGTTCGATCGCGGCGACACGCGCGGCGGCGAGCGCGGCGAGTTCACGCGCGGAGGCGATACCGTAGGCTGCGGCGATCGGCGCAGCGACGGCGCGCCGGTCGATGGAAAGCCCCGGCGCGCGCATCATCCACCCGGCAAGCGCCACAGGCGGACGTGCGAGCAGCGTTTCGGGAATCTCGATGCCCGCGGCCGTTGCCAATCCGAAGCGATACGCGCTCAGCGATTTCACCTCGTTCCAGTCGATATTGGCGCCCCGGCCTTCGCCCGTCACCACGGTCGCGGCGCGTTCGGCGAGCACGATGTCGATCATCGGCATGGCGCGGCGCGCGCGCAGCCGGTCGAACTGCGCGGCGGCGGTGATGTCGTCGCCTTCAAGCCCCGCGCAGATCGCATTCGCGGCTTCCCAGAACGGCAGCTTGGAAAACGCCTTCGCATTCGGCGCGAGCGGGCAGAGCGCCGGAAGGTCTCCGGCAGCGAGGTGTACCTGGCTCGCCACGGCGTAAAGTCGCGGCGTGTAGCGGTCGAGCGGAAGCGCATCGACGAGCAGCTTGGCGCCGTCCACCTCACCCATGCGCAGCAGCAGCAGCGCGCGCTCGGCAAGCCAGTCGGCGGGGCGCACGCCGCTGGGCGTCGGCACCTGTGAAAGCAGCGCGCGGCGCAGCAGGATATGCCCCCAGCGCGAAGCGATCGGCGGCTTCGTGCGCTGCAGAAGGCCGTTCAGGAAGCGCCCGTCGCTGTTCTGGAACGCGCCCATGCCATAGCCGCCAAGCCGGGCGGTCAGCGGGCCTGCGACGTCGAAGCTGCCTGCACGCGACGGGCCGCTGGCGAAGGGGTCGGGTGCAGCGGGTGTCTGCGCCGCCGGGCCGGGTCCGGCAGGCTGTCCCGGGGTTGGCACGCCTTCGACCGCTCCGGCGGGAGCCACGTCCGCACCGGGCGCAGGGGTGAGAGGCCGCGGCGCGGGCGGCGGCGCTTCGGGCGGCGGCGCGCCGAACACGTCGGGCAGCAGCGACTTCGGGGCATCCTGGCCGGATGCCGCCGTTGCCATGAACAGCGCAGCGAGGGCGGTGCTAGAGACCCAGCGTTTCATTCGAAACCGGTTGCTCCACGCGCGCAGTCGTGTGCGGAATATCGATGAACATCAGCACCACGCCGCCGATCACGACGACGGCGAGAATGATGACAAACAGCCAGAATAACAGGCGGGACAATCGCATCTCCGAAGCATTCGCGTTGGTTACGGTCCGCTGCAAGCGCAGGCACGGCGGAGCGCGCTTGGCCTTCGGCGAGGCGCCTGTGTATAGCGAGTGCGATGAACGCTTGCGAACCAAAAAAAGCCTCCCCGCCGCCTGTTCGCCGCAGGCGCGGTCTCAGCCGTTCCGTCGTGCTGGTGGGGCTGATGGGCGCGGGCAAAACCACGATCGGACGCCGCCTCGCGAAGCGCCTCAACCTTGAATTCGTGGATGCCGACGAAGCGATCGAAGAGGCCGCGGGCCTTACGGTTTCGGAGATTTTCTCACGCTACGGCGAAACGCATTTCCGCGAAGGCGAACGCCGCGTGATCGCGCGTCTCATCTCCGGTATGCCCAAGGTGATCGCCACCGGCGGCGGCGCGTTCGTTGATCCCGAAACGCGCGCGCGCGTGCTTGAAAACGCAATCGCGGTCTGGCTAGACGCCGATATCGATACGCTCGTCGAGCGTGTTTCCAAGCGCGATCACCGCCCGCTCCTCAAGGACAAGGACGCCGGGCAGGTGCTTCGCGATCTCGCTGCGGTGCGCAATCCGTTTTATGCCGAGGCGCAGATTCGCGTGCCGAGCCAGCCCGCGCCGCATCATATCGCCGTCGAGGCCATCGTGGCGGAGCTCCGCCGTCTGGGGGAATCCGCGTGAAAGAAGTGGTACGGGTGGAGCTTGGCGCGCGCGCCTACGATATCGTCATTGCGCCGGGCATCCTTGCCGATGCGGGGCGCGAGATCGGGCTGCCCAAAAGCGGTCGGCCCCAGCTCGTCGTTACCGATGAAACCGTCGCGGCCGCGCATCTTGAAAAGCTGGCCGCCGCGCTCGCCCGCCCGATCGATCCCGTGATCTTCCCGGCAGGCGAGGCGACCAAGAATTGGCGGTCGCTCGAAACGCTCGTCGAGCGCATTCTTGCCGCAGGCGTGGAACGGGGTGATGCGGTTATCGCGTTCGGCGGCGGCGTCATCGGCGATCTCACCGGCTTTGCCGCTGCCGTCGCGCGGCGCGGCTGCGAATTCGTGCAGATCCCGACGACGCTGCTCGCGCAGGTCGATTCGTCTGTCGGCGGCAAGACGGCGATCAATGCTGCAGCGGGCAAGAACCTCGTCGGCGCCTTCCACCAGCCTTCGCGCGTGCTCATCGATCCCGAACTTCTCGATACGCTCGGCCCCCGCGAAATGCGCGCCGGCTATGCAGAGGTCGTGAAATACGGCCTGCTCGGCGACGCGGATTTCTTCGCGTGGTGCGAGGGCAACGGCGCCGCGCTCCTTGCCGGAGACCGCGCCGCGCAGGTCCATGCCATCGCGCACAGTTGCCGCATGAAGGCGGCGATCGTCGCGGAGGACGAGCGCGAGACGAGCGGCCGCCGCGCGCTCCTCAACCTCGGTCACACCTTCGGCCACGCGTTCGAGGCCGAAACCGGCTTCTCCCAACGCCTGCTCCATGGCGAGTCGGTCGCGATGGGCATGGTCATGGCCTTCGCCTTCTCGGCAGCGCGCGGCCTCTGCAGCGCCGAAGACGCCGCCCGCGCGCAGGCCCACCTCGCCGCGTCGGGATTGCCCGTCACCCCGGCGGGCTTCGGCTTCAACGTCGAAGCCCTCGTCCACCACATGCAGCAGGACAAGAAGGCCGCAGGCGGCACCACCCCCTTCGTCCTCGCCCGCGCGATCGGCGACGCCTATCTCGACAAAACCGTCGCGCTCGCTGAAGTTGCCGCCTTCCTCGCGCCAAGACTGTAAACGCACCATCTTGGGGCTTCCGTAATAGGATTGCCCATGCAAGGCAGGGCCGCTGCTCTTTGAAGCGCGCGGCGTCCTGCGCGTATTGATATCCTCAACATCGAACGTGCGAAGTGTCGCCGCGCACGAACCCGCGCACGTCCGCGCGGGGCATGTCTCAACTTCATCAACTTCGTGGGAAATCCGGGCCTCAGCGGCACACCGGAGCGGCCACTCCAGCCGCTCCCGTCCTATTTTACAAGGCCGGTCACGCGATGCGGTTCGTGCCCGGCCGCACCACCGCGCTGTGCGTGGCCGCGATCGCGGTCGATCGCGCCCGGATCGTTTCCAGGAAGTGCCAGTCACACTGCGCCGCGTCGGGCGTCAGCGACAGCGTCATGTAGCCCCGGCGCTCGGTCTCGCACCATTTGAGTTCGGGGTTCGTGCCGATCAGCGCCGCTGCGACCTGCTTCGGGTCCGCCCCGCGCATGTAGCTTTCCATGCCCGGCGAGGTGACGCCCTGCACGCCGAACTCGACGCCTGCGGGCGACCCATTGTTGGCAAGGTCGTAGGCCCACGCGTTGTGACTGTCGCCGGCGAGGTTCAGCAGGTTGGCACCCGCCGCCTGCGCGCTCGCCAGATAGCGTGACCGCGCCGCCGGGTAGCCGCCCCAGGAATCGAAGTTGAACGGCAGGCCCACTTTTCCGGCGAGAACGCCCGCCTGAAAGCGCTGCTTCACATAGTCGGGCGGCGTGCCCCCGAGCCACGAGGCATTGGCATCCGCCGGCGTTTTTGTCTCGCCCGCCAGAATCTGCTGCGCGACCACTTGCCAGCGCTTGCCGCCCTTCACCGATGCCGCAAGCGCATCGGCCAGAAACGCCTCCTGCGGTGCGCCCAGCATCTGGCGCGCAGGGTCGGCCCACACCGTGTCGCGAAACGCGCCGAGTGCCTTCGCCGGATCGTCGGCGAGCTTGAAGGCGTCGGCGAGCTCCAGTTGCCGGTCGCGGCCCTCGGCGCGCGTGTCGAGCCGGATCAGCGTCGCGAGGTCGCCGATTTCATAGGCCTTGTAGGGTTCGTCCGACATCGGCAGCCAGTGCCGATACGCCGCCTTTGCTGCCGCCTTGCGCGTCTCCCACGGGCCTTCGGTCTCGCTCTGGTGGTTCTGCGCGCCGTCCTTCCATGTGTCGTTCGTGAACTCGTGGTCGTCCCAGATCGAAATCATCGGGAAGCGCTGGTGCAGCGCCTGCAGATCCTGATCCCGGCGATAGGTGGCGTAGCGGGCGTGGTAGTCGGCAGGCGTCACGATCTCGTTGGCCGGTTCAAGGATACGCCCCGGCATCGCCTCGGCGGCACTCGGGTACGTGCCGCGGCCGTATTCGTAAATGTAGTCACCGAGGTGGACGAGAAGGTCGATGTCCTGCCGCTCCGCTGCGTGGGCATAGGCATTGAACAGGCCGAACGGCAGGTTGGAGCACGAAAACACCGCGATGTTGAAGCGCCCTGTGCGCTCCGCCGGCAGCGTCCGCGTCCGCCCCGTGGGCGAGGTTTCGCCCGACGCCGTGCGGAAGCGGTAGTAATACCACCGCCCCGGCTCCAGCCCTTCGGCGCGGGCGCGGGCGCAGTAATCAGTGGAGGCGTCCGCAACGGCTTCGGCGCGCGCCACGATCCGCGTGAAGCCCGAATCCTCGGCGACCTCGGCGGTCAGCGCTGCTGCATCCCCGGCGGGCACATAGCGCGTCCACAACAGCACGCCCGTCTGCAACGGCTCGCCGCTTGCGACATTGTGCGTGAAGCCGCGGCTCAGTGTGGTCGCCCATGCGCGGCCGGGCATGGCGGCCGCAAGGCCGGCGACACCCGCTCCGAAAAGGTCGCGGCGACGGAGGTGGATGCTCATGATGGCCCTTCCCGATGGTATTCGGCAGCCTGTTAGGCGCGGAATGTGACAGGCAGATCACGCGCTCCAAACCCCGAAACCTGCCAGCTTTGATTTGTGGCCGGGCTGGGGCACACTCAGTGAAAGGCTGAATCACCCGGGGAGATTATCATGGCCACCGCGATCCAGATGCCGTCGGTGCAGAGCAAGGTTTCAGATGAGGAATGGAGCGCCCGCGTCGATCTCGCGGCGGCATACCGCCTCGTCGCGCTCTATGGGTGGGACGACATCATCTTCACGCACCTCTCGGTGCGCGTGCCGGGGCCGGAGCATCACTTCCTCATCAATCCATACAATCTGATGTTCGAGGAAATCACGGCGTCGAGCCTGGTAAAGATCGACGTACACGGCAACGCCGTCGGCGAGACGCCCTACGTCACGAACCCGGCGGGTTTCACGATCCACTCGGCGATCCACATGGCGCGCGAGGATGCGAAGGCTGTGGTCCACCTCCACACGCCTTACGGACAGGCGGTTTCGGCGATGGAATTCGGCCTGTTGCCCCACACGCAGACCGCGATGATCGCGCAGCACGACGTCGCCTATCACAACTATGAAGGCATCGCGACGGACCTCGACGAACGCGAACGGCTGGTCGAAGACATCGGCACGAAGAACGCCATGATCCTGCGCAATCACGGGACGCTCACGGTGGGTGAGACGGTGGCGGACGCCTTCATGCGCATGTATTTCCTGGAACGCGCCTGCGAAGCGCAGGTCCACATGCTCGCCGCCGGACGCGAGAACCTGAACACACCGCCGCAGGGCACGCCCGAAAAGGTGAAGGACCAGTCGACCGGGCAGGGGATGATGCTCCTCAACAAGATGCTGGCATGGCCTGCACTGCTCAGGAAGCTGGACCGCATGGACCCCTCGTTCCGCAACTGACCGAGCGCCGTTGAACGCGGGCGCACCGCCCAATAAGGTGCTGCCGGCATGGACAATCTCACACACTCGCTCGCCGGATGGGCGCTCGGCGAAGCGGGCCTGAAGCGCAAGACAGGGCTCGGCGTCGCCACGCTGATCATTGCGGCCAATCTGCCGGACATCGACGCGATCGGGCTTCTTTTCGGCGAAAACCTGGCGTTTCGGCGCGGCATCACCCACGGACCGCTGGCGTGGCTGATCCTCATTCCGGGCCTTGCCCTTGCCATGCAGGCGTTCGACCGCTGGCAGACGCGGCGTGGAACGCGGCCTGCTGGTCGTCCGCCGGTGCACCTCGGGTGGCTCTTCGCACTCTCCGCCATCGGTGTGCTCTCGCACCCGGCGCTCGATTTTCTCAATGTCTACGGCATCCGCCTTCTGATGCCGATCACCGAGCGATGGTTCTACGGTGATACGCTGTTCATCATCGACCTGTGGGTGTGGCTTGCGCTCGGGTTCGGGGTATTCGTCTCGCGCCGCCGGAAACGCGAAGGGCCGGCGCGGGCGGCACTCATCGCGGTTGCGGCCTACATCGGTCTTATGGGCTACGGCAGCCATGTGGCGGAGCGGCGCACGGCGGTCGCCGTCGCCGAAGCCGGCTACGGCACGACGCGTCAAGTGGTGGCGAGCCCTCCGCCCATCAACCCGTTTCGGCGGGAGATGATTTACGATGTCGGTGGCCGCTACGGTCATGGAGAGGCAAACCTGCTGCCGTTCCGCCTTTCTATAGGTGCTCCCATCGAAACGAATATGGACGATCCGGCGGTTGCCGAGGCCGCCCGCACCAGCAAGCAGGCGGCCGACTTTCTCTATTGGTCGCGCATGCCCTTTGCCGAGGTGACGCGCGAGGCGGGCAGGGCGCACGTCGTGCTCGGCGACGCGCGCTTCACAGATCGACCGGGCACGAACATGTTTCGGATCGAACTGACCGTACCGGATGATGCGCAATGACCGAACTGCCGCCCGTACCGCTCGGCCCCGTCGTTCTGTGGGCCGATCTTGCCGGCATCTTCGTGTCGGCGCTGGGCGGCGCATTGCTCGCCGTGCGGCACAAGCTCGATGTGTTCGGCGTGTTCGTGCTGGCGATTGTCACAGGGCTTGCGGGCGGCATGGCGCGCGACGTTCTGATCGGAGCAACGCCGGTCGCAGCGCTTGCGAACCCCCTCTATCTGCCCTCCGCGCTCGCCGCTGGTGCCGTCGTTTTCTTCGGGCATCGGGTGATCGAGCGGGCGAGCCAGCCGGTGATGCTGTTCGATGCGATGGCGCTGGGCTTCTTCGCCGTCGCCGGCGCGCGCAAGGCGCTCACCTACGGTATCGACCCGCTACCCGCGGTGCTGCTCGGCGTGCTGACGGCGGTCGGCGGCGGCGCGCTCCGCGATGTCCTCCTTGCCGAGGTGCCGCGCGTGCTCAAAGTCGGCGAACTCTACGCACTCGCGGCGATGCTCGGCGCCACGATTGTTGTGGCGGGCGACGCGCTCGGCCTGCCGTCGACGCTTGTGGGTATCGCGGGGGCTCTCGGAACCTTCGCGCTGCGCATGGTGAGCGTCCGCTTCGGCCTCACGGCCCCGCGTGCGCCGGGTAGCGACTAGTCGGCGACCTTCACCACCGCTTTGCCGAAGTTCTTGCCCTCGAGGAGCCCGATGAACGCCTTGGGCGCGTTCTCCAGCCCTTCGGTCACATCCTCGCGGTAGACGAAGGGCTTCTCGCCCTGCCAGCGCGTCATGTCGGCGGCGAACTTCGGCATCGTCTCGGCCCAGTAGTCGCTGACGATGAAGCCTTCGAGGTGGAGGCGCTTCACGAGGACGGCGCGCATCAGCTCGGCCATCAGGATCCTACCGGAGAGTTCCTCGCGGCTCGTCGCGTTGTAGGCGGCGATGAGGCCGCAGACGGGGACGCGGGCGAAGTCGTTGAGACGGGGGAGCACGGCCTCCCAGACCTTGCCGCCGACGTTCTCGAAATAGATATCGATGCCCTTAGGGGCGGCTTCCTTGAGTGCAGCGCCGAGGTTTGCGTCGTGGTGATCGAGGCAGCTGTCGAAGCCGAGTTCGTTCACGACGAAATCGCACTTCGCCTTGCCGCCGGCGATGCCGACAGTGCGACAACCGAGACGTTGGGCGATCTGTCCGACGACCGCGCCGACTGCGCCCGAGGCGGCTGCGACGCAGACGGTTTCGCCCGCTTTCGGCTGACCGATCCGCATGAGGCCTGTGTAAGCCGTAAGTCCGGGCATTCCGAGCATTCCGAGGTGATAGGAGAGCGGGAAGGGGCCTTTGGGCAGCGCGCGCAGTTCAGCGGCGGGGAGCACCCAGTGCGACTGCCAGCCCGAACGCCCGGCGACGATGTCGCCCGGCTGGAAGCGACTGTCGCGAGACTCGATGATCTCTCCGACCGTCTCCCCCTCCATAACGCCGCCTACCGGTACGGGCGCAGCGTAGGATGCGCCTTCGGACATGCGACCACGCATGTACGGATCGAGGGACATCCACAGCGTGCGGGCGAGCACCTGTCCCTCGCCCGGCGCGGGAAGCTCGGTTTCGACCCACTTGAAGTTGTCCGCCGTGGGCGCGCCCTGCGGGCGGCTGGCAAGTGTCCATTGCTGTGAGATGGTCATGGCGCGTCTCCCGATTCGAATCGGGAGACGCTAGCGCGTTTCAGCGCGCCGCGCCGCTATTCAAGGCGTCAGGCGCGAAGCGCGTGCCAGATGAGGAGCGCCCATCCGGCGATCATCAACACGCCGCCGATCGGCGTCACCGCGCCGAGCCAGCGCGGCAGGCCGAGTGCCATCAGATAGAGCGTACCTGAAAAGACGAGCGCGCCGAGCGTCATGCTCCATGCCGCCGCGGGTGCGCGCGTCATCACGGCAAGCGCCGTCGCGGCATGGGCGAGGCCATAGACGGCGCCGGTCGTGACCCAGGTCTTCGCCTGAGGGTCCGTCATCGCGTGCGCGCCGAACGCGCCGACTGCAACGGCAAGAAGGCCATTGAGGGCAGCGAGCGCGGCGAGCGGCGCCATCAGTTGGCGGCCCGCATCAACTCACGCGCGATGACGACGCGCATGATCTCGTTGGTTCCTTCGAGGATCTGGTGGACGCGAAGGTCGCGGTAGAGCTTCTCGATCGGATAGTCCTGCAGGTAGCCGTAGCCGCCGAACATCTGCAGCGCGCGGTCGACGACCGACATGCCGGTATCGGTAGCGAAGCGCTTCGCCATTGCCGAGAACTTGGTCTTGTCGGGCGATTTCGCCGTCACCTTCGCGGCGGCGGCATAGAGCAGGATGCGCGCAGCCTGAAGTTCCGTCTCCATGTCGGCGAGGCGGAATTGCGTGTTCTGGAAATCGGCAATCGCCTTGCCGAACTGGCTGCGCTGGCGCGTGTAGGCGAGCGCCTCATCGATCGCGCGCTGCGCGCCACCCAGGCTGCAAGCACCGATGTTGAGGCGGCCACCGTCGAGGCCGGCCATGGCGATCTTGAAGCCGTCGCCCTCGCCGCCGACGAGGTTTTCGACCGGAACGCGCACGCCGTCGAAATTGACCTGCGCGGTCGGCTGCGCGCGCCAGCCCATCTTGCGCTCGTTGGCGCCGAAGCTGACGCCCGGCATGTCCTTCTCGATGACGAGGCAGGAGATGCCCTTGGGGCCTTCACCGCCGGTGCGCACCATCGTGACGTACACCTCGTTCTGTCCCGCGCCCGAGATGAACGCCTTCGAGCCGGTAACGACATAATGGTCGCCGTCGCGTACAGCCTTGGTCTTGAGCGCCGCGGCGTCCGACCCCGACCCCGGTTCGGTGAGGCAGTAGCTCGAAATCCGGTCCATCGTGACGAGGCTCGGCAGGTACTTCGACTTCACCGTCTCGGAACCGAAGCTGTCGATCATCCACGAGGCCATGTTGTGGATCGAGATGAACGCGGAGACGGCCGGGCAGCCATAGGCCATCGCTTCCATGATCAGCGCCGATTCGAGGCGCCCGAGGCCGATGCCGCCCGAGGCTTCCGACACATAGATCGCCGCGAAGCCGAGCTCGGCGGCGGACTTGATCGTGTCGCGCGGGAAGACGTGGTCTTCATCCCACTTCGCCGCGAAGGGCGTGATGGCGTCGGCGGTGAAGCGCTGCGCCATTTCCTGGATCGCGCGCTGGTCGTCGGTGAGGTCGAACTGGGTCATGCTGGGGTTCCTACAATGGCCTCGGCCTCGATTTCCACTTTCCATTCGGGGCGCAGCAGGGCTGCGACAACGACCATCGTGGAGGCGGGACGGACGTCTGAGAAAAAGGCGCCGTGCGCACGGCCGACAGCATCCGCATCGGCGGCGTCGGTAAGGAACATGCGCATCCGCACGACGTCTGCCGCACTGCCGCCGAGCTGTTCGATCGCGGCAACGATGATCGCAAGGCAGCGCGCAGTCTGGGCTTCGGCGCCGCCGGGTGTGGAGCTGCCGTCGGGCTCGACGGGGGCAGTGCCGGAAACGAGGATGCGGTTGCCCACACGCACAGCGCGGGAGAAGCCGATCGTGGCCTCGAAGGGAGAGCCTGAGCTGGCTTTGGTGCGTGTCGTCATGAATCCTCGCTTACGCTTTGCCGGGGTGGAGCATATTGGATGCAGCGCTTGTTAGCTGTCCCGTGCGACCTTGTGGAGAGGGCATGGAAGGATAAGCGGGCCCCACGAACCGCTCATATTCAAAGGCCCTCTCCCGAGGGGAGAGGGCCTTGAGCAGATCACCCCATCGTGGGAATGACGAAGGCGTTGCTGCCGTCCGGCGAGCCATCCGGCCAGCGCTGGGTGATGGTTTTCACCTTGGTCCAGAACTTCACGCCTTCCATGCCGTGCTGGTTGGTGTCGCCGAACGCCGAGCGCTTCCAGCCGCCGAACGTGTGATAGGCGACCGGCACCGGGATCGGCACGTTGATGCCGACCATGCCGACGTTGACGCGCGCGGCGAATTCGCGGGCGGCGTGGCCGTTGCGCGTGAAGATGGCGACGCCGTTGCCATACTGATGTTGCGTCGGGAGCGTCAGCGCGTCCTCGAAGCTGTCGGCGCGGACCATCTGGAGCACGGGGCCGAAGATTTCTTCCTGGTAGGTGCGCATGCTCGTCTTCACGCGGTCGAACAGGCTCGGCCCGACAAAGAAGCCGTCCTCGTGGCCCTGCAGGGTGAAGCCGCGGCCGTCGACGACAAGCTCGGCGCCTTCATCCACGCCCATCTGGATGTAGTTCTCGATCTTCGCCTTGTGCGCGGCGGTGACGACCGGGCCGTAGTGCGCCTCTGCGTCGGTGGAGACGCCGACACGAAGCGCGGCGATGGCGGGGAGCAGCTTTTCGCGAAGGTTCGCGGCGGTCTTGTCGCCGACCGGCACGACGACCGGCAGCGCCATGCAGCGCTCGCCCGCGGAGCCGAAGGCAGCGCCGGCGAGATCGTTCACGACCTGATCGAGATCGGCGTCCGGCATGACGATGCCGTGGTTCTTGGCGCCGCCCATCGCCTGCACGCGCTTACCGGCGGCGGCGCCGCGCTGGTAGACGTAGTGCGCGATGTCCGACGAGCCGACGAAGCTGACGGCGTGGATATCGGGATGATCGAGGATGGCGTCGACGGCGCTCTTGTCGCCGTGGACGACGTTGAGCACGCCCGCCGGAAGGCCGGCCTCCATCATCAGCTTCGTGAGTTCCACCGGAACCGAGGGGTCGCGCTCCGACGGCTTCAGGATGAAGGCGTTGCCGACAGCGATGGCGACGCCGAACATCCACATCGGGATCATGCCCGGGAAGTTGAACGGCGTGATACCGGCGACGACGCCGAGTGGCTGGCGCATCGAATAGACGTCGATGCCCGGGCCCGCGCCCTGCGTGTACTCACCCTTGAGCGCGTGTGGGATGCCGCAGGCGAACTCGATGACTTCGAGACCGCGCTGGATGTCGCCCTTCGAGTCGGCGATGACCTTGCCGTGTTCGGAGGAGAGAAGCTCGGCGAGCTTGTCCATGTCGCGCTCGATGAGGCGCTTGAATTCGAACATCACACGCGCGCGGCGCTGCGGATTGGTCGCGGCCCAACCGATTTGCGCGGCCTTGGCCACCTCGACCGCACGCGCGATCTCTGCGTCCGTCGCGAACTGGACGCGCGCCTGCACCTTGCCGGTGTTGGGATTGAACACGTCGCCGAAGCGACCGCTGGTGCTCTTGACGGTCTCGCCGCCGATGAAAAGGTCGATTTCGCGCAAGGTGCCGGACATGCTCGTTCCCCAAGGATAGGCCGAAAGTGGCGTTGGCGCGCTTATCGGCTTTCGCATTTCGGCAGGCAATTCCCCAGATTCGCATTACGCTGCTGCGATTTTGCAGTATGGAAACCCAGTGAACTGGGATGACCTGCGCATTTTCCTGTGCGTCGCACGCACGCAGCGGTTGAACGCGGCGGCGCGCGAACTCGGCGTCGATGCGACCACGATCGGCCGGCGCCTGGCGCGGCTGGAGCGCGATGTCGATGCCACACTCTTCGAACAGGGTCCTGCTGGCTACGTGCTGACCGAGCGAGGCCGCGCGCTTGTGGAGCACGCGGAGGCGGCGGAGCAGGCGGCGCTGCGCTTCGGCGGCGAGGTTTCCGGCGAGGCGGGGCCGGGCGGCATGGTGCGGGTGAGCGTCGTCGAAGGGTTCGGCACTTGGATCGTGGCGCGCGCGCTTCCCGATTTTCATCGCCGCCACCCGCGAATCGTCATCGATCTCGTTGCGGGGAGCGGCCTGCTGAGCCCGTCACGGCGCGAGGCGGATATCGCGATCATGCTCGCGCGCCCGCAGCACGGCCCGCTCGTGGCGCGCAAGCTCACCGATTATCGGCTCGGCCTTTATGCGAGCCCTGCCTACCTTGAGAGCGCGGGGGTTCCCGGCACGCGCACCGATCTCCTCGATCACAGTATTGTCGGCTATGTCCCCGATCATATTTTCACGCCCGAACTCGATTATCTGGGGGAGGTGCTTCCCGGCCTCGAACCGGCCATTCGCAGCACCAGCATCAACGCGCAGCACGAAATGGTCGCGGGCGGCGGCGGCATCGGGGTACTGCCACGGTTCATGGCGGCAGGAGATGCGCGCGTCGTGCCGGTGCTTGCGGACGACGTTACGCTGCGGCGCAGCTTCTGGCTGGTGATGCACCGCGACATGCGCCGGTTCGCGCGCATCGCCGCCTTTTCGCAGTGGATCGACGAAGTTGTGGCCCGTCGGCGGGACGTCTTGCTCTAGGCAATATGCCCGGATTGCGGGCTGTCATCATCAAGCGCGTAGGGAATTTCGCCGAGGCCCTCGTTCGCAGGGAGCGGGTAGGTGCCGTAGGTAAGGTCGAGACCGGCACGAAGGTCGCCGCTGGCGATCTGGAGAGCGAGGCGCTCGCTGTCGCGCTCACGATATTCGGCCTCGATCTCATTGATGGTCTTGTCGTCGACGTCCGCGGCCTTGAGCGCCGCGCGGCCCATTAACACAGCGCTTTCATGGACCTCGCGCACCACCGCGTCGCAGTCCGCATTGGCGAGCTGCATCACATGCCGTCGGTCGAACGCCCGGATCAACACCTTGAGGTTGGGGAATGTGCGCCGCACGATGCCCAGCATCTCGTTGGTGATCTGCTGACCGTCGTTGCAGTAGATGAGGAGTTGCGCTTCCTCCGCGCCCGCGATGCGAAGCACGTCGAGCCGCGTGCCGTCGCCGTAATAGACCTTGCGGCCGAAGCGGCCAGAAAGCTCTATCTGCCCAGGTTTGCGGTCAATGAGCGTAACAGGAATGCCGCGCGCCGCGAGAAGCTGGTTCACCGTCTGGCCGAAGCGGCCGTAGCCGACGATGATCGCCGGGGCGTTCTCGGCCTTTTCGGGGCCTTCGGCATCGTGGTCTTCACTATCGTGCTCGACGAGCCTGTCGACGCCGGCGATGAGAAGCGGGGTGAGCGCCATTGAGACGGTGACGGCGGCGGCGAACAGGCTGGAGGCCTCGGAGGCAAGCAACAGCCCGCTTTCGGCCGCTGTCAGCACGACGAAAGCGAACTCGCCGCCCTGTGCAAGATGGACGCCGGTGAGCGCTGCATCGCGCCAGTTCGAGCCGAAAAGGCGCGTGAGAAGCGCGATCACGGTGAACTTCACGCCGATCAGGATGGTGACATAGAGCAGTATGCGCGCCGGCTCTTTCAGGATGATCGAAAGATCGAGCATCATGCCTACGGCCATGAAGAAAAGGCCAAGCAAAAGCCCCCGGAAGGGGTCGATGTCTGCCTCCACCTCGTGCCGGTAGGGGCTGTCGGCAAGCATCACACCCGCGATGAATGCGCCAAGGGCCATCGAAAGCCCGAAGCTTGCCATCAGGAAGGCGGAGCCGACGACCATCAGCAGCGCGCCGATGACGAACACCTCGCGCGTGCCCGTTTGCGCGATGAGGCGAAACAGCGGGTTCACGAGGAAGCGCCCGGCAAGCACGAGTGCACCGATCGCGACGAACGATTTCCAGACCAGCTCCCAGCCTTCGGGCGATTCGGAGACCGGCGTGCGGGAGAGCGCCGTCGTTACGATCAGCAGCGGAACGATCGCGAGGTCCTGCATCAGATGGATCGAGATGATGCGCTGACCGAGCGGCGTGTTGATCTTGCCCTGGTCGCGCAGGATCTGCACGTCGAGCGCGGTGGAGGACAGCGCGAGCGCGAGGCCGATGACGAGAGCGGCCTGCCAGGTGAATATGGTCGTGAGGAGCAGCGCCCCCGTGATCGCGAACCCGCAGAGCAGCACCTGCGCGCTGCCCAGCCCGAAAATGTCGTAGCGAAGATCCCACAGCCGCTTGGGGCGCAGTTCCAGGCCGATCACGAACAGCAGCAGCACCACGCCGAACTCGGCGAAGCCGAGTGTCGCTTCGGGATCGGTGACGAGGCCGAGCAGATGCGGCCCGATGATCATGCCCGCCACGAGATAGCCGAGCACCGCGCCGAGCTTCAGCCGGTGAAACAGCGGCACCACCGCGACCGCCGCCGCAAGATACACCACACCATCGCGAAGCAGGGTGGAATCACCGCCGACGGCCATCAGCGCGCGGCCCGATTTGCGGTGCGCGGGGAGGGGCGGTAGACGCAGGGGGAGCGAAACGGAGGCATCGGCACCGGTTATGAAGATCGACGAGGACAGCCCACAGGTACGCTTCCCGCCACCGTTCGTCTACGCCGGGATGCTGCTTCTGGGGCTCGGAATCGGGCGCCTGCTCGGCGATCCGCCGATCGGTCTCGACATCAGGGTCTCGAGCATCGCCGGCATGATTCTGGCCATCGCTGGACTCGGCCTCATCTTCGCGGCGCTGCTGCGATTCAGGAGGGCAGGCACGAATCCCGAACCGTGGCGGCAGACGACGGCATTCGTGGCGAGCGGCGTCTATCGCTGGACGCGGAACCCGATGTATCTCGGCATGGCGCTGATCTTCGCGGGGCTCGCGCTCATCTTCGACAGTCTCGCGACGCTCCTGCTGCTCCCCTTCGTGGTGATCCTGATCGACCGGCAGGTGATCGCGCGCGAAGAACGCTATCTCGAAGCGAAGTTCGGGGACGACTACCGCGCCTACAAGGACAAGGTCAGGCGCTGGCTGTGACGGTGGCGTCTTCGGCGGCGCTCGCGGCCGCATCGAAGGCGAGCAGGATCGAGGGATGGCGCGCCTTGTAGGCCTGCGCCGGGCGGAAGATTTCGAGGTCGGGCCAGCCTGCCGGGACGTCGCCTTCGGCCTTCAGAAACGCGGCGAGTGAGGTATGCGCGACGCGAAGGTCTGATGCGGACTTGCCGAGCACGCCCGCGCCGAGGATCGAGGCCGAGGCCTGCCCGAGCGCGCAGGCGCGCACCTCCTGGCCAAAGTCGATGATGTAGCCGGCGGTATCCAGAACGACGTCGGCGGTGACGCGGCTACCGCAGATCGGCGAGACCTTGCGGCTCGTGCCCTGCGGCGCGGCAAGGCGCGTCTCGTGCGGGATCGTCGCGGCGAGGCGCAGGATCGCGGTGTTGTAGAGCGGTTCGGACATCGCGGCTGATATAGGGCGGCGAGGCGCCGCTAGCCAGTCTCGCCGTCGTCTGCGCGGCCGTGGACAAAGCGGTCGACGTAGTCGTTGCCGCTGTTTTCAAGATCGGCGACCTTGCCTTCCCAGTGGATGCGGCCGTCCTTCAACATGGCGACGCGGTCGGCGATGCGGCGCGCGCTCGCCATGTCGTGCGTGATGGTGACGGCAGTGACGCCGAGATCGGTGACGAGGCTGCGGATCAGCCGGTTGATCGTGTCGGCGCGGATCGGATCAAGGCCTGTTGTGGGCTCGTCGAAGAAGATGATCTCCGGCTCCGCCGCGATGGCGCGGGCAAGCGCGACGCGCTTCTGCATGCCGCCTGAAAGCTCGGACGGCTTCAGGTCCGCGACCGGCGCATCTAGACCCACCTTCGCAAGCAGATCGACCGCCTTCGCGTGCATCGCCTTCGCGTTCGTCGCGCGGCCCCGCGTCAGCCCGATGGTGATGTTGCGCCACACGGGAAGCGAATCGAACAAAGCGCCGCCCTGGAACAACATGCCGATGCGGCTTCGCAGTTCCGTGCGGTCCGCGCGCGAGGCCGAGGCGAGATCGACGCCATCCAGCCGGATCGTGCCGCTGTCGGTGGGGAGGATGCCCAGAATGCATTTCAGCATCACGGATTTGCCGGTGCCGGAGCCGCCGATCACGACCAGCGATTCGCCGGGGGTGACCTTCAGATCGATATGATCGAGCACGACCTTCGGCCCGAACGTCTTTCGGACACCGACAAGTTCGATGCTGCCGCCGCGCATTTCCGCGCTCATGTGCCGAACACCAGCACGGTGATGATGAGGTTGGCGAGGAGGATCAGCACGAACGCGCTGACGACCGCGTTCGTCGTCGAACGGCCGACGCCCGCCGCGCCGCCCATGCTGCGGAAGCCGTGGTAGCAGCCCATGATCGCGATGATGAAACCGAACACCGCCGCCTTCACGAGGCTCGACGAGACGTCGTCCCACTCGAGGTACTGGCGCGTGGTGGCGAGGTAGGACGTAACGTTGAAGCCGAGGCGCTGCGTGCCGATCAGGAAGCCGCCCATCACGCCGAGCGCGTTCGAAACGAGCACGAGCAGCGGCAGCACGATCACGGCGGCGAAGAGGCGCGGCGCGATCAGATACTGGAATGGATCGGTCCTGAGCGTCGTCAGCGCGTCGATCTGCTCGGTAACGCGCATCGTGCCCAGTTCCGCCGCCATCGCCGAGGAGACGCGGCCCGCGACCATCAGCCCGCCGAGCACGGGGCCAAGCTCGCGCACGATGGCGATGACGGTGACGGCGGGCACGGTGCTTTCCGCGTTGAAGCGGCTGCCGCCGACGAAGATTTGCTGCGCCAGCGCTGCGCCGGTGAAAACGGCGGTGAGACCGACCACGGGGAGCGAAAACCAGCCGATGATCAGCATCTGTTCGAGGAGGCGGCCGAAATAATAAGGCGGACGCACGGCGGCGGCGAGCGCGCGCAGCGTGAAGAGTGCAACCCGGCCGATGCTGGCGAGTGCGCCGAGCGTGGCGCGGCCGGGGTGGGCAAAGAAGGCGACGACTGCGTTCATGTGTAAATGCGCTCATAGCGGGCGCCGAGCCCGGTCAGCAACTCATACTCTGAAAGCCCGGACTGTGCGGCGGCTTCGGCGAGGTTGTAGGCGATGTCCACCCAGTCGCCGGGGGCGACCGCCGGGCTGTCCGTGATATCGATGATGATCATGTCCATCGATATGCGCCCCACGACCGGCGCGCGCTTGCCGGCGACAACAGCCGCGCCGGTGTTTGAAAAGCCCCGCAGATACCCATCCGCATAGCCGACGTTGAGCACGGCGAGCCGGCTGTCGCGTGGGGTCGTCCATGTCGCGCCGTAACCGGAGATTTCGCCGGCAGGCACGTCGCGGCACTGAATGACGCGCGCGGAAGGAAACACGACCTGATGCAGCCCTGCGATGCCGCCGTACAGCCCGATACCGGGGCGGACGTGACCAAAGGTGTAGTCGCGCCCAAGGAAGATGCCTGCAGTGTTCGCAAGCGCGCCGCGGATGCCGAGCGCCATGACCACCGCTTCAAAGCGATCACGCTGCAGCCCGTTCAGCGGATGATCCGGCATGTCGGCGCAGGCGAGGTGGGAGTGAACGGTGTCCACATCCATCCCCGCGAACATCTCGGTGCAGAAGCCCCGCCAGTCGAAGCCGAGGCGGTTCATCCCGGTATCCACCATGATGTCGCAGCGCCGGCCCTGGCCATGCGCGCGCCACAGGGCCACCTGCTCCGGGCTGACGAGCACGGGGTCCGCGTCGATCGAGAGTGCGGCGGGAAGATCGGCGGCATCAACGCCGTGCAGTACCTTTACGCGAAGGTCCGGAGGGTGGCCTTCGAGCGTCGCCGCCTCCTGCCAGTTGGAGACGTAGACCGTTCTGCAGCCTTCCGCATAGAGCCGGTTCGTCACGGCCTTTGCACCGAGGCCGTAGCCGTTTGCCTTTACCGCCGCGCCGGTATCTACGCCGGAAAGAGCGCGAAGTTGTCGCCAGTTGGCTGCAAGTGCGTCGAGATCGATGCGGAGGCGGAGGGGAGACGGCGGGATCATATGTGAGGACGGATAGCCGTGCGGCCCCTGATGCGCAAATGCCTGTTGGGGGTTGGCGGGCACCTCCTTTCCCCGACCCTGTGCCTGGCAGGGAGAGGGAGTTGTGTTTCGTGTGGGTGATCGATATGTTCTTTTTATGTTCTTGATCTCGGGTGGTGAATGGCGCGGCTGAAAACCCAGTTTGTCTGTCAGGCGTGCGGCGCGGTGAGCCCGCGTTGGGCGGGGCAGTGCGGCGAGTGCAAGGAGTGGAACAGCATCGTGGAGGATGCGGGCGCGGTGGTGACGCCGTTCTCGGCGAAGCAGTCGCTATCGCGCGGCGGTGCAGCGTTTCGCCTGCAATCGCTCGATGAAGATACGCCGTTGCCGCCGCGGCTGCCCACCGGGATCGCCGAGCTTGACCGCACGCTTGGCGGCGGTGTGGTGCCGGGCAGCGCGATCCTGATCGGTGGCGATCCGGGCATCGGCAAATCGACGCTGCTGCTGCAGGTCGCGGGCAAGATGGCGCTGGCCGGCAAGCGAATCGTCTATCTGTCCGGCGAGGAGGCCGCCGATCAGGTGCGGCTGCGCGCGCAGCGGCTTGGGCTCGGCAAGGCGGACGTGGCGCTCGCCAGCGTGACCTCGGTGCGCGACATCCTGACGACGCTTGCCGAAAACCCGGTGCCCGACCTGCTGGTGATCGATTCGATCCAGACCATGCATTCAGACATGCTGGAGGGAGCGCCCGGCACGGTGAGCCAGGTGCGCGCCGCCGCGCAGGAGCTGATCCGCTATGCGAAGTCCGAAGGGGCCGCGGTGGTTCTTGTCGGGCACGTGACCAAGGACGGGCAGATCGCCGGGCCGCGCGTGCTCGAACACATGGTCGATACCGTGCTCTATTTCGAAGGCGAACGTTCGCACCAGTACCGTATCCTCCGCGCCGTGAAGAACCGCTTCGGCGGTACCGACGAGATCGGCGTGTTCGCAATGGGAACGTTCGGGCTGGAAGAGGTTTCGAACCCGTCGTCGCTGTTCCTCACGCAGCGCGAGGCGCCGGTGCCGGGATCGGTGGTGTTCCCCGCGATCGAGGGCACGCGGCCGGTGATGGTGGAGGTGCAGGCGCTCGTCGTGCGTCTGCCTTCGGGCGCGACACCGCGCCGCGCGGTTGTAGGCTGGGATTCGGGGCGGCTTGCGATGATCCTCGCGGTGCTGGAGGCGCGCTGCGGGCTCAACTTCTCGACCTGCGAGGTCTATCTCAACATCGCGGGCGGCCTGCGCATCTCGGACCCTGCGGCGGACCTCGCGGTCGCTGCCGCGCTTGCCTCGGCGATGGCGGAGCGACCGATCCGGCTCGATACGGTGGCGCTCGGCGAAATCGCGCTTTCGGGCGAGGTTCGCGCCGCGCCGCACCTCGGACTCCGCCTCAAGGAAGCGCAGAAGCTCGGCTTCGAGCGCGCCTTCCTGCCGGGCGGCGCGACCGCGAAGGGAGACGGCGTGCCCAATGGTATGAAAGCCACAGGCTTCAAACATTTGTCGGGGCTTGTTGACCACCTCTGCGGCTCGGATTAGGGCCGCGAAATATGGACATGACCGGGTTCGACATCGTCGTTCTGCTCATCGTGGGCGCGCTTGCCGTGCTCGGCGCGATCCGGGGGTTCGTTACCGAGATTCTCACCCTGCTCGCATGGGTCGCGGCGGTCGTCGCGCTCAAGATCTTCTACCCGGCGGGCAAGCTCATTGCGGCGGGCATGGTCGGCAGCGAGGTCGCGGCGGCGGCGATCGCCTTCGTCGTCATCTTCTTCGGCACCTTCTTCCTGTTCCGCCTTGTCGGGCGGTTGCTCGGCGATCGCACCAAGCGTTCGGTGATCGGGCCGATCGACCGCGTGCTCGGGCTCGGCTTCGGGGCGGTGAAGGGGCTCATCGTCGTCAGCCTCGTGTTCCTCGTCGTCACGCGCGGTCACGCGCTCATCTGGGGCGGGAACGAGAAACTGCCGGAATGGCTGATCGCCGCGAAGACGGAGCCATTGCTCGACATCACCAGCCGCGCGATCATCGACTATGCCGAAGACCGGCAGGAAGGGCTCGGGCTTGGTGACGACAGGCCGCGCGCGGCGCCCGAGGATCAGCACTACAGCGATACGAGCGGCGGCGAGGGCTACACGCACGAAGAGCGCGACGCGCTTGACGATCTGCTGGACGATTCGAGCGGCACCGAGATTTAGCCGGAGTTTCCTTCGCGGCGGATTCGCGCTAGGGGCGCGACCATGACCGAAATCCGCCTTTACAACACGCTGACGCGCCAGAAGGACGTCCTCACGCCCGCCGACAAGAACCGGGTGACGATGTATGTGTGCGGCCCCACGGTCTATAACCGCGCGCACATCGGCAACGCCCGGCCCGCCGTGGTGTTCGACGTGCTGTTCCGGCTGCTCCGCCACACCTATGGCGAGAACGCCGTGCACTACGCGCGGAACTTCACCGACATCGACGACAAGATCATGGCCGCCGCAGAGGCCGAGGGCGTGCCGATTGAGACGATCACGAAGCGCTACGAGGATTTCTACCGCGCCGACATGGGCGCGCTCGGCGTGCTGCGCCCGACGTATGAACCGCGCGCGACGGAGCATGTGCAGCAGATGGTCGCGATGATCGCGGCACTGATCGAGAAGGGTGCGGCCTATGCCGCCGATGGCCATGCGCTGTTCGACATCACGAAAGATGCCGCCTACGGCACGCTGTCGCGCCGCCCGATGGATGAGATGATCGCGGGCGCGCGTGTGGAAGTGGCGCCCTACAAGAAGAACCCCGGCGATTTCGTGCTCTGGAAGCCGAGCGTGGCGGGCCAGCCGGGCTGGGACTCTCCCTGGGGTCGCGGGCGCCCGGGCTGGCACATTGAATGCTCGGCGATGATCGAGGCGCACCTCGGCACCACGATCGACATCCACGCCGGCGGCCTCGACCTCCAGTTCCCGCACCACGAAAACGAATGCGCACAAAGCCGCTGCGCCCACGACGGCGCGCCGCTCGCGAACATCTGGATGCACAACGGCTTCCTCTCGATGGACAAGGAGAAGATGTCGAAGTCGCTCGGCAATGTGGTGACGGTGGGTGAGCTTCTGGAGCAGCGCCACAAGGGTGAGACGCTGCGGTTAGCGTTGCTGATGGCGCACTATCGACAGCCACTGGATTGGAATGAGCGGCTTATCGAGCAGGCGAAGGCGATGCTGGATCGCTGGTATCGCTTGTTGGAAGATGAACAGGTTGACGCCGTTGGCGATGTTGAAATTGAAGCAGTGCTAGCCGACGACCTCAACACTCCGGCCGCTATTGCCATTTTGTCCGAGTTTGCGAACAGCCGCAAACTTGAACGCCTCTGGCGAGGCGCTCGTATGCTCGGGATACTTTCGCATTCCCCGGATGCATGGTTTGGTCGGGTTCGACCTGAACCAATGGTCGTGGAAACCAGCATGGGCTCCGTCGAGCTGTCATCTGGTGACGAGATCGAAATGCGGATAGATGCCCGCGCCGCGGCCAAGGCTGCGAAGAACTGGGCCGAGGCCGACCGAATCCGCGATCAGCTGAAAGCGGAGGGCATCCTGCTTGAGGACAAGCCGGACGGGACGACGGTCTGGCGGCGCGCGTAGGCGCGGCGGTCAGTAGATCGCCGCGACCTCGCGGACGATCATGATGCCGAGCGCCACCCATGAAAGTGCGAAAAGCGCGAAGCGGATCATCACGCGGTTGATGGTCGCCTGCACCAGCGAATGGAGCGCGCGCAGGATCACGTAGGCCCATGCCGCGAGCACGTGCCACTGGTCGGCGTGGCCGAGGAGCACGATGGCGATGACCATCGCGTAGAAGAGCGTCGGCGCCTCGAAGAGGTGGTTGTAGTTGTCGGCCACCCGCCGCGCCTCGCTCGGGAGCGTGTTCAGCGACCCCGGATGCTGCGCCGATTGCGGATCGATCTTCGCTTGGTTCATCGCGGGAATCCGGGTGGCGTACATCCACACAAACATCACCAGATTGAGCAGACCCATCGCGACGATGGTCTGCAGCATCGAGATCACGTTGCTGTTCAAGGTCATGGGCATCCTCCCCCTGTTGGTTCCTAAGCACGGAACCTGCGCCTTCGGCCGCCCGAGCGCAACCCTCACGGTCGACAGGGAGATTCCGTCCCGATATGGTCCGCCCATGCGTGAAAAAGAGCTTCGGCTGGCCCTCGTTTGCTACGGCGGCATCAGCCTTGCCGTTTATATGCATGGCATTACGCAGGAGATCTGGAAGCTGCTGCGTGCCAGCCGCAGCTGGCATGATTCCGATCCGGAGCTGCCGGGCGGCGACACCGAACCCGTGTATCACGACCTCCTCGACGCGATCGGGCAGCATGTCCGCCTGCGCGTGCTTGTCGACATTGTGGCGGGCGCGTCGGCGGGCGGCATCAATGGCATCTTCCTCGCGCAGGCGATCTCGACCGGGCAGAGCCTCGCGCCGCTCGCCGACCTCTGGCTCGACAAGGCCGACGCCGACGAGCTTCTCGATCCCGAGGCCGTGCCGAAATCGCGCTGGAGCAAGTTCTACGCGCGGCCGCTGCTCTGGATGGCGCGCGGGCAGATCGATCCCCTGGACGAGATCGTCGAGAAGGGTGCGCGCGAGGAGCTACGCATCAAGGTTTCGCGCTTCATCCGCTCGCGCTGGTTCGAGCCGCCGTTTTCGGGTGAGCACTTCACCGAGCTGCTGATGGGCGCGTTCGAGGCGATGGCGGAGACGAAGGCGGCCTCGCCGCTGCTGCCACCCGGCCAGCCGCTCGACCTCTTCGTCACCGTCACCGACTATCACGGCTACCCGGAACGCCTGCGCCTCCACAGCCCTGAAGAGGTGATGGAGGTGGAGCACCGGAAACTCATCACCTTCCGCGATTCAAGCGAGCGCGGGGCGGAGCGGAAGCTCGCCGACATCCCTTCGCTCACCTTCGCGGCGCGGGCGACGGCGTCGTTCCCCGGGGCCTTCCCGCCCTTCCAGCCGAGCGAACTCGACCGCGTGCTGGCAAAGGACAGCAAGCCCTGGCCGGAGCGCACGGCCTTCCTGTCGCGTGTGTTCCCGCACCGCGCAACGAGCGGCCTCGATCCGTCCCACGCGGTGCTGCTCGATGGCAGTATCCTCAACAACGCGCCATTTGCGCCGGCGATTGCAGCGCTTCGCCAGCGCCCGGCGCACCGCGAGATCGACCGGCGCTTCGTTTACATCGATCCCAAGCCCGGCATCCGCAGCATCGGCACGCGTACTGACGCTTCGAAGCCGCCGGGCTTCTTCTCGACGATCCTGCGTTCGCTCTCCGACATTCCGCGCGAGCAGCCGATCCGCGACGATCTCGATCATCTCGCCGGCCTGTCCTCACGCGTGCGCCGCCTTACACACGTCGTCGAGGGCATACGCGCCACTGTCGACGAAGCAATTGAGGACGCGATCGGTCGCCGCCAACTTCGCGCCAAGATCTCACCCGCCAAGCTCCAGCAGTGGCGCGCGCAGGCGAATGCCGAGGCGGTGCTGCGCGCGGGTTTCACCTACCCATCGTATGCCCACCTGAAGCTCAGCCAGATCGTCGAGGAGATGGCGCGGCTGTTCGCCGACCTCGGCGGGCACGAGCGCGATGTGGCGGAGCGCGTCCGCAAGGAGGTCTGGCGGCACGTCCGGCGCAGCGGCATGGACCGGGTGACGAAAACGACGCGCCCGAAGGACGCCGACGCGGACCTCTTCGTACAGTTCCTGCGCCGCTACGACCTCGGCTTTCGGGTCCGGCGGCTGCGCTTCATCGTTCGCCGTGTCAACGAATGGGGCGATGCAGGCGGTTCGGAAGAGTTGCAGAAGGCCGAAGCGCTCAAGGCCTCGCTTTATGAACTGCTCGCACCCTATCTCGATCGGCGCCGCCTCGCCTTCTATGGCCCCTGGGTTCGTGACCCCGCCGCCTCTGCGAACGAAGACGCGGTGGCGGTGATCGAAGCCTATGGGGAGGCGCTCGGGCTCACCGATTTCGACGCGCTCGGCGACGCGCGGCTTGCCGCGATCATCACGGACTGCACGGCGCCGGACCTCCGCGCCCAAATCCTGAAGGCCTATCTCGGCTTTCCCTTCTACGACATCGCCACCTTTCCGCTGCTCCAGGGCGAGGGACTCGACGAGTTCGACGAGATCAAGGTCGACCGCATTTCGCCGGACGACGCGCGCGCGATCCGTGAAGGCGGTGCGCTTGCGACATTGAAAGGCATCAAGTTCAACAGCTTCGGCGCGTTCTTTAGCCGCGCCTATCGGGAAAACGACTACCTCTGGGGCCGCCTGCACGGAGTAGACCGGGTGATTGACATCGTCGTGTCGGCGCTTCCCGAAGGCAAACGCCTCGACGCGGGGTTCGTGACCAGCATCAAGAAACGCGCCTTTCATGCCATTCTTGATGCCGAGGAGGCGCGGCTTACGGCTGTGCCCGACCTTATCGAGGAACTGCGCAAAGAAATCGGGTGAGGGCAGAGCTGTGGGTTATCCACAGATAACAACACAGAGTCGCCCCGACGTATATTTCGCCGATGGACTTGCGACGCGGCCTGCAATCTCCTGTATAGTGCCTCCATGCTGACACCACTCCGCGCCGTACCGGCTCCTGCCGCTGACTCGCCGACTCTCCCGCATAACCTGGATGCGGAGGCGGCGCTGCTCGGCGCGATGATGATCGACAACCGGCTTGCCGAGGACGTGCAGCTGAAGCTGCGCCCCGAACATTTCTTCGAGCCGGTGCACGGTGAGATTTACGCCGCGATCCTGAAGCTCGTGGACCGCGCCATGCTCGCAACGCCGGTGACGCTGCGGCCGATGTTCGCCGATCACCCTGCGCTCGCCGAGCTCGGCGGCCCTGCGTACCTCGCGCAGCTTACCGAGCAATCCGCGGCGTTGATCGCCGCGAAGGACTTCGCGGCGCAAATCTACGACCTCGCACTGCTGCGTGAACTCGTGCGCGTCGGACGCGAGATGGTGGTGAGCGCGTCTGACACTTCGCAGGACGTGAACCCGCACGATCAGATTCAGCAGGCCGAACTTGCGCTCTACAAGGTCGCCGAGGAGGGCGAGGTCTCGAACTCGGTGAAGAGCTTCGCTCAGTCCGCGACGCTCGCCGTGCAGATGGCCGAGCGCGCCAAGCAGTCCGGCGGACATCTTTCGGGTATCACCACGGGTCTCAATGCGCTCAACACCAAGATCGGCGGACTTCATCGTTCCGACCTCATCATCCTTGCCGGGCGTCCCGCGATGGGCAAGACCGCGCTTGCCACCAATATCGCCTTCTCGGCCGCCGAACGCCTGATGAAGGATCGCGCCGATCAGATCGACAAGACGAGCGGCGCGGGTGTCGCTTTCTTCAGCCTCGAAATGTCGGCGGATCAGCTGGCGACGCGTATCCTTGCCGAGCAGGCGCGGATCAGCTCCGAAGACCTTCGCATGGGCAAGATCAATCAGGCGCAGTTCCGCGATCTCGTCCGTGCGTCCGCAGCGCTGCAGGATTTGCCGCTCTACATCGACGATACGCCCGGTCTCACCATCGCAGCGATGCGTTCGCGTGCGCGTCGGTTGAAGCGGCAGAAGGGCGTCGGCCTCATCGTGGTTGACTATCTTCAGCTTCTGCAGGGCAGCAGCCGGCAGTCAAACGAAAATCGCGTGAACGAAATCTCGGAAATCACGCGCGGCCTGAAAACGCTCGCCAAGGAGCTGAACGTGCCGGTGATTGCACTGTCGCAGCTCTCACGTGCCGTCGAGCAGCGCGAGGACAAGCGGCCCCAACTTGCCGATCTTCGCGAATCCGGCACCATCGAGCAGGATGCCGACATCGTACTCTTCGTCTACCGCGACGAATATTACCACGCCCAGAAAAAGCCCGAGGACGGCACCGAGAAGTTCGAGAAATGGATGGAGCGCGGTATCACCATCCGTGGTCGCGCCGAGGTGATCGTGGCCAAGCAGCGTCACGGCTCCACCGGCATCGTGGATTTGCATTTCGAAGCAATCCACACGCGTTTCAGCGATCTTGCCGACGATGCGCACCTTCCGGAACGCGATTACGAATAAGCCGCTACTTCGCCTTCAGATATTGCGGCTTCACGAGCGCGCGGACCGCATCCGTCATCGGCACCTCGATCTGGAAATCGCCCTCGGCATATGGCCCCGCCACGTAGGGTCCGAGCAGGATGCGGAAACCCGAAATATCCTGTCCCGGCCATGATACCAGCGCCACCGGCTGATCTCCGATCGGCGGGCAATCGTCGAACATGTCGTTCTCGATCGCGCCGCGCCGCGAGACGCGCTCCGCATCGAGCGCGGTGCAATAGGCAGGGGTGAGCAGCTTCTCTGCAGCGGTCCAGTCAATGAAGAGATCGCTGAAGCTGATCTCGCGGCGCTCGATCTTCTCCCAGTATTTCACCGCGAAGCCGTGGTTCGGATGCGCGCCGCCCGTATACATCGAGATGTCGGCGCGAACGTTCAGCAGGGCAGGTGTGTCGGCGGCGACCGTCCAGTCCTGCACGAAGAAATGCGATATCTTCGGCGCGTCCGCCGGCCGCAGCTTCATATCTTCCACCGCGCCTGCCTGCATCTCCTCCGCGCTTGCAAGCGCCTGCGCGCGCAGAGCCGAAAGCATCGGCGGCGCCTCTGCAAGTTCCGGCGGCGCACGCCACAGGAAATCGAGTTCGGCTGTCTCGCGCTTCACGAGCAGATCGGTTGCCGGAATTGGCGCTGCTGCTCCGACAGACGGTGTGCTGTTCGTCTCGGCGGCGACGGTGTTTGTTTTTTCGGCTTCCCTCGCATCGCACGCCGCCAGCATGAGCGTTGCCACAATCATTACGCAAGCGCGCTTCATATCGCTTTCTCCGCTCCGATCTCCGGCGGCAGCTTACCGGCCGATTTCGCGGGGGGCAATTGCGCTCGCCTAGTGCAGATTCACCTCGGCAACCTTGTCCTTGTAGGCTTTCTTCGGATCGATTCCGAGGAGAAGCTTCACGCCGGCAAAAAGGCTGTTCTCGTTCAACCAGATTTCCGCGTGTTCGGCGTCGAGCCTTAGCAGCGCGAGCTTCGGGTCGGTTTTTCCGCCTTCGTACCATGCGGCGATGAATGGATTCCACAAGCGTTCGATAACGGCCTGATCGTTATCCATCCACAGCGTGCCGTGAACCGTGGCGAAGAGGTCGTGATCCTTGGCAGCGAATGTCGCGATCGCGCGCTGCCCATCATCCAGCGCCTGAACAATCCCGTTATCGCGGGCCGTGAAGAACCAGATCGGCCCGCGACCTTCCTCCTCCACCATTGCCGTCATGGGACGCGTATGACCGTCCTCGACGCCATCGAGTCCAAGCATCATCGTTCGGTCTGACTTCAGTGCTTTCCAGAAGCGGGTTTCCATTTCGGCTTCGTTCGCCATGTCGAATTCTCCCTTGTGTAGGAAGGAAACAGTTGCCGCCCTTAGCGGTTCCGACATGCGCTGGATCGTTTTCGTTATTCGGCGGCCTCGGAGAGGTCGTCGGCTTCCGTCTGCTGGCGCATCCACATTTCCGCGTAGAGGCCGTTTGTCGCGAGCAGGCCGTCGTGGCGGCCCCGTTCGACGATGCGGCCCTTGTCCATGACGAGGATCTCGTCGGCATCGACGATCGTCGACAGCCGGTGGGCGATGACGAGCGTCGTGCGGCGCGCCGACACAGTCGAGAGCGCATCCTGTATCGCTGCCTCGGTGCGACTGTCGAGCGCGCTCGTCGCTTCGTCGAGGATCAGGATCGGCGGGTCTTTCAGGATCGTGCGCGCGATCGCGACGCGCTGCTTCTCGCCGCCCGAGAGCTTGAGGCCGCGTTCGCCGACGACTGTGTCGTAGCCTTGCGGCAGCGAGACGATGAAGTCGTGGATCTGCGCTTGCCGCGCGGCCGCCTCGATTTCCGTCTGTGTTGCGCCTGCGCGGCCGTAGCCGATGTTGTAGCCGATCGTGTCGTTGAACAGCACCGTGTCCTGCGGAACGATGCCGATGGCGGCGCGAACGCTCGCCTGCGTCACCGTGCGGATATCCTGACCGTCGATGGTCACGCGGCCCGCCTGGATATCGTAGAAGCGGTAGAGGATGCGGGAGAGCGTCGACTTGCCGGCGCCGGATTCGCCGACGATGGCGACAGTGTCGCCGGGGGGGATTTCGAAGCTGACGCCGTGCAGGATCTGGCGTTCGGGATCATAGCCGAAATCGACATTCTCGAAACGCACCGCGCCGACGCTGACCGCAAGTGGCGGGGCGCCGGGCGCGTCGGCGATCTCGGGCACGGTGTCGAGCAGGCCGAACATCGCCTCCATGTCGATCAGGCCCTGCTTAATCTCGCGGTAAACCCAGCCGAGCATGTCCAGCGGACGGAAGAGCTGCATGAGCAGCGTGTTCACCAGCACCACGTCGCCGACGGTAAATTTGCCCTGGCTCCAGCCCCACACCGTGTAGGCCATGGCGCCCGCCATCATGATGTTTGTAATCAGCGACTGGCCGATGTTGAGCGCGGCGAGCGAATTCTCGCTCTTGATCGCGGCGCTCGCGTAGCTCTGGAGCGACTGGCTGTAACGCTGCCGTTCCAACGCTTCGGCGCTGTAGTATTTCACCGTTTCGTAGTTGAGCAGCGAATCGACGGCGCGCTGCGTGGTGCGGTTGTCGGTATCGACCATGCGGCGGCGAAGCTCGCTGCGCCATTCGGTGACGCGGCGGGTGAACCAGATGTAGAGCGCGACGATGACGAGCGTCGCCGCGACGATCTCGAAGCCCATCTTGATCTGGAAGATCACGCAGACGGCGGTCAGTTCGAGGATCGTGGGCGCGATGTTGAAGGCGAGGAAATAGAGCATCGTGTCGACGCTCTTGGTGCCGCGCTCGATGATGCGGGTGAGCGCGCCGGTGCGGCGTTCGAGGTGGAAGCGCAGCGAAAGGTCGTGGATGCGGGTGAAGACCTCGCCGGCGAGGTCGGCGCCGGCGGTCTGGCCGACACGCTCGAAAATGACGTTGCGGATGTTGTCGAACAATACACCGCCGAACCGTGCGGCGGCATAGGCGAAGACGAGGCCGACGCCGAGCAGGAAGCCCTGGTTCGTGGGCGTCGCCATCGAATCGATCACGCCCTTGTATGCGAAGGGCATGATCAGCATCGTCGCCTTGGCAATCAGGACGAGGATGAGCGCGGAGACGACGCGCAGCTTGAGGCCCGGCTTGTCGGCGGGCCACAGGTAGGGGAGGAAGCGGCGCAGCGGGTGCTGCTGCGAGGTGGTCGTCATGCCCTGTAGATAAGCGTTCAGGCCGGCGCCTTCCAGCAGGTGCTGACGTGATCGTTCACGAGGCCGACCGCCTGCATGTACGCGTAGATGATGGTCGAGCCGACGAAGTTCATGCCCGCCTTCTTGAGCGCCTTCGAAATGGCGTCGCTGAGCGGGGTGGAGGCGGGGACGTCCTTGAAGCTTTTGGGGCGGTTCACGAGCTGCTTTCCGTCCACGAAGGCCCAGAGCCACGCATCGAAGCTGCCATGCTCGCGCTGCATATCGAGGAATACGGCGGCGTTTCGGCGCGCGGACCAGACCTTCAGACGGTTGCGGACGATGTTGCCCGTCGCCAGTACCTGCTCAAGGTCGTCGTCCGTCATCGCGGCGACGCGGACGGGGTCGAAATCGTGGAAGGCGGCGCGGTAGCCGTCGCGCTTTTTCAGAACGGTTTCCCAGCTGAGCCCGGCCTGCGCACCTTCGAGGATGAGCATCTCGAACAGCTTGCGGTCGTTGTGGACGGGAACGCCCCACTCGTCGTCGTGGTATGCGGCGTAGAATTCCTTGCCGGGACTATTGCCGAAACAGCGGGGTTTCGCGCTCATGCTAGTCGAACAGGCTGGAAACCGAGGACTCGTCGGCGATGCGGCGGACGGCCTCGCCGAGCAGCGGTGCGATCGTGAGCTGGCGCAGCTTCTTCGCGTTCGCGATCTCGGGGCGTGAGATCGAGTCGGTGATGACAAGTTCCATCAGCTCCGAACCTTCGACGCGGGCGACGGCGCCGCCTGAAAGTACGCCGTGCGTACAGTAAGCGACAACGGCCTTAGCACCCGCGGCACGGAGCGCGGCAGCTGCGTTGCAGAGCGTGCCCGCCGAATCGACGATGTCGTCGACGAGGATGCAGAAGCGGCCTTCGACGTCGCCGATGATGTTCATGACTTCGGATTCGCCGGCGCGCTCGCGGCGTTTGTCGACGATGGCGAGCGGGGCGTTGTCGAGCCGCTTGGCGAGCGCGCGGGCGCGCACCACGCCGCCGACGTCGGGCGAGACGACCATCATGTTTTCCGAGCCGTAACGGGCGAGGATGTCGTCGCTCATCACCGGGGCGGCGTAGAGGTTGTCGGTCGGGATATCGAAGAAACCCTGAATCTGCCCGGCGTGGAGATCGACCGAGAGCACGCGGTTGGCACCCGCAACGGTGATGAGGTTGGCGACGAGCTTCGCCGAAATCGGCGTGCGCGGGCCGGGCTTCCGGTCCTGCCGGGCGTAGCCGAAGTAGGGGACGACGGCGGTGATGCGCTTGGCGCTCGCGCGTTTCAGCGCGTCGATGCAGATGAGAAGTTCCATCAGGTTGTCGTTCGCCGGAAAGGCTGTGGACTGGACGACGAACACGTCCTCGCCGCGCACATTCTCGTGGATTTCCACGAACACTTCCTCGTCGGCGAAGCGGCGGACGCTCGCCTGCGTCAGCGGCATGTCGAGGTAACGGGCGATATCGCCCGCGAGCTGAAGGTTGCTGTTGCCCGCAAGCAGCTTCATGGCGCGCGAATCCCTGTTTTTGTGGCGGTGACGAGTCGGTCGGTTCACTAGCGGCCACAGGCGGCGCGGGCAACGCCTATGACATCTGTGTTGCAGTCGGGGTCAGGCGGGAAGACCGATCAGCGCGATCTGCCGCCCGTAGTCGGCCTCTCCCCGGTGCGTCGCGCGGCGGAAGCTAAAGTAGGCCTCCGTGTTCGCATACGTGTCCTCGCCCAGCAGCTGAACGCGCCCGATGCCCGACGCCGCGAGCCTTGCGCCCACGTAGGCCTCAAGGTCGAACTGGTGGTGCCCGGCGCGGCCATCGAGGAAGAAACGCTCGTTTTCCGGGTCTGCTTCGCAGAAACGATGGAAGAAGGCCTCGTCCACTTCATAGGACGCGCGGGCGATGCAGGGGCCGACGGCGGCGGCGATACGCTCGCGGCGAGCGCCGAGCGTTTCCATCGCCGCGACAACGCTGTCGGTGACGCCGCCGAGCGCGCCCTTCCAACCCGCGTGCGCCGCGCCGACGACGCCCGCGTCGCGGTCCGCAAGCAGCACGGGCGCGCAGTCCGCCGTGAGGATGCCGAGCAGCAGGCCAGGCGTCGCGGTCGCGAGCGCATCGGCGTGCGGGCGGGCATCATCCGGGTATGGTGCGGTCACGGCGATGGTGTCTGGGCTGTGGACCTGATGCAGCGTCACGAGCTTCGCGCCCGGCAACACGGCCTCCACCGCACGGCGGCGGTTTTCGGCAATGGCAGTGCGGTCGTCCTGCGACCCGAGCCCGACGTTGAGCCCCGCGACGATGCCTTCGGAAACGCCGCCCCGCCGCCCGAGGAAGCCGTGGGGGACGCCGTCCAGCGCGCCGGCATGAAGGACGGGAACGCTCATGGGCGCAGCACCTTGCGATAGATGAAATCGTGATCGGCCTGCTCGCCCACCATGAAGCGGTGGTCGCCGACCTTCTCGAAGCCGTAGTTCTCGTAGACCTTCTGCGCCCGGTAGTTTTCGGACCAGACGGTGAGGTACATGTCCTGCCAGCCGCCCATGTTCGCCCATTCGAGCGCCCAAGCCATCATCGGCTGCGCGATGCCGCGCCCGTGCCATGCCTTCAGGATATAGAGCTGGCGCAGTTCGCACTTGCTGCGCCCGTCGTCCTCCACGGGAAGGTAGGGCGGACCGACCTTGCAATAGGCCACCATCTTCCCGTCGGCTTCGGCGATCCGAAACGCGTAAGCCGGGTCCGCGAATTCCACGGGCATTCCCTCGGGGCCGAATACGGTGACGAGGAAGTGATCGAGGTCGTGTTTCGCGTAGAGGTGGCCGAACGTCTCGATGAACGTCTGGCGGCTGAGTTCGCACAGCACGGGCAGATCCGCTGCGGTGGGTGCGCGGAAAACAATGTCGCTCATGCGCCGAAGCCTGCAGGCTCAGGCCAATCCTTGTGCGTCAGTGCAAGCACCTTGAACAGGCTCCCCATCGTTTGCGGCAAGGTCAGTCGCCGCATTGCGCCCGCTATAGCATGGCGGGCTTCCGGGTCGAGGCTGCGCGAGAGACGCTCGGCGCGCGCTTCGATGCCGAGTGCGACCAGGAAGGGGCCCTGCAGTGCTAGCGGCGAAATATGGACGCCTGCCGCGCGTGCTGTCTCGGCAAGCGCTGTGAAATCCACATGCGCGGTGAGGTCATGTTCGCCTGGCGCTGCAAGCGGATCGGCGGCGGCATGGGCCGCAAGCGCCTGCAGGGAATCGCCCTCGGCGGGGCCTTCATAGCCGTAGTCGATAAGGAGTGCTGCACCACCTTCCGCCGCGATCCGGGCGGCGAGGGCGCCGGCATAATCAGCGCGCGCGGGCGCGATTTCGCGGATTGCATCGCCTTCGGGCGTAAAGACGAAGGCCTCCTCCGAAACACCGATGCGCCGTTCCTGCCATTCGCCATCCACGCGCACCTCCTGCCGGATGGGGAGGGCGTCGAAGAACTCGTTGGCGACGACGAGGAGGGGCGCGCCTTGCGGCACCTCGGCGAGATCATTGTGCCACTCGGCTGCCGGGACGCGCTGCGCCTGCGCCGCGCGCAGCGTGGGGCTCGTTTCCACGAAATGGACGCGGATCGCGTCGGCGAAGGCGGGGAGCGCGCGGGCGGCGCGCAGCAGGTCCGCCATGAGCGTGCCGCGTCCGGGGCCGAGTTCGACGAGGTTCACGCGCGCTGGTCGCCCGGCGCGGTCCCAGAGGTCCGCCATCCAGAGGCCGATGATCTCGCCGAACATCTGGCTGATTTCGGGCGCGGTCGTGAAATCGCCGCCGCGCCCGAAGGGATCGCGCCCGGCGTAATAGGCCGCGACGCATTCCGCCATGTAGCGATCGACGCCGATCGGGCCGCGCGCTTCGATCTCCGCGGCGAGCTTGCGCCCGAGCGGGGTCATTTGGCGAGCGCTCGCCTGCCCGCCGTCGCGACGAAGTAGGCACCGGCGACGATCATCGTGGTGGACAGCGTCTGGCCCATGGTGAGACCCCACGACAGCGTGCCGAGCTGCACGTCGGGCTCGCGGAAATATTCAACGACGAAGCGGAACACGCCGTAGCCCAGCATGAACGCGCCGACGAGAAGCCCGGGCTTGTAACGGGCGTCCGTCTTCCAGAAGAGATACCAGAGGATCGCGAACAGCACGATGCCTTCAAGCCCCGCCTCGTAGAGCTGGCTCGGGTGGCGGAGCACGTCGCCGCCGGTGGGGAACTTCATCGCCCACGGCACGTCCGTCGCGCGGCCCCAAAGCTCGCCGTTGATGAAGTTGGCGATGCGCCCGAAGAACAGGCCGAACGGGATGGTGCATGCGATATAATCGTGCACGCGCAGCCAGCTCAGCTTCTGCTGCCATGTGTAGATAAGGAGTGCGATCGACACGCCCGCCGCGCCGCCGTGGAACGACATGCCGCCTTCCCACAGCTTGAACACGTCGGAGATATGGCCTTCGGGGCCAAAGAAGCGCTCGAAATCGTAGAACAGAACATAGCCGACACGGCCGCCGAGGATGATGCCGAGCGTTACCCACGTGACGAGGTCGTCGGCGTGGCGGCGTGCCATCGGCGCCCCCGGTTTTGCCAGCATCTTCAGCAGATACCACCACGCGACGATGATGCCGCCGATATAGGCGAGGCTGTACCAGCGGATCGGGAGGCTGGTTTCGGTGAAGGGCAGGGGAATGCGGAACCAGACCGGATCGATGCTGGGGTAAGTAAGCGCGGCCTCGATTGCGAACATACGGCTGTCTGCCCTCAAAAACGACGGGATTGCCCCTGTGGACGCCGCGCACCATAGTGCCGGGAGAGCATAAGGCAATCGGATGCGGGGAGGGTTTTGGCCTATGGCCGAGCCGCTGGAAGAGTTTCGCGGCGAAACGCGCGCGTGGCTGGAGGCGAACTGTCCGGCCGAGATGCGCGAGCGGGTTCTGGAGGAAGCCGACGTCTGCTGGGGCGGGCGCAATGTCCGCTTCAAGAACGACGCGCAGCGGCTGTGGCTGGAGCGTATGGCTGCGCGCGGCTGGACGGTGCCGGAATGGCCTAAGGAATATGGCGGAGGAGGACTCTCGGCCGAAGAGGCCAAGGTGCTCGCCGAGGAGATGCGGCGCATCCACGCGCGGGCGCCGCTCAGTTCGTTCGGCATCTGGATGCTGGGACCGGCGCTGCTGAAGTACGGCAATGAGGCGCAGAAGGCCGAGCATCTGCCGAAGATCGCGCGCGGCGAAATCCGCTGGTGCCAAGGCTATTCGGAGCCGGGTGCGGGGTCCGACCTCGCCGCGCTGAAGACGAAGGCCGAGGACAAGGGCGATCACTGGCTGGTGAACGGCTCCAAGATCTGGACGAGCTATGCCGATCAAGCCGACTGGATATTCTGCCTCGTCCGCACCGAGCCCGACGCGCCCAAGCACGAGGGCATCAGCTTCCTGCTGTTCGATATGGCGTCCGAGGGCGTTTCGACCTCGCCGATCAAGCTGATCAGCGGCTATTCGCCGTTCTGCCAGACCTTCTTCGACAACGTGAAGGTGCCGAAGGAAAACCTTGTCGGCATACGCGGCAAGGGCTGGTCGATCGCCAAGTACCTGCTCACCCACGAACGCAGCTCGATTGGCGCCGACTTCGGGACCGGCGGGCGCGATACGGCGGCGCAGATCGCGAAGAAGCGCGTCGGCACGCGGGCGGACGGCGCGCTCGCCGACGAAGGCCTGCGTGTGGACCTCGCACGGCACGACATGGATACATTGTGCTTCGCGCTCACCATGGAGCGTGTGAAGGACGAAGCGAAAGCCGGGCAGGACATCGGACATTTGTCATCGATGCTGAAGCATGTGGGTTCGGAACTGAACAAGTCGCGGCAGGAATTGCTGATGAGTGTGTTCGGTAGCGACGGGCTGCTGTGGGACGGCGAGGGCGCGCACGACGGCGACATGGCGAAGGCATGGCTGCGTTCGCGCGCGAACTCGATCGAGGGCGGCACGGCGGAGGTGCAGCTCGGCATCATCGCCAAGCGCGTGCTCGCGCTGCCCGATGCGTAAGGAGTGACGATGGCGCTGGTGCTGACTGACGAACAGGCGATGATCCGCGAGGCGGCGGACGGCTTCTTCGCGTCCGAAGCGCCGGTTTCGGAGCTTCGACGGCTGCGTGACGCTGCCGATGCGATCGGCTTCTCGCGCGACCTCTGGAAGCAGATGGCCGAGATGGGCTTTGCGGGCGTGCTCGTGCCCGAGGCGCACGGGGGCAGCGGGCTGGGACTCGTCGCGGCGAACCTCATTCAGGACGCGATCGGTCGCAACCTGTCGCTGTCGCCGTTCCTTTCGACGGCGGTGCTGGGGGCGACGGCGCTGGCGGCGGCGAACGATGAACAACAGGCCGCGCTGCTGCCGAAGCTCGCGGCGGGCGACCTACTGCTGGCACTGGCGAGCGACGAGGCTTCGCGCCATGCGCCGCACCTGATCTGCACGCGCGCCGAGGCAGCCGGGAACGGCTTCCGGCTTACGGGTGCCAAGACCTTCGTGCTCGACGGGCACGTCGCCGACAGGCTGATCGTCGCCGCGCGAACCTCGGGCGAGGACGGGGACCGGGACGGCATCACGCTGTTCCTCGTCGACCCGAAGGCGGCAGGCGTCGATGTGCGCCGGACGATCATGGTCGACAGCCGCAACGCCGCCGATGTCCGCTTCGACGGTGTGCAGGTGGACGGCGCGGACGTGATCGGCGCGGTGGGGGAGGGCGCGGTGATCCTCGACCGTGTGCTCGACGCCGGGCGCACCTGCCTTGCCGCCGAGATGGTCGGCGTATCGGCGCAGAGCTTCTCGATGACGGTCGGCTATCTGAAGGAACGCGATCAGTTCGGCCGCAAGATCGGCAGCTTCCAGGCGCTCCAGCACCGCGCTGCTCAGCTTTTCTGCGAGATCGAACTGGCGAAATCGGCGACGCTGAAAGCCGCGCAGGCGCTCGACGCAGGCGACAAGGACGCGCCGCTCTACGCGAGCCTTGCCAAGGCGAAGGCGGGTGCGGTGGCGCGACTTGCGACGAACGAAGGCGTGCAGATGCACGGCGGCATCGGCATGACCGACGAATACGACATCGGCTTCTTCATGAAGCGCGCCCGCGCCGCTGAAACGAGCTTCGGCGACCTGTCGTTTCATGGCGATCGTCTCGCCCGCATGTTAGGGTATTGAAATGCTGACCGAACTCGACAAGGCGCAGGACAAGGCTATCGCGGCGATCACGGCGCCGGGCACCCAGCTGGAGGTGATCGAGAAGACAGTGCGGGGTGTCCCGCTGAAGGTCTTCAAGAACGCGCCGCCGACGATGCGCGAGTTTTTCCAGTTCTTCTTCACACACAATGCCGCGCGCGAATTCCTCGTCTACGGCGAGGAGCGTATGACCTTCGCGGAGGTTTACGCGAAGGCGCTGTGCATCGCGGCGGCGGTGCAGCACAAATACGGCATCGCCAAGGGCGACCGCGTGGCGATCGCCATGCGCAACTATCCCGAGTGGATCATGGCCTATATCGGCCTCGTTCATCTGGGCGCGGTGGTCGTGCCGATGAATGCGTGGTGGCAGGCGGAGGAGCTTGCCTACGGGCTGTCCGACAGCGGCGCACGGCTTGTGATCGCGGACGAGGAACGGCTGCGCCGGTTCGGCGCGATCGAGGGCCTGTCGGTGCCGGTGGTTGCCGTTCGGACCAGCCATGGCGTCGCGGCCGAGCATGGGGCCGACCTTCTTGACGATATCCTCGAAAACGGCCCGACCGATACGTGGTATCTGCCGCCGCTCGCACCCGGCGACGATATCAGCATCCTCTACACGTCAGGCTCGACCGGCTTCCCGAAGGGCGCGGTGTCGACGCATCGGGGCGTCGTGCACGGCGCGTTCTCGTATCTGGTACAGGGCCTTGCGCTGCTCAAGCTCTCTGAAGCCTCGGGTGCATACGTGCCGCCGCAGCAGATCATGCTGCTCACCGTGCCGCTGTTTCATGTGACGGGTCTCGTGCCGCTGATGCTGGTCTCCATCGCGATCGGGCGCAAGTTCATCATGATGCACCGCTGGGACGCGGGCGAGGCCTTGCGGCTGATCGACAAGGAGAAGTGCACCTATTTCGTCGGCGTGCCGACGATGACGCACGAGATCATGTCGCATCCGGAGCGCGACAAATACGACCTTTCCACCGTGACGGACTGGGCGGCGGGCGGCGCGCCGCGCCCGGCGGAGCATGTCGAGCGGCTGGCGAAGGCGATCCCGACGGGCAAGCCCGCGATCGGCTATGGCCTTACCGAAACGAACGGCGTGGGCGCCGGCATCCTCCGCGAGTCCTACCTCGCGCGTCCGACTTCGACGGGTCGTGCTTCGAAGCCCGTCGTCGAGATCGCGATCCTCGACGACGACGGCAACGCGCTTGCGCCGCACGCGGTGGGCGAGGTGTGCATCCGTTCGGCGGCGAACGTGCGTGGCTACTGGCGGCGGCCGAAAGAGACGGCGGAGGCTTTCGACAAGGCGGGATGGTTCCACACCGGCGACCTCGGCTACCTCGACGAGGACGGGTTCCTGTTCATCGTCGACCGCAAGAAGGACATCATCATCCGGGGCGGCGAGAACATCAGCTGCCAAGACGTCGAGGCCGCCATTTATGCGCATCCGGCGGTGCTGGCGGCGAGCGTGTTCGGGCTTCCCGACGACCGGCTCGGCGAGATCGTGGGTGCCGTGGTCTACCTGAAACCCGGCGAGAAGGCGGAGCCGGAGGCGATCATCGACTTCACGCGCCAGCACCTCGCGGCGTTCAAGGTGCCGGCGCGGCTGTGGGTCTCGGCAGAGCCGTTGCCGCGTCTGGGATCGGAGAAGATTGACAAGGTGAGCCTGCGGAAGACCTACCGCGAAATCCACCGTGCCGAGGCGGTCTGAAAGGAAAGACGTTATGGCGACGAATGTGATGCAGGGGCAGGCGGCATTCCGGCGGATGCAGGACGGGACGCTTGATGACTGGATGATCATCGCGCGCGAGCACATGGCGCACCAGAAGGCGGCGGCGGGGATGCAGATCATGGACACGCTCCGGCGGCTCGGAGACATGACATTGGGATTTGCCGCGGACCAGCTGACCCACGCGCTGATGACCGCGACGCTTGCGCGGCGCGCGGGTGCGAATGATGCGGAGGTTGTCGCGGCGCTTTGTCATGACATCGGCAAGGTGATGTCGGTGCCGAACCACGGCCCGATCGCAGCGGAGATGCTGAAGCCTTACGTCTCGGACACGGTCTATCACGCGGTTTACTGGCACCAGCATTTTCAGGGGCAGTATTACTACAACCACCTCGGCAAGCCGACCGACCTCCGGATGCAGTTCAAGGATGCGCCGTGGTACGGCTTTGCCTGTCGTCTGGTGGACGAATGGGATGCCCCCGCGTTCGATCCAGACTTCGATGTCGACAGCCTCGAAAGCTTCGAGCCCGAAGTGGTGAAGGTGTTTTCCAGCCCGCACGCAATGATCTGACACACCGCATCGACAGGCCTCGTCTGCCGCGATAAACCGCAGGGATGGACGCCAAGACACCACCGCCCGCCCAACGGAAACGGGAGCTTCCGAAGCTGCCGCAGATTTCACGCCGCAAGCTGCTGATCGGTATCGGCGCGGGCGCGGGGCTTGCGATCGGGTACGCCGTGTGGCCGCGCCGGGTGCCGCTCAATCTCGCGGTGCGCGAGGGCGAGACGCTGGTCAATGCCTGGCTCAAGATCGGCGCGGACGGGCGCATTGTGATCGCCGTGCCGCAGGCGGAAATGGGGCAGGGCGTCTACACGTCGCTGCCGCAGCTTCTGGCGCACGAACTCGGTGCGGACTGGAAGATGATCTCCGTGGAGCCCGCGCCGCTGCATCCGGTCTACGCCAATCGCGCGATGGCGGAAGGCATGGCGGCGGAAGCGCCCGGCTTCCTGCAAGGCATCGTGCGCTGGGCGGCGACAACGATGGTCGAGCGCTATTCGCTGCAGCTGACCGGCGGTTCGACCTCGGTCGCGGCCTATTGGGAGCCGCTGCGGACGGCGGGCGCGGCAGCGCGCGCGCTGCTCTGCGCGGCGGGCGCGAAACGGCTGGGCGTCGATGTGGCGGCTTGCGACACGGCGAACGGCTTCGTGGTGGCGCCCGGAGGCAAAAAGATCGCGTTCAAGGATTTGCTCGCCGACATCGATCCCGATGACGCGCCCGAGGAACCCGAATGGCGCCCGGACGGCAAAGGGCCCTTTCTCGGCCAGCCGATGCCGCGCCTCGACACGCCCGCGAAGGTGGACGGCAGCGCGCAGTTCGGTGCGGACATTCGCCTGCCGGGCATGATTTATGCGGCGATCCGCGGCGTGCCGCACGGCGCGAAGAAACTGGCCTCGGCGCAGCTTCCGAAGTCGGCGCGCAAGGGCGGCGTGATCGGGCTCGTCACCGGCGCGCGCTGGTACGCGGTGACGGGGGACACGTGGTGGGCGGCGCGGCAGGCGCTCGACCTCGTCGATCCTGATTTCGAGCCCGGCGAGACGATGGCCGACAGCCTCGCGATCGAGGAGGCGCTCGATACGGCGCTCCATGGCGACGACGGCACGATATTTGCCTCCAGCGGCGACATCGACGAGGGGCTTGGCGCGGGCAAACGGATCGAAGCCGACTATTCGGTGCCGTTCCTTGCGCACGCCTGCATGGAGCCGATGACGGCGACGGCGCGCTTCGAGAACGGCAAGGTCGAGGTGTGGGTGCCGACGCAGTCCGCGACGCTCGTCGTGTGGCGTGTCGCCGATGCACTCGGCATCGCCGAGCAGGACGTGACGGTGTTTCCAACGCTGCTCGGCGGCGGCTTCGGGCGCAAGGCGGAGGTGGATGCAGCGGTGCAGGCGGCGCTGATCGCGCGGGACGCGGGCCGCCCCGTGCAGCTCATCTGGCACCGCGAGGAGGACATGGCGCGCGACATGTACCGCCCGCCCGCCAAGGCGCGGGTGCGCGGCACCGTGAATGCCGACAAGCGGATCGGTGCGTTCGACATCAAGATCGCTGCGCCGAACCTTGGCGAGAGCTTCATGTCGCGCAACATCCCCGCGCTGGCGAGCGGCGGTGATAGCGCGGCGATGCTGGAAGGCGCGCTTGCGCTTCCGTACGCGGTGCCGGTGTTCCGCGCCGCGCATGTCGACGTGCCGACGCCGGTTCCGCTCGGCTACTGGCGCTCGGTGGGGCACAGCTACACGGCGTTCTTCTGCGAAAGCTTCGTTGACGAGCTGGCGCACGCCGCCGCCGTCGATCCGTTCGAGTTTCGCCTGCGCATGATGGAGGACGGATCGCGCGAGGCCGAGGTGCTGAAGACCGCCGCGTCGCGCGGTGCGTTCTCGGCGGAGAGTGAGGATCACGTCGGCCGCGGCATCGCCATCCACAAGAGTTTCGGTTCGATCGTCGCCGAGGTCGTCGAGGTCGAAGCGCCGAGCATCGAGCAGGTGACGGTGAAGCGCGTGACGTGCGTGATCGATTGCGGGCGCATCGTGAACCCGGACATCATCAAGGCGCAGATGGAAAGTGCGATCATCTTCGGCCTTACCGCCGCGCTGCACGGGCAGGTGCGCTTTACCGACGGTGAGGCGGAGCAGCTCAATTTCGATACCTACCCGCTGCTGCGGATGGACGAGACGCCCGAGATCGACGTGCACATCATGGAATCGGATGCGCCGCCAAGCGGCGTGGGCGAACCCGGCGTGCCGCCGCTCGCGCCCGCGCTCGTCAACGCGATCTTCGCCGCGACGGGCGAACGCCTGCGCGACCTGCCGCTGTATCGCTATTGATGTTGCCGCAAGGTCATCCGCCGGTCGCCGATCCAAAGGTCGGCGTCCTCATCGTCAACCTCGGCTCACCGGACGCGCCGGAGCCGGCTGCGGTGAAGCGCTACCTGAAGGAGTTCCTGTCCGACCGGCGTGTCGTCGAAATCCCGGCGCTCCTGTGGCAGCCGATCCTGCGCGGCATCATCCTCAACACGCGCCCGGCCAAGAGCGCGGCGCTCTACGCCTCGATCTGGGATCGCGCGCGGGGCGATTCGCCGCTTCGCGTTGTCACGGCCGACCAGACGTCGGCGCTGCAGGCCGCGCTTCCCGACGTCCGCGTGGATTTCGCCATGCGCTACGGCAATCCTTCGATCCCGGACCGGCTCGCCGCGCTCAAGGACGCCGGCTGCACGCGCATCCTCGTGATGCCGCTCTATCCGCAATATTCGGCGGCGACGACGGCGACCGTCGTCGACAAGGTCAGCGAGAGCCTGAAGACAATGCGCTGGCAGCCTGCGCTTCGCTTCCTGCCGCCCTATCACGACGACCCGCTCTATATTGCCGCGCTTGCAGAGGATGCGCGCACGGCGCTCGAGGCGCTCGATTTCGAGCCGGACGTGCTTGTCGCCTCGTTCCACGGGATGCCCGAGCGCACGCTGCATCTCGGCGATCCGTATCATTGCCACGCCCAGAAGACGGGGCGGTTGCTGCGTCAGGCGCTGGGGCTGGGCGAAGCGAATTTTCGCACTGCGTTCCAGTCGCGTTTCGGCAAGGCCGAATGGCTGAAACCCTATCTCGACAAGACGCTCGCAGGGCTGCCGGATGAGGGCGTCCGCAAGGTGGCGGTGATCGCGCCGGGCTTCAGTGCCGATTGTCTCGAGACGCTCGAGGAGATTGCGATTCAGGGGCGCGAAATCTTCCTCCACGCGGGCGGCACGCATTTTGCCTATTTGCGTTGTCTCAATGCAGGCAACGCCGGAGTGCAGATGTTGAGAGGACTTGCCGCGCGCGAACTTGCCGGTTGGCGCGAATCGGGTCATTGATTGTAACAGGACTGAAAAAAGCGAGCATTACCGGCCAATTGCACTTGGGAGGAGAGTCATCATGGGTCGCGTAGCTATCGTCACCGGCGGATCGCGTGGCATCGGCGAGGCGATCAGCCTCGAACTTCAGAAATTGGGCATGAAAGTCGCCGCGAATTACGCGGGCAACGACGAGAAGGCGCGCGAGTTCACCGCGCGCACGGGCATCCCGACATACAGATGGGACGTCGGCGATTTCGATGCCTGCCAGGAAGGCGTCCGCAAGGTCGAAGCCGATCTCGGCCCGGTCGACGTGCTCGTCAACAATGCCGGTATCACGCGCGACGGCACGCTCACGAAAATGGATCGCAAGAGCTGGCAGGAGGTGATCGACGTCAACCTCGGCGGCTGCTTCAACATGGCGAAGGCCGTGTTCGACGGCATGAGATCGCGCGGCTACGGGCGTATCGTCAACATCGGATCGATCAACGGGCAGGGCGGCCAATACGGGCAGGTGAACTACGCCGCCGCCAAATCCGGCATTCACGGCTTCACGAAGGCGCTGGCGCAGGAAGGCGCGCGCTTCGGCATCACCGTGAACGCGCTCGCGCCGGGATACATCGATACGGACATGGTGGCGGCGGTGCCCGAAGCGGTGCTTGAAAAGATCGTGGCCAAGATCCCGGTCGGCCGGCTCGGCAAGGCGAGCGAGATCGCGCGCGGCGTCGGCTTCCTCTGCGCCGAGGATGCGGGTTTCATCACCGGATCCACGCTGTCGCTCAACGGCGGCCAGCACATGTATTGAGGCGTGTCGGGGCTCATCAAGCGCTCGGTGACGATCGCCGGGCATCGTACTTCGGTGAGCCTTGAACCCGTGTTCTGGGACGCGCTCGTCGCGGCGGCGGAGGCCGAAGGGCGCTCCGTCAACGCGCTCGTCGCCGAGATCGACGAGGCGCGGACCACGAACCTTTCAAGCGCGATCCGCGTTTTTCTGTTCGAGCGGCGCTAGGGCAGCGCGTCCCTACTCAAGCCAGGTGACGTGGCCCATCTTGCGGCCGGGCTTCACCTCGCTCTTGCCGTAGAGGTGCAGGTGCGCGCGAGGGTCCGCGAGGATCGCCGCCCAGTCGTTCGCGTCCTCGCCGATCAGGTTCTTCATCCGCACGGCGCGCGCGCTGAGGCCGGTTTCGCCGAGCGGAAGCCCGCAGATCGCGCGGATATGGTTCTCGAACTGGCTGGTGTGCGCGCCCTCGATCGTCCAGTGGCCGCTGTTGTGGACGCGCGGGGCCATCTCGTTGAACACCGGCCCGTCGGCGCAGGCGAAGAATTCGAGCGTGATGAGCCCCACATAGGAAAGCGCGTCCGCGACCTTGCGCGCCATTGCGGCGGCTTCCTCGACGTGTGCCGCGATCGCGGCCGGGGCGGGCACTTCGGATAGCGCGAGAATACCGCTTTCGTGCGTGTTGCGCGGCGCCGGGTAGACGACGCTGCTGCCATCCTCGGCGCGCGCGAGCAGGATCGAGAATTCGGCGTCGAAGCGGACGAAGCCCTCGTAGACCGACGGGTTTTCCCCAATGTCGGCCCATGCAGCGTCGATAGACGTATCGGCATCGATGCGGACCTGTCCCTTGCCGTCGTAGCCGAAACGGCGCGTTTTCAGGATGCCGGGGGTGCCGATCTCGCGCACGGCCGTTTCAAGCTCGGCGCGCGAGGAGACGGCGCGGTAGGGCGCGGCGCGGCCGCCGAGGCCGGTGAAGAAGTCCTTTTCGGCGAGGCGATCCTGCGCGATGCGCAGCGCGCGCGCGCCGGGGCGCGTCGGCACCCGCGATTCGAGGAATTCGAGGCTCGCGGCGTCGACATTCTCGAACTCCACCGTCACCACATCCACCGCGACCGAGAAGGCTTCGAGCGCGGCGTGATCGGTGTAGGCCGCGCGGGTAACGGCGGCGGACACGTCGCCGGCGGGAAGCTCCGCCTCCGGCGCGAAGATGTGGACGCGATAGCCCATGCTGGCTGCCGCCATCGCGAGCATACGGCCAAGCTGACCACCGCCGAGGATGCCTATCGTAGAACCGGGCGCGATCATTCGGGCTTTTCGGCGACCGCCTCGGTCTGCTTCGCGCGCCACTGGACCAGCCGCTGGTGGACCTCGGCATCGTGCGTGCCGAGAATCGCAGCGGCGAGCAGCGCGGCGTTGATAGCGCCGGGCTTGCCGATGGCGAGCGTGCCCACGGGGATGCCGCCGGGCATCTGGACGATGGAAAGCAGGCTGTCCATGCCCTTCAGCGCCTTCGATTCGACAGGAACGCCAAGCACGGGGAGCGCGGTCATCGACGCGGCCATACCCGGCAAGTGGGCGGCGCCGCCCGCGCCCGCGATGATGACCTTCAGCCCCCGCGCGGCCGCGCCGTGCGCGTAGCCATACAGCCGGTCAGGCGTCCGGTGTGCTGAAACGATGCGCGTTTCATGTGGGATTTCAAGCGCTTCGAGCGTTTCCGCGGCATGACGCATGGTTTCCCAGTCAGACTGGCTGCCCATGATGATGCCGACCAGCGGCTGTGTTTCCGACATGCTTTCCCGCGCACCCTTCCCCGAAAGCGGCGCAACCTACTTTCGGCTCGCCTCGCTGTCTATGTTCACCTTACGCACATTATTTTATGCGCAGAATGCCTATCATGGCCCGCAACTGGCCGGGAGAAAAGGATGACGCGTATCGATGAGGGCGGACGCGCCGCGCGTGCCTACGGGCGCGTGCAGACACGTGCCGCGCTCGCATCGGTGCCTGCCGTGGGTGACACGCTGGCCGGAATTCCCGAGGCTGAACCCGCCACCGCGATCGCGGAAGTGGCGGCGGCGGCCTTGCCGGAGCATCTTCGCGATGCGTTCGTCGCGCTGCTCGCGGAAACCGAGGAACTTCGCCGGACGCTCGCCATCGCGCGGCGACGCATCGAGGAGCTTGAACGGCTGGTCGAGGCCGACGAACTGACGCCGGTCGCCAACCGGCGCGGGCTGATCCGCGACCTGGCCCGCACGCTCGCGGAGGTGGGGCGGCACGGCGTTCGTGCGGCGCTGATCTTCATCGATGTCGACAAGCTGAAAATGGTCAACGACCGGTACGGCCACCTCGCGGGGGATGCCGCGCTCGTCCATATCGGCGAGACACTGCAGGCGAAACTGCGCGAATCCGATACGGTGGCACGCCTAGGCGGCGACGAGTTCGCGGTGATTCTCCGCCACGTCGATGCGCAGCAGGCGCAGGCAAAAATGGAACAGATCGTGGCGGCGGTCGCGGCGACGCCCGTGAACGTGCGCGGCGAGAGCTTCACCATCACGATTTCGGCGGGCCTTCATGTGCTCTCGCCGGGCGAGACCGTGGAAGGCGTGCTGCGGTTCGCAGACGGTGCGATGTACGCGCACAAGACCAACAAGCGCTGACGGATAAAAAGTTTCCGCGCGGCAGGTCCGGTGGCGCGTTCCGATGGAAATGTAACGTCCGCGCGCTATAAGCGGCGCCATGTCCGATGATGTTCAGGATAAGGATCAGGCTCCCGCGCCGCGCGAGGCGCTGGAAGACAACCGGCTGACGGGCGCTTTCGTCGACGAAGTGACGGACGCGCTCGCCGCCGGCGATACCGCGCGCGTGCAGGAACTCGCCGAGCCGCTGCACCCCGCCGACATCGCCGACCTTATCGAACAGGTGGAACCGCACCGGCGTCAGCTGCTCGCCGCCGCGCTCGGCGACGTGCTCGATGCGGACGTCATCTCGGAAATGAACGAGGTCGTGCGCGAACAGCTGATCGACGTGCTCGATGCCGGGCAGGTCGCGGACGTCGTCACGCAGATGGAGACCGACGACGCGGTCGCCATCCTGGAGGACATGGACGAGGAGGACCAGGCCGAAGTCCTCCGCTCGCTCCCCGCCGACGAGCGCGCCGCCATCGAGGAGGCGCTGAGCTACCCGGAAGAATCCGCCGGTCGCCTGATGCAGCGCGATCTGATCGCGGTGCCCGAATACTGGACCGTGGGTCAGGTCATCGATTTCCTGCGGCAGGCGGGCGACGACGTGACCAGCGACTTCTGGGAAATCTTCGTCGTCGATCCCTCGCACAAGCCCGTCGGCACGATGCGGCTCTCCCTGGTGCTGCGCTCGCCGCGCAACGTGCTCGTCACCGACGTGATGAACCGCGAGCAGACGCTGATCCCGGTCGACATGGACCAGGAAGAGGTGGCGCTGCGCTTCCAGAAATACGCGCTGATCTCGGCGGCGGTCGTCGACACCTCCGGGCGGCTTGTCGGTGTGGTGACCGTCGATGACGTCGTGCACATCATTCAGGAAGAGGCCGACGAGGATATCCTGCGCCTGTCGGGCGCGGGCGACGGCGACATCAACGACAACGTGCGCGAGATCGTCTCGACGCGCCTGCGCTGGCTTGTCCTCAATCTCGGCACGGCGATCATCGCTTCCATCGTCATCGGTTTCTTCGCGGGCACGATCGAGAAGATGGTGGCGCTCGCCATCCTGATGCCGATCGTTTCGGCGCTCGGCGGCAATGCCGCGACGCAGACGATGGCGGTGACGGTGCGCGCGCTTGCCACCGATCAGCTCACCGAGACAAATACGCGGCGTACAATCACGAAGGAGATTCGCGTCGCGGTGATCAATGGCGCGGCGATCGCGACTCTGGTTGGCGTGGCGGCCGGGCTCTACTTCGCGAACGTGCACCTCGGTCTCGTCATCGCCACGGCGATGATCGGCAACATCATCGTCGCAGGCCTCGCCGGCGTGATGGTGCCGCTGACGCTCGACCGCATGGAGGTCGATCCGGCGGTGTCCTCGCCCGTGTTCGTTACGATGACGACGGACGTGATGGGCTTCCTGTTCTTCCTCGGCCTCGCCGCTGCGACTGGCCTCGCGGGTTAGGCGGGTGACCGAGGTCATCCTCGTCGATGACGAGCGGCTTGTCGCCAAACTCTATGGCCGCGCGGTGGAAGCGGCGGGCTATCAGGCGACGCTGTTCGGCGATGCGGAATCGGCGTTCAAGCACATCACCCAGCGCGAACCGGCACTGCTCGTCACCGATCTCAACATGCCCGGCCTTTCGGGCTATGCGCTCGCCGAACGGATCATGGAGCGCGGCCTCAAGCACTTTCCCATCATCCTGATGAGCGCGGACGATACCGCCGAGCTGATCAAGGCGGGGGTCGCGTCGGGCATCGACGATTTCCTCGTGAAGGGCGTGGGCTTCGATCGGTTTCGCGCGCGGCTGGATCACTGGATGAAGGGGCCGTTTCACGGGCTTCCCGCGCACGTCCGCGTTGCGGCGCGTGAGAGCCTTGCGCGGAGCGGTACGCCGGAAACCCCGATTTCCCACCTGCACGGTTCGCTCGATCGCATCACGGGACGCGCCGCTGTGACGGTGGAGGATCTTCTGGACGCGGTGGGCGGCGAATACGGGCGTTCGGCGGCCGAGGCGCTGCGGCTTCTGGGCGTTATCGACGGCGTGCTTGCGCTCCTCGCCCGTTCGAACGGGCTCGCGCAGCTACGCCGGCTTGAAGCGATGGCGGGGGTGGTCGACAGGCTCGGCGACCCATGGCAGGGGCGTCTTCGTCCCTACATCGATCGGTTCGAGGCCATCGCTCAAGACGCCACCTTTCGGCACGCCGCGCAGTCGCTGAGACTGCGTTAGCCAAGCGTCACGCGCCGCAGCTGACCTTGCCGCTGCCCAGCGTCTTCACCTCGCACTGCGGTTTGCCGAGAATCTTGATGTCGCCCGAGCCCGCGATGCTGAGCTTCGCATGTTTGACGACCTCGGTGGTGATATCGCCCGAGCCCGCGATCTTGCCGGTGAGCGACTGGCACTTGAGGCCGGGGGCATCGATGTTGCCGGAACCGGCAATCGAGATTTCGGCTGCGCCGCATGTGCCGGTCATCGCCATGTCGCCCGATCCGGCGAGCGATGCGTCGAGACGGTCCGCGGTGACCACGCCGACGTTGAGATCGCCCGAACCCGCGAGCGAGAGCTTGACGTCCTGACCCTTCATCCGGTCGATCGCCACGTCACCCGATCCGGCAAGGCGCGCATTTCCGAGCGTATGCGTGGTGACGTAGATCGTAAGTACCTCGCCGTCCTTCCAGGAAAACCACGTATCCGATCTCTTCTCGCGGATGCGCAGCGTGCCGCTCGCGACCTCGACTTCCAGGCGATCGATCGATTTCTGGTCGCCGACGGCGCGGACGCTCGGTGCTTTGCCGGTGGCGACAATCACCTTGTGCGGCACGGAAACGGACAGGGCCTCAAACCCGGTCACCGTGTATTTCTGCTCGGCGGCAAAGGTGGGCGTGGTGAGCGCGAGGAGGGGAAGAGCGACAAGAAGAGCGTGTTTCATGGGGGACGATCTCCAAACTGTGTTGTTGAAACAATACAGTGGGTGCGCGTGTCTGTCGACCCTCAATAGAGGAACATCGGCATCCCTTCGACGCTCTTCAGCCGCGCGCGGTACTGTTCGCGGTCGTAGAGCCGGTCCACATCGACGTGTTTCGCGCCTTGGAGCACGCTGTTCGCCGGGACATGGCAATAGTTGCCGCTGGTCAGCGTCACCATCCGGCCGGTTTCGCGCCGTTCGATCAGCTGGACGGCAAGCGCGCCGAAGGCGAGGCCGACCATGCGATCGAGCGCGTCGGGCTCGCCCGCGCGCATGAGATAAGCGAGTTCCTGAAGCACTGTGCCGCCGCCGCCCGCCATTTCGATGGCGCGCGCGATGCGGTGGCCGACGCCGACATCGTCGCGCGCTGTCGCCGAGCTGGACATGTCCGCTGCCGCCCCGCCGACGAGGCTTGCGCCTTCGGAGACCACGAGAACCGCGTAGTTCGCGGGATTGGTCGCCTTGTCGCGCGCGAGCAGCGGCAGCAGCGCATCAAGGTCGGCAGGCACTTCGGCGATCACCGTGCGATCGACCTGTGCGAGGAAGCCCGAAAGGAGCGCCGTTTCGCCTGACCGGCGGCCGAACAGTTCGACCACGGCGATCCGTTCATGGCTTTCGGTGGTCGTGCGTAGCGCATTGATCGCAGCGACCGAGCGTGTCACCGCGGTCGAGAAGCCGATGCAATAGTCGGTGCCGTTCACGTCGTTGTCCATCGTCTTGGGGATGGAGATGACCGGAACGCCGAGGCTGTCGAGATGGGCGGAAAAGCGCAGGGTGCCGTCGCCGCCGAGCGTGATCATCACGTCGATCCCGAGGCGTTCGAGCACGCGCATCACATGCGGCGTGCGGTCTCCGCCCTTCGCGGTGCGCGGATCGCAGCGCGAGGTATGGAGGGTGGTGCCGCCGAGCCGATCAAGCCCGCGCACCCGCTCTCGGTCGAGCGCGACGGTGTTCGCCGCGATCGAGGCAGGATCGTCGGGATCGATGTCGAGCAGCCCCTGCCACCCCCGCCGGAAGCCCACGACTTCCCAGCCGCGGTCGTCTGCCGACAGGGCAACGGCACGGATACAGGGGTTGAGGCCGGGCACGTCCCCGCCGCCTGTCAGAATGCCGAGGCGCATCATCTTCTCCTGCTGTGAGGGGGGACTATGCCGCCCGCCACCGGAGGCGTCGAGGGCGGGAGGGGAACTGTCGTGATTTTTTACACTATCGTTTCCGTGCGAAACGTGTGGAAGAAAATCCGCAGAAATTCGAATGACTTAATGGTTAATTTTAAACCGCGACGGGGTCTTTTCCGCAAGCCGGCCCGCCAATTCCCCCGGAAAGGGCGGCCGGAACGTTGGCAATTCTTACATACGCGCACCACCCATACCGGACTTGGCAATTTTCGCATTGGAATTGTTATTATTTTCAATGAGTTGTCGGAATTTTTGTGTTGTGGCACACGGCTTGCAGAGATGCCGGCAATTGGTTCTTACAGGAGTAGGTAGAGTGAAGTCAGCGTTTCTCACCAAGGTTCTGCCGGCCGCCGCGCTTGTCGCTGCAACGGCTTTCTCAACGTCCGCCCAGGCCGTCGTGGTGAACGAATGGAGCTATGATGTCTCCGCGTCGTTCACGTCGGCTTCGCCGGATCTCGGAACGCCCGGCGGCTTCATCTGGGGTCCGCTCCAGATTTCGTGGGGACGTCCGACCGGCACGATTTCGCCCGGCGGTGGCCGCAGCGCTCTGACGATCGGCGCGACACCGGCGCTCGGCACTGTCTTCACGAACGGCGCGGATGCCGCAGCGAACAGCCTGACGCACTCGAACAACGTCATCAACAACCGTTCGGGTGAAAACTGGCAGCGCCTCGACACGTCTTCGATGAAGATCGATGTCGCGCTCACCTCGGTCGATCCGGTCATCGGTGCCGTCGATCCGTTCATGCTGTCGTTCGTCATCGACTTCCTCGAAACGGACAACAATCCGGAAATGCCCGGCCCCAACTATTGCGCCGATGGCGTAATCCAGAACTCGCAGGGCCCCGGTTGCCGTGACATCTTCGTGATCTCGGCGGGCAGCCTGACGCAGTATTTCGAACTCGACGGCGAGACCTACAAGTTCTCGTTCTTCGACCTTGGCGGTGCGATCGGCACGCTTTCCGACGATGCCTGCGCGGCTGTCGGTCAGGCTTCGGGCTGCGTCGGCTTCCTGACCCGCGAGGAACTGGAAAACGTCGTGAACTTCGGGTTCAACATCACCCATGTGCCGGAGCCTGCCGCGCTTGCGCTCTTCGGCCTTGGTCTTGCCGGTCTTGGCCTGGCGCGCCGCCGCCGCAAGGCCTGAACGCCGAGCCTGAACAGGGAGGCGCTGATGGGAAACCATCGGCGCCTTTTCCCTTTTGGGAACCGTGGTGCCCGTTCAGATGAGCGCGGCGATGTTCGGCTCTCCTGGGGAAACGCGCAGCCGGTGGCCGATCACTGGCGTTTCCATCAGCGGTTCGAGCCGGGTGTGCATCTGCGCGAGAAAGCGCTCGCCGCTATCGAGGCGCCCGATGATGATCGCGAACATCGGGGCGCCCTTGTGATGCACGACCGTGAACGTCTCCAGCTGCCCATCGCCTGCGGGGGTTTCCGTGAACGGGGGTGACGGCATGGCGTCGATCGCGGCCTGGTACGACGCGGGGTCACTGCGCCCGTTGTAGCCCGGCGTCGTCGTGTACACGCCGAAGCTGTGTTTCGTCAGGAAGCCGCCGTTGGCGAACACGAAGCCCCATGCGCCGGTGTCGTCCCGACAGTGCTCCACCACCTCCGCGATCGCGTGCAGCGAATAAGCGTTGCCCGGGCCGCCGAAGTAGGGAAGGCCGCCGGTGAGCGTCAGGCGGGCAGGGTCTTCGGTCGGCAGGCCGATCATCGCGACGGCAATTTCCACCGCCACGGGGAAGCAGCTGTAAAGATCGATGTAGCCGAGGTCGTCCGCTGTGATGCCCGCCTGCGCGAGTGCGTGCGCCGCGCCGATGTGGATGGCAGGCGACGTCGCATAGTCGATGCGTTCGCTCACCAGGATTTTCTCGTGCGTGTCCGCCGAGCCGTGTAGATAGACGCGCCGGTCCGCGGGCACGCCGAACCGGTCTGCGGCCTCGGTCGACATCATCAGCACCGCCGCTGCCTGATCGACGAACATGTTGGCGCACAGGCGCTTGGTATAGGGGTAGGCGATGATGCGGTTGTCCTCGCTCGGCGCGACGAGCGCCTCCGCCGCATAGGCCGAGCGGATCTGCGCGAACGGGTTTTCCGCCGCAACGGCGCTGAGCGGCGCCATCAAATGGCCGATCTCGGCGCGGTGCTGGAGCGGTGACCAGCCCATCGCTGCGCCGAACGCGTTTTCGAACAGCGGATAGACGCTCGTGGGCAGGGCGATGCCGTGGCGGATCTCGTGGCCGCTGGCATAGCGCGTTTCCTCACCACAAGTCGCGGGATCGGACGGCGCCTCTTCACCCCAGTCGAGCTTGAGGCCTGCCTTTTCCGCGCGCGCCTGCGTTCGCAGGGCCTCGCCGCCGACGATGAGCGCCACCTCGCTTTCGCCGTTCGCGATGCGCTCGGCGAGTGCGTTCACGAACATCTGCGGCGTGTTGCCGCCAACCGGGGCGTAGATGAGGTCGCGGGGATGCGCGCCGATGCGCCGGGCGACGGCGTGGGGCAGGTTGCGGTACGTGCCGAAGGGGGACGGAAAAGCGCCCCCGGAATCGGCGAACAGCCGGATGGCTGCGAGCGTGTCGATCACACTCGCCGCATCCGCGCCGCTGTCCGCGATCGCCCCGCGCGCCGCCTCGGCAAGCAGGTCCGCCGGCGACAGGCCGAGGGCCGGATCGTCTTCCCGGCCGACCTGCTGGGCCACGCCGACGAGGACGGGTGTGCGCGGCCCGGCGGACATCAGCGGATGCCCGGCACTTCGGTGCTCGGTGCCTCGTTGCCGGCGCTGTTACCCGCGTATTTCTTGTATTCCATCAGCGCGATGGTGCGGTTGTGCACCTCGTCCGGCCCATCGGCGAGGCGCAGCGTGCGGATGCCCGCGTAGCTGCTGGCAAGCCCGAAATCCTGGCTGACACCGCCACCGCCGTGCGCCTGAATGGCGTCGTCGATGATCTTCAGCGCCATGCGCGGCGCGGCGACCTTGATCATTGCGATCTCGAGCCGTGCCGCCTTGTTGCCGACGCGGTCCATCATGTCCGCGGCCTTGAGGCAGAGGAGGCGGGTCATCTCGATGTCCGTACGCGCTTCGGCGATGCGCTGTTCCCAGATGCTGTGCTCGGAAATGCGCTTGCCGAACGCTTCGCGCGTCAGGAGCCTGCGCGCCATGCGCTCCAGCGCGCGCTCGGCGGCACCGATCGTGCGCATACAGTGGTGGATGCGGCCCGGCCCGAGGCGGCCCTGCGCGATCTCGAAACCGCGGCCCTCGCCGAGCAGGATGCTGTCTGCCGGCACGCGCACGTCATCGAGGAGGACTTCGGCGTGGCCGTGCGGCGCGTCGTCGTAGCCGAAGACGTTCAGCATCCGCTCGACCTTGATGCCCGGCGCGTCCATCGGCACGAGGATCTGCGACTGCTGGAGGTGCTTGGGCGCCGACGGGTCGGTCTTGCCCATCACAATCGCGACCTTGCAGCGCGGATCGCCGACGCCCGACGACCACCATTTGCGGCCGCTGACGATATAGTGGTCGCCATCACGGCGGATGCGCGTCTCGATGTTCGTCGCGTCCGACGATGCGACGGCGGGTTCGGTCATCAGGAAGGCGGAGCGGATTTCGCCGTTCATCAGCGGCCGCAGCCATTTTTCCTGATGGTCTTTCGTGCCGTAGCGCATCAGCACTTCCATGTTGCCGGTATCGGGCGCGGAGCAGTTGAAGACCTCCGCCGACCAGATGGCGCGGCCCATCTCTTCAGCGAGGGGCGCGTATTCGAGGTTGGTGAGCGTCGTGCCCTCGAAGGCGAATTCGCTGACCGGCTTGCCGCCGTGGCTTGGCGGCATGAACATGTTCCACAGGCCCGCGGCGCGCGCCTTCGGCTTCAGCTCCTCGATCACGGGCAAGACCTTCCAGCGCTCGCCAGAGGCGACCTCTTCGGCATAGCGCTTCTCGTTGGGGTAGATGTGCTCGTCCATGAACGCGCGGACGCGGCCGATCATCTCGCGGGCTTTCGGGGAATATTCGAAGTTCATGGGGCCGTTCCTTCGTCTGTCGTGTTCGGGTCTATCCATAAGCCCGGCACATGCGCTGTCACTTCCGAAGGATGATAGGCGAGGCGTGCGTAAATGGGGATCACTCGACATGGGCGGCTGGCTGCACTACCTATAAAGGCGCAGTCGCGCGTGGAGGGGGCGCCCGACAAACTGAAGACAAGGATAAAATGAATCGAGTGCGCCTGGGCCTCACCGGCCTTGCTTTGGTGTTTTTGCTGGTCATGGCAGCGGCGATCCTGCTGCGCCCGCCGGCTGAACCCGAACCGAAAGCGAAAGAAGATCCGCTCGCGACGCTGGGTGTGGCGCCGGGCGCTGACAAAAACACGGAGCCGGCACCCGAGCTGCCGCCTTCGGTGCTGCAAACACCGCCGCTCGATACGCCAGAGCCGCTGACCGACCCGCTCGTCATCGACGAGAGCAAGGATTTGACCGAAATCTGACGGCGACTCACCGCCGCATTTCACACACCGACTTATCCACAGGCTCGTGTGCACCCGCACGCGGGCCTGACTGCTATTGTTTCACCTGCGTAAACCCACGCGATTCTGCGAAAATCCATGGCATAAACATCAAATCCCATAAATTCCCATTGAAACCCATGAAATACCCATGATACTCCGTTTTCCACAGGGGAGCGGGGATTCAGCCCTCGGTACTGGCCTAACGCGTTAGCCTTTCGGGTTTCGCGGCCGGGGACTGCATTGCCCGCTGATTGGAAGCCGCGCGTGAAACGGGATTTGTTCAAGGGATTTGCGATCAACGCAGTCGACGCCAAAGGGCGGCTGTCGATCCCTGCCGGCTACCGTTCCACGATCGAAGCGCGCTCCGCCGTGAAGGAAGTCACCCTGTCCCTGCGGTTCGAACCGAACCACATCCGCGCCTACGACGCCTACTACAACGACTTCATCTACCAGCAGATCGAACGCCGCTTCACGCCGGAGCAGGAGGTGGAACGCGCCGCCGCCCTGCAGCGCGAATTCAGCTTCGTCGAACCGCTCCCCTACGATGCCAACGGGCGGATCATGCTCCCCGCCGCCACCCGTGAGGCCGCCGGCATCGATCGGCTCGCCTGCTTCCTTGCGTTCGCCGACTATTTCGAGATCTGGGACCCGAAGGCGCTGCTCGCTTCGGATCGTGCCGACCCCGCCACGGTTTTTCATGTCCGCAATCTCCTGAAAGAGCGCGGGGAGGCGATATGATGGTGGCCCCTCATATCCCCGTTCTTCTCGAAGCTGTGCTCGCCGGTATTTCTCCCATCTCTGGGGCAAGCGTCGTCGACGGTACGTTCGGTGCCGGCGGCTACACGAATGCGGTGCTCGCAGCGGGCGCCGGGCATGTCTATGCGTTCGATCGCGATCCAACTGCCATCGCGGCGGGTGAGGCGCTGGCGGGTGCGAACCCGGACCGGCTGACATTGATCCACGAACGCTTCTCGCTGATGGACCGGGCGCTCGAAGCGCGGGGCGTTTCGACCGTGGACGCGATCATGCTCGATATCGGCGTTTCATCGATGCAGATCGATCAGGCGGCGCGCGGCTTTTCGTTCCAGGCCGACGGCCCGCTCGACATGCGCATGTCGAGCGAGGGTCCGAGTGCGGCCGATCTTGTGAACACGATGGACGAGGCGGCGCTTGCCGATCTCCTCTACCAGTATGGCGAGGAGCCGCGCTCGCGCCGTGTCGCGAACCATATCGTGGCGGCGCGGCCGATTGCGCGCACTGGTGAACTCGCGGCGATTGTCCGCAAGGCGCTTGGCCACCGGCCGGGCGCGCCGAAGGACCCGGCGACGCGCACCTTCCAGGCGCTGCGCATCGCGGTGAACGACGAACTCGGCGAACTCGATGCCGGTCTCCGCGCGGCTGAACGCCTGCTGCGTCCCGGCGGACGGCTTGCCGTGGTGAGTTTCCACAGTCTTGAGGACAGGGCGGTGAAGCGCTTCCTGCGTACGCGCAGCGGGGGAGACCCGCAGGGCTCGCGCCACCTGCCCGAGGCGCGGATCGGGGGGTCCGCGCCGACATTTCAGGCGGCGAAAGCCGTTCGCCCAGATGCAGCGGAAATCGCGGCGAACCCGCGCGCCCGCTCAGCCACACTTCGTATCGGCACGCGCACCGATGCACCCGCATGGAAGGATGACGCATGATCCGCTCGCTTGGCTCCGCCGGTCTTGCCCTCGTGACGCTGGGAGCGGGCCTCGGCCTCTATCTCGTCAGCTACAGCGTGGGCGCAGAGCGCAGCGGCATCGCGAAGCTGGAGCGGCAGATTGCCACCGACCGCCGCGATATCCGCGCGCTGGAGGCGGAACTCCGCGTCCGCTCCAACCTGCCGCAGCTTGAGCGCTGGAACGCATCGGCGCTGGCGCTTGCCGCACCAAAGTCGGGGCAGATTCTGGAAAGCGAAGTGCAGCTCGCCAGCCTCGTGCGTCCGCACCAGCCGGACGCGATGCCGGCGGACGTGCGCCTGGCCAGAGTCGAGCTGCCGGCGCCTGCCGAGCGGGAGATGCGCGTGGCGTCGGTTGACCCGGCGCCCCGGGCCAAGCTCCCGGTACTGCGCGAACGCGCCGAACCGGGCCTGTTTTCCGCGGGTTTCGTGGCCGAGATCGACGCCGCCGCGGACGATGAGCGCGCGTCGTTGACGCGCGTGTCGCTGCGGTGAGCCCGGCCGCACAACGCCAGCTTCGAATCCAGCTTGCCGGCAAGCGGCAGGCGCAGCTTGCGCGGTCGCGGCAACGGCTCATGATCGGCATCATGTTGTTCACCGCGCTGGTGGGCATCATCGGGCTCCGCCTTGGCGAACTTTCCCTGAGCGGATCGAGCGCGGTTGCAGCGACGCGGCAGATCGCCTTCGCGCCGCCGCGCGCCGACATCGTCGACCGCAACGGTGCCGACCTCGCCACGACGTTCGATGCCTTCGCGCTCGCCGTGCGCCCGCAGGCGGTGGTCGGCGATCCTGAAGTGCTGGCGCGCCGGATCGCGAAGGTCCTGGGCCGCGAGAGCGCGCTGCCGATCTACAAGGAAATCACCCATCACGGGAAATATCGCTACATCCAGCGGCGAATTCTTCCCGCCGAGGCAAAGGCGATCAACGCTATTGGTGAGCCGGGGCTGGTGCTGGAGCGCGAGCAGGAACGTATTTATCCCAACCAGTTCCTGGCCGCGCACGTCATCGGTTACACCAATGTCGACGGTGTCGGGCAGGCGGGCATGGAGCGCGCCTATCAGGACCGGCTCACCGATCCCGAGCTGCGTGACAAGCCGCTCGAACTCGCCATCGATGCGCGCGTGCAGCACGCTGTCGAGAGCGAGCTTCAGACGGCAATGACCAAGCATAGCGCGATCGGGGCTTCGGGCATCGTGCTCGACGTCCACACAGGCGAGGTGCTCGCGCTTGCCTCGCTGCCGGAACTCAATCCGAACAAAGCCGGTGCCGTCAGCCCAGACGCAATCTTCAACCGCGCCACGCTCGGCGTTTATGAGCTTGGGTCGACCTTCAAGGCGCTGACGATGGGTATGGCGCTCGACACCGGCGTCATCACCTCGATGTCGCAGCAATATGACGCGACACATCCGCTGCAGATGGGCCGCTTCCGTATTCGGGACGATCATCCGAAGGCACGCTGGCTGACGATCCCCGAGATCTTCATGTATTCCTCGAACATCGGCACGGCGCAGATCGCGCAGGAGATCGGCTCCGCGCGACAGCAGAAGTTCCTGAAGGAACTCGGCTTCATGGCGCCCGCCGAGATCGAACTGAAGGAGCGTGGGCGCACGCTCTATCCGGCTCAATGGGGCGAACTCGCGACGATGACCGTAAGCTACGGCCACGGCATCGCGGTGACGCCCCTCCATCTTGCCAGTGCCTATGCGGCACTCGTCAACGGCGGCGTCTGGAGGCCCGCCACGCTTCTGAAGGTTCAAGGCGGAGGGGTCGGGAAGGGCCGCCGTGTCTTCAGCGAGGAAGCGTCGCGGACAATGCGGGCAATGCTGCGTCTCGTGGTGACGCATGGCACTGGCAAGCAGGCAGAAGCGCAGGGGTATCGCGTGGGCGGCAAGACCGGAACGGCGGAAAAACCCGACGGCGGCCGCTACAACCGCAACGCGATGGTGACGACATTCGCGGCGGCATTCCCGATGGACGACCCGAAATATGTCGTGATCGCCATGCTCGACGAACCCAAGGGAACCAAAGAGACCTATGGTTTCCGCGGCGCGGGTTGGAATTCCGCGCCCGTTGTTTCAAAGGTGATCAGCCGCATCGCGCCGGTGCTCGGCGTTGCCCCGAGCGACGTTCGCGACGTCGATCTCAACCCTCTCCTGGCCTACGTCCAGGGCAAGCAGCCGACCGGATAAGGAATGCGCCTCAAGGACCTCGTGGAAAACGGTAGCGATGCGACGATTACCGGCTTTGCGATCGATCACCGAAAGGTCGCGCCGGGAACGATCTTCGGCGCCTTCCGCGGAACGCGCTTCAACGGTGAGGATTTCATTGCAGACGCGGTGAGGGCCGGTGCGGTGGCGGTCGTGGCGAGTCCGGAAGCGAAGGTCGAAGGCGCGCTTCACGTTGCCGACAACGAGCCGCGCCGTCGCTTCGCGGCGCTGGCGGCGAAATTCTTCGCGCCGTTCCCGGCGACGACGGTTGCGGTGACGGGCACCAACGGCAAGACCTCGACGGCAGAATTGACGCGGCAATTGTGGCGCATGGCGGGACATGTCTCGGCCTCGATCGGGACGCTCGGTGTGACGACCGCCGACGAGCAGATCTCGACCGGCCTCACGACGCCGGACGTGGTGACGTTCCTGTCGAACATGGCGGGGCTGGCGCGCGAGGGCGTGACGCACGCGAGCTTCGAGGCGTCGAGCCACGGCCTCGCGCAATATCGCACCGAGGGGCTGCCGGTGCGGGCCGGAGCGTTCACCAATCTCAGCCGCGATCATCTCGACTACCACGAGACGATGGAAGCCTATCTCGAAGCCAAGCTGCGGCTGTTCACCGAGGTGACGGACGGCGACGGCACGGCGGTGATCTGGGCCGACGACGGAGTTTCCGACCAGGTGATCGCGACGGCGAAGGCGCGCGGGCTGAACGTGCTTACGGTCGGCACGAAGGGCGAGGCGCTGCGGCTCGTCTCGCGCACGCCGAACCAGCTTGGCCAGACGCTGATGATCGCGGCGGGTGCCGTCGAGAAGAAAGTCGAGCTGCCGCTGATCGGGGCGTATCAGGCCGCGAATGCACTCGTCGCGGCGGGGCTGGTGATCGCGACCGGCGGCGATGTTGCGACGACACTCGGGCATCTTTCGCGGCTGGTCCCTGTCCGGGGGCGGCTGGAGCGCGCGGCGCTGACGCGCGCGGGCGCGCCGATCTATGTCGACTACGCGCACACGCCGGACGCGATCCGCGCGGCGATCGAGGCGCTGCGGCCGCACGCGAAGGATCGGCTGCATATCGTGCTGGGTGCGGGCGGCGACCGCGACAAGGGCAAGCGGCCGGAGATGGGCAAGGTCGCGACACAGCTTGCCGACGTTGTTTATGTGACCGACGACAATCCGCGCTCCGAAGACCCGGCGACGATCCGTGCCGAGATCATGGCGGCAGCGCCGGGCGCGACCGAGATCGGGGACAGGCGCAGTGCCATCGGGGCAGCCATTGCGGCAGCGGGCGCGGACGACATCGTACTGATCGCGGGCAAGGGGCACGAGCAGGGTCAGATCGTGGGCGATCGCATTCTGCCCTTCGATGATGTCGCGGTCGCGCGCGAGTGCGCGGCATGAGCCTTTGGACGGCGGCCGAAATCGCGGGCGCCACCGGCGGAACCCCGAGCGGCGACTTCGTTGCCGAGGGGGTGACGTTCGATTCGCGTGAAATCATCGGCGGCGAACTGTTCATCGCGATGAGGGGCGAGGCGACCGACGGGCATCGTTTCATCGAAGGCGCGCATGAAAAGGGTGCGGCGGGTTTCCTCGTAAGCGAGGATTGCGCGTATCCGCATGTGCGCGTCGCGGACAGTTTCGAGGGGCTGCAGGCGCTCGGGCGCGCGGGGCGTGAACGGGTGGGCGCGTGCGTGGTGGGTGTTACCGGCAGCGTCGGCAAGACGAGCGTGAAGGAGGCCCTCCGCCAGGCGTTTCAGGAAATCGAGCCCGAACACACGCACTGGTCGGTGAAGAGCTACAACAACCACACCGGCGTGCCGCTGAGCCTTTCGCGGATGCCGAGGGACACGCGGCTCGCGGTGTTCGAAATGGGCATGAACCACACGGGCGAACTCGCAGTTCTCACGCGGCTGGTGCGGCCGCACGTCGCCGTGGTGACGTGGGTGACGTCCGCGCACCTCGCGTTCTTCGATGGCGAAGAGGCGATCGCGGACGCGAAGGGCGAGATCTTCGAAGGGCTGGAGCATGGCGGCGTCGCGGTGCTGCCTTTCGACAGCCCGCACTGCGCCCGCCTGCGCGCGAAGGCCGAGCGGCACGCGGCGCGCATCATCAGCTTCGGCAGCGGTGCGGGCGCCGACGTGCGCGCAGTCCAATCGGCGAGCGACGCGGGCGGATCGACTGTGATCGCGGATGTCGAGGGGAGCCGCGTCGCGTACCGCATCCCGCTGCCCGGCGCGCACTGGATCGCGAACAGCCTTGCCGTGCTCGCCGCGGCGCACGCGGCGGGCGTCGATCTCGCCGCCGCAGCGCTCGGGCTATCCCAAATGCAGGGCCTCGAAGGGCGCGGCGCGCAATACCGGATCGCCGCGAAAGACGGCGAGGCGCTGCTGATCGATGAGAGCTACAATGCCAACCCGGCCTCGATGGCGGCCTCGCTCGCGGTGCTCGGCACCGCCAAGGCGACGCGCCGCATCGCCGTGCTGGGACCGATGCGCGAACTCGGCGACGCGAGCGAGCGCCTGCACGCCGATCTCGCGCCGCATGTGAGCGCGGCGAAAGTCGACGTGGCGGTGCTGGTCGGCGACGAAACGATCCCGCTGGAGGGTGCCCTCCCTCGCGGAATCGCGGTGGTTCGCGTAAGCGACGCCGCCGGTGCCCGCGCGGCGCTTTCGGACATCATCGCCGCCGGCGACGCCATCCTGCTCAAGGCATCGAACAGTGTCGGGCTCGGGCGGGTCGCCAGCGCGCTGCGGGGGAACAACTGACATGCTTTATATTCTCGCCGAAGCGCTCGACTTTCCCGGCATCCTCAATCTGTTCCGCTACATCACGTTCCGTTCGGGCGCGGCGGTGATCACCGCGCTTGCCATCGGGCTCATCATCGGGCCGCGCATGATCGACTGGCTGCGCGTAAAACAGGGCAAGGGCCAGCCGATCCGCGAGGATGGACCTGCGAGCCACCTGCTCACCAAGCGCGGCACGCCGACGATGGGCGGGTTGATGATTCTGATTTCCCTTTCCATCTCGACGCTGCTTTGGATGAACCTGGAAAACCCATACGTCTGGGCGTGTCTGTTCGTGACTCTGGGTTTCGGCGCGATCGGCTTTTCAGACGATTATTCGAAGGTTTCCAAAGGCAGCCACAAGGGCGTTTCCGGGCGCACGCGGCTGCTCCTGGAATTCATCATCGCGGGCATCGCCTGCTGGGCGATCACCGACGTGACCGACACGCGGCTGTTCTTCCCGTTCACGAATTTCGGCCTCGATCTCGGGCCGTTCTATATCCTCTTTGCGGCGTTCATCGTCACAGGGTTCGGCAACGCGGTGAACCTGACCGATGGCCTCGACGGGCTGGCGACAATGCCGGTGATCATCGCCGCGCTGACCTTCGCGCTCATTGCCTATCTCGTCGGCAACATCCGCTTTTCGGATTATCTCGGCATCCTGTTCGTGAACGGCGCGGGCGATCTCACCGTGTTTCTCGGCGCGCTGATCGGCGCCTGCCTCGCCTTCCTCTGGTACAACGCGCCGCCCGCAGCGGTCTTCATGGGCGACACAGGCAGCCTCGCGCTCGGCGGGGCCTTGGGGTCGGTCGCGGTCGTCACGAACCACGAAATCGTGCTGATCCTCGTCGGCGGTCTTTTCGTGCTGGAAACCGTCTCGGTGATCGTGCAGGTGGCGAGCTTCAAGCTCACCGGCAAACGCGTCTTCAAGATGGCTCCCATCCACCACCATTTCGAACAGCTCGGCTGGCCCGAATCGACCGTGGTCATCCGATTCTGGATCGTTTCCATCGTACTGGCGCTCGCCGGCCTTGCGACGCTGAAGCTCAGATGATCACCGCGCGCGCCTTCGCCACCCGGCACTACGCCGTCTTCGGCCTCGCCCGCACCGGGCTCAGCGTCGTCGCGGCTTTGCGGGCGGCAGGCGCGACGGTGACAGTGTGGGACGACGACGCGAAGAAACGGGCGGCGATCGAGGACGTGCAGGTCCATGTCGCCGACCTGAATACGGCGGACCTCTCCGCGTTCGACGGGATCGTCGTGTCGCCGGGCGTACCGCTCAACACACATCCGCTCGCCGCGCGCGCGGCTGCGGCAGGTGTGCCGGTGCTCGGCGACATCGAGCTGTTCGCACAGGCGCGCGCCGAACTCCCGCCGCACAAGGTCGTCGGCATCACCGGCACCAACGGCAAATCGACGACGACCGCGCTCATCCACCATATTCTCGCGCACGCGGGTGTTCCCGCGAGCATGGGCGGCAACATCGGACTGCCGATCCTGTCGCAGGACGCCTTGCCGGAGGGCGGGGTTTACGTGCTGGAGCTTTCATCGTTCCAGATCGACCTGACGCAGAGCCTCGCGTGCGACGTGGCGATCCTGACCAACATCACGCCCGATCACCTCGATCGTTATGACGGCATGGCGGGTTATGCCGCGTCGAAGGAGCGCCTGTTCGACATGCAGGCGGAAGGTGCCACCGCCATTTTCGTGTCGGACGACGACCTTACGGACGCCATCGCGAAGGCGCGGAGCGGCGTTCCGGTCTCGTTCGACGACGTTGTTTCAGAGGGCGTGTCGCTGGTGAATGGTGCCGTCTATGTCGACGGCGAACTTCTCGGCTATCAGGCGGATTGGCCCTCGCTCGCCGGACCGCACAATGCGCAGAACGCGGTCGCGGCCATCGCGGCGACGCGGGTTCTTGGTCTCGAGCCCGCAGCGATCAAGGCGGGTCTTGAAACCTATCCGGGCCTTGCGCACCGCATGGAGCGGGTCGCGGAAATCGGCGGCGTGCTTTACGTCAACGACAGCAAGGCGACGAACCCGACCTCGACCGCGCCTGCGCTTGCCGCTTACCCTGCGATCCACTGGATCGTGGGCGGCAAGCGCAAGACCGACGAACTCGATGCGTGCCTGCCGTATCTCGGTCACGTGCGCGCCGCTTACGTGATCGGCGACGCCGAAATGGTCTACGCGCATCTGCTCGGCGCCTATGTACCGGTGATCCGGGCGGGCACGGTGGAGCGCGCGACGCAACTCGCGGCGGGTGCCGCGAAGCCGGGCGAAGTCGTGCTGCTGTCGCCGGCCTGCGCGTCCTACGACCAGTTTCGGGATTTCGAACAGCGTGGCGACGTCTTCAAGGGCGCGGTGCAGGAGCTTGGCAAGGCATGAGCACGCCCCTCGGACGCGCGGACAAGACGCTTCTCGGCCGCTGGTTCTGGACCATCGACCGGCCGCTGCTCGCACTCGTGCTGGTGCTGATCGGCATCGGGCTCATCGCTGTCGCGGCGGCGTCTCCTGCGGCGGCGCATCGCTATTCGGGCGGCAGCGTGAAGCTCGACGACATGTATTATTTCAAGCGGCAGCTGTTTTGGATTCTGCTCGGCGTGCCGGTAATGCTCGGCGTTTCGATGCTGACGGTTCCGTGGGCGAAGCGGCTGTCGCTGATCGGCACGCTGGTGTTCATCGTCGGACTTGCCGCAGTGCCGTTTTTCGGCGTCGAAGCGAACGGCGCGGTGCGCTGGTTGAGCCTCGGCGGCTTTCAGCTGCAACCGTCGGAATTTCTGAAGCCGCTGTTCGCGGTGACGAGCGCCTGGGTGCTGGCCTCGCGCTTCGATGACGGCGATGTTCCCGCGTTCAGCGTGTCGTGCGGGCTGCTCGTGCTTGTCGTGGCGATGCTCGTGATGCAGCCCGATATCGGCCAGTCGGCATTGTTCGTCGGGGTCTGGCTTGTGCAGGCGGTGCTTGCAGGCATGAGCTTCGCGATCCTTGGGATCGTGCTTGCGGCGGGCGTCGCGGCGCTTGTCGTGGCGTATCTGTTCGTGCCGCACGTGACGAGCCGTATCGACCGCTTCCTCACCGGCGACGGCGACACCTACCAGATCGACAAGGCGCTCGACGGATTTCGCGCGGGCGGGCTGTTCGGCGCGGGGCCGGGCGAGGGACAGAACAAGTTCTCGCTGCCCGAACCGCACACCGATTACATCTTCTCCGTGATCGGCGAGGAATTCGGCGCGATCGCGTGCACCGCCATCGCCATCCTGTTCCTCGCGATGATCGTGCGCGTGCTGCTGCAGCTCCTCGAAGAAGAAGACCCATTTGTGTTCCTCGGCGCGGCGGGGCTCATCACGCAGATCGGCGGGCAGGCGATGATCAACATCGGCGTGAACCTGAACCTCTTGCCTTCGAAGGGCATGACGCTGCCGTTCATCAGCCACGGCGGATCGTCGTTCCTCGCGCTTTCGATGGGCATGGGTCTGTTGCTGGCGCTGACGCGGCGCAACCGCTTCCTCAAATCCTCGCCCTATGTGCCGCGGGGGCGCACGGCATGAGCGCGCGGCACTTCTACGTCGCGGCAGGCGGCACCGGCGGGCACATGATGCCCGCGCACGCGCTTGCCGAGGAACTGATCGCGCGCGGCCACACCGTGTCGCTGATCACCGACGAACGCGGCGCGCGGCTGCAAGGCATCCTCACCAAAGGGCCGCGCCATGTGATCGAGGCGTCGACGCTGGGCAAGAATCCGCTGAAGTGGCCGGGCGCGTGGCTGAAGATCCGCGCCGGGCGCAAAGCGGTTTCGCGACTGATCGCGGAAGATTCGCCCGCCGTGGTGATCGGCTTCGGCGGCTATCCCGTGCTCCCCGCGATGCTTGCCGCGCAAAAGGCGGGCGTGCCGACGATCATCCACGAGCAGAACGCCGTGCTCGGCCGCGTGAACCGCCTCGTCGCAGGCAAGGCGGACGTGATCGCGACCTCGTTTCCCGACACCGCGCGCGTGAAGCCGGAGATTTCCGACAAGGTCGCGCTCGTCGGCAATCCCGTGCGCGATGCAATCGCGGACATCGGCAAGGCACCGTATCCCCCGCTGGAGACGGACGGCATCTTCCACGTGCTGGTGACGGGCGGCAGCCTTGGCGCGAGCATTTTCGGCGAGGTGGTGCCGCCGGGGCTCGGGCAGCTCGATGCGAGTCTTCGCCACCGTCTGCAGGTGATGCAGCAGTGCCGCGCGGAGGATATTGAGCAGGTGCGGAGCGAATACCGGCGGCTCGAAATTCCGGCCGATCTTTCCACCTTCATCGACGACATGCCGGCTGCGATGGCATGGGCGCATCTCGTGATCGCGCGCGCTGGCGCCTCCACGGTGAGCGAACTTTGCGCGGCGGGACGTCCGGCGATCCTCGTGCCGCTGCCGATCGCGACCGATGATCACCAGGCCGCGAACACGCGCGAAGTCGTTTCGGCGGGCGGTGCGCGCATGATGCGGCAGAAGGGTTTCAAGCCTGCGGAACTCGCGCGGCAGATCGAAGCGATGGCGCTGCAGCCGGGCGCGCTCGCCAATGCCGCACGGCGCGCCCTGTCCGTCGGGCGGCCGAACGCATCGCGGGCGCTCGCCGACCTTGCCCTGCGGCTGGCCGGTGTGCCATTGGCCCTCGAAACCCCAGAGATCGGAGCCAGCGCATGACGGGCATCGCCCGCGACATCGGAACGATTCACTTCGTCGGCATCGGCGGCATAGGCATGTCCGGTATCGCCGAGCTGATGCACAACCTCGGCTACAAGGTGCAGGGCAGCGACATTGCCGAAGGCTATGTGATCGAAGGGCTGCGCAAGAAGGGCATCGACGTCCACATCGGGCATAAGGCGGAGAACCTTGGCGATTCGGCGGTGGTGGTAACATCGACCGCGATCCGGCGCGGCAATCCCGAGGTCGATCTGGCGCTTGAAAAACGCATCCCGGTGGTGCGGCGCGCGGAGATGCTTGCCGAATTGATGCGGCTGAAATCGACCGTGGCGGTGGCGGGGACGCACGGCAAGACGACGACGACCTCGATGGTCGCGGCGCTGCTCGACGCGGGCGGGCTCGACCCGACGGTGGTGAACGGCGGCATCATCAACAGTTACGGATCGAACGCGCGGCTCGGCACCAGCGACTGGATGGTCGTGGAGGCCGACGAGAGCGACGGCAGCTTCCTGCGTCTGCCGCCGACGTTCGCGATCGTCACCAACATCGATCCCGAACACCTTGATCACTACGGCAGCTTCGACCAGATCAAGCAGGCATTCGTGGATTTCGTGGAGCATGTGCCGTTCTACGGCGCGGCGATCCTGTGCATCGATCACCCGGAGGTGCAGGCGATCCTGCCGCGCGTGCGGGATCGGCGCGTCGTCTCCTACGGTTTTTCCGCGCAGGCCGACGTGCGCGGCGAGAACGTGACGCCGGTGCCGGGGGGCAACCGCTTCGACGTGCTGATCACCGACCGCGACGGCAACCAGCGCCGCATCGACGGGCTCGAACTGCCGATGCCGGGGCGGCACAATGTACAAAACGCGCTTTCCGCCGTTGCGGTGGCGCTCGAACTGCAGATTTCGGGCGAGGATATCCGCAGCGGCTTTGCAAAGTTCGGCGGCGTGAAGCGGCGCTTCACCAAGGTCGGTGAGGTGGACGGCGCGTCGATCATCGACGACTACGGACACCATCCGGTCGAGATCAAGGCGGTGCTCGCGGCCGCGCGCGAAGGCGTGAAGGGGCGGGTGATCGCGGTGGTGCAGCCGCACCGGTTTACGCGCCTGCGCGACCTGATGGCGGAGTTCCAGACCGCGTTCAACGACGCCGACACCGTGTACGTCGCGCCGGTCTACGCGGCGGGCGAGGCGCCGATCGATGGCGTGGACGCGGCGCATTTGCTTGCCGGCCTCAAACGGTCCGGCCACCGCGACGCCTACACTGTGGAAGGTGCCGAGGATCTGGCGCAGAAACTCGCCGCCACGATCCGCGAGGGCGACATGGTCGTGTGTCTCGGCGCGGGCGACATCACCAAGTGGGCGGCTGGGCTTGCGGATGCGATCCGCCGCGAACGGGGAGCGGCGTGACGGCGGCCGCGGCCGAACGCATGATCCCTGCCGCCGCGGGGCGGCTGACTCCGGACGCGCCGCTGGCGCCGCTCGTATGGTTCAAGTCGGGCGGCAAGGCCGAGTGGCTGTTCGAGCCGAAGGATGCGGCCGATCTTTCGGCATTTCTCGCGGCGCTTGAGCCGGATGTGCCGGTGATGGCGCTCGGGCTCGGTTCCAACCTCATCGTGCGCGACGGCGGCGTGCCGGGCGTGGTCGTGCGTCTCGGCAAGGCGTTCGCGGCGGTGGAACAGCTCGACGAGGTAACGCTGCGCTGCGGCGGCGGGGCATCGGGCATCCTCGTGTCCTCGACGGCGCGCGATGCGGGGATCGGGGGGCTGGAGTTCCTCCGTTCGATTCCCGGCACCGTCGGTGGATTCGTGCGCATGAACGGCGGCGCCTATGGGCGGGAGACGGCGGACATTCTCGTCGACTGCGAGGTGGTGCTGCGTTCGGGCGAGCGCAAAGTCCTGAGCCGTGACGATCTCGGCTACACGTATCGCCACAGCGCGCTTCCTGAAGGCGCGGTGGTGATTGCCGCCACGTTTCGCGGCACCCCGAGCGACCCCGCCGCGATCAGTGCAGAGATGGACCGGATCGCGGAGGCGCGCGAGGCTTCGCAGCCGCTGCGGACCAAGACCGGCGGCTCGACGTTCAAGAATCCGCCGGGCGACAAGGCGTGGCGGCTGGTCGATGCGGCGGGATGCCGGGGGCTGATGCGCGGCGGCGCGCAGGTTAGCGAAAAACACTGCAATTTCCTGATCAACACGGGCAGCGCCACCAGCGACGATATCGAAGCGCTCGGCGAGGACGTGCGCCGCCGCGTGAAAGAGACGCAGGGCGTTGAACTCGAATGGGAAATCCAGCGCGTGGGAGTGGCGAAATGAAGGTTGCGGTGCTGATGGGCGGCTGGTCAAACGAGCGCGAAGTGTCCCTCACCAGCGGCAAGGGAATCGCCGACGCGCTGAAGCGTTTGGGCCATGATGTTTACGCTGTTGACATGGGGCGCGACGTTGCCGCAAAGCTGAGTGAAATCAAGCCTGACGTCGTGTTCAATGCCCTGCATGGAACACCCGGGGAAGACGGCACGGTTCAAGGAATGCTCGACGTGTTGGGGGTGAAATATACGCATTCGGGTCTGGCGACGTCGGTCATCGCGATCGACAAGGAACTGACGAAGCGCATCCTCGTGCCTGCCGGGATCCGTATGCCCGAAGGTGTCATCGTCGACTCCGCCAGCGTGCACGAGCGCGATCCGCTGCCCCGCCCCTATGTGCTGAAGCCGGTGAATGAAGGTTCCTCCGTGGGCGTCGCCATCGTCACCGACGAGAGCAACTATGGCACGCCCATCGCTTCCGATGCGCCGGGTCCGTGGGCACAGTTTGAAAAGCTGCTCGCCGAGCCCTTCATTCCGGGCCGTGAACTCACCGTCGCCGTGATGGGCGATGAACCGCTCGCCGTGACCGAACTGATCCCGACACGCGGCTTCTACGACTACGACGCCAAATATACCGATGGGCTCACCGTACATCAGTGCCCGGCTGAGATTTCCGAGGAGGTCGCCGCCGAAGCGATGGCGATGGCGCTGAAGGCGCACCGCGTGCTCGGCTGCAAGGGCGTCAGTCGTTCCGATTTCCGCTACGATGAAAGCCGTGGCCTTGCCGGGCTCTACCTGCTCGAAGTGAACACCCAGCCCGGCATGACGCCGCTTAGCCTTGTGCCCGAGCAGGCCAAGTATCGCGGCATCGATTACGACACGCTCGTCGCGCGCATCCTGGAAGACGCGGCGTGAGCGAACGGATCACGCTCAAACGGGGGAAGCGCCCGCCGCCGCAAAGGGCGAGACCGCCAGCGCCGCGCGCGCGGACGGCGGGTCCGAAATCAAGTCGGCTGATGGCGCCGGCGGTGTCTCTGGGCGCTGCCGGCATCGCGCTGTTTGCGGCCTGGCTCTACCAGCTTCCTGACAAGCTCTGGATGGCGGCGGCCATGGGCGTCGCCGACGCGGGTTTCGAGGTGAAGAACGTGGAGGTGAGCGGCCTCAAGACGATGAGCCGCTTGCCGGTCTACACGGCGGCGCTCGACGGCGCTTCGGATTCGATGCTGCTCGTCGATCTCGACGACGTGCGCGACCGGCTGCTCATGCTGCCGTGGGTGAAGGATGCGAGTGTCGGCCGCCGCCTTCCCGACACGCTTGCGATCGACATCACCGAGCGGAGGCCCTACGCGATCTGGCAATATCGCGGCGAGCATCGGCTGGTGGATACCGAAGGCGCGGTGCTGCCTTCCCAGAACATCGCGCGCTATGCGAAGCTGCCGATCGTGGTCGGCAAGGGCGCGAACACCGAGGCGGCGAACCTGATCGCGCTGCTCCATGATTACCCGGCGGCGGCGAAACACGTTGCGGGCGCGGTGTGGATCGGCGAGCGCCGCTGGGACCTGAAGCTGAAATCGGGCGAGACGCTGGCGCTGCCCGATGATTACGCCGAAGCGCGCGCCGCGCTTGGAAATTTCGTGCGGATCGACCGGGATTCGGGGCTTGTCGACAAGGGCTTCAGCCGTTTCGATATGCGCCTTGCCGACCGGCTGACCGTGCGCATCTCGCAAAACGACAAGAAACCCACGGTCGCACAGCCAACCACCCAACCAGCAGTAGGCGGAACAGAAATATGAGAGTGGGGCGGGGCAACGGCAGCCGGGGCGAGCGGACAATCGCGGCGCTCGATATCGGCTCGTCGAAGGTCGCGGCGCTCATTGCCGTCAGCGACGGTGAGGGCCCGCCGCGCGTGATCGGTACCGGCCAGCGCGCCTGCACGGGGTTGCGTCAGGGCCTCGTTGCCGATCTGGAGCGCACCGAAAGCGCGATCCGTGCCGCGATGGAGCAGGCTGAGCGCAATGCGGGCGTGACGGTCGAGAACGTCGTCGTCAGCGTTTCGGCGGGCGGGCTCGACAGCGAGATCGTGTCGGTCGAGGTCGATATCGGCGGCCAGCGCATCGAGCGCGGTGACATCGATCACGTGCTTTCCGAAGGCCGCGCGCAGCTCGACGCGGGCGGGCGCACGATCCTGCACGCGCAGCCCGCGCTTTACACGCTTGATGAAACGACACGCGTGATGAACCCGCTCGGCCTTCATGCCAATCGGCTGGGCGTCGATATCCACATCATCACGGCGGATACACCGCCGGTGAGGAACCTCGATCAGTGCGTGCGTACGGCGGACCTTGGGGTGCAGACGATCGTCGCTTCGCCGATCGCTGCGGGGCTCGCGTGCCTCGCGCCTGAAGAGCGAGAACTCGGTGTCGCGCTCGTCGAGATCGGTGCGGGCGTGACCAATGTGGCGGTGCATGTGCGCGGCATGCTCGTCGGCCTTTCGGTGATTCCGATGGGTTCCGAAGACATTACCGCCGACATCGCCTCCACCTTCTCCACCCGGCGCATTCATGCCGAGCGCCTGAAGACGCTCTACGGTTCTGCGACGACGAGTCCGCGCGACAACCACGACATGATCGAGATCCTGCCGATTTCCGAAGATGACGACGTGGAGCCGACGCGCGTGCCGCGCGCGCAGATCGTCGCGGTGATTCGCGACCGGCTCGACATGCTGTTCTCCGACGTGGGGGAACGCCTCAACGAAATGGGCTTCAAGGGACCGCGCGGACGCCAGATGGTGCTGACGGGCGGCGGCGCAGAGCTCAAGTGCATCGCGGACTTTGCGCAGGGGCTGCTTGGGCGGCACTGCCGGGTCGGCCGTCCGCGCGGGCTCGTGGGGCTTCCCGAGGCGCAGGTCGGCAGCGCGTTTTCGACGCTCGCGGGCCTCGCGCTCTACGGCGCGGAGGATCGCGAAGACCTATGGGCGGGCAGTGTCCGCGACGGTGGGCAGATGCGGATGTCGCGCTCGCCGTGGGGCCGGATGATCGAAGTGCTGAGGTCCAACCTGTGACGACATACCAGATGTTGATTTTTTTTCGTCTTGGGGATTCACGCGGAATCGATCCTGTCGTAGTGTTTAACAAATGCGCTCTTGTGGGGGGCGCCGGCGCCAAAGGAGAGCATCATGAGTCTTGAGTTGCAACGCCCCGAGCTTACCGAACTGAAGCCGCGGATCACGGTGATCGGCGTCGGCGGCGCGGGCGGCAACGCGGTCGCAAACATGATCTCTTCGGGCCTCGAAGGCGTCGATTTCGTGGTGGCGAACACCGATGCGCAGGCGCTCTCGGCAGCGACGGCGGAAACCAGGCTCCAGCTGGGCCTCAAGATCACGCAGGGCCTCGGCGCCGGTTCGCGTCCCGAAATCGGCCGTGCGGCCGCCGAGGAAACGCTCGGTGAAATCGAAGGCGCGCTGGATGGTTCCCACATGTGCTTCATCACCGCCGGCATGGGCGGCGGCACCGGCACCGGCGCGGCGCCCGTCGTCGCCAAGGCGGCGCGTGAGCGCGGCATCCTCACAGTCGGCGTCGTCACCAAGCCGTTCGCGTTTGAAGGCGCGCGCCGGATGCGTTCGGCCGAAGAGGGCATCGCCGAGCTTCAGAAGCACGTCGACACGCTGATCATCATTCCGAACCAGAACCTGTTCCTGATCGCCAATGCCAACACGACCTTCAAGGACGCGTTCGCGATGGCCGACCAGGTGCTGCACCAGGGCGTGCGGGGCATCACCGACCTGATGATCATGCCCGGCCTCATCAACCTCGACTTCGCCGATATTCGCACGGTGATGAGCGAGATGGGCAAGGCGATGATGGGCACCGGCGAGGCCGAGGGCGAGAACCGCGCCATCGAAGCGGCGGAAAAGGCGATCGCCAATCCGCTGCTCGACGAAGTTTCGATGCGCGGCGCCAAGGGCGTCATCATCAACATCACCGGCGGCGAAGACCTCCGCCTGATGGAAGTCGATGAAGCCGCGAACCATATCCGCGAGATGGTGGACCCGGACGCCAACATCATCGTCGGCTCGGCGTTCAATGCCAATCTTGACGGCAGGATGCGTGTTTCGGTCGTCGCGACGGGTATTGATATGGCGACGAAGTCGGCCGAGCCCGCGCGGACATCTTCGACGCTGAGCGGTTTCGGTGCAGTTGCGGGCAGCTTTGCCCCGGCGGCGCCGATCCGCCCGGCCGCGGCTGCTGCACCGGCACCCGCGTCGCAGCCGTCAGAGGATCGGCAGATCGTCCTCGAACCGCCGGTGGCGGCCGAAGAACCGAGCCTCGTTGCCGAGGCCGAGCCTGTCGAAGACGCGCAGCCGGGCTTTTCGGACAATGTGATGCCACTGCGTATGCCCGAGCCGGTGCGCGAAGCCGCGCCGGAGCCGGTTGCCGCCGAAGCGCCGCCCGCACCGATCAACGAGCCGGTCGAGCGCCCCTATGTGGAACCGCGAACCGTGCGCGAGGAACCGCGCCCGGGTCCGACGCTGTTCGAGCGCATGATGAACCTCAGCCGCGGTGCCGACAAGGCACGCGCCGAAGAGCCGCAGCCCGTCGCCGAGGAGCCGGCCGGGCAGGATCCGCTGGAGATTCCGCGGTTCTTCCGCCGTCAGGTCAACGACTGATCCGGGGATCAGGCAGAACTCAGGAGGGCCGGGCGGCAGACCCGGCCCTCACTGTTTCGTGACCTTGCGGACGCGCACCGCTTGACCGCATCGACGCTGCGTCGCAAATCGATGGCAGGAAAGGGAGAGGCATGGCGGGACCGCTTTCGGGCGTTCGTATCATCGAAATGGCGGGGCTCGGACCGGGGCCTTTTGCGGGCATGATGCTTGCCGATCACGGCGCGGAGGTGATCCGCGTCGATCGGCCGGGCGGGATACCGGAAACGGTGCTCGGCCGTTCGCGGCGCTCGATCGTCGTCGACCTGAAATCGCCCGAAGGCATCGCGGTAATGCGCAAGCTCGTGAAGACCGCAGACGGTTTGATCGAGGGGCTGCGACCCGGTGTGATGGAGCGGCTCGGGCTCGGCCCTGACGTGCTGCTCGGTGATAACCCGCGGCTCGTCTATGGCCGCATGACGGGTTGGGGACAAACGGGTCCGCTCGCGAACGCGGTCGGCCACGACATCAACTATATCGCGCTTTCCGGCGCGCTGCACGCCTATGGCCGCGCGGGTGAGAAGCCGACGCCGCCGATCAATATGGTCGGCGATTTCGGTGGGGGCGGCATGATGCTCGCATTCGGTATGGCCGCCGCGCTGCTTTCGGTGCACAAAACGGGCAAGGGCCAGGTGCTCGACGTGGCGATGACCGATGGCTCCGCCGTGCTGATGGGCATGATCTGGGGCTTCTTCGGGCAGGGCGCGTGGAAGGATGAACGCGGCGTCAACATGCTCGATACGGGAACGCACTTCTACGACACCTATGAATGCAAGGACGGCGGCCATATTTCGATCGGCGCGATCGAGCCGCAGTTCTACGCCGCGCTGCGCCGCATCGCGGGGCTTGAGAACGATGCCGAATTCGACGCGCAGATGGACCGGTCGCATTGGGTCCCGCTCAAGACCAAGCTGACGGCGCTGTTCCTGACGAAAACGCGCGCGGAGTGGTGCGTGCTGATGGAAGGCACGGACGTGTGCTTCGCGCCGGTGCTGTCACTCACCGAGGCGCCATCGCACCCGCATAATGCGGCGCGCGGCACGTTCATCAATGTGGGCGGGATGACGCAGCCCGCGCCCGCGCCGCGCTATTCGGAGACGGTAACGGATATGCCGACACCGACGCCGCGCTCGGGAGCGGATACGGCGGCGATCCTCGGCGAACTCGGCTACTCGGATGCCGACATCGCGGCACTGGCGGACGAGAAGGTGATCGCGACATGATGCGCGTTGCCGCTGCCCTGCTGCTTCTCGCGGCGACGACCGACCCTTCGCTCGCGCAGTCGCGCAAGGAAAAGGACGACGGGGCGGTCGCCGCGCTGAACAACCCGGCGCGGCTCGTCACCATCGGCGATCATGCCCGCAATTCCGGCGATTTCATGCTGGCGCTGAGCTTCTTCGAACGTGCACTTGGGATCGACCCCGGCTTCGTGCCCGCGCTCAGGGCCTCGACCGAAGTCGCGCTCGCGATGCGGATGCCGCAGGCGCAGTCGTATGCGGAGCGCTGGGTGCGCGCGACGCCGAAGGACGGGCTTGCGCACCTCGCGGTCGGCGCCGCGCTCGTGCAGCAGAACCGGCCGACGGAGGCGCAGAAGTCTTTCGCGCTCGCCGAGGCGGCGGGCGGACCGGCTGCGGCGATTGCCATGCAGCGCGGCCTTGCCTTCGATCTGCTTGGGCAGAGTCGCAACGCGCAAATCGCCTATGCGGACGCGATGCAGCGCGTGCCCGGCGACCGCTCGATCATCGAGCATCTGGCGCTCAGCCTCGCGATCGGCGGCGACAATGAAGCGGCGATGCAGCTCTTGCAGCCCGAGGCGGAAAAGGCGTCCGGCCAACCGAGTTTCGAACGCACGCTGGTGCTTGTCCACGCACTTGGCGGGCGGCGCGATCTCGCGCGGCGCATCGCGACCGCGAATCTCAGCCCGCAGGCAGCCGCCGGCGCAGGCGACGTGCTCGAACGCATCGCCAGCCTGCCGACCCCGGCCGCGAAGGCGGCTGCCGTGCACCTTGGCATCCTGCCCGACGCGGGGCGGCCCGCGCAGGCGCCGGCAGTCGTAGCACAGGCGCCAGCATCTCCGCCGCCCGAGCCTGTGGCGGAGGCGCCCGTGAGGGAAAGTCCGCAGATCGAAAGTTCGCAGATTGAAAGCCCGCCACCGCGCGCGCCGGAACCTGCGCCCGAAAAGCCGGCGCCTGAAAAGCCTGTTGCAGCCAAACCCGCGCCGAAGCCGGAACCGCTCCCTGCCGGGCTGCCGAAACTCTCGGCGGTGCAGCTCAAGGCGGCGCATGTGTGGCTGCAGCTTTCCAGCAGCCCGGACCGCGCGCTCGTTTCGGACGACCTCGCGCGCTTCAAGCGCAAGGCGGGCGCGATCGGTAACTACAACGCCTATGTGCAAAGCGTCGCCGGTACGCACCGCCTGCTGATCGGGCCGTTCCGCTCGGGCGAAGACGCGCAGAAGGTGTCGCGGCGGCTGAAGGCGGCGGGTGTGGACTCCTATATCAACCGCGCACCGGCCGGGTCCGCCATCGCGCCGCTCTGATGCTGGCGCCCTACGCCTCGAACCCCGCAGCCACGCGGGGGCGGCTTCATTTCGAAAGCCCGAGCGCGCGCCGCGACGCATTCCAGCGCGACCGCGACCGCATCATCCATTCCACCGCGTTCCGCCGCCTGAAGCACAAGACGCAGGTGTTCGTGTCGCCGGACGGCGACCATTTCCGCACGCGGCTGACGCACAGCCTCGAAGTCGCGCAGATCGGCCGCGCCCTCGCGCGCACGCTGCAGCTCAATGAAGACCTGACCGAAGCGCTCTGCCTTGCGCATGACCTCGGGCATCCGCCGTTCGGCCATGTCGGCGAAGATGTGCTGGCCGCACGCATGGCGCCGTGGGGCGGCTTCGACCACAACGGCCACACGATCCGGATGCTGACCACGCTCGAGGTCCGCTACGCCGATTTCGACGGGCTCAACCTTTCGTGGGAAACGCTGGAGGGGCTTGCCAAGCACAACGGGCCGGTGACGGCGCCGGGCTGGGCGCTTGGCGGCTACAATGCGCTTCACGACCTCGACCTCGGGACGCACGCGGGGCCGGAGGCGCAGCTTGCTGCGCTTGCGGACGATATCGCCTACGACAACCACGATCTGGACGACGGTCTCCGTGCCGGACTGTTCACGCTCGGTGATGTCGCGGCGGCGGTGCCGCTCGTCAGCGAATGTCTGGACGCTGTGCGTGCGCGGCACCCGGGCGCGCCCGAGGACAGGCTCGCGGCCGAACTCGTGCGGTTCCAGATCGGGCGCATGGCCGACGACCTGATCGAGGAAACCGTGAGGCGGCTTGCCGCGCTCGCACCCGCCGACGTGGACGCTGTTCGCAGCGCGGGAGCGCCCGTTGTGGGCTTTTCAGAGTCGATGCAGGCGGCGGAGCGCGATCTCAAGCGCTTCCTCTACGCGAACATGTATTTCCACGCGCGCAACCTCGCGATGCGCGAGCCCGCTGCTGCGGTGACGGGCGAACTGTTCGACACGCTCCACAACGATCCTTCGGCGCTGCCCGCGGATTGGCTGGCGCGCTTGCCCGAAGCCGAACCGGCGCGGGCGCGCCACATCGCCGATTTCATCGCGGGCATGACCGATCGCTATGCGCTCAAAACCTTCGAGGCGCTTGGCGGGCAGATCGCCTTCCCGCCGGGCGCGATCATCTGATCAGCCGGCGACCGCCTGCGCGTTGCGGTCGCTTCCCCGGAAGATCACGCGGTTCCGGCCGTGTGCTTTCGCCTTGTAGAGTTCCTGATCGGCCCAGCCGTACAGGCGCTGGAAGCTGAGCGCCTGGTCCGCCGAGGCGACGCCGATACTGGCGGTGACGGCATGACCGGTACGAAGCTCCGGGTGCTGCAGATCGGCGATGCCGCGCCGTACGCTTTCGGCGAACTGGCGGATGCCGATGGGAGTGAGCCCGGTAACGCCGAGCACGAATTCCTCGCCACCGATGCGCCCAGCGACGCACAGCGGCCCTTCCCAGCGTTCGAGCCGGCGTGCGATCCGGCACAGCACGGCATCGCCCGCTTCGTGGCCGTAGGTGTCGTTGACGCGCTTGAAATGGTCGACATCGATCAGCAGCAGGCCGAAGTGCTCGCCCGGCGCGGCGCGGCCCTCGATCATGAACTCGGCGCGGTCCACGAAGCCGCGCCGGTTGAGGAGGCCGGTGAGCGCATCGCGGCTGGCAAGCTCGCTCATGCGCGCTTCCGCTGCGCGTGCACGGTCGCGCTCCTCGCGGAGGTGCGCGATCCGCAGCGTGACGGCGATCGAAAGCGACACGGTCTGCATTGCGGCGGCGACCAGCATCACAACCTGTGACCCACCCCCGTAGAGCCATTCGTCCATGTCGACGACCTGGGTGAGCGCAAGCGTCGCCATCGGCAGCGCCCATGCCCAGGCAAGCGCCTTCGCGTCCGCGTTACCGGCGCGGCAGGCGTTCACGAGGCCGATTGTGACGAGCGCGAGCACCGACAGGGTGAGCACGCCGACAACACCGATCTGCCAACCAAGCGCCGGTCCTGTTTCAAGGGAAACGAGAATACCGAACGGCAGGATGAAAAGGCCGAGCACGAGCGCCCCGATGCGGAGCGCGCGCGGCCCCATATCCTTCCCGAGCGCCACGACGCCGCTGATCGTGGCGAGTGTGACGGCAAGGCAGGCGAGAAAGGTGCAGATTTGCGAAGACCAGCCGGCGAGGCCGGGCGCGACGATCAGCGCAAGTTGCGACCAGAGCAGGCCCCATACGACCATCGTAATCCCCCAGAGCCCGTGCCAAAGGAGAAAAACGCGGCGCAGCGCCACCCCCACGGAGAGCGTGTAAAGCGCGCCGAGCGCAAGGAGGGTGATCGCGCTGCCGACGATGACCGGCAGCACCGCAGCCTGCGCGTTGGCTTCCGCATCACCGGGCAGGCGGATTCTCAGCATGTCGTGGCTCGCCAGCCCATCGAAACGGAGGACGACGGCTTTGACCGACGCGGTGAGCATGGGCGATTCGAAGGCGATCTGACCGCCCGCTCGCCAGTGCGCGCCATAGTTGCCGCGCCGAACCGACTGAGATGCCGTGCGCCCGTCCGCGTACGCGAACAGCGCTGTTAATCGCTCAAAGCGGGTTTGGTGAACGTAAACGATATGCGAATCAGCCGGCGCTGCGATTTTCAGCCAGAGGCTTCGTTTTTGATAGTCGGCAGGCTCCGCTGAACAATCGAATACACCCGGATCGGCGGCCGAGAGTTCCGTTACCGCATAGCAAAAGCGGGCATCCGCGCGCGCCTCATCGCCCGCTGTGGCGGCGATAAGCAATAGAAATGCAAAGGCAATTACGCGGTACATAAGAATGATGGACGCATACTCGTGGTAGGGGGCTGTTGTCAGCCCACCATGCGCAAAGGGCGATAAAAAACCGTTACGGATGTTTTCAAAACGAAAACATCCGACCGGCGAACTCTGCCGCGCGGACGGCGACGGATGCTTGGCGCGCACGGGGAAAGCGGTGTAAGGCCCCGGGCAAATCTCATTTTTGCAGATAGCAGGCCTGGTCGTGAGCACTGTTTTTGAAACCTATACGGCGGCGGTCCACGCCGCGCTCGATGCGCTGGAGGCGGCGGGGACGATTCCGGTCGGGCTCGACCGCAAGGCGGTGGCGCTCGAACCACCGCGCGATCCTTCGCACGGCGACCTTGCCACCAACGCCGCGATGGTGTTGGCGAAGCCCGCGGGCAAGCCGCCGCGTGCGATCGCCGAGCCGCTTGCCGCTGAGCTTGCCAAGGCGTGGGGCGTCGCATCCGTGGAGATGGCGGGGCCGGGCTTCATCAACATCCGCCTCGATCCCGCTGTCTGGATCAGCGAGCTGAACGCCATTCTGGCGGCAGGCGGCGAATATGGCCGCACCGGCATGGGCAAGGGCGTTCACGTCAATGTCGAGTACGTGTCGGCCAATCCCACGGGACCGATGCACATGGGCCACTGTCGCGGCGCCGTGGTTGGCGATGCGCTCGCCGCGCTGCTTGAATTCGCCGGGCACGAAGTGACGCGCGAATATTATGTGAACGACGCGGGCGGGCAGGTGGATGTGCTCGCGCGCTCGGTGCACCTGCGCTATCGCGAGGCGCTGGGCGAGGCGATCGAGATTCCCGAGGGCCTCTATCCGGGCGATTATCTGAAGCCGGTGGGCGAAGCGCTCGCGGCGGAGTTCGGCAACGCCTGGGTCGGCAAGCCGGAGAGCGAATGGCTGGTGCTGTTCCGCACGCGCGCTGTCGACGCGATGCTCGTGCTCATCAAGGCCGATCTCGCGCTGCTCGGCATCCACCACGATCTCTTCTCATCCGAAGCCGAGGTGCAGGCGGCGGGCGAGGCGGACCGGGCCGAGGCCGAACTGCGCGCCAAGGGCTACGTCTACGAAGGCGTTCTGGAGCCGCCGAAGGGCGAGCTTCCCGACGACTGGGAGCCGGTGGAACTGACGCTGTTCCGATCGACCGCGTTCGGCGACGATGTCGACCGGCCGCTGAAGAAGTCGGACGGGTCGTGGACGTATTTCGGCGCCGACATGGCGTACCACAAGCGCAAGGCCGAGCGCGCCGACCAGCTGATCGACATCTGGGGCGCCGACCATGCGGGCACGGTGAAGCGGATTCAGGCGGCGGTCGCGGCGCTGACGGACGGCAAGCCGTTCGACGTGAAGCTGGTGCAGATGGTGCGCCTGTTCCGCGCCGGCGAGCCCGTGAAGATGTCGAAGCGTTCGGGTTCGTTCGTGACGCTGGCGGACGTGGTGCGCGAGGTCGGCAAAGATGTCGTGCGCTTCATGATGCTGACGCGCCGTGCCGACGCGCCGCTCGATTTCGATTTCGCCAAGGTGGTGGAGCAGTCGAAGGACAATCCGGTCTTCTACGTGCAGTATGCGCACGCGCGGATTTACTCGCTGGCGCGCCGGGCGGCGGAGGCGGGTTTCACCGTTGCCGCGCCCTCGGCGGCTGATCTCGCCCGGCTCGATGAGACCGAGCTCGATCTCGTGCGGTTTGCCGCGCAGTGGCCGCGCATTATCGAGGCGGCGGCGAACGCGCGTGAGCCGCACCGCATCGCCTTCTATCTCGGCGATCTTGCCGCTGCGTTCCATGCGAACTGGAACCGGGGCAACGACGATCCTTCGAAGCGCTACCTGATCGCGGACGATCCCGGCATCACCAACGCGAGGCTGGCGCTGGCGCGTGGGCTGGGGCAGGTTATCGCGAACGGCCTTCATGTGATGGGTGTGACCCCGGTCGAGGAGATGCACTGAGATGGCGCGCGGTTACCGGGATGACGAGGACGACGAAGCGCTGCCGTGGCTCGAGCCCGCGGAGCCGGAGGATGAGGACGAGGGCCGGGCCTTCCCTTATCGCGGCCTCATCATCGCGGGTGCCATCATTGTGGCGACTGTCGCGGTGCTGTGGTTCGTGGTCGAATGGATCGGCGGAGGCCGCGGCACCGATACGGTTGCGGCGACCGACGAGGTGCCGCTCATCCAGGCGCCGGACGGGGCCTACAAGGTCCGCCCCGACGATCCCGGCGGGCTCGATGTGGATGCCGACAGCCTGACGCACTCGGTCGCCGAGGGGCAGGATCCCGACAGCGAGCTTGCGCTCGACATGATCCCTGAAGAGCCCGTGCCCGTCATTCCGGCAGCGCCCGTGCGGAGTGCGCCGGTGCCCGAACCCGGCACGGTAGCGCGCGCGACCGTGCCGCCGTTAGCGCAGAAGGCGCTTCCCGCCGAGAAGGTGCAGCCGAAGCCGGTGGAAAAGCCGGTCGCGAAGCCCCCGGTCAAGGAAACGTCGAAGCCGGTGCAGAAAGTCGAGACGCCGAAGCCCGCGCCCGCGAAAGCTGCAGCCCCGAAGCCAGAGCCCGCAAAGGCGACAGGCAGCGTTACCGTCCAGCTCGGCGCGTTCAACAGCACGGCGAGCGCCGATCAGGTGTGGTCGAAGCTTTCGGGGCGTGTTGGCGCACTCGGCGGCCTGCGCAAGTCGGTGCAGCCGGTCGAAAGCGGCGGCAAGACGCTTTACCGCCTGCGCGCGGGCGGCATCGCTTCCGAAGCGCAGGCCGGCAGCGTTTGCGCGGCCGTGCAGGCGGCGGGCGAACAGTGCGTGATCGTGCGCTGAGCCGCGCGTGACGCCGCTGCTGCTCGGCCTTTCGGGGCTTAATATCACGGACGACGAACGCGCGCTGTTCGGCGCGGCTGACCCGGCTGGCTATATCCTCTTTGCGCGCAATATCGATACGCCTGAGCAGGTGCGCGCGCTGACCGCCGATCTTCGCGCGCTTGTCGGGCGGGACGATCTGCCGATCCTCATTGATCAGGAAGGCGGGCGCGTCGCGCGGCTCGGGCCGCCGCACTGGCCGCTGTTTCCGCCGGCGCGGCGCTTCGGCGAGGTGTTTGGCGTGGCGCCCGTCACGGCCATCGAGGCGGCGCGGCTGAATGCCAAGGCGATCGCGCTCACGCTCGCGGACCTCGGTATCAGCGTCGATTGTCTACCGGTGCTCGACGTGCCGGTGCTGGGCGCGCACGACATCATCGGCGACCGCGCTTATGCGCTGGAGCCGGGCGCGGTCGCCTCGCTCGGCGACGCGACGCTGCGAGGGCTGCGCGCGGGCGGCGTCGTCGGTGTCGTCAAGCACATCCCGGGGCACGGGCGCGCAGCGGCGGACAGTCACCTTGAACTCCCCGTGGTCACGGCGGATCGTGCGGCACTCGAAGCCGATTTCGCGCCGTTCCGCGCGCTCGCCGCTGCACCGATGGCGATGACCGCACATGTGCTTTACGAGGCGCTCGACCCCGCCGCCTGCGCCTCGCAGTCGAAGATCGTTGTCGAGCAGACGATTCGCGGCACGATCGGTTTCGATGGCCTGCTGATGGCGGACGATCTCGGCATGAGCGCGCTGGGCGGCACGCTTCCGGAACGGCTCACGGGTGTGCTCGCGGCGGGCTGCGACCTCGCGCTCCACTGCAGCGGAGACTTTGCCGAGAACGCCATGCTTTGCGAAACCGCGCCAGCGATGACCGCGGAAGCGCTCGACCGGCTGGCACGCGCGATGGCCTGGCGCCGCGCCGAGGGCGAAACCGACGTCGCGGCGCTTGTCGCGAGGCGGGACGCACTGTTAGTCTCCGCCGCATGACCGAGATCGTTTCGATCGACTTCAATGGCAACGAAAGCGAACGCCTGAACCTCGATATCGAGGGCTGGGAAGGTCCGCTCGATGTGCTGCTGCACCTCGCGCGCGCGCAGAAGGTCGATCTGGCGCGGATATCGATCCTCGAACTCGTCGAGCAATATCTCGTCTTCATCGCCGATGCGAAGACGCTGCGACTGGAACTGGCGGCCGATTACCTGGTGATGGCGGCATGGCTCGCCTATCTGAAATCGTGCCTATTGCTGCCGAAGGAGGAGCAGGAGGAGCCGAGCGCTGAGGAGCTGGCGCTGCGCCTGCAACTGCGCCTGCAACGCCTTGATGCGATGCGCGAGGCGGGCGCGCGGCTTTTGGCGCGCGACCAGACCGGGCGCGACGTCTTCATGCGCGGCGCCCCCGAGGGCGTGCGCGTTGTGACGAGCGCCACATGGGACTGCGAGCTTTACGACCTCTTGAAGGCCTATGGCGCGATCAAGGGCCGTCAGACACCGCGCGAGTACGCGGTACGGCGGCGCCCGGTCTTCTCGCTCGAAGAGGCGCTGGATCGGCTCGAATCGATGCTCGGCACCGCGCTTGACTGGACCGTGCTGTCAAGCTTCCTGCCGGACGGCATCACGGATGACGACTTCCGCCGGTCGAGCGTCGCGAGCAGCTTCGTCGCCGCGCTCGAGCTCACGCGGCTCGGCAAGACCGAGCTGTCGCAGGCGGATAGTTTTGCCCCTCTCTTTCTCAGAAAGCGCCAATGAGCGACGCGATTGACGACGATCTCCGGTTCCAGCGCATCATCGAGGCGACGCTGTTCGCTGCCGACAAGCCGCTGACGCGCGAGCAGATCGCCGAATTCCTGCCCGAAGGCACGCCGGTGCAGCCGCTGCTCGATGCGCTTGCGGAAAGCTATGCGCCGCGCGGGGTCAACCTCGTGCAGCGCGGCGGCAAGTGGCACTTCCAGACGGCGGCGGACCTCGGCGATATCCTGCGGCGCGACGAGGACCAGACGCGCAAGCTCTCCCGCGCGGCGCTCGAAACGCTGGCGATCATCGCCTACCACGAACCCGTGACGCGCGCGCAGATCGAGGAAATTCGCGGCGTTTCGATCTCGAAGGGCACGATCGACGTGCTGATGGAGGCGGGGTGGGTGCGTCCGGCCGGCCGCCGCGAAGTGCCGGGACGGCCACTGCTCTATGCGACGACGCAGGGTTTCCTCGTCCATTTCGGACTCTCCACGCGCCGGGATCTGCCGGGCCTCGCCGAGCTGAAGGCAGCGGGTCTCCTTGAACCTATCGATGTCGCCATGAACCAGCTCCAGTTCGAAAAGCCGCCCGAAACCCCGGACGCTGACGAGACCGACACCGAGGAAGAAATGGACGACGAGGCGCTCTAGGATTCGCAATTTTGCGTGCGGGGGACTAGACAGGGGCTAAGGCGCTGCCGATATCGCGGGCAGCGGAAACGGAGTACGGACCATGGGTGGTTTCAGCATCTGGCATTGGCTGATCGTCGGCATCGTCGTCATTCTGTTGTTCGGAAAGGGCCGAATCTCGGATGTGATGGGAGACCTCGCCAAGGGCATCAAGAGCTTCAAGAAGGGGCTCGCCGAAGACGAAACGCCCGCCCAGCCCCGTCAGCTTGGCCAGGCTTCGCCCGACCAGACGATCCGCAGCGAAACGCCCCAGGAAACGCCGCGTAGCTGACAGTCCTCCATCCGGACGAATAAATGTTCGACGTCGGCGCGCCCGAACTCCTGCTGATTGGAATTATCGCGCTCCTCGTCGTGGGGCCGAAGGACTTGCCGCGCCTGCTGCGCACCGTCGGCAATTGGGTCGGCAAGGCGCGCGCGACAGCGCGGCACTTCCGCACCGGCGTTGATGCCATGATCCGCGAAGCGGAGATGGAAGACATGCAGAAGCAGTGGGAAGCGCAGAACGCTGCGATCATGAAGGCGCACCCCGCGACTCCCGAACCGTCGGCACCGGCAGCGGATGGTCCCGCCGAAGACGTCCCGCCACCTGAAACGGCGCCCGACACAGGCAAGCCGCAGGCATGAGAGACATTGACGACAGCAAGGCCCCGCTTCTCGATCACCTGATCGAGCTGCGCCAGCGTCTGCTTTATTGCGTCATCGCACTAATTGCCGCGTTCGGCATCTGCTTCGCGTTCGCAGACGATATTTTCGCCTTTCTCGTGCAGCCGCTGGTGAAGGCGAAGGCCTCGCAGCTCATCTACACGAAGCTCTACGAAGCGTTTTTCGTGGAGATCAAGGTAGCGCTGTTCGCGGCGTTCCTGATCGCGTTTCCGATCATCGCGAACCAGCTCTGGCTGTTCATCGCGCCAGGGCTCTACAAGTCGGAAAAGAAGGCATTTCTGCCTTTCCTGATCGCAACGCCGGTTCTTTTCACGATGGGCGCTGCGCTCGCCTATTACGTGGTGATGCCCACGGTCTTCACGTTCCTGCTGGGCTTCCAGACGACGGATGCGGGTATTCCGCAGCAGGCGCTGCCGGCGATGGACGATTATCTGTCGTTCGTGATGGGGCTGATCTTCGCGTTCGGCTTCTGTTTTTTGCTGCCGGTGCTGTTGATGCTGCTGGCGCGTGCGGGGATCGTGAACGTCGCGCAGCTGCGCTCGTTCCGCCGCTATGCGATCGTCGGCGCCTTCGTAGTCGCGGCCGTGCTCACACCGCCGGACGTGATCTCCCAGCTGCTGCTCGCGATCCCGCTGATGGTGCTCTATGAGGCGGGCATTATTGGCATCATTCTTACTGATCGCCGCGCCGCGCGTGTGAAATCTGCGGAGGAAGCAGGGGACGCCGCCGAGTAGCCGCGTCCCCGTTTTCCCGACTCTTACGCTTAATTGGCCGTGTCTTCGACCGCTTCGCCGGCCGACTGGACGTCCTTGCCGACACCTTCGACCGTGTTGCAGGCAGCAGCGGCCAGCAGCGCAACGATAACAGCGATCTTTGCACCCATTTTATTGCGCATGTTCATTCTCCCATAAACTACCCGGAGAAAACGGTTGTCGCCTCAATAGGTTTCATCGGACCGTTCCGGAGCAGCACAAAAAGAAAAGAGCCCGATGCCGGCGGGGGGCAGGCAAACGGGCTCTTGTGGGACAACGAGAGCGGGGGGGCAAAGTTCGCTGTCCGTATCGCATTAACGACGAATCGCTGGCGCGGTTCCATCGCCTGAAAGAAATTTATCTCGCCCGAGGCTTCAGCGGGAATTCAACACTATAGCAGGGCACGTCGGCATCGTAGGTAAGCCGCCCGCGGAGCTGACGGACCATCCCGCTTACGATGCGCGCGGCAGCGCGGGTCTCCGTAGGCGCTAACGGATCGTCCTCTCCGAATGCGTCCGAGCAGATTTGCAATTCACCCCCGCGTTCGGTGCGGCGGACGTGAACATCGATCACCATTTTTTCGCGGCCCTCCGCCGCCGCAAGACGGGCGGCGAATGCGATCACCTCGGTGATGAGGAAGGCGAGCGGCACGGCGGCATCCTGGCTGATATGCAGGCGCTCGAGGTGCGTGTTGATGCGCGGCTCGACAAGCTTCGCGGTGGGAATGAGCTGCTGAAGGCTGGCGCACAGGTCATGGGCAAGCGCCGTGAAATTCACACCCTGCGTTTCGCTTTCCTCGTAAAGCCAGCGGTGCACGATCGAAAGCGCGCCGACACGCATCTGGATGCTGGCATAGGCGCGCGCCACATCGGCCCCGTCCGCCTCGCGGGCCTGGATGCTGATGAGGCTGGCGATGATCTGGAGGTTGTTCTTCACGCGGTGGTGGACCTCGCGCGTCAGGCGGCGCTGTTCGGTGAGCGCGGCGTCCACCTCCTGCCGCGCTTCCGCCATGTCCTGCGCCATCGCGTCGAACGTCTCGGCGAAGGCCTGCATCTCGTCGGTCTGTCCGGCACGTCCCGAAAGGCGCACCCGGTCGTCGCCCGCGCCGTAGGCGCGCACGCCGCTTGCCATGTTCTGCAGCGGGCGCACGACGAATCGCCGCACGACCATCCAGCCGATGAGCAGTGCGGCGATCCACATCAGCGATGGCGCCGCGATCGCGAGCACATCCGCTGCGGCAAGGTGTGTAGCGGGAACGATCGTGGTGAGCGCGAACGGCGCAATCGAAAGCGGGCCCGCCGCGACGACCTGCCCGCGCCCGCCAGACTCGTTCACGCGGCGCACCGTCAGGAGCCCACCTGGCACCGAGGCGCCAGGTGGGGCGCTGCCAAGGATCGCCTTGTCGCCCAGCCAGACGATGGTGGAGCCCTCCATCGCGGCGATCTCGCCGAGGCGTGCCTTCAGGCGCGAAATCGATGCCGTTGCTACAATGAGCCCGGGCTCTCCGGTTTTGGGTTCTTCACGCACAGCCAAGAACACATGATCGCCGCCAGGCCAGATCAGGTTTTCACGTTCGCTTTCCGCGGCAAGGAGCGTGAGTTCGGCGGCCGATGGCTTGGTGCCGCCGTTGCTTTGGCAGATCGGGCGGCCAAGGCTATCGGCCCAGATGATCGAATCGAAGGTTTCCGCGTCGTCGAGTGCGTTCGCCGCTTCGGTATTGCATGTCCGGCCGTCATTGAGGCCGCTTTCGTTGCGAAGCAAAGCGCGCAAAACGAGAAAATCGACGTTGAGCAGATCATCGACGACACGCGCGGTCGCTCGGAACTGGTTTTCGGCGCGCACAAGTTCCGCCTCGCGGGCGTTTCGGATGCCGTCGGCCGCCAAAACGGCGGCGAGAATGCCGATCGGCAGCAAGGCGAGCGTGAGGGCGACAGCGAGCTGAAAAGACAGCGAACGCCGTGGTCCGGACCCTTTGAGTTCAGAACCTTGGCCGGAACTTTGCCCTGAACCCGGGCCTGAATCTTGGCCCGAAACCTGAATTTCTACGTTTTCAGCCATTGTCCCCAACGAACTTAGATATGGGGCGAAACAAAAGAAAGGCTCGACCGTTCCAATGCTTGCCGCCACTTTCGTGTGGGGTGGCCACCATTCGGGGGTGGTCCGGGTTTCTAGGAGGCAGACAAACACATGACATTGGCAGCGAAGCTCGCGCCGCACCTTCCACTGCTCCGCCGTTATGCGCGGGCTCTTACGGGAACGCAGCGCGACGGGGACACTTACGTGCGCGCGGCGCTGGAAGCGATCGTGAGCGCGCCGGAGGATTTTCCGCGCGATGTGGACGAAAGGCTGGCACTCTACCGCGTTTTCCACGCCATCTGGTCTTCTTCGAACATCGACGTCGATTCGGAAGAGCCGGCGGCAACCAATTTCGAGCGCGCCGCCCACGAACGTCTCGCAGCGATCACGCCGCTGTCGCGCCAGGCGCTGCTGCTCACCGCGATGGAGGGCTTTTCGCACGAGGACGTCGGCTATCTGATCGATCTGGACCCGGACAGTGTCTCGGGTCTCGTGAAGGAAGCCATGGACGAAATCAGCCGGCAGACGCACACACGCGTGCTCATCATCGAGGACGAGCCGATTATCGGCATGGACCTCGACAGCATCGTGCGGGATCTCGGCCACGATGTGACCGGCATAGCGGTCACGCGCGATGAGGCGGTGGCGCTGGCGATCGAAACCGAGCCGGGGCTTGTGCTGGCGGACATCCAGCTTGCGGACGACAGTTCGGGCATCGACGCGGTGAAGGACATTCTCGGCCGATTCTCAGTGCCCGTGATCTTCATCACGGCCTTTCCGGAGCGCCTCCTCACCGGCGAGCGTCCGGAGCCGACCTTCCTCATCACAAAGCCGTTCCAGCGTTCGACCGTTTCCGCGGCGATCGCGCAGGCGCTATTCTTCAATAGCACCGCGGCAATGCAATGATGCTTCCGTTCGCTGCCTTGTGAGGGGACGGACAGAGGCATAGCCTTCACCAAGTAGGAGTCAGGGCCATGGAAAAAGACCATGAAACAGTGAGGACAAACCAGGCGAGGGCCGGGGAAACCCCGCACATCGTTCGGTATATCCTGATGTTCTCGGTTACGATGGTGGTCCTGATCTTCGCGGCGCTGCTGTTTTTCTGGTCGCGCTGAAAACGACCCGAGGGGGAAAGACATGATCGAACAGAAGATCGGTGGGCAGGGCGCCGCCAGCCCCGTCAGTGCAGATGTGATCGGTGGATTCCTCCGCTCCGCCTACGCCGATGCGGCAACACAGCCACTGCCGCAGGCGTTTCTCGACCTGCTTGCCCGGCTGGAAACGAGCCCCGAAGAGCCAAAGACGGGGCAGCTTTCCGACAAGGCGTTCAAGGATGAGCTTACGGCGATCATCCCGCAGTTGCGTGCCTTTGGGCGTTCGCTTTCGGGCAATCGCGACATGGCGGACGATCTTGTGCAGGAAACGCTGCTGAAGGCGTGGGCTGCGCGCGATCGCTTTCAGGCAGGGACGAACATCCGCGCGTGGACCTTCATCATCCTGCGCAACCTGTTCCTCAGCCAGATGCGCCGCGCGCGTTTCAAGGGCGAGTGGGATGAACTCGTCGCCGATCGGATCCTGTCCGCGCCCGCCGGGCAGGACAAGCAGATCGAACTCGCCGACCTGCAGCGCGCACTCCTCGAACTGCCGCCTGCGCAGCGCGAGGCGCTGATCCTTGTTGGCGCGGGCGGGTTTGCCTATGAAGAGGCGGCGTCGATCTGCGACTGCGCGGTCGGCACCATCAAGAGCCGCGTTGCGCGCGGCCGCGCCGCGCTCGAGCTCGTGATCGCGGAAGGCAGGCTGCCGTCGCGGCGCGGTTCGACCGCATCGGGCACGACTGCGCTTGACGAGATCATGGGACAGGTGGATCAGCTGGCGCGCGACTAACGAAAGGGCTCTCCTTGGCGGAGAAAACGCCAGCGCTGCCGGCCGAACTCGTACGTATACTCACCGAAACCGGCATTTCCGCCGCGCTTGAGGATGTGGACGCCTGTGCCCGCGCATGGACACATTCGCCCTATCTGCGCGCGCTGATGCGCCGCGAGGACGAGGTGCTCCTGAGCTACCTCGCAGAAGGCCCCGAGCCGCTGATGGAAACGGCGCTCGCGCTGCTTGACGGCCCGGATGCCGACGGCGCCGCGATGCGCGAGGCAAAGCGTATCGCGGCCATCGCCATCGCGCTCGCCGACATCTCCGGCCGCTGGCCGCTCGAAAAGGTGACGGCGGCGCTGTCTGATCTTGCAGACCGCGCCATCGACCGCGCGATCCGCATCGCCATCGACGAGCGTATGCCCGGCGCGGGACCGCAAGGCTTCACCGCCATCGCGCTCGGCAAACTCGGCAGTCGCGAGCTCAACTATTCGAGCGATGTCGACCTGATCCTGCTGTACGACCGCGACCAGCTCGCCGTGCGCGAGGGCGACGACCCGGACAATACCGCAGTCCGCATCGCACGCCGGATGGTCGAGCTGATGCAGATGCGGGATTCGGGTGGCTACGTGTTCCGCGTCGATCTTCGGCTACGGCCGGCCTCCGAGGTGACGCCGATCGCCATGCCGATCCGCGGCGCGGAGACCTATTACCAGTCCGAAGCGCTGGCGTGGGAGCGCGCGGCGTTCATCCGTGCGCGTGCCGTGGGCGGCGACGTGAAGATGGGCAAGGACTTCCTTGCCGCGATCGAGCCTTTCGTCTGGCGCCGCTCGCTCGATTACACCGCGGTGCGCGACATTCAAGACATGTCGCTGATGATCCGCGACCATTATGATGAGCGGCAGGAGGTCGGCCCCGGCTATTGCCTGAAGCGTGGGCGCGGCGGCATCCGCGAGGTCGAGTTCTTCGCGCAAATCCACCAGCTGATCTTCGGCGGGCGCGACTGGACGCTGCGCCAGCCCGCGACGCTCGATGCGCTCGCGGCGTTGGTCGCGGCGGAACGCATCAAGCCCGATGAGGCGGAGACGCTCGCCGCTGCCTACCGCGTGCTCCGCACGTCAGAGCATCGCCTGCAGATGCTGGAGGACGCGCAGACCCACCAAATCCCGACGCGTGCGCCGGAGCGCAAGGATCTCGCGGCGCTCGCGGGGTATCGCGACTGGGCGGCGATGGAGCGCGAGATCAAGCGCCATGCGATCGCCGTCGGCCGCATCTACGACGCGCTGATCGCCGAGGCCGAAGTGGACCGCCTGCCGCGCCAACCCGCCCAGCTGAAGGCTGCGCTCAAGAAAGCCGGGATCGGTCCGCACGCCGACCTTGCAGACCTCATCGCCCGCTGGCGCGACCGCAGCTACCGCGCGCTTCGCAGCGATGCGGCCCAGCGCGAGCTCGAAAGCGCGCTCCCCGGTCTCATCAAAGCCTTCGCCGCGGCGGGAACCGGCCGAGAGGCGCTGCTGCGTTTCGACGACTTTCTCGGCGCGCTGCCCTCCTCGATCCAGTTCTTCGCGCTCATCGAGGCGAATCCGCGCGTCGCGCTGCTTCTCGCGCGCGTTCTGGAACTGGCGCCGGTGCTCGCGGGTAAGCTCGCGCGGCGGCCTGAGATCGTCGACATCATGCTGTCGAACGAGGCGTTCGCGCCGCTGCCGTGCGCCGAAGACCTTACCGACATGCTGCGCGCGCGCCTTCGCCGCCACGATGCGCTGGAACTCAAGCTCGACGAGGTGCGGCGCTTCGTGGCCGAACGCCGCTTCCAGCTCGGCGTGCAGATCATCGAGGGCGGCGCGGACCCGATCCGCGTCGGGCGCGATCACGCCAAACTCGCTGACGCCGCGATAGCCGTGCTCGCCGATGCGGTACAGGCCGAGTTCGCCGAGACGCACGGCCGCGTGCCCGGCGGGCGGCTGCTTGTGCTGGGCTTCGGCCGTTATGGCGGCGCTATCCTCACCGAGAAATCCGATCTCGATCTCGTGTTCCTTTTCAGCGGTCACCACGAGGCGATGTCGGACGGCGCGAAGGCGCTGCCCGCGACGACATGGTTCAACCGGCTCGGCCAGCGCCTCACCGGGGCGCTTACCGTCAGCACCGCCGCGGGGCCGCTGTTCGAGGTGGATACGCGCCTGCGCCCCTCCGGCCAGCAGGGCCTGCTCGCGGTGAATATCGATACGTTCGCGCGCTACCAGCTGGAGGAAGCGTGGAGCTGGGAGCACATGGCGCTCACCCGCGCGCGCGTCGTCTATGGGACGGAGGAAGACCGCGCCGCGGTTTCGGCGGGCATCACGGCGGCGCTGACAAAGCCCCGCGATACAGAGCGCTTCAAGGCCGAAGTGCTGGAGATGCGCGGCGACATGGCGAAGGCCCGCCGCGATGGCGGCCTGTGGGATGTGAAGCACGCGCCGGGCGGGCTCATCGATCTCGAATTCATCGTGCATTTCCTCCAGCTTTCGCGACGCGAGGGTCTTGATCCCGATCTCGGCGCGGCGACGGCGCATTTCGTGAAGGCGGGTGCGTTGTCCGAAGACGTGCTCGGCGCCCATGACCTGATGACGCGCCTGCTCGTCGTTCTCCGGTTGATCGAGGGCGACGAACCGCCGAAGCAACCCGCGGCGGCAAAGGCGATGATGGCGGCCGCCACGCGCATGGCTGATTTCGACGCATTGAAAGCCGCGCTGGAGGACGCCAAAAGGGCCGTTCTTGCCGCCTGGGAGGCGGTGTTCGAGGTCAAACGAAAGGCACGATGATGACGAAGCCCGGTTCGAAAGCGCCCGCCTTCACGCTGGACAGCGAAGATGGGCCTCTGTCCCTCAAGGATTTCGCGGGCAAGAAGCTCGTGCTCTATTTCTACCCGAAGGACGATACGTCCGGCTGCACGCGCGAGGCGATCGATTTCACCGGGCTCCTGCCGCAATTCGACAAGGCCGACACCGTCGTGCTCGGCGTTTCCAAGGACACGGTCGCGAAGCACGGGAAGTTCCGGGCAAAGCACGACCTCGGCGTGAAGCTCGGCTCCGATCCCGACGCGAAGGCCATCGAGCAGTACGGCGTCTGGGTCGAAAAGACGCTCTACGGCCGCAAATACATGGGTATCGAGCGTGCGACTTTCCTCATCGGCCGCGACGGCAAGATCGCCGAAGTGTGGCACAAGGTGAAGGTGCCCGGCCATGCCGAGGCCGTGTTGAAGGCGGCGCAGGCGCTTGGCTGAGACGATCGGCGCGGCTGCGGCCGAGGTTCTGCTGACGGCCGACCCGGCGGAGAAGTCGCGGCTTTCCCGGCACTATGCGGGGCGCTGGCGCGCGGGCGAACTCGCTGCCGTTTACGACGCGGCGATGCCGGATCGCCCCGCGCGTCCTCCGCATCCCGAATTGCTGCCGCCCTCGCGGATGCCGAAACGGGGGCGGGCAGGTTCGGAGCGCAGCCGGATCGCCCTGCTGCACGCGCTCGCCCACATCGAATTCAACGCCATCGACCTCGCGTGGGACGCGGCGGGCCGTTTCGGCGGTGCCATGCCGCGCGCCTTCACCGACGATTGGGTGGCGGTGGCGGACGATGAGGCGCGGCACTTCGGATTGCTTGCGGATCGGCTCGCGGACCTCGGCGCAGCCTATGGCGATCTCCCTGCGCACGACGGCCTGTGGGAGGCGGCGATGGCGACTGCAGACGACCTGCTCGCACGGCTCGCCGTGGTCCCCCAGGTGCTCGAGGCGCGCGGTCTCGACGTGACGCCCGCGACCGAATCCCGGTTGCGCGCAGCAGGCGACACGTTAAGCGCCGACATTCTGAACACGATCTACCACGATGAAATTGTTCATGTTTCGGTAGGGAATCGCTGGTTCCGACACCTTTGCGACGAACTGCGAATCGAACCGGCCCAAACGTTCCAGTTCCTAGTCAGTTCCCGATTCAAAGGTGCGTTGAAACGCCCCTTCAACGACTCGGCGCGAATCGAGGCCGGTCTGACGCCGGCATTTTATGATTCACTTGCAAGCGCTTAGGCGGCTTGTCACCTAACGCTCCGGGCTCGGAGGGCATGGGGTCCAAAAACACGAGTTAGACGAATCTATTGCGCGGACATCGCGTTTGCGCAGTGCGGGGGTCTTGTTTGGTGCTGGATTTAAAAACGGTCGCATCCGGGTTTCGGGACAAGGTCGCAAAGCGGCTGCCCGAGCGCGAATTTCTTCATTACAAGCGCGATGTCGGTATGCAGGTGTACCGCCTGACGACGCGCGCGCAGGTCATCGGCCTCAGCGGCCTTGCCGCGCTGCTGACCTACACGGCAGTGGCGACGAGCGCGATGATCGGCAGCAGCACGGTCGAAGCGTCGGCGGAGAACGAAGTCTCCGCCATGCGCGCCGAACTCGCGGCGCTGCGCCAGGGTGTCGCGAAGACGACGGCGCGCGTCGAGCAGCGCCAGCAATTTCTCGCCCAGCTCGTTTCCGGCAAGGCGGACCCGTCACAGCTCGCGGCGCTGATGCCCGCGCTCGCGCCTGCCGCAGGCGTCGGCGGTTCGGCGGTCCTGAAGCCGCTCGCCGAGCTGGACCGCGCACAGCTTGCGCTTGCTGATCACGCCCGCACGGCTGCCGAGGCCCGCTTCGAGTCATCGAGCGCGCTCATTCGCCGTCTGGGTCTTCAGCCGACGCGTTTTCTAAAACAGTCGACGTTCGGCATGGGCGGCCCCGAAGAGAAGGCGGATTCGCCGCTCGCGGGCGCAGAGCCGCAGTTCAAGGCGCTGTTCGTCAGCTGGCAGAAGCTCGATCTGCTCGAAAAGGGCATGAGCGCCATTCCGTCGCTGAAGCCGGTGAAGGCTTACACCTACACCTCGGGCTACGGCGTTCGCTATGATCCGTTCACGGGCGATACCGCGATGCACAAGGGCGTCGATCTGGCCGGTCCGGTCGGCGAGCCGATCCACGCGGCTGCGGACGGCGTTGTCGTCGATGCGCGCTATCATCCGGGCGGTTACGGCAAATATGTCGAAATCGACCACGGCGCCGGCATCGTGACGCGCTACGGCCACATGTCGCGTCTCGACGTGAAAAAGGGCGATCGTATCGCCCGTGGCGAACAGATTGGCGGCATGGGCTCCACGGGCCGTTCCACGGGCAGCCATCTCCACTACGAAGTGCTGATCGATGGCCGCCAGGTGAACCCGATGCCGTTCCTCGAAGCCGGCGATCGCGTGCTCGCCGCGCAGCAGAGCGCCGGTACAATCGCGGTGGGCGGTCCTGCGGAGCCGACCGGGAACTGATCGTTCTTATCATCTGCGGTGCGCGTCATTGAACTGCGTACCGCAAACCCCTATCTCTGCGGCATGAGCGCACTTCACCTCACCGAAGCCGCAGCGGCGCGCGTTGCCGCCATTGCCACCCGGCAGGGCGGCGTGCCTGCAATCCTGCGGCTTTCCGTCGAAGGCGGGGGCTGCGCGGGTTTTCAATATCGCTTCGGCCTCGAAACCCAGATCGCGCCCGAAGACCTCACGACCGAAACCGGGGGCGTGAAGCTTGTCGTCGATCCTGTTAGCCTCGATCTGTTGGAAGGCTCCGAAGTGGATTTCGTCGAAAGCCTCGGCGGGGCGTCCTTTCAGGTGCGCAATCCGAACGCGGCGTCGGGCTGCGGCTGCGGCACGTCCTTCTCGGTTTGACCGCACGCGTGCGGGGCGTTAGCCCTGCGCCATGCGCATCGCCACCTTCAACGTCAACGGAATCGCCGCGCGCCTGCCGCGCCTTCTCGAATGGCTCGAGAGCCGAAAGCCGGACGTGGCCTGCCTGCAGGAAGTGAAGTGCATCGATGAGCGCTTCCCGGCGGCGGATATCGAGGCGCTCGGCTATCACGTCCTCGTCCACGGTCAGAAGGGCTTCAACGGCGTCGCGATCCTCAGCCGCGAGCCCGCAGCCGAAGTGCAGCGCGGGCTTCCCGGGGACGACGCAGATGAGCAGGCGCGTTATCTCGAAGCCGATGTAAACGGTGTTCGCATCGCTTCGATCTATCTGCCGAACGGCAATCCACAGCCGGGGCCGAAGTTCGACTATAAACTCGCGTGGATGAAGCGGCTGGAAGCGCGCGCGGCGCTGCTGCTGGCCTCTGAAATGCCTACGGTGCTTGCCGGCGACTACAATGTGGCGCCCGAAGACCGCGACGTGTTCAGTATGCAGGCGATGGCGAACGACGCGCTCGTGCAGCCCGAATCCCGCGCCGCGCTACGCCGGATCGTCCATCAGGGCTGGACGGAAGCGCTGCGCGCCGTGCACCCGTCGGATGACCATCTCTATACGTTCTGGGACTATCAGGCGGGCTGCTGGCCGCGGAACGCGGGCCTGCGCATCGATCATTTTCTGCTCTGCCCGCGCGTCGCCGACCGGCTTACGAACGCGACCGTGGACCGCGAGGCGCGCGGGGCGGAGAAGGCCTCCGACCACGCGCCGGTCTGGATCGATATCGCTTAGAGCGCCTTTTCGTAGACCCGGTAGGTCTTCGTGATCTTCGATTCGATGATCTCGGCGATCGACTTCATCGGGCCGTTGTCATCTAACACCCAGCCAAGTTCGCCCTGCGTCGCGCCGTAAACGCTGACGGCTGTGCGGCGGATGTGCTCGACCATCATCAGCGCCATGAAGCTGGCAAGGCGGCTGCCCTGCATCGATTTGCGCACGCCCATCAGCGGCACACGCATCCGGCGGACCTTCGGCGCGCGCAGCCGCCAGAGCAGCTTCGCCCAGCCGAACGGCAGCAGCTTGCCGTCGAGGTCGGCAGTCATCTCGTTGACATCGGGCAGCGTGATCATGAAGGCCACGGGCTCGCCGTCCACCTCGCAGATGCGGATCAGGTCTTCGAAGACGATCGGCTTCAGCTTCTTGCCGACATACGCCACTTCCGAAGGGGTCAGCGGGATAAAGCCCCAGTTGTCGGACCAGGCATCGTTCAGGATGTCGAGGATTAGCGCGGCTTCGGAATCGAAGCGGGACTTGTCGACATTGCGCATTCGGATGCGGCTGGATTTCTCCGCCGCCGCAACGATCCGGTTGAACGCGGGCGGGAATCCGGTCGCGATCGGCAGTTCGTAGGTGTGCAGATCCTTCACACCGGCGTAGCCGCTGCCTTCGACCAGCGCTTCGTAATAGGGCAGGTGGTGCCCCATCATGACCGTGGGCGGCAGTTCGAAGCCGCTGACGAGGAGGCCGGGCTCATCCCAGATCGAAAGGCTGAACGGTCCGAGAGAGCGTGTCATGCCCTTTTCCCGTAGCCAGCTTTCCGCCGTCTCCAGCAGCGCCGTGGCAACCGCTGGATCGTCGACACACTCGAACATGCCGAACTGGCCGGTGCCCGCGCCCATGTGCTTCAGCACGAGCTGGTCGACCTGCGCGGAGATGCGCCCGACGGGCTTTCCATCCCGCCATGCCAGCCAGAGAGCGGCCTCGGCGTGCTCGAACCACGGGTTACTCTTCGCGCCCCCGATCAGGCCGTGCACCTCACTCTTCAGTGGCGGCACCCAGTTCGGATCATCGGCGTAAAGCGCCCAGGGCAGATCCACGAACGTCTTGCGGTCGGCCGCGGTCACGACCGGCCGGATAGAGATGCCGCCCCCCATGCCGAGAATCAGGCCGCTTTTTTTATGCGCTGGCGCGGATGGCCCTCGGCGACGCCGCCGGACATCGATGCCACCCACGGCCATTTCTCGGCAGCCTGCGGTGTGTAGCCGAGGTTGAACACCGTCTCGCTCTTCTCCGGGCGTTCGGGGCGCTGGTAATAGGTGCCGAAAACCTTGTCCCACACGAAGCTGGTGATGCCGAAATTGCCATCCTCGTCATGGAAATGATGTTCCATGTGGCGCGTTTTCATCTCGACCAGCCACGGCGAGCGCGGCTTGTAGGAGAGATGCTGGATGCAGTGACAGAATTCGTAGAAGCAGGTGGTGAGCAGCCCGGCGCCGAAGCCCCAGGCCGCGCCGCCGATGCCGCCGATCGCGTAGCCGACGGGGATGGTGACGATCGCGATGGTCGGTAGCGTCGTGTAGAGCGCGCCGAACAGCACCTCGAGGTGGTTCGGGTCCTGATGGTGATCGTAGTGAATGCGCTTCCACGTCCGCGCCGTCAGCGGCGACTTGAACATCCAGTTGCTGTGGAGGACGTAGCGGTGCAGCAGGAACCACGCCAGCGGATAGGCCGCGACGGCGATGGCGGCGGAGGCCGCGCCGCGCAGCAGCGTCGTGGGATAGGCATAAGCGACATAGGCGCAAGCCACCGTCAGCAGCAAATACGCCTGAATGGCGTAATACTGGAAATACGCGACGACGAGCTCGCGGAACGTCATCTTCGACAGATTGTGGCTCTTGCTCCACATGCCGAGCCGATAGCCCTTGAGAAGCTGCATACCTTTGATCCTGTGCACTTCGCGGCCTTGGCCGCAGCCTGATGCCGCCTGTATTTCGTCGCAATACGGCATATTTAGGACCGCACTGTGGTCGATGCCAGTGCATGGGACGCGGAAACGCCAGTGAGAAACCCAGCGATCGCCGCCGCTGCACGTGCCGATGCGCCGCTCCAATCGCCGCCGACGGCAGCGGACACCGCGGCGTTCTGCCGCGCGCTGTAGGCGGCGTGCGCCGCGCCCGCGCGCGTAATGGCGGGGAGAACGTCGGAGAGGTCCGTCACCACATCGCCAAAGTGCCAGAAGGCGTAATTCGGATCATCCTTCCAGTCCGCGCCTGTGCTATCGAGGAACACGCAAGGACGGGGGCGGGCAAGGAACTCGTAAACCTGGCTGCTGACATCGCCCAGATAGATGTCGGCGGCGTTGGTATACGTCATGTCGCACGAACGCGCAGACCCGGCGTCGACGATGAGGCGGCCGGGAATGGCACGCGCCTCGAACGCCGCGCGTTCCGCTGCTGATGCGCCCTCGAACAGCCGAATATGCGGCGCGACAATCAGGTTGAATTCGGATTGCGCCGCGAACGCGTCGATAATCTGCGCGCCCCAGCGCGGCCACGAGCCGAGCCTCCCATCGAAATGAGGATTGTACAGCACGGTGGGCCTGTCGTTGTCGAACAACTTTGGACGACCCGCGCCGAGACGTTCGAGCGCGTCGAGTTTCGTCGAACCGGACACCGCGATACGCGACTTCGAGACGAGGCCTGCGTCCGTCATGCGGCGGGCGTCCTTCTCGCCCGATACGATGACGAAATCGAACAGCCGCAGCCGGGGTTCGAAACCGCGCGCGCGATCCCCTGCGCCATGCGGAATGTGGATGAGCAAGGGACACCCCGGCAGCTTCTTCAGGATCGTCGATGTCCGCTCGGTGAGAACGACCGCATCGAAGCTGGAAAGACGTCCCTTGTTCGCCAGAAGGCGGGGCAGTTTCATTGCACGCAGCCCGGGAATGATCCTGCCCATCAGCACGGACCAGCGCGGCGCAGGAAAATCGGTAATCAAGAGGCGCGAATCGGGCCACGCACGCGCGACCTCTTCAAGCATGCGGCGCTCGTCGTCTTGGGTAACGAAGCAGGTGACTTCAAAGCGCGGATCGCGTCCAAGCTCCGCCGCGACGGATGCGCTGTGTAGCACTTGGTGCGCGCCGCCGACGAACAGGAAAGCGACACGCTTGGGGGCCATAATACGTCCTATTGAGGGCTGGATAGCCCCAACGTTCTTCCGCTCCGGCCAAGGTTTTGCCGTTCGCGCTCCGTCAGCACGAACCGCAGCCCGAGCCAGACGAGAACCAGCGCCGCAACGATAGGCAGGAGGATGTCGAGCCACAAGGGAAATGGCTGGTGGTGGCCGAGCAGCGCCCAGATCAGCAGCGACGATCCGCCGATGATCGCGAAGCCTCGTCCGAATGGTGCTTCGAAGGGATGGAGGCGGTCGGTGTACCAGAGTTCTGCAAGCGCCAGCCATTCCATCACGAACACGCCGCACGCGACGCCCCAGGCCATCGCCATGGCTGCATCGCCTTCCCACAAAAGCCACGTGACGAGCAGCCAGACGACACTGCCGAGCACAGCGTTCGTGGTCGGCAGGATGCGAGGTTGCAGCATCTGGAGAATGCCGTTTGCCGGCCCGGCGATGGAGTTGATACCGCGCGCCAGCGTCAGCACGATGATGAGCGGCGCCGCGGCGGCGGCTTCACGTGGGAACAGCAGAAGGATCGGCCCCGCGAGTAGGGCGAGGAGCAGCGCCATCGGCAGCAGCAGGATCATCGAAAGCCGCGATGCAAAGCCGTAAATGGGATTGATGCGGCCCTTGTCGTACATCGCCTGCTCGGCCGCGAGCGGCTGTATGACATAATGCAGGCTGTGCCGCACGATGAGCGGGATCGAAGCGATCTTGCGCGCGATTCCGAAAAGTCCCGAGGCGCTGGCCCCGGCGGCGCCTGGAAGCATCCAGTTGAGGAGCAGCGGCGGCACGTCCGAAAAGGCGCGCGCTGCGATATTGGCGGGCAGGATTCCGAACCCCGTGCCGAGAAGATCGCCGAGCACGTCGCGGTCGAAGGGCGCGTGGAGAAGCAGGCGCACGTCGTAATAGCGGCTGAGCAGCCGCCAGCCGAGCAGCGCGGTGATCGTGAGAGAGGCGAGGTGCGCAACGATCAGGCCCATCGTCATCCATCCCGCAAGCCAGGCGGCGCCGGCCATCACCAGCCGGACGATCTGTTCCCAGAAAATCCGCAGCCGGACTTCGGGGCCAAACGCCTTGCGCGCCCGCGCGGCGGAGGTGGCGAGTTCCACGAATGTCCAGAGCGGCAGTGCCCATGCGAACACGCCGACGGCAAGCACGAGACTGTCCTTGTCTTTCGGCGCGGCGTTGAACAGCGCGGCGACCGGCGCTGCAAACACGCTGACACCGATCGCGATCAGGACGCTCGGCACCATGCCCAGGATGAGCGCAGTCTTCAGCGCACTGTGCGCCCGGTCCTCGCTTGTCGCCTGGGGGATGGTGCGCTGCATGGCGCTTGTCATCGCAAGATCGGCGACGTTCGATACGATGTTCACCGCCGCCCACAGAGCCATGTATATCCCGTAGGTGGCCAGCCCGAACATCCACACAAAGGCCGGCTGCGCCACCGCCTCGATCAGAGCGCCGAGCCTGGCCATCGCAACCACGCCCGCACTCCTCACAACTGCTTTTTTGCTGATACCCCTTCCGCTCGAACGGTCGGCGTGTGTCATTCTTCGGTCCTGAACAGCACCGCTTCGCCGACGAGGAAGAACAGCAGGAACGGCGCCCAGCCCGCGGCCCATGGCGGCACTGTGCCGAACTCGCCCATCGCCACCATGAAATTGTCGGCAACGAAATAGGCAAAGCCGAGCGCCATTCCGACGACCGCGCGGGCGAAGAGCCTGCCCGAACGGGCGAGACCGAACGCCGTGACGGCGCCGAGCAACGGCATCAGCACGGCCGAAAGCGGCAGCGACACTTTGTGATAGAGCGCAACGCGCAGCGAATCCGTGCCGCGTCCCACCGATTCCAGAAGGCGTGTCTGCTTCCAGAGATCGGCGATGTTTGTCCGGTCCGGATCGGGAGCGCGCATCGTGAAGCGGTCGGGCTCGATGCCCGTGCCCAGCCGGATTTCCGGTGCGCGGGAGAGCGCGCCGGTGCGCACCGTGAAGATGCGGACGTCGTTCAACAGCCAGGCGTTGCCGTCCGGGCGGCCGCTTTTCGCGGTGATGATCTGACGCAGGCGGCTGCCGTCGCGGCGGTCGACGCGCACATCGTGCAGCTCGGTCTCCTTGCCGCTTCCCGTCACGCTGTCGGCATGGATGATCTCGCGCCCCTCGCGTACCCACACGTCGGTGAGCGGATTCGTGTCGATTTCCGCATCGCGCCGGTATTCAGCCTTTTCCCACGCGATGAGTTCGGCATTCGTCCGCACCAGAACCAGCTCGTTGAAGGTGAAGTGAAACAGCGAAAGCCCCAGCGCTGCCGCCATCATCGGGTAGAGGATCTGGTGCGCGGAAAGCCCGGCGGCGCGGAAGATCGTCACTTCGCTGTTCTGGCTCAGCGTCGCCATCGTCACGAGCGCGCCGAGCAGCACGGAGAAGGGCAGGAATTGCGAAATGAGCTGCGGAACGCGAAGCTGCACATAGCGCAGCAACTCGGCGTTGCCGTTGCCGTCGATGGCCAGGATCTTGTTCGATTCCGTGAGCAGGTCGAGCGTCTGCAATATGGCGACGAGGCCGATCGCGAACGCGAGCGTGCGCATCATGAACAAGCGCGCCGTATAGGTCGCGATGGTCGGCGAGGGCCAGAGCGAAAGCGCGCTGCTCATGCGGTTTTCGCCCGCGCGAAACGGCGGCGGATCAGGCGCCACAGGCTGACGATCCACTTGGTGACGATGCCCGCGCCGCGCTCGATCATCGCGATCGGCTGGCCGCCCGGCACGTTCGCGAGTACGTGGAAGAACCACGCGCAGAGCAGGCTGAAGGCAATGAAACTGCCCCACTGGCTGAGCACGATATCGGCTTTCCCCGCGGCGCCGGATCGCTCTGCGGCCTCTGAAATCTCGTTGTAGACGATAAGGATGGTGAGCGCCGCGAACACGCCGACTGCCGAGGTCGATCGCTTCGGCGGCACCGCGAGCGCCACCGCGAGCAGCGGGATCACCATCACCGCGAACACTTGCACCAGTCGCCGGTGGAGGTTTGCGCGCACCGCCTCCCGATTTTCCTCGGTGGTGGTGCCTTGGCCGAGATAGCCGACACGGTAGAGCTCGGGAAGCGTCAGCTCGTTGTCGTCGGCTTCGGCGCCGCGAATGCGGAACAGCTCGATCTGTGGCAGGTCGATGGGCAGGTCGTGCATACGGAAGGTCAGCACGCGCGGCTGCTTGTAGCCGGGCGCGTCGTGCACGAGCGTGCCGTCGGTGAGCCGCAGGAGGATAACGTCCGGATCGTCGGTCGCAAGGAATGTGCCCCGCGCGGCGGTGACGGAAACGGTCTTGCCGTCCGCGCTCTGGCCGCTGACGAAGATGCCGCGCAGGTCGCGGCCGTGGTCGCGGCTTTCCTCGACACGGATCGTCGTGTTGCGCGCAACCTGCACGAACTCGCCCACATCGATCGTGGCGCCGAGCGCGCCCGAGCGCAGCTCGAACTCCAGCCCCTCATAGGCATAGCGGCTGATCGGCTGGATGAAGCCCACGATGAGCAGCGTCAGGAGGCCAAGGAGCAGCGCGTACATATAAGGCACGCGCAGCATCCGCATGTAGCTGATTCCCACGGCGCGCATCGCGTCGAGTTCGCTCGAAAGCGCCAGATTCCGGAAAGCGAGCAATATGCCCAGAAGAAGGCCGACCGGGATTCCAAGGCCGAGATACTGCGGAATGAGGTTGCCGAGCATACGCCAAACGACCGATGCAGGCCCGCCTTCGTTCACCACGAAGTCGAACAATTTCAGCATCTTCTCCAGCAATAGCAGCATGGCCGCGATCATCAGTGTCGCGAACAGCGGCACCGCGATCAGCCGCGCCATGTACCTGTCGAACTGGGCCAGCATCTCTTGGTTTTGTCGATCCTTGGTCAAATTTTGGCCGCAAGCGGACCCGATACCACGGTGAGACAGGGATGCATCAACAATTTGGTGATTCGAAAAAGGGGGAAGGTCGAGGAGGTTCATGGTGCTGAAGCGTTCATATGCGATTTTCCCGGGGCTGATCCGTTCGCTCGTTGCGACGACGGCTGTTCTTGGCGCATTTTCAGCACCTGCGGCCGCCCAGACAATCATCGGCCCTGAAGCCGCGGCCTGCGCGCCGGGCGCGCGCGGACCGGCTGCGCTTGTTCGCGTTTACGGCTTCAAGGATCGCGTCGGGAAGCTCCGCGTTCAGCTTTACAGCGACAACCCCGACGAGTTCCTCGAAAAGGGCAAGAAGCTGAAGCGCATCGAACTGCCTATGACTGGGACGGGCGACATGAACGTCTGCATGGCGCTGCCCCGTTTCGGCGAATTCTCGCTGGCCGTGCTCCACGACCGCGACATGAACGGCAAGCTTTCTGTTTCGAAGGATGGTGTCGGCTTTTCGGGCAATCCGAAACTCGGCCTGTCGAAGCCCGACTATGAGGACGCGATGTTCGTCGCGCGCGACGGTGTCACCGTCGTGGATGTCATCCTGAACTATCGTCAGGGGCTGTTCTCCGTGAAACCCCTTGTAGCAAGGCGCGACTGAATATGGCCTGTGTCGCGCTCCTATCCAACCCGCGCTCGACCGGTAACAAGTCGGTATTGCCGCGCATTCGGGAGTTCGTGGCGCAGCATCCCAATATCTTCCACTACGAGGTGGGGGATATCTCCGAAGTGCCGGATGCGCTCGCCATGATTGCGCGCGTGAAGCCCGCCGTGCTCGTCATCAACGGCGGCGACGGCACCGTGCAGGCGGCGCTCACCGAAATCTACAACGGCCACCACTTCAAGGGCGCAGTGCCGCCGCTCGCGGTGCTGCCGAACGGCAAGACCAACCTTATCGCGCTCGATCTCGGTGCCGGCGCCAATCCGGTCGAGGCGTTGTCGAACATCCTCAAGATCGTTGAGACGGGTGTCGATCCGCACGTCGTCGCGCGACAGCTCATCGCGCTCAGCGACGGCATCGCGGCGCGCCCCGTGTTCGGCATGTTCCTCGGCGGGGCCGGCCTCGCCGAAGCGATCCTGTTCTGCCGCAACAAGATCTATCCGCTCGGCCTGCCGAACTGGGTCAGCCATCTGATCGCAACGATCGTCGTGATCGCGAGTGTGCTCGTCGGTGCGGGTGCGCGGTGGAATCCGGTGCGGCCGAGCCCGATGCGTGTGTCACTGCAGCGGGACGGCGTGCCGGTCGAAGGCAGTTTCCTCGTGCTGATGGTGACGACGCTCGAGCGCTTGCTGCTCAATTTCGCTACGCCGTTCAGCGATCGTGCCGGCCCCCTGAAGCTGATGGCGATCGAGCAGCGCCGGGCAACGGTGTTGAAGGCGCTGGTGTCCGCACTTGCCGGGCGGCTCGGCAGCGCGCGCTTCAATGGCCTGCATCTGAGGCGTGGTGACGAGATCCGTATCGAGGGCAAGCGCGCGAGCGTCATCCTCGATGGAGAGCTTTATGAGGCGGGCGAGGGTCATTCGATCGTGCTGACGCCGACCGCGCCGGTGTCCTTCCTCAACCTCGCGGCATGACGGCACTCGTGCCGCTTGTCGCGGCCGAGCTGGAAACGCCAGCCGCTCCTGAAGTCTCTGATTTCGCGAGGGCGATCGCGGAGCGATGCGGGGGCGCCGCACAGGCCGTGCTGTTCTATGGCTCGTGTCTCAGGAGCGAGGACCTCGGCGATTCGCTGCTCGATTTCTACCTGCTCGTCGATTCCTACGACCGCGCCTACACGCGCCGCTGGATGGCGACGGCCAACCGGCTGATCCCGCCGAATGTTTTCTACGCGGAGCACGAAGCGCTGCGCGCCAAGTTCGCGGTGATGACGGTCGAAGATTTCGCCCATGCCTGCTCACCGGATTGCGACAATGTTTCGGTGTGGGCGCGCTTCGCGCAGCCCGCGCGGCTTGTGTGGGTGCGCGGCGATGCAGCCCGCGCGCGCGTGATCCGCGCGGTTGCGACAGCCGCGCCGACATTGCTGAAGACCGCGCGGCCGATGCTCGACGATGATCTCAGTGTCGAGGCGCTGTGGACCGGCGCCTTCGCGCTCACCTACGCCTCCGAACTCCGGTCGGAACGGGCCGGGCGCGGCCAGTCGATCTTCGAAACCGATCCCGCGCGCTACACCGCCTTCACCGCGCCCGCTATCGCGGACAGCGATCTCGCGGCGGAAGTGCGCGGCGGCATCGTCCACTTCCGCGCGGATGCCGATCGCAAAGCGGGCGAACGCGTGTGGGCGAGACTCCGCCGCCGGGGCAAGCTGCTTTCGGTGCTACGGCTCGCGAAGGCCAGCTTCACCTTCACGGGTGGCGTCGATTATATCGCGTGGAAGGTGAATCGCCATGCGGGCGCGGGCATCGTCGTGAAGCCCTGGCACCGCCGCTTTCCGATCCTTGCCGGGCTCGTGCTGCTTCCGAAGCTGATCCGCAAGGGCGCGATACGGTAATCGCGATCGAAATTCTCGCAGCGGCAATCCGAAGCTCGACTTCTGTGACGGCTTCGTCAAAAAAGTGGAAACATCCGTTCGGGTGATCTTTCGAGGGGAGGCCCGTATCCAAACGCGAACCACCGAGATCGCTCCGGGTATCCACCGCGTGTCGACACATATCGCCGATATTGCGCCGCCCGCGGGTTTCACATTCAATCAGTTCCTGATCATTGCCGATGAACCCCTGCTGTTTCATTGCGGGCCCCGGTCGCTCTTCGCATCAGTCTCGTCAGCCGTCGCTGCCCTCCTGCCGCTTGATCGCCTCCGCTGGATCAGTTTCGGGCATATCGAGGCCGATGAATGCGGTGCGATGAACCTGTGGCTTGAAGCCGCGCCCGGCGCACAGGTCGTTTACAGCCCGCTTGGATGCAATATCTCGGTCAATGATCTCGCGGACCGTGCGCCTCGGGCGCTTGGCGAGGACGAGGTGATGGATCTTGGCGGCAAGAGTGTTCGGCTTGTTCCCACGCCGCATGTTCCGCACGGCTGGGAGGCGCAGATGCTCTACGAGGAAACGACTGCCACACTCTTTTGCGGGGATGTGTTCACGCAGGTCGGGGACGGTGAGGCCGTAACAGCAAGCGATATTGTTCCTGCAGCCATGGCCGCAGAAGACATGTTCGGGGCGACCAGCCTCACGCCCGATACCGCGCCAACGCTGCGCCGACTGGCGGATCTGGCGCCCAGCCTGCTCGCCGTCATGCACGGCTCATCCTTCCGCGGAGACGGGGCGAAGGCGCTTCGCAGGCTGGCCGACGAATACGAGCGGCGCCTGAACGTCGCGGCTATGCGTTGAGCGGAATCCCCGCGATCCCGGCTGCCTGCACGAAGCGATCGATGATGATGTCCACCTGCTCGGCACGGTGTTCGGCGCACAGCGAGCAGCGCAGCAGGAACATGCCGGCGGGCGTAGCCGGCGGGCGCGCCATGTTAACGTAGACGCCAAGCTCGATGAGCGCGCTCCACATGCGCGCGCAGGCTTCCTGGCCCGGCATAAGCACTGCGATGATCGCGCTTTCCGCCGTCTCGGTGGCGATGGTGAAGCCCTTGGCTTTCAGCCCGCCATGCAGTTTGCGGCTGTTTTCCCACAAATGTTGGCGCTTGTTATGCGCGTGCTTCAGCTTGCGGATCGATGTCGCCGCCGTGGCGACGACGCTCGGCGGCAGCGAGGCGGTGAACACATAAGGCCGGCAGACGAGACGCAGCACCTCGAACTTCGGGTGGTTGGAAACGACGAAGCCGCCCACCGTGCCCACCGATTTCGAGAAGGTGCCGACGACGAAATCGACGTCCGCCTCAACGCCTGCCGCCTCGTAAACGCCGCGCCCGTTCGGGCCGAAGAAACCCATGCCGTGTGCCTCGTCGACGACGACCATCGCGCCGTGTTTCTTGGCGACCGCGACCATTTCTCTGAGTGGCGCGATGTCTCCGAGCATCGAATAGACGCCTTCGAGGACGACGAGCTTGCCCGCCTCCGGCGGCAGCCGACCGAGACGCTTGTCGAGGTCCTCCACGCTGTTGTGCCGGAAGCGTACGATGTCGGCGTTGCCCATCGCGCAGCCGTCGTAGATGGATGCGTGGCTGTCGGCATCGAGGATGATGTATTCGCCCCGCGCGGCCATCGTCGCCATCAGGCCGAGGTTCGCCTGGTAGCCGGTGGAGAACACCATCGCGTGGCTGGTACCGTAGAAATCCTTGAGCGCTTCCTCGACCTCGCGGTGGCCCTGATAGGTGCCGTTCAGCACGCGGCTGCCGGTGGTTCCTGCGCCGAATTCGTCGAGCGCCTGCTTGCCCGCCGCGATCACGTCGGGGTCGAAGGTCATGCCCATGTAATTGTAGGTGCCGACGAGAATGGTCTCGCGCCCGTTCACCGTCGCTTCGGTGGGGGAGTGGACGTGCTCCATCACGAGATTGAACGGGTCGTTGACCCCCGTCGCCAGTAGCGCCGCCTTTTCAGCAATGATCGGGTCGAATTTATCGAAAAGATCGCCCATCGTCTCGCCTCAGCCGTTCACGATCTTGGCGACGGCATCGGCAAGCTGGCCGATCGTCTCCAGCTCAGGGAGCAGGTTCATCGGCAGGATGATGTCGTATTCGTCCTCGATGTTTGCGACGAGGTCCATCACGGTGAGCGAGTCCAGCTCAAGATCGCTCGCGAAGCTCGTGTCCTCGGAAAGCGCGATCCCCTTGCGGTTCAGCGGCTCGATCAGTTCCATCAGCTTGGGGAGGATGGTGTCGCGTGTGTGCGCCATGCGTATGTCCTGAAATGTCGTTGCGGTTCGATGCCAATAGATTGTGGCAGGGGATAGGCAGGCGCGCGGCCTAAATCCAGCCTGCGCTTCTATACCATTCGGCTGTTCGCGCGATGCCTTCGGCGGCAGGCACCTCAGGCGCCCAGATGCCGAGTGCGCGCAAGGGGGCGCTGTCCGCCACCCAGTCCGGATGCGCGAGATAGCGCGCGCGGTCGAAGCTGAGCGCCGGCAGGCGCCCGGCAAGCTTCGCGCCGAGCGTATCGATCGCTGCGCCGAGCTTGAGCGCGGCCGGGGGAAGAGGGACATAAGTCGGCGTCTTGCCGAGCGCCGCGGCAATGTGCGCGGCCATCTCGCGATGGCTGAGGCCGCCCGGCGTTCCGTCGTCGATTTCGAAAATGCCGCTTGATGTCGGGTTTTCGGCAAGTGCCAGCAGCGCGCGGGCGAGGTCGGCGACCTCGACGATGGAAAAGCGCCCGCTGCCCGGCAGCAGCGCCCAGCCACGTGCGACGAGCTTGTAGAGGTTCGCCGTCTCGCGGTCGCCAGGCCCATAGACAGCGGGCGGGCGCACGATCGCCGCATCGGGGCGGGAGGTTTCGACGAGCGCGTCGGCGGCGGCCTTGGTGTTCCCGTAGATCGAGAGCGCCGGCTCGCGCGCTGCGAGCGAGGAGACATGCACAAAGCGCTGCACGTCGCGGCTCGCCGCCAACATCGCACGCGTGCCCTCGACATTGCCTGCAGCAAACTCCAGCGGCGTGCGGGCGTTGATGATGCCCGCGACATGGATCACCGCATTCGCGCCCTCTGTCAGGCGGGAGAGCGCATCGCGATTACCGAGATCGCCCGCAACCCATTCGACGCCAGGCCGTTCCGGTTGGGCGCGGCGCGCAAGCGCGCGAACCGCGTGGCCCTTTTCAAGCGCAAGATCGATCAGCTTCGACCCGACGAAGCCGGTTCCGCCGGTGATGGCGAGTGTCGTCATGCGCGGGGCGGCGTCAGGCCGCGATGTCGAAGGGCTGGATTTGGCCGGAGAGGTAGAGCGCGCGCGCCTTGGAGCGGCTGAGCTTGCCCGAGCTGGTGCGGGGCAGCGTGCGCGGGGGGACCAGTTCGACGATGCAGTTCATGCCGGTGATGGCACGTACCTTGGTCTTGATCGTCTCGCGGAGGTCGGCGCGTTCCGCAGCATCGCTGGTCCGGCACTGCACGAGCACGGCAGGAGATTCTTCGCCGCCTTCCGTGGTAATCGAGAAGGCCGCGATATCGCCCGCCTTGAAGCCGGGAAGCTGCTCGATCGCCCACTCGATGTCCTGCGGCCAGTGGTTCTTGCCGTTGATGATGATCATGTCCTTGGCGCGGCCGACGATATAGAGCGCGCTCTCCAGCATGTAGCCCATGTCGCCGGTATCGAGCCATTCGCCCTGAAGCGCGGCGCGGGTCGAAATCTCATCGCGGAAATAGCCGGTCATGATGCTGGGGCCAGCCACGAATACCTTGCCGATCTGGCGGTCGCCGAGGCGGCGGCCCGATTCGTCGCGGATTTCGATTTCCATGCCCGGCAGCGCGACGCCGCAGTTCACGATCGCGCGCATCCGGCCGGTGCCCGCGCCCGCATCTTCGCGCTCGCCCGAAAGCAGACGTTCGTCGACGAGATCGGTGACGATGCCGGCGCCCACCGGAGAAATGGTGACGGCAAGCGTCGCTTCGGCGAGGCCATAGCTCGGGAGGAACGCACCGCCCGAAAACCCGGCGGGCGCGAACGCTTCGACGAAGGCGTTCATCACGTCCGGGCGGATCATGTCGGCGCCGTTGCCGGCGACCCGCCAACGTGACAGGTCGAAACGCTCGGCGACATCGGTCTGGCTGGAGACGCGTCGGGCGCAGATGTCGTATCCGAAGGTCGGCGAATAGGAGAGGCTGTGGCCCTCGTTGCGCGTGATGAGCGCGAGCCACGACAGCGGACGGCGCGCGAAATCCTCGGTCGCGAGGTAGTCGGCGGAAACCTGGTTCGCGATCGGCGCCATCAGGCAACCGACGAGGCCCATGTCGTGATAATAAGGCAGCCACGAAATGACACGGTCGTCGCGCTGCAGTTTCACGCCCACGGCATGGCCATTGAGGTTCGCGAGCAGCGCCTCGTGCGTGATTTCCACGCCGTGCGGGAAGCGCGTCGAGCCGCTGGAATACTGGAGATAGGCGATGTCGGCCTTGCGCGCCGAAGGCAGCGCGGCGGGCTTTGCTTCGCGCGCCATGAAGTCCAGCCAGTCGTGCGCAGTGCGGCAGCGCAGGCCGTGCGCGGCTTCCGCCACGATCGCGGCGAGGCCGGACGGTGCGAACGCGATCTCGGGATCGCACGACGTGAGCTGGCTGCGAATCTGCTCTACATAGCCTTCGCGTCCGCCGAACGAGGTCGGCAGCGGCAGCGGCACGGGCAGCGCACCGGCGTATATGGCGCCGAAGAACAGGCTCACGAAATCCGCGCTCGTCTCAGCGATCAGCGCCACGCGGTCGCCCGGCTTGATGCCGGCGGCGATCAGCCGGTAGGCGTTGGCAGTCGCATCGACCTTGAGGTCCGCGAACGTCAGGACGCGCGCGAGCCGTGCCCGCGCATCGAAGAAGTTGAGGCCGCGGTTGCCCTGCGCCGCATAATCCAATGCTTCGCCAAGCGTGTTGAAATCCGCCAGACGGCGCGGCAAATCGTCGAGCGTCGGCGTTGGCGCCAGCGCCGTTTCATCGGCGCCGGACAGCGCAAGCGCGCTCGAATCCGAAGTGCGATTCAGCAAGTCCCCGAACCTCCTCAGCTCTTCTCGGCGCAGCGGCGGCTTTTTCTCGCCGCTCATAAACCTCGCCAAATACACGACTCCTTGGCCACTTGCAAAACAGGCCAGCGTCAGCCTTTGCCGGAATGTGACGTTCAAAATTGGGTCCGACTATGGCAGGAACATGGCGTGCGTACCGAAAAAAGCCGAAAACCGCCCACGCCGCTCGATGAAGAAGCGCTTCGCGCGCTCGCGCTCAGGTATGTGGAGCGCTACGCGACCTCTGAAGGCAAGCTGGCATCCTACCTCAGCCGGAAGCTGCACGAGCGCGGCTGGGCCGGGGAGCGCGACGCCGACGTGGACGCCATCGTCGCGCGTTTCGCGGAGTTGCGTTACGTCGACGATCGCACGTTCGGGGAGGCGCGGGCGCGGGGGCTTGAGCGGCGCGGCTACGGCGCGCGACGAATCGGGCAGGATCTGCGCGCGGCGGGCCTTGCCGAAGACCTGCGGGGCGAGATCACGGGCGCGGTCGATGCGCGCGGTGCGGCCATGGCCTACGCGCGCCGCAAGCGCTTCGGCCCGTTCGCGCGGGAAGCGCCTGATCGCGCAGTGCGGCAGAAGCAGTTCGCGGCGATGCTGCGCGCGGGCCACGATTCGCGCGTGGCCGCCGAGATTCTTGATATGCGGGACGTGGACCCCGATTACGTGTAGCGCGCCCGTGCCGCCGCGAGGGCTTCGGGCGTGTCGACATCCATGAAGATCGCGTCGCTCTCCACCGGCACCTCCACGATATCGTCCGCGAACTCGGCGAGCAGCGCCTTGCCGCCCACGTCGCCTTCAAGACCTCGCAGCCGCGCGAAATAGCGCCGGCCCCAGGCCACGGGATTGCCGCGCTTGCCGTTGTGCACGGGCACCGCGATGCGGTTCGCGTCCGCAGCTGCCGCGAGGCTTTCGATATGCCCCGCGCTTAGCTCCGGCATGTCGCCCAGCAGCACCAGCGCTGCCGACCAGTCTTCGGGCACGGCGGCGATGCCCGCTGCGAGCGATTGGCTCAGACCGTCAGCGTAGCGCGCAGCGTGGACGCTCGGCACACCGTAGTGCCCCGCTAAGGTCGCGATTTCCGCTTCGGCGTTGCCCGTGACAACGATCGCGGGAAGTCCGGTCCCTTCCACCGCCTCGAGCACGTGCGCGAGCACCGGCTTGCCGCCGAGGTCCGCGAGCAGCTTGTTCGCGCCCATGCGCACGGAACGTCCTGCCGCGAGCACAACAGCGCCGACGGTGCTCCCCGCCGCCGGTTTCGGGCGTGGTTCCGGGCGAGGAACATCTGCCAGCAATCCGCCTGCACCCATGCGGGCGATGTCCTGGCCGCTGACGTCAAGGCCCGCCCACAGCCGTTCCAGAACCCAATCGAAGCCGTTGCGGCGCGGGCTCCGCGCACAGCCCGGAAGGCCGATCACGGGCCGAGTGCCGATGTGCGCAAGGCACAGGAGGTTGCCGGGGTCGACCGGCATCCCGAGCCGCAGCACGGCCCCGCCTGCCTGTTCGATCGCGGCGGGAATTACGTCGCGCCGGTCGCTGATCGCCGAGGCGCCGCTGATGAGGACGATGTCGGCCTCCGCTGTTTCGGCAAGCGCGGTGGTGAGGGCCTCTTCCGTGTGCGTACAACGCATTTCGCGCCATGCGGAGAGCCCTAGCGCGGCGCAGCGTGCCTCCGTCACCTCGGCGGTTTTGGCGAGCAGCTTCGCGGCCGTCCCGGGAAGTGTCGTTTGGATGAAGGAAACGCGACGTCTGCCGAACGGAGCCAGCCGCAGGACGCCTTTCGCGGTTCTGGCGGCGTTTAGGGTCAGGGCCTCGGGCGCGGCGAAGGGGATGATCTTCACCGTCGCGACAATCTCGCCCTTTGCGACGGGCGCGAACGGGGCGAGCGTTCCCAATGTCACCGCCTCGTCGTAGGCATTCACGGCATCGATTGCGGTCGATTCCACGAGCAGCAGACCGGCTGCGTCGGCAACGATGTTGGCGCGGCCATGCGCTGACGGCTGGGCGGTGAGACCGGACGCTGCGGCGGCGGACGCGACCAGTGCAGCGGCGGCGTCCTCGTGCAGATCATCACTTTCGAGCGCCGCCACGACGAGTTCGGCAAGGCCCGCCGCGCGGGCATCTGCAATGTCCGCCGCATCAAGGCGCTTGCCCTTGGCGATCCGCCGCGCGCCGACATGGACCGTGTGGGCGAGATAGGCGCCTTCCGCGCGGTCGAGAGGGGCAGGTCCGAACTTCACGCGCCGCGCCGTACCGCGATCATCTGGGCCGCGATCGACAAGGCGATCTCGGCAGGGTTCGCCGCGCCGATGGCAAGTCCAGCAGGGCCGTGGACGCGCGCCAGCGCCATGTCGTTGAAACCCGCGGCGGCAAGGCGCTCGCGCCGGAGTGCCTGGTTCTTCCGCGACCCGAGCGCGGCGATGTAAAACGCGGGCGAGTTGAGCGCCGCGATCAATGCCGGATCGTCCAGCTTGGGGTCATGCGTCAGTGCGACGATCGCGCTCGCGCCGTCCGGCTTCCAGTCGGCAAGAGCCTCGTCGGGCCAGCGCGGATCGACTGCGACGTGTGCGAAGCGCTCAGCGGCGGCAAAGCTGCCGCGCGGATCGACAACGAGCGGCACGTAGCCCAGCAGCTCAGCCATCGGAACGAGTGCCTGCGCGATATGGACCGCGCCGACGATCATCAGGCGTCCAGCCGGTTCGTAAAGACGCACGAAACCTTCGCCTTCACCCTCGCTGGAAATACCATCGGTATCAGTGGTGACGCGCACGCTTTCGCCCGCAGCAAGGGCTTTGCCTAAGCGTTCGGCGAGGGCAGGGGCGAAGCCCGCTTCGGAGACCGGCTGCACCAGAACCGCGATCCGGCCTCCGCAGGCAAGGCCGACCTCCCAGGCGCGGGCGTCGGCGACGCCGTAGTCGAGGCGCCTCGGCGCATTGTCCACGATCACGTCCGCGGCCGCGGCGATCACGTCGCCCTCAACGCAGCCGCCGCTCACCGATCCTTCGAACAAGCCGTCATCGCGAATCACGAGGTGTGCGCCCACGCGGCGCGGCGCCGAGCCCCACGTCTCGATCACCGTGGCGATTGCGGCCTTGTGCCCCGCGGCAATCCAGCCGCGGAGCGTCGCGATCAGTGCGGCGGTGTCGTCTCCGTTCACAACACCAGCCAAAGCACCAGCGCAGCGACGAGCGCGATAACGATGCTGCCCCACACGGCAGGTGAGAGGCCGGGGGTTTCGTCCGTACACTCCGCGAGATCGGTTTCGGGCAGCAAGACGGGCGCGGGCTCTGCCGCGCCATCGCTTTCCACGCGAGCCTTGAAGGCGGAGAAGAAGGATTCGGCATAAGCCTTTGCCGTGCCTTCGATCAGCCGCGCGCCGAGCTGCGCGAGCTTGCCGCCCACGGTCGAGCTTGCCTGCCAGGCGAGTCGCGTGCCGCCGGGGGCGTCTTCAAGCCTCACAGAGGCCTTACCCTTCGCAAAACCGGCGACGCCGCCTTTGCCCTCACCTGAAATTACATAGGCGTTTGGCGCATCGATCTCCGACAGCTCGACCGCGCCTGTGAACTTCGCGCGAACCGGCCCAACCTTGGCGTTCATCGTGCCTTCGAAGCGGTTTTCCCCTGTGCGCTCAAGCCGTTCCACGCCATCGATGCAGGCGGCCAAAACTTCGGGGTCGTTGAGCGCCGCCCAGACCCGTTCGCGCGGTGCCGCGATCAGGGTCTCACCGTTCAGTTCCATCGGCGCAAATCCTTTGTCTTGTCGCTTTGAAAATTAACTATATAGTTCGTTGTTACGGGGTTTTGTGGTAGCGTTCTTTCTCGGAAAATTAAATGTGCGTCGGAGGGGGTAATGGCCGAGCACGCGTTGCTGCCAGAGGGTGAGCACGTGTCCGACCTTGCCGAAGTCGCCGAGGAATGCCGCGTCGATGGCACGGTAAAGTGGTTCGATGCGGTACGGGGATATGGCTTCATCGTTCCCAGTGATGGGAGCGGCGATGTGTTGGTACACTTTTCCACGTTGCGCGAGGTTGGTCGCCGCACGCTGCCTGAAGGCGCGACAGTCGTCTGCATGGCAGTCGCGCGGGAACGCGGTCGGCAGGCGCGGCGTATCATTGAACTCGATTTGACGACAGCGATCGGGCCTGATCCCGAACTCGTCGTGCAGCGCGCCGCGTCGCGCGTCGATCCGATGCAGCTCATGGACGATGCGGGCGATTACGAACGGCTTGAAGTCAAGTGGTTCAACCGCTTGAAAGGCTATGGTTTTCTCACGCGCGGCGAAGATTCGCACGACATCTTCGTGCACATGGAAACCGTGCGCCGTGCCGGGCTCATCGAACTGATACCGGGCCAGTACGTGATGGCGCGCATCGCGGAGGGCGACAAGGGCCCGCTCGCCGTTGCCATCACGGCGGGAGAGGCATAGAGCCTTTTTCATGATTTCCGTTCGTCAACGGCCGCTGCTTGCGGCCTTCCTGCTCGCGGCCATCGTTTCGGGCTGTGGCAGCAAACCGTCCGCCGCCACGCAGGAACCCGCCGCCGAAGCCGCTGGAGAGCCTGCGGTCCAGCGGCTTCGCACCGTGCCGCTTACGATCGTCACAAACGATGGCAGGCGGCATGTCTACACGGTCGAGGTCGCGCGTACGGCGGACGAGCAGGCGCAGGGGCTGATGTACCGCCGCGCGATGCCGAAGGATGCGGGCATGATCTTCCCGTTCCCGGCGCCGCGCCCGGCGACGTTCTGGATGCGCAACACCTACATTCCGCTCGATATGGTGTTCCTGCTTGCTGATGGGCGCATCGAGAGCATTCTCGCTGATGTTCCGCCTCTCAACGAGGTGCAGCGCAGCTCGCTCGGTCCTGTTGCCGCGGTGCTTGAACTCAATGCCGGAGAGGCTGCACGGATCGGCGTGAGCGCGGGCGATCTCGTCGAATACGACCTTCGGGACTTGCAAGGCGGCACGGAATAAGGCTCTAAGGCGCCAACTGAGGTCAGCGGAGCCGGCAATGGGTCTGTTCAAGTCGATTTTCACCTGGTGGGACGGTCCGACGTGGGGCACGCGCTACATGACGCGTTTCCACGGCGAGGAGGTCGGCCAGGACGCGGAGGGCAACCGCTATTTCCGCAAGCCCGGCAAGCGCGTCGAGCGTCGCTGGGTGATCTATAACGGCCTCAATGAGGCGAGCCGTGTGCCCCCCGATTGGCACGGCTGGCTGCACAAATCGACCGACGTGCTGCCGGGCGACTCGAAGCTGCCGCGCAAGGTGTGGGAAAAGCCGCACCACGCGAACCTCACTGGCACCGCTGCGGCATGGCACCGCCCGGGCACGCTCGCCAGCGAGGCGCCGCGCGCACGCGCGACCGGCGACTATGAAGCGTGGAGCCCCGAAGAGGCATGACCGCGCTGTTCCGGCAGAACCTGATCGAAGCGATCGTCGGTGCGCTTGTCGTCGGCATCGCGGTCGTGTTCGTGCTGTTCTCGTATCAGCGCACGGCAGGCAATGTCGGCGCGGATCGTTATCGCGTCTCGGCGTTGTTTCCGAATGCCACGGGCGTTGCGGTCGGCACCGATGTGCGCGTCTCCGGCATCAAGGTGGGATCCGTCGTCGATCAGTCGCTCGACCCGGACACGTTCCAGGCACGGCTTGGTCTTTCGATCGATCAGCGAATCAAGCTGCCGCTCGACAGCAGCGCTGCGATCACGTCCGAAGGCATCCTCGGCGGCAGCTACATCTCGCTAACGCCGGGCGGTGACCCCGAGACGATGCGCGAGGGCGACGAGATTCTCGATACGCAGGGCTCGGTCGATCTGATGACGCTGATCGGCGGCTTCATCAACCAGAGCGGCAAGTCCGACGACAAGGCTGGTGATTCCGCACCCGCGGAGCCCGCCGCGCCGTGATCCGCTCGGCGGCCCGCGCCGCGCTCGGCATGGTGCTGCTTGCCGCGCCGGCGGCGGCGCAGCCCGCGCCCGAACCTGCAAAAACGCCGGCACCCGCTGCGCCCAAGGATGCCCCGGCCGAGAAACGTGCGACACCGAACGCGGAGCGCGTGCTCGTGATCGGCGTGCTCGACAAGGTGAGCAGCGAAACGCGCGACCTCACGTTGAAGCCGGGCGAGACCGTGCGCTTCGGTAAGCTGCGCATTACAGCGCGCACCTGCGAGGCGTCGCCGCCGTGGCAGCGTCCGCACACAGGGGCTTTCCTTCAAATCGACGGGCCCGTGCGCGACAATAAGATGAAGCGCCTGTTTTCAGGCTGGCTCTTCGCCGAAAGCCCGTCGCTCAACAGTTTCGATAATGAGCGTTACGACGTCTGGGTCAGAAGCTGCGCGATGCGCTTCCCGGAAACCGGCCCGCGCACGATCGTGGTCGGCAAATCGTCAGGCAGTGCATCGAGCGCGCCGAAATCCGCATCCGAAACGCCGGTCGCGCCGCCGAGCAACTGAAGATAGGCTTCGCGTTTGATCTCCACGGCGCCGAGGCTGGCGAGGTGACCGGTCATGAACTGGCAATCGAGCAGCCGGAAACCGCCGACACGCAGCCGTGCAACCAGATGCGCGAGCGCGGCCTTCGAAGCGTCCGTGCGGCGGCTGAACATGCTTTCGCCAAAGAACGCGCCGCCGATCCTGACCCCGTAAAGGCCGCCGACAAGCGTCTCCCCCTCCCAGCACTCGACGCTGTGCGCGTGGCCGATGCGGTGCAGGAATGTGTATGCATCGCGAATCTGCTGGTTGATCCACGTATCGGCGCGGTCCGGCGCGGGTTCGGCGCAGGCGTCGATCACCGCGTCGAAGGCGCGGTCGACGCTGTGCGTGAAGCGCTCCTGCTTCAGCGTTTTGGCAAGGCTCCGCGAGAGGCGGAAGCCTTCGAGTGGCAGGATGGCGCGCTCGCGCGGCTCTACCCAGAACACGTCCTCGGCATCCCGGCTTTCCGCCATCGGGAAGATCCCGATCGAATAGGCGCGGAGCAGCAGTTCGGGATCGAGCTCCGCGCCGCGCTTCTGCCGCGAACTCATGCGAGCGCGACGCGCGCGCCAGCGTGACGCACCAGCCGCCCGGCGAGTTCGAGTTCGAGAAGTACGGTCTGCACCACAGCGGGCGGTTCGCCCGACAGGCGGACGAGTTCATCGACGGCGACCGGCGTCAGGCTGAGAAGCGCCGTCACGGCATCGCGCGCGCCATCGTCGGCGTCTGTAGGGGGAGGGGCCGAGAAGCGGCTGCCGCTCGCGGCAAGTCGCGTGGCTCCGAACGGCGAGATCGTCTCGGCAATGTCGGCGGCGGACTGCACGAGCGTCGCGCCGTCGCGGATCAGCTGGTTGCAGCCCTGCGCGCGCGGATCGAGCGGGAAGCCCGGCACCGCCATCACCTCGCGGCCCTGCTCGCCCGCGAACCGCGCGGTGATGAGCGAGCCCGAACGCGGTGCGGCTTCGACGACGACGATGCCTGCGGAAAGCCCCGAGATCAGACGATTGCGGCGCGGGAAGTGGCGCGCCTGCGGTTCGGTGCCGAAGGACTGCTCGGCGATCACGAGGCCGCGTTCGTAGAGCGCGGCATAAAGCTCGGCGTTTTCGGGCGGGTAAATATTGTCGATGCCGCCCGCGATCACGCCGATCGTGCCGCCCGAAAGCGCACCTGCGTGCGCTGCCGCGTCGATGCCGCGTGCGAGCCCCGAGACGACGACGATGTCTGCGGCGGCAAGATCGGCGGCGAGCCCGCGCGCAAACCGAATCGCAGCCGCCGATGCATTGCGCGCACCGACAATGCCGATCGTACGGCGGTGCGCGTGCTTGATATCGCCGCGCACGGCAAGCGCGGGCGGCGCATCCTCGATCTCTGCGAGGAGCGGCGGATAATTCGCCTCGCCCAGAAAGACGAAGCGAGCGCCTGCGGCCTCCACGGCTTCCATTTCACGCTGAACGTTGGCCGTGTTCGCAATCCGGAAGTTACGGCGGCCGCCGCGCTGTGCCAGTTCGGGGAGGGCTTCAAGTGCGGCCGAGGCGCTGCCGTAACGCGCGGTGAGCTGCCGGTAGCTGATGGGTCCAACGTTCTCGCTGCGAATCAGCCGCAGCTTTGCGATGCGTTCGACGTCGCTGCTCGGCCGATCAGCCATTCGTGTCGGACGCGCCGTTGCGTCCGCCGATCTTTCCCTCGGTGCCCGCGCGCAGCCGCGCAATGTTTTCGTCGTGCTTCGCGATCACGAGCACGGCCATGCCCGCAAACAGGAGCGTGGCGTCCCAGCGTCCCGTGAGTGCAGGTGCCAGTGGCGTGAGGGTTGCCGCCATCAGCCCGGCAAGCGAGGAATAGCGCGTCACAGCCGCAACCAGCAGCCAGACCGCCGCGAAGACGAGGCCTGCGGGCGGATAGATGGCAAGCGCGATGCCGAGCATGGTGGCGACGCCCTTGCCGCCGCGGAACAACAGCCACGCCGGGAAAAGATGGCCGATGAACGCGCCCATGCCGCCCAGGATGTCGCCGCCGTACGCAAACGTTTGGCCGAGCCAAACGGCAAGCGCGCCCTTGCCCGCGTCGAGCAGCAGAGTGAGCGCCGCGAGGCTCTTGCCGCCGGTGCGCAGGACGTTGGTCGTGCCGATATTGCCCGATCCCAAGCGACGGATATCGCCCATACCCGCAAGGCGTGTGACGATAAGGCCGAAGGGAATCGCGCCCAGCAGATAGCCGACGGCGAACCAGGTCCAAGGGTTGGCCAGAAGGGGCGTGTCAGTGAACATCGGCGCGGAACCTAGACCGAAGCCGCGGCGTTCGAAAGCCCCATTGTACGGCATCTTCAGACCCATCGCCAAAGGCGCGTCGACGTCCTAGAAGGCCCCCATGACCGACCGTCTCCAGATCGCATTCGCGCAGCTCAACCAGACGATGGGCGACCTTCGCGGCAACGCCGACGCAATGCTTGCCGCGCGGGCACGTCAGCCGGAAGCGGACCTCATCGTCACCTGCGAACTTTCGCTCATCGGCTATCCGCCCGAAGATCTTGTGCTGAAACCCTCTCTGGTGCGCGCGGCGGAGGCGGAGCTTCAGCGCATGGCGCAGGCCACGGCGGATGGCGGCCCGGCCATGCTCGTCGGCAGCGTGCTCCTGGAAGACGGCAAGCTCTACAACGCGATGGCGCTTCTCGATGGCGGCAAGATCGAGGCGTGGACGCGCAAGCACGAACTGCCGAACTACGGGGTGTTTGACGAGAAGCGCGTGTTCGCGGCTGGACCGCTGCCGGGTCCGCTTCCCTTCCGCGGCGTCCGTCTCGGTGTGCCGATCTGCGAGGACATCTGGTTCCCGGACGTCTGCGAATGCCTTGCGGAGACGGGCGCGGAAATCCTGCTCGTGCCGAACGGCAGCCCCTACGAGCTCGACAAGGATGATAAACGGCTCTCGCTTGCCGCCATGCGCGTCGCGGAAACGGGCTTGCCGCTCGCGTACCTCAACCGCGTCGGCGGACAGGATGAGATCGTGTTCGACGGCGCCAGCTTCGTGATGAACGCCGACCGCCGCATTGCCGTGCAACTCCCGGACTGGGAGGAGCGCGTCACGCTCACCACGTGGTTCCGCACCGCGAAGGGTTGGGTGTGCGAGGAGGGGCACAAGCACCGCCTCGATCCGTACCCGGAGGATATCTACCACGCGATGCAGATCGGCCTCGCCGACTATGTGAACCGCAACCGCTTCCCCGGCGTGGTGCTGGGGCTTTCCGGCGGCATCGATTCGGCGCTGTCGGCCGCGGTGGCGGTGGATGCGCTGGGCGCGGACCGCGTCTGGTGTGTGATGATGCCGTCACGCTTCACGTCGCAGGACAGTCTCGACGATGCGGCCGAGTGCGCAGCGATGCTCGGCTGCCGCCTCGACACGATCCCCATCGCGCCTGCCATGGAAGCGTTCGACGCGATGCTCGCGCCCGTGTTCGAAGGCAAGGCGCGCGACATCACCGAAGAGAACATCCAGTCGCGTATTCGCGGGATGACCTTGATGGCGCTCTCCAACAAGTTCGGCCACATGCTGCTCACCACCGGCAACAAATCCGAGATGTCAGTGGGTTACGCCACGATCTACGGCGACATGGCGGGCGGCTATTCGGTGCTGAAGGACGCCTACAAGACCACCGTGTTCGCGCTTTCGCGCTGGCGGAATGCGAACCGGCCAAAGCTCGCGCTCGGCCCCGATGGTCCCGTGATGCCCGAGCGCGTCATCACCAAGCCGCCGACCGCCGAACTGCGCGAAAACCAGAAGGACCAGGATTCGCTGCCACCTTACGAAATCCTCGACCCGATCCTGCATGGCCTCGTCGAGGAGGAGCTTTCGGTCGCCGACATCGTCGCGCGCGGCTTCGATCGTGACACCGTGATCCGCATCGAGCGCTTGCTCTACGTCGCCGAATACAAGCGCCGCCAGTCGCCCCCCGGCGTCAAAATCGGCATCCGCAACTTCGGGCGCGATCGCCGCTATCCGATCACCAACGCTTTCCGGACCTCATGACCGTAACCACCCGCTTCGCCCCGTCTCCGACGGGCTATCTGCACGTCGGCAATGTCCGTACCGCGCTTCACAACTGGCTGTTCGCCAAGAAGCACGGCGGCCGCTTCCTGCTGCGCCTCGACGACACCGACAGTGAACGCTCCCGCGCGGAGTATGCGGACGCCATTCGCGCCGATCTCGCATGGCTCGGCCTCGTGCCCGATGCCGAATACCGCCAGTCGGACCGGCTCGCCCGCTACGACGAGCAATTCGAAACGCTGGTCGCGGCGGGGCGCATCTACCCCTGCTTCGAAACCGCCGAGGAACTGGACGTCCGCCGCAAGATCCAGCTCGCGCGCGGCCTGCCGCCCGTCTACGACCGCGCGGCGCTGAAGCTGACGCCGCAAGAGATCGCCGCCAAGCAGGCAGCGGGCGAGCGTCCCCACTGGCGTTTCCGCCTCGATACGAGCGCGCACGTTCACTGGAAGGATTTGATTCGCGGCGATTCCCATATCGATCCCGCCTCGCTCAGCGATCCGGTCGTGCGCCGTGCCGATGGCTCCTACCTCTACATGCTGCCTTCGGTGATCGATGACATCGACATGGCCGTTACCCACGTCATCCGGGGTGAAGATCACGTGACCAACTCGGGCGTTCAAATCCAGATGTTTGAAGCGCTGGGTGCAAAGCCGCCCGCCTTCGCGCACGAGGCGCTGATCACCGGCACCGAAGGCGCGCTCTCGAAGCGGCTCGGCTCGGCAGGCATGGCGCATTTCCGGGAAGCGGGCATCGAGCCGATTGCCATCGCCGCGCTGCTCGCGCGCCTCGGTACGTCCGATTCGGTGGAGCCGGTCACGCGCCTCGACCCGCTCGTCGACCATTTCGATTTCGCGCACTTCGGCCGGTCGGCCGCGCGCTTCGACGAGGCGGAGCTGCGCCAGCTCAATGCGCGAATCCTGCATCAGCTCGATTACGATGCCGTCGCAGACCATCTGCCGCCCGGCATGGATGAAGCGGCGTGGACGGTGCTGCGCCCCAACCTCGAAACCCTCGCCGATGCCGCAGATTGGTGGCAGGTCGTCGAAGGCCCGGTTGAGCCGCTTGCTGGTGAGGAGGACTACCTCGCGCTTGCCGCCGACACGCTCTACTCCTTGCCGTGGGAGCCCGACATCTGGTCCGCGCTTACCAGCGCGCTCAAGGCGGCGACGGGCCGCAAGGGCAAGGAACTGTTCCTGCCGCTCCGCCGTGCGCTCACCGGCCGCGATCACGGGCCGGAAATGGCGCGGCTGCTGCTGCTGATCGGTCGAGACCGCGCCCTCGAACGGTTACGCCGCCGTACCAACTGAGCGCGGCGCGAATGATCTGCTCGGCAGAGGTGGGGGTGTTATAGTATAACACGCGAGCCGGCACGTTGCCGGTGGTGGAGCGGCGCTGCCGTTCGGCAACGCATGGGGCGCCCTCCCTTGGGATAGAGCCGTTCGATGAAGTCAGTGTTCCCGACCTCCCGTGCCCTGCGAGACAGCAGCGGCGTTCTCATCACCGCAGCCGTTCATCTCGTCCTCGGTTACGTGGCGCTCACCGCCACGGGTATCGTCAAAGTTCCGAACATCATTCGCCCGGAGGCGCCGCTCTGGATCGAGAAAGTCGAGCCGGCCACGCCTGAAACACCGCCGCCACCCGAGATGAAAGACACCGTGGATATCACGGTCGTCGAGCCCGTCCTCGTCGTGGACACGCCGCAGCAGGCGCCGATCGTCCGCGATGAACAGACGCTGATTCTGCCGCGCGTTCCAGATGTCACCGGGCCGGTTGGGCCTGCGCAGGTCGCGGAGCCCGTCTTCGTCGCGCCGAGCCTCGATCCGCGCTACCGTGATCGCTTCCAGCCCGCGTATCCGCCGGCGTCGCGCCGTGCAGGCGAGGCGGGCAGCGTCGTGGTCAGCGTGCTCGTGGGTGTAGACGGGCGCGTCGCCGATGCAGAAGTGGCGCGGTCCAGCGGATATGGACGGCTTGATAACGCGGCGATCCGGCAGGCTCTTTCGGCTTGGCGCTTCCGGCCCGCCACGCGCGACGGCGTCGCGGTGCAGAGCCGTCACCAGATTACGGTGACTTTCGTACTGAACCCGTAAAGGCGTAACGCAGGCACTGGCGCGGGTGCGTTCGAAACCCTATCTGTGGCCCCGCATGAGCACCGCCACAATTTTCGGACGCATCCGCGCTCGCATCGCCGCTGTCGAACGGCGGCAGTGGGTCATCGGCAGCCTGTCGGTGCTGATGACCTTCATCATCATGTTCACGTTCTTGATCGAGAACCGCTTCGGCTACCTCCCGCCCGATCCGATCATTGCCTACTTCAAGAACTGGGAGGACGGCCGCTCGCGCGCTGATGCGCTCGCCGAGCAGGAGGAAGAAGAGCGGCTGCTGCAGGAACAGGCGGATGCGATCGCCGCGCAGCTCGATATCGATGCGGAGAAGGCGGCGCCTGCGCCTGCACCTGCCGCCCCGCCCGAAACCAAAGAGCCCGCAGCCGAATGAGCGCGGCGGCGCGGCTGATGGAGGCCGCTATCCGCCTGTCGCTCCGCGGTCTCGGCCGGACCGCACCCAATCCCAATGTCGGCTGTCTTGTCGTGAGGGACGGTACCATCATCGCGCGCGGCTGGACCCAGCCGTGCGGGCGTCCCCATGCCGAAGCCGTGGCACTTGAGGCTGCAGGGGAAGCGGCGCGGGGCGCGGAGCTTTATGTCAGCCTTGAGCCCTGCGCGCATGTCAGTGCGCGTGGTCCGGCCTGTGCCGACCTCGTTGCCGCATCGGGTGTAGCCAGCGTTCACATCGCCGTGCTCGATCCTGACCCGCGTACGGCCGGGCAGGGGGCCGCGCGTCTCAAGGACGCGGGAATTGCCGTCACGGTCGGCACCGGCGAGGCGGCGGCGCGCGCGGCGATGGCGGGATTTTTCCTGCGGATGGAGCGTGGCCGTCCGCGCATCACACTCAAACTCGCCATGTCGATTGATGGACGCGTGTCGATGCCCGGCGGCGAGAGCCAATGGATCACAGGCCCCGAAGCGCGCGCCCACGTTCATCTCGAGCGCGCGCTTGCGGACGTGATCGTCGTCGGGCGCGGTACGCTCGAAGCCGACGATCCCTCGCTTGACGCGCGCCTGCCCGGGCTTGAGGATCGCAGCCCGCGCCCCGCGGTGCTCAGCGCGACGCTCGATGCGATTCCTGCGTCGGCAAAGCTCGCCGCGCGCGACCCGCTGCTGTTGGCGTCGACCGACGATCTTTGCGGGCTCGCCGTCAACGACGTGTTCGTGGAGGGCGGCCCGGCGACCGCGAGTACGCTGCTTGCTGCTGATCTCGTTGACCGGATGCTCGTCTACCGCGCGCCCATCGTGATCGGTGACGGCGCGCCCGGAGCCGGGCGAATCGCGCTCGAACGGCTGGCCGATGGGCACGGGCGCTGGCGGCTCGCCGAAACGCGTATGTTTGGCAACGACCGACTCGAAGTCTACGCGCGGACGCGCTAAAGGGGCGCCATGTTCACCGGCATCATCACCGACATCGGCACCGTCACCCGCGTTGAAGCGCGCGGCGACACGCGGCTTACGATTGCTTGCGGCTACGACATGGCGGGCGTCGACATGGGCGCCTCCATCGCCTGCGCAGGCGTCTGTCTTACCGTGGTGGACAAGGGGGCGGACTGGTTCGCGGTCGACGTGTCTGCCGAAACCCTATCGAAAACCGCCGCATCGCGCTGGCAACAGGGCGCCAGGCTCAACCTGGAGCGGGCGCTGAAGGTCGGCGACGAGCTTGGCGGTCATATCGTCACCGGCCATGTCGATGCGGTCGGCCGCATCGAATCGGTGGAGGCGGTGGGCGACAGTCACACGTTCCGCATCGCTGCGCCGAAAAGCGTCGCCCCGTTTATCGCGCCGAAGGGCTCGGTGGCGCTCGATGGCGTGTCGCTCACCGTGAATACGGTGGAGGACACGGCCGACGGGATCATCCTGTCGTTCAACCTCATCCCGCACAGCGCGGCGCATACGACGTTTGGGGTGGCCGGTACCGGCGATCCCGTTAATATCGAGATTGATGTGCTCGCCCGATACATCGGTCGGATGCGCGACGTCGCGGCCTGACACGACCCTGTGATAAATATGGATTGCGATCACATCGTAGTGTGATAGGCAATCGTTTTATGAGCCAGATCCTGATCGAAACGATTCGCGGCCTCGTCTCCAAGGGTGACGTGTCCCGCTCCGGCCTCGCCCGCGCGGCGGGGCTTCACGCCAACACCCTCCGCGACATCGATTCGCCGGAGTGGAACCCCACCGCGGAAACGCTCCGCAAGCTGGAACTCTACATGGCCTCAAACAGCGACCGACCGGCGCTCGTTCCCATTGAGGAGATCATTGAAGAGGCGCGCAACGGCCGCATGTTTATCCTTGTCGACGACGAGGACCGCGAGAACGAAGGCGACCTCATCATCCCGGCGCAGATGGCGACGCCGGACGCGATCAACTTCATGGCGACGCATGGTCGCGGTCTTATCTGTCTGGCGATGACGAAGGCGCGCGTCGACCAGCTCGGTCTCAGCCTGATGAGCCGCCAGAACGGCACGCGGCACGAAACCGCCTTCACCGTCTCGATCGAGGCGCGGCAGGGTGTTACCACGGGCATTTCGGCGGCTGATCGTGCAAGAACGGTCGCGGTCGCCATCGATTCCGCGCGCGGTTCCGACGACATTGTGACGCCCGGCCACGTCTTTCCCCTCGTCGCGCGCGACGGCGGCGTGCTCGTGCGCACCGGCCACACAGAGGCCGCTGTCGATGTCGCGCGTCTCGCCGGTCTCAATCCGTCGGGCGTGATCTGCGAGATTATGAAGGACGACGGCACGATGGCGCGCATGGACGATCTCGTCCCCTTCGCGCGACTGCACGGTCTCAAGATGGGCACGATCCGCGACCTCATCGCCTATCGCCGCCGCCACGACCATCTCGTCGAGTGCGTCGCGCAGGCGCCGTTCACCTCGGACTACGGTGGCGACTGGCGGGTGCTGTCCTATCGCAACAAGGTCGACGGATCGGTCAATGTCGTGCTCCAGAAGGGCAAGGTCAGCGCGGATGAGCCCACGCTTGTGCGTATGCACGGGCTTTCGATCTTCTCGGACGTTCTGGGCCAGCCCGGCCCACGCAAGCGTATCCTGCAGCGTTCGATGGAAGAGATCGGCAAGGTCGGCGCGGGCGTGATCGTACTGCTGACCGGGGCCGGTACGGATGGCCTGACGCGCGAGATTGCGGGCGAACACGGCGGCGACATGGATTTGCGCGCCTACGGTATCGGCGCGCAGATTCTCGCGGACCTCGGCATCCACGACATGATCCTGCTCACCAACGCCCATCGCAATATCGTCGCGATCGAGGGTTATGGGATCAATGTCGTCGGCGAACGGCCCATTCCCACAAACTGAGATTACGGAAAGGCCGTTCATGGCACGCATCCTCATCGTCGAAGCCCGTTTCTATGCGCACCTTAACGATATGCTGCTCACCGGCACACGCGCCGCGCTTGAGGATGCGGGGCACAGCCACGAGACGATCACAGTCCCCGGCGCGCTCGAAATCCCGGGCGCCATCGCGCTTGCGGCGGAATCCGGCCGCTATGACGCGTTCGTCGGCATCGGCGTCGTCATTCGCGGCGAGACGTATCACTTCGAGATCGTGGCGGGCGAAAGCGCCCGCGGCCTGATGGCGCTGACGATGGACGGGCTTGCCGTGGGCAATGGCATCCTCACGGTGGAAGATGAGGCGCAGGCGCTCGTTCGCGCCGATCCGAAGCAGAAGGACAAGGGCGGCGAGGCGGCCAAGGCGGCGCTCGCGCTTCTCGAACTTAAAAGCCGTTTCGGCTGACACATCTTTGGTGCTTGGGTTTCGTGGGCGGCGGCTCTACATAGCGCGCCATGTCCTCCAAGACCTCTTCCCCCAAAGCGAAAACCCAAAGACCATCCCGCGCGACAGCGCGTCTCGCCGCCGTTCAGGCGCTCTATCAGCGTGAGATGTCGGGCGATCCGATCCCCAAGCTGCTGCGCGAATTCCATGAACATCGCCTTGGCCGCACCATCGAGGATGCGGCCTTCGCGCCCGCCGACGCAGACTTCTTCGACGATCTCGTCTCCGGCGTCGCCGCGCGCGAGGCGGAGATCGACGAGCGCATCGCGGGCGCACTCGCCGAAGGCTGGACGCTTGATCGCCTCGACCGGCCGATGCGGCAGATCCTGCGCTGCGGCGTGTATGAACTCGTTGCCCGTCTCGACGTGCCGCGTGCAGCCGCAATCAGTGAATATGTCGATGTCGCGAAGGCGTTTTACGAAGCGCGCGAGGCCGGCTTCGTGAACGGTCTTCTCGACCGCATCGCGAAGGACGTGCGCGAATAGCGCGCCCGCGCTACCAAGGCGAAATGCGCGAAGGCGAAATCATCGAGCGGCTGCTGCGTCCGATCGCGACGCATCCCGCCGCGCGCGGGCTTGCGGACGATGCAGCGGTCTGGTCTCCGCCGATGGGTCGCGAACTCGTGCTCACCCATGACGTGATCGCCGAAGGTGTCCACTATCTCGGTACGGATGACCCTTCCGACATCGCGTGGAAGCTCGTTGCCGTGAACCTCTCCGATCTCGCCGCCAAGGGCGCTGAGCCCGCAGGCGTGCTCATCGGTCTCGGCCTTGCGCGGCCGGATGATGCCTGGCTCGAACGCTTCGCATCGGGCCTCGCCCGCGTGCTTGCCGAACACGGCACAGCGCTCTTCGGAGGCGATACGACGACCGGTGCAGCGTCGGCGGTGCTCGGCTGCACGGCGATCGGGCATGTGCCGCGCGGTCAATCGCTCTCGCGCACGGGCGCGAAGCCGGGCGACGATCTCTACGTCACGGGTACGATCGGCGACGCTGGGCTTGGCCTTGCCATCGCGCGCCGTGAAGCGCCTGCCGAGCCCACGCTGCTGCGCCGCTACCGTTTGCCCATCCCGCGCCTGGCGATGGGGCAGGGACTCGCGGGTGCGGGCGCGCACGCGGCGATGGACGTGTCGGACGGGCTTCTCATCGATGCCTCACGCATGGCGAAGGCATCGGGCGTGAGTATCGAAATTGCGCTTGCCGACGTCCCGCTCTCGGAAGCCGCTGCAGCGCGCCTTGTGCCCGGCGATACGGGACGCCTCGCTGCGGCGACCGCAGGCGACGATTACGAACTGCTGGTTGCCGCGCCGCCGGAGAGCCGCGCCGCGCTCTTAACGCTTTCAGAAGCCGAGGGGCTTAGGCTCACGCGTGTCGGCCGTGTGGAGGCGGGCGAGGGGTTTTCGGTGATCGGTGAGGGCGGTACGCCCTTGCCGGTGCCGCGTTTGGGGTATGAGCATGGGGCATGAAGCGCGACAGGGACGGCGCACGCTGCTTGTGGGCTTCGCCGGCGCGCTGCTCGGCGTACTCGTCACCGCGAGCGTGCTCGGCGGCGAGACCTTTCGCCGGCAAACAGCGGACGCTTCGGATATCGCCTATATCCCTGTAGAGCGCATGACGCTGCCGGTGATGGGCGCATCCGGCCCGCATGGCTACGTCGTCGTCGCATTCACGCTGGAGGTGCCGCGCACCCGCCGTGCCTGGGTGCGCGATCGGTTGCCGGTGGTGCGCCACGCGGTGAACGCAGCGGCTTGGCAGTCCGGTCTCGTTGCCGAAAGTGACGACCGTCTCGACATCGAAAGTACGCGCGCGGCGCTGCTTGTTGCGGCACGCTCAGCGCTTGGCCCGTCCAATGTCCGGCAGGTCCGCATTCTGACCGCGGTTCCTGTCTGAAATCCGTAGCTTGCCTGTTGCCATTCCATTTGCAATGCTCCGCCCCGACATAAAGTCAAACTTGGGGAAACGCGCCTGCCTGCCTGGCAAGGGCGGGTAAGGCGAGCAGCAGGGGTTCGTCCATGGACGTTGTTGTTGTCGCCATATTGTGCGGCCTCGCGGCCGTGCTCTACGGCATTGTCACCACGAAGAGCGTAACAAGCGCCTCACCGGGCAATGCCAAGATGCAGGAAATCGCGGGCGCTATTCAGGAAGGCGCGGCCGCCTATCTCGGCCGCCAGTATCGCACCATCGCGGTCGTCGGCGTCGTCGTTGCGGCGCTCGTCGGTTATTTTCTGGGGCTCACGTCGGCCATCGGCTTCGTGCTCGGCGCCGTGCTTTCTGGGCTCACCGGGTTCATCGGCATGAACATCTCCGTCCGCGCCAACGTGCGCACGGCGGAGGCTGCGCGCGCCGGGCTCCAGCAGGGCCTCACCATGGCGTTCCGCGCCGGCGCGGTGACGGGTCTGCTCGTTGCAGGCCTCGCGCTCCTCGCGATCGCGGGCTTCTTCTATTATCTCGTCAACATGGCGGGGAATGCGCCCGATAGCCGCCTTGTCATCGATGCGCTCGTGGCGCTCGCGTTCGGCGCTTCGCTGATCTCGATCTTCGCGCGTCTCGGCGGCGGCATCTTTACCAAGGCCGCAGACGTCGGCGCCGACCTTGTCGGCAAGGTCGAAGCGGGCATCCCTGAGGACGACCCCCGCAACCCCGCCGTGATCGCGGACAACGTCGGCGACAACGTCGGCGACTGTGCCGGCATGGCGGCCGACCTTTTCGAAACCTATGTTGTCACGGTCGGCGCGACGATGGTGCTGACCGCGCTTCTCGTCGGCACGGCTGCGGGCGATGCGCTCTACGGCCTCATGGGCCTGCCGCTCATCATCGGCGGCGTCTGCATCATCACCTCGATCATCGGCACGTTCTTCGTCCGCCTCGGGAAATCGCAGAACATCATGGGCGCGATGTACAAGGGCTTCGCGGTCTCCGCGATCCTGGCCATCCCTGCGCTCTGGTATGTCACCGGTATGGCGCTCGGCGGCATGGAGACGGAGATCGGCGGCCTCACCGGCCGTGCGCTCTTCTACTGCATGTTGATCGGTCTTGCCGTCACCGGCCTGATCGTCTGGATCACCGAGTATTACACCAGCACGAGCTACCGCCCGGTGCGCTCGATCGCGAAGGCGTCGGAAACCGGTCACGGCACGAACGTCATTCAGGGCCTCGCTATCAGCCTTGAAGCGACTGCGATGCCCACGCTCGTCATCTGCGCGGGTATGCTCGGCAGCTTCGCGCTCGCCGGCTACATCGGCATCGCCTTCGCGGCGACGGCGATGCTGGCGCTCGCGGGCATGGTCGTGGCGCTCGACGCTTACGGTCCTGTCACGGACAATGCGGGCGGCATCGCCGAAATGGCCGGCCTCGACAAGGACGTGCGCCAGCGCACGGACGCGCTCGACGCCGTCGGCAACACCACCAAGGCGGTGACCAAGGGTTACGCGATCGGGTCTGCTGGCCTTGCCGCGCTGGTGCTGTTCGGCGCCTACACGGCCGATCTCGCGACCTTCTTCGGGGACGTGCAGGTCGATTTCGCTCTCTCCAACCCCTATGTCGTGGTTGGTCTGCTGCTCGGCGCTTTGCTCCCGTACCTGTTCGGTGCGATGGGTATGACTGCCGTCGGCCGTGCGGCGGGCGACGTTGTGAAGGATGTGCGCGACCAGTTCGCCACCAACAAGGGCATCATGGAGGGCACCAGCCGTCCGGACTATGCCCGCACGGTGGACCTCGTCACCAAGGCGGCGATCAAGGAGATGATTATCCCCTCGCTGCTGCCGGTGCTGGCGCCGATCGTCGTCTATTTCGTGATCACCGCCATCGCGGGTCAGGCGCAGGGCTTCGCCGCCCTTGGCGCGCTCCTCCTCGGCGTCATCGTGTCGGGCCTCTTCGTGGCGCTCTCGATGACCTCGGGCGGCGGCGCGTGGGACAACGCCAAGAAGTACATCGAAGACGGGCACCATGGCGGCAAGGGCTCCGAAGCCCACAAGGCCGCGGTTACCGGCGACACCGTGGGCGATCCGTACAAGGATACCGCGGGCCCGGCAGTGAACCCGATGATCAAGATCACCAACATCGTGGCGCTGCTCCTCCTTGCGAGCCTCGCCGCGCACTGATCCGCGCATCAGCGCGAACAAAAACCCCCGCCGGATCGCTCCGGCGGGGTTCTTTTTTGCCCTTGGACGGGAAGGGTGGCTCTACTGGTCCCGGCTCGGGCCGGGGGCGACGGCGCCGACAGCGCCGATATTGCCGAAAATGTCTGCAAAGAAGCCCGAGTCGCGGCCATAGACCGGCGTCTTGTCGCCCGACGGTATCACCTGAACGATCTGGTCGAGCGTCTGGTCACGGTTGACGGCGGCAACGTTGCCCGCGCTGTCGAAGGTGATCTTCAGCATGTCCTGCGATGTCGGTTTCGACGGCAGGAATGCGAGCTGGCTCGTCGTGCGGGCGAGGTAGTACCAGCTGTTGTCGTCCCACTTGGAAATGAACGTCGGGCGGCCCAGCGTTTTTTCAACGGACGCGCGATTGTCCACGCCCGGCGAGATCGCGGCGATCAACTCCTGATCGGCGAGGAAGCCCTGCCGGTCGGTGATCCGCGTGCACGCGCTCAGCGCCACGACAATCGCAAGCGTTCCGACAACCCGTTTCACCGACATGAACACTCCTGACCTTGGCCCAAGCCTCGCGCATTGACCTCGCGGCCCCGCCACTCAATATGCATGTTGCCGCGGCCCCGCAAGCTGGAGCCGCGCCTCTTTCGCTAGCGCATACGGGATGAAACGAGACTGAACCATGTTGAAATGGCTGCAAAGGCGAAATGCCGGGACCGATCGAGAGGCACGTGCGGCGGAACTCTATGACGAGATCGTCGCAGTTGCGCGCCGGCCGGACTGGTACGTCGACGGCGGCGTGCCCGACAGCATCGACGGCCGCTTCGACATGGTCGTGCTGGCACTGTCGCTGCTGCTCATCCGTCTCGAACGCGATGCGGACGATGCACGCGCGCGTGCGCTCTCCAGCCTGCTCGTCGAACGCTTCGCGGCGGATATGGACGGCAGCTTCCGAGAGATCGGCATCGGGGACATGGTGATCGGCAAGCACATGGGCCGCGCGATGCAGGCGCTTGGCGGGCGGCTCGGCAGCTACCGCGAGGCGCTGGCCGCCGATGCAGATCCGGCTTTGCTGAACGCCGCGCTCGCCCGCAACGTGCTGCGCGGCGAGGACGCTGCGCCCGACTGGCTTGGCGCGCGCGTGCGCGAGGAATGGGCGCGCTGCACCGCGCGGCCGCTTTCGGAGATTCTGGGATGAGCGAATTTATGAGGCCGCTCGCGCTCGACGAGGTGGGCGCGGGTGTTGAACGCCGGATCGCGGCAAACGCGGAAGAGCGTGCGGCACTTGCCGCGCGGTTCGACCTTCGCGCGCTGGATCGGCTGGAAGCGGTGCTGACCGCGCTGCCCGCGCCCGGCGGCGTGCGTGTGACGGGCCGGGTGGAGGCCGAGGCGGTGCAGGTATGCGCCACCTCGGGCGAGGATGTTCCGGCGCGGATCGACGAGCCGGTCGAGCTGTTGTTTCTTCACCATCTCGGAGAGGCGGGCGAAGAAGTGGAACTTCACGAAGTAGACTGCGACGTGCTGCCAATCGAGGGGCGAAGTATAGACCTCGGCGAGGCTGCCGCGCAGACCTTCGGCCTCGCACTCGATCCCTATCCGCGTGCGGATGCTGAGACGCTTGCTGCCGCGCGGCGGCGGCTTATCAGCGAAGAGGAAGCCGCGGAGCGCGAGGCCGCGCAAAAGGCGCAGGCGAACCCATTCGCTGTATTGAAGCGCAACAGCTGAAAACGAAAAAGGAGTGCAAGGCCGGGAAGTTTTGGCTCCCCGGCCTTGCTTGAGATCAGAGACTGGGAACTCTGTTTGTGGGCGAGAGCCGTTGCCCACGCTGTGTCTTTTGCAAGCCGCGTGCCAGCCGCGCCTGCCGATGCCGTTCGTGAACGGCGCCAACCCCTTGGATAGTTAACGAAAAGGGCGCCCGAACGGACGCCCTTTCAAACTGTAAATCGTGCCGACAGCCGAGCGATCAGAACGGTACGTCGTCGTCGAGATCGTCGTCGAAGCTCGGCCGGCTACCCTGGCGCGATCCGCCGCCGCCACCGCCGCCGCCGCCGCTTCCTCCACCGAAGCCGCCGCCCGATCCACCACCGGATCCGCCGCCGCCACCGTAGTTGCCGCCGCCACCGCCGCCACCGCCGCCTTCGCCGCGGCCGTCGAGCAAGGTCAGCTCGCCGCGGAAGCGCTGCAAGACCACTTCGGTGCTGTAGCGGTCAGCACCCGACTGATCCTGCCACTTGCGGGTCTGGAGCTGGCCTTCGATGTAAACCTTGCTGCCTTTGCGCAGATATTGCTCGGCTATACGCGCCAGATTCTCGTTGAAGATCACGACGGTGTGCCACTCGGTCTTCTCGCGGCGCTCGCCGCTCGCCTTGTCCGTCCAGTTCTCGGAAGTGGCGATGCGCATGTTCACGACCTTGCCGCCGCTGCCCATCGTGCGCGTTTCCGGGTCCGCGCCCAGATTGCCGATCAGAATGACCTTATTGACGCTGCCCGCCATGCTTTTCCCTTGTCGTGGGAATCAGCCGATGAGTGCCCGGCTGATCCAGTAAGTGAGTCCGGCCATGACATAGGCAAGAGCGAACAGGTACGCAAACATGAACAGCGGCCACTTCCACCCGTTCGTCTCGCGCTTCACCACGGCAAGCGTCGAGATGCACTGCGGGGCGAACACAACCCACGCGAGGAAGGCAAGCGCGGTGGGCAGCGGCCATGCCGTACGCAGCCGTTCAACGAGCGAGGTCTGCAGCGCTTCCTCGTCGTCCGCCTGCAGGCTGTAGATCGTGCCGAGCGCCGCCACGGAGACTTCGCGCGCGGCGAGCGTCGGCAGCATCGTCATGCTGATTTCGTGGTTGAAGCCGATCGGCGCGAACACCACCTCGAGCGCGCTGCCGATGCGCCCCGCGATCGAATATTCGATCGCTGATTCGTCCGAGCCTTCCGGCGGCACCGGATAGCTCGCGAACGCCCACAGCAGCACGGTGGAGGCTAGGATGATTCCGCCCGCCCGCTTCATGAACACAAGGCCTCGCTGCCATAGCCCGATGATGAGATCGCGCAGCACAGGCCATTGATACTTCGGCATTTCCATCATGAAGCCGCTGGCGGCACCGCGCGCAACCGTACGCCGCAGCACCAGCGCGGCGACCATCGCACCGACGATGCCGAACACATAAAGGCCGAGCAGCACGAGGCCCTGAAGGTTGGCGAAGCCCACCTGCCGGTCCGGAATGAATGCGGCGATCATCACCGCATAGACGGGAAGCCGTGCCGAGCAGGTCATCAGCGGGGCGATGAGGATGGTGGTCAGCCGGTCTTTGGGGTCATCGATGCTGCGCGTCGCCATGATGCCGGGAATTGCGCAGGCGAAGGAGGAGAGGAGGGGGATGAACGCGCGCCCGTTGAGGCCCACATAGGCCATCAGCCGGTCCATCAGGAACGCCGCACGCGTCATATAACCCGATTGTTCGAGCACGAGGATGAACGCGAACAGGATCAGGATCTGCGGCAGGAACACCACCACGCCGCCGACGCCGGCGAGCACGCCGTCCACGATCATCGATTGCACCCAGCCTTCGGGAATCACGCCGGCCGCGATGGTCTGAAGCGCGGCGATTCCGTCCTCGATCCACGCCATCGGCGCTTCGGCCCACGCGAATACCGCCTGGAACATGATGAACAGCAGCGCGGCGAGAATCACGGGGCCGAACACGGGATGGAGAGCGATATTGTCGATGCGGCGTGTCGCGGCGCCCGCGCCGCCGGAAAGTGTTGTCACCGCGTCGGCGATGCGCTGCGCCTCGTGCTGCAGCGCGCGGATGTCGGCGCCTGGTCCTGCAGGCACCGCCTCGCGCATCAGCATGGTCGCCGTTTCCTGCCCCAGATCGGCAAGGCCGCGCCGGCGGACGGCAACGGTGGGCACCACAGGCAAACCAAGCAACTGCGAGAGTCGCGCCGTATCGATCTTCGTGCCGTCGCGGTCGGCAAGGTCGATCATGTTGAGCGCGACAACCATCGGCCGTCCGAGTCGCGCGAGTTCGAGCACGAAGCGCAGGTGGTTGCGCAGGTTGGTGGCGTCCACCACACAGATAATGGCGTCCGGCGCCCGCTCGATGCCGTGCTCGCCCATCAGAACGTCCCGCGTCACCTGCTCATCGGGCGAATGCGGGCTGAGGCTGTAGGTGCCGGGCAGGTCGACGATCTCGACATGCGCGCCGTCGGGCAGCTGCATGGCGCCGACCTTCCGCTCCACGGTCACGCCCGGATAATTGCCGACCTTCTGCCGCGCACCTGTCAGCGCATTGAACAGGGATGTCTTGCCGGCGTTGGGGTTACCGACCAGCGCCACCATCGGCGCGGCAATTGCTGCGCTCATTCGGCGGCCTCGGCCTGTATCGTCGGGGTGGCGAGGCTGATGTCGAGCAGCCGCGCCGCTGATTTGCGAAGCGCGATCACGTTGCTTCCCACGCGCAGCGCGATCGGGCAGCCGCCGATAAGGCCGCGGTGCAGCACCTCGATCTCGACGCCCTCGTCGAAGCCCATTTCCCGCAGGCGCAACGCCTCAGGGGCGTGCGTGCCGGTTTCCCTGATCTTCACGACGCTGGCGGTTTGCCCGACCTTGAGATCCTCGATCCGCATGAACACTCTGATCTGCCCTTATTGTTGCGAGCGATTATCATGTTCAATGTGGCTTGACTAGGGCAGGCGTGCCCTACGCGGCAGGATAGCGCAGGCGACCGAGGAAGCGGGAGAGGCGCGGGCGGTTGCCCGCCTGCTCGCGGAACCGCATCTTGGCCTTTTCCACCTGCATGATCGTGTCGATGCGGCGGCTGAGGAACGCGAACGTGTCCGCGTCGTCCTCGCTCTCGTCCTGCAGCCAGTAGAGCAGTGTCGCGCCGTAGACGCCGCCAAGCGACAGGCGCTTGGTATAATGGTTGAAGTCGGTCGCCGTGTCGCCCGCGGCGCGCCACATGGCATCGGCGCTGCGCCACAGCGTGCGTGCCGAAAGCGCGGCGTTCTGTGGCTGCGCGAGCACGGCGAATGCGCGGCGCACGGCCTCCTTGTGCGGGCGCGCCAGTTCGATGCGGATTCGGATGGCGGTGGTGATGCGGTCGCGAATCTTCATCGTGGCCGCGCCGCGCCGGTCCATTTCGGCGGCCATGTCGCGGTCTGTCTTCAGGATCCAGGCGTCGATCATCTCGGTCGCGCCGCCGGGGAACACCAGCCGCGCGCGGTCTGCCGGGATGCCGACCGCAGCGGCAGCGGCATCCAGCGCCGCCGCGCTCCAGCCGTCGAACGCCACATTGGGCAGCAGCGCCTCGATCAGGATCGGACGAAGCTCGTCGAGCGTCATGTCTGCGGGCGTGATGGCGTCGGTCATGGCCCTGTGATACACGAGGCGCGTCGGTGCGTCAGCCCTTGCTGCACGCACGCGAATCTGCTAGATCGCGCCCTCTTTCCGCCGAGGCTTGCCTCCGGCGGCTTGTTTTATTGTGCCGGACAGACGGCAAAACTGGAATGGAGTAGACGGCCGCAATGCAAATCATCGTTCGCGACAACAACGTCGATCAGGCCCTTCGTGCACTCAAGAAGAAGCTGCAGCGTGAAGGCGTCTACCGCGAGATGAAGCTGCGTCGTCACTACGAGAAGCCCTCCGAAAAGCGTGCCCGCGAGAAGGCTGCTGCCGTCCGCCGCGCCCGCAAGCTGGAGCGCAAGCGCGCCGAGCGCGACGGCGTTCGTTAAGCCGGTCTCCGGCTCGCGATAGGGCCGGATCTCGTTTAATGTTTCAGGTCTGGAGTGTGCGCTGATGGCGACTGTTGCGACGCGCGGTAGCGGCCTTGGCCGTTGGGTTCTGCTCATCGCGGTTCTTCTCGTCGGCATGGGCGTGCTCGCATGGGCCGGAACACAGAAATTCGCGGTGCCCAGCAATATGCAGACGACAGCCTCAGGCCTGATGTACGAAGTGGTCCGCGACGCCGCCGGCCAGAAGCCGACCGCTGAGGACGTGGTGCTCGTCCATTATGAAGGTCGCCTGCTCGACGGCACCAAGTTCGATTCGAGCTACGATCGCGGTCAGCCCGCAGCCTTCCCGGTAAACGCTGTGATCCCCGGCTGGCAGGAAGGCCTCCAGCTGATGTCGAAGGGCTCCAAGTACCGTTTCCGCATCCCGCCGCAGCTCGCCTATGGCGCGGAAGGCGCAGGCGGCGTCATCCCGCCGAACGCGACGCTGGAGTTCGACGTGGAACTCCTCGAAATCGCGCCGCGCGAAGCCCTCGAACAGGGTATGCCCCCGCAGTAAAATTCCTCTCCCTCGATGGGAGAGGAAACGAGACTTGTCCGCAAAGCGGGCTAGTCGCAGTCGGTGAGGGTGGCAGCGGCGGTGATCGTGTCGATAACCCCATCGAGATTCTCCACGACCTCCCCGTTCCAGAACCGCAGTACGCGATAACCCTCGCCCTCCAGAAATCGCGTACGCACAGCATCCGCTTCGGTCTGAAACGCATGGCCCTCGCCATCCAGTTCGATAATCAGCCGCGCCCGATGGCCTGCGAAATCGGCAATGTACGGCCCGAATGGCACCTGCCTGCGAAACTTCAATCCCGACAGGCGTTCACGAAGCGCTGACCAAAGTATTCGTTCGAACACGGTCGCCTCGCGCCGCAGTCGCCTTGCGCGCGGAGCTGCTCCTGCCGTTGGATAGCTTTTCATCCGGCCACCCTCACCAACTCCGCCTAGCCAGCAGGCTGGCAAGGCTTCGTATCCTCTCCCATCAAGGGAGAGGTCTATATATCCCCTCTCCCTTGATGGGAGGGTGAGGGTGGCCTGCGCCGCCCTACTCGTCCCCGTCCCGCAGCGACATCCACGCTCTATCTCCCCGCAGTGCGGTGAACCAGCTCACGGGGTTCCAGAAGCGCTGGCTGCCGTCGAGCGAGAAGGTTGTGAACTCGGCGCGTCCAACGACGTTTTCGATCGGCAACAGGCCGAGCCCGCCTTGTTCGGGCGAGAAGCGGCTATCGGCGGAGCGGTCGCGGTTGTCTCCCATCAGGAACACATGGCCCTGCGGCACGAGCACCGGGGGCGTATCGTCGGCGTAGCTGAAGAGAAGGTCGAGCACGGCATAGCTGCGCCCCGTTCCCTGCTCTCCGGGCAGTGTCTCGATAAAGCGCGGATAGCGGCAGAAGCGTGTCCCATCGGCCTCGGTCACGCGGAATTCGGGCCGTGCGCAGGGCATGTTGTCGGTTTCCGGGATCATCGTGGGCGATGCTGCCCGCTTCGGCACGGCGGTGTTGTTGAGATAGAGGATGCCATCCTGCATCTGCACCGTGTCGCCGGGCAGGCCGATCACGCGCTTGATCCAGTCCTTGTGGTCGCTCGGCGACTTCACCACCACGATGTCGCCGCGTTCTGGGAGCTTGCCGAACGCGCGGCCCTCCATCTTCGGCAGCACGGGCAGGAAGGGCGAGAGGTAGGAAAAGCCGTAGGGATATTTGCTGACGACGAGCCGGTCGCCCACCAGCAGCGTCGGCACCATCGATTCCGAAGGAATGTAGAAAGGCTTGGCGACGAACGACCAGATGCCCATCACCGCGATGCCGAGCAGCGCCGCGTAGCGCAGCTCCTTCTTCCAGTCGATGCCCGGTTTCCTGCCGCTCACAGCGCCCGCGCCGTGATGAGGACCATCGCCTGCGCCCACGGATGGTCGTCGGTGAGTGTCAGGTGGATGTCGAGTGCGTGGCCGTCGGGCGTGATCTCGGCGAGCCGCAGCGCTGCGCCGCCCGTCAGCGCCAGCGTCGGCTGACCGGAGGGGAGGTTGATAACGCCCATGTCGCGCATGAAAACCCCGCGCCGGAAGCCGGTGCCGAGCGCCTTGGAGCAGGCCTCCTTCGCCGCGAAGCGCTTGGCGTAGGATGCGGCGCGCGTCAGCACGCGGCGTTCGGAGCGCGCGATCTCGATATCGGTGAAAACGCGGTTGATGAAGCGCGCACCGAACCGGTCGAGGCTCGATTGGATACGCTCGATATTGCAGAGGTCAGAGCCGAGGCCGACAACGTGGGGCAGAATCAGGCTCCCGCGCCGGAACGCGCTTCGTTCATCAGCCGCCGCATCTCGCGGATCGCGGCGTCGAGGCCGATGAACACAGCCTCGCCAACAAGGAAATGCCCGATATTGAGCTCGACGACTTCGGGAATCGCCGCAATAGGGGCCACGTTGTCGAAGCGCAGGCCGTGCCCGGCGTGGACCTCAAGGCCGCGCTTCGCCGCCAGCGTGGCGCCTGCGATCAGCCGCTCCAGTTCCTCGTCGCGCGACATGCCTTCGGTCAGCGCATAGCGGCCGGTGTGCAGCTCAATGACCGCGGCCCCGATCGCGGCGGAGGCTTCGATCTGCTCGGGGTCGGGCTCGATGAACAGGCTCACGCGGCAGCCGCGCCCGGAGAGGCGCTCTACGAAGGTGCGCAGATTGGGCTGGTTGCCGACAACGTCGAGCCCGCCCTCGGTCGTGCGCTCCTCGCGCCGCTCGGGCACGATGCAGACGGCGTGTGGCGCGTGGCGGAGCGCGATGTCCAGCATCTCTTCGGTGGCTGCCATTTCGAGGTTGAGCGGCAGGTCGATTTCGGCGGCGAGGCGGGCGATGTCGTCGTCGCTGATGTGCCGACGGTCTTCGCGCAGGTGCGCGGTGATGCCGTCCGCGCCCGCAGCGGCCGCGATCGTCGCGGCCTTTACGGGATCAGGATGCACGCCGCCGCGCGCGTTGCGGATCGTGGCGACGTGATCGATGTTCACGCCAAGGCGAAGCAGGCTCACGCGGCGGCCCTCGATCCCGGTTTCACCGCGGGCAGCGCGGCAAGGTCCTGCGGCAGCTTGTCGGCGCTGTAGGTGGGCACATCGAGCCGGATGAGCGAATAGAGCGGCACGCCGATGTCGGCGGTGCCGTTCGAGCGGTCGACAAGGCACCCGCCCGCGATCACCTTGCCGCCCGCCGCTTCGATCGCGGCGATCGCCTCGCGCGAAGAGAGCCCGGTCGTCACCACGTCTTCCATCATCAGCACCTTCGTCCCGGGTTCCAGCCGGAAACCGCGCCTCAGCTCGAATGTTCCCTGGGGCCGCTCGACGAACATCGAATCGACGCCGAGCGCGCGCGCGACTTCGTAGCCGACGATGAGCCCGCCCATCGCGGGGGCCACCACCGCTTCGATCTGCCCGCGCAGGTCCGCCGGAATTTTCTCAGCGAGCGCCTTCGCCAGCCGCTCGGCACGCGCCGGGTCCATCAGTACGCGCGCGCACTGCAGGTACTTCGGCGAGCGCAGGCCCGAGGACAGGATGAAATGCCCTTCAAGCAGCGCTTCGGCGGCGCGGAATTCCCCAAGAACCTCTTCGTCTGTCATGCCTTCATGCGCTCCACGGATGTCACGGCGTCGGTTGCCCTTAACGCACCGATGATATTCGTGAGATGCGCCAGATTGTCCACCTCGACATCGACCACGAAGGTGTGGAAATCGCGGTCGCGGTGGTGCGTGCGCATGTTCACGATGTTGGCGCCCTGTTTCGCGAGCACGCCCGTCATCGTGGCAAGGCTACCCGTCTCGTTGCGCAGTACGGCGGAAAGCCGCACGACTGCGCCGTCATTGTCGTCACCCCAGCCAAGATCGAGCCACTCGCGCCCGTCCGCGTCGGCGAGCGTCGAGCAGTCGATCGTGTGCACGTCGATGCTGCCGCTCTGACGGCGGATGCCGATAATGCGGTCGCCGGGGATCGGGCTGCAGCACTGTGCGAGATGCACCGAAACGCCGGGTGTCAGCCCCTTGATCGAGAGCTTCGCCTTAGGGTTGCGCTTCGCCCGCCGCTTGGCGCGCGCATTGAGGATGCGGCCCGGTAGAAGCGCATCGATCACGGCATCGTCCTCGATACGGTGCGCAGCGAGTCCCAGCACGAGATCCTGACGATCGTGCAAACCGAGGCGCTTCAAGGCGTCGTCGATGGCGCTTTCGCCGAGTTTCACATCGAGCCGCTTGATGATGTCGGCGAGCAGGCGTTCGCCGAGCGCGGCCTGTTCTTCGTGCTCCTTGTGGCGGATGAAGCGGCGGATCGCGGCGCGCGCCTTCGCCGTCACCACGAAGCTCTCCCACGTCGCATCCGGCTGCTGGCGGGCGGAGCGCAGGATTTCCACCTGATCGCCATTCGCAAGCGTGGTGCGCAGCGGCACGACGCGCCCGTTCACCTTGGCGCCCACGGTCGTCTCGCCGATCTTCGAGTGCACCGCGTAGGCGAAATCCACCGGCGTTGCGCCGCGCGGCAGCTGGATCAGTTCGCCCTTGGGGGTGAAGCAGAACACCTGGTCCTGATAGAGACCGAGCTTGGCGTTCTCCATCAGCTCTTCGGGGCTTCCCGCCTGATCCAGGATTTCGAGAAGGTCGGAAAGCCAGGGGTAACGCTCGGAAGCGCGCGCGTTTTCGTCCTGCTTGTAGGCCCAGTGGGCGGCAAGGCCCATTTCGGCCTGTTCGTGCATCCCACGCGTGCGGATCTGGATTTCCACGCGCATGTGATCGCCGTGGATGATCGTTGTGTGGAGCGAACGATATCCGTTGCGCTTGGGTGTCGAAATGAAGTCCTTGAAGCGTCCCGGAACCATCGGCCAGCGCTGGTGGATAACGCCGAGCGCGCGATAGCAGTCGTCGGGTTTGTCCACGATCACGCGAAACGCGATCACGTCCGAAAGCTGCTCGAACGGGATGTGCCGTTCCTGCATCTTGCGCCAGATCGAAAAGGGTCGCTTTTCGCGGCCAGCAACATCGGCATCGACACCGTGGCTACCGAGCACGTCCTTGATCTCGGTGCTGATCCGGGTGAGCTGGTCGCCGCCTGCCGTACGAAGCCGCTCGAGCCTTGTCGTGATCGACTGGTAGGCTTCGGGTTCAAGCTCGCGAAACGACACCTGCTTCATCTCGTCCATGAACTCGTACATGCCGATCCGCTCGGCGAGCGGCGCGTAGATGTCCATGGTTTCGCGTGCGATGCGCTTGCGCTTCTCGGGGTCCTTGATGAAATGCAGCGTCCGCATGTTGTGCAGTCGGTCGGCGAGCTTCACAAGCAGCACGCGAATGTCGTCCGACATCGCGAGCAGGAACTTGCGGAAATTCTCGGCGGCGCGTTCGCTCTCCGTCTGCGCTTCGATCCGCGACAGCTTGGTCACGCCGTCGACCAGCCGCGCGACGTTCTTGCCAAAGAGCGCCTCGACCTCCTCGGGGGTCGCGACCGTATCTTCCAGCGTATCGTGCAGAATGGCCGTCGCGATCGTCTCGTCGTCGAGCTTCAGGTCGGTCAGGATGCCGGCCACCTCGATCGGGTGCGAGAAATACGGGTCGCCGCTGGCGCGCAGCTGGCTGCCGTGCGCCTTCACCGAAAACACATAGGCGCGGTTCAGCAAATCCTCGTCCGCGCTGGGATCGTAGGCCTTTACCTTCTCGACAAGTTCGAACTGCCTGAGCACACGAGCCTTTCCACCATCCTCCCTACGCTATTTGGGGGTGAATGCGGCCTCGCGGCAAGGGGAGAAGTTCGCGCGCACGAAATACTGGTTGCGGGGCAGGGGCTTATGGCCTCTGTCTCAGCGGAACAGCAATACCGGCACCTGGCAGGTTCTTATCATCGTTGTCGTTGTGCTGCCGACAATCATGTTGCGTAGCGGTGAGTGCCCGTATGCGCCCATCACCAGCATGTCGCCCCCGCCTTCGTTCATGTGCCGCGTGATAACATCCTCCGCGTTGCCGGCTTCCAGATGGGCTGTGACTGCGGCGCAACCTGCCGATATATCCCGTGCGGCCGCTTCGAGGGCGCCTCTCTGGGCTTCGGTCCCGGCGGTGACCAGCCGGATCGTGCAGTCCCGAAACAACGGCGAATCTGCGATGAAACGAACGGCTTTTTGTGCGCTCGGCCCGTTGTCGAACGCCGCAATCACGGTTTTGATCGGGCGAAATGCACGCGCCGCCACCAGCACCGGTCGAATGCTGGCCCGGACGACCCGTTCCACCTTGCTGCCGAGGTGCCCTTTGGCGAAATCGGCCGATGCACCGCGTTTCCCGATCACGATCACATCGGCATCTGCCTCGCGTTCGATAATGGTCTCCACGATGCCGCCGTGGCGGTGGAGCAGGTTCACGGCGATACCCGCTTCGCGTAGCTGCGTTTCCGCCGCTTCGAGCAGCAACCGCCCCTGTTCGCGTGCCAGCCGCACGGTCTCTTCATCGATGCGCGCCAATTCTTCCAGCAGGCCGCTCTTGGCCCCCAGCCCGACCGCGCCGCTGAGATCGCGGCGTGCAGCGACCGCGTCCTTCCGCTGAATGACATGAAGTACGTCAACGGAGGCCGAAAGCCGGGCAGCAGCCCACGCGGCATGGTCGCACACGCTGTTCGCATAGGGGGAAGCGTCGATACAGGCGAGCAGCTTGGTCATGGTCGTCTCCCGTGTCCTCAGTGCGCGCCGAGCGCCTGTTCGGCGTCGGGTTTGTCGTGAACGCCGAAACGGTCGATCATCGTCGCACTGGCTTCGTTAAGCCCGATGATGTCAACCGTCGTGGCTTCGCGGCGAAACTTCAAAACCGCCTTGTCGAGCGCGGCGACGGCCGAAATGTCCCAAAAATGCGCGCCCTTTACGTCGATGCGGACGTGGTCGATGACCTCCTTGAAGTCGAACGCCGACACGAAACGTTCGATGGAGGCGAAGAACACCTGTCCGGTGAAGACATATGTGCGCGTCTTGCCGTCGTCCGAAAGCGAACTGGTGACGGCAAACAGGCGGCGCACCTTGCTGGCGAAGAACACGCCGCTCAGCAGCACACCGACGAGCACGCCCTGCGCCAGATCGTGCGTCCAGACCACGACGACGACGGTCGCCACCATCACGACGGAACTGTGCCAGGGGTGCGTGCGCAGGGTCTTGATGGAGGTCCAGCTGAACGTGCCGATCGACACCATGATCATCACCGCGACCAGCGCGGGCATGGGAATCTGCGCGACCCAGGGGCCGAGCACGACGATCAGGAACAGCAGGAACACACCTGCAACAAATGTGGACAGGCGTGTATGTCCGCCTGATTTCACGTTGATGACCGATTGTCCGATCATCGCGCAGCCGCCCATGCCGCCGAAAAAGCCGGTGATGAAATTGGCGATGCCCTGGCCTTTGGTTTCGCGGCGCTTGTCGCTCGGCGTGTCGGTCAGGTCATCGACGATCTGCGCGGTGAGCAGCGATTCGAGCAGGCCAACGGCCGCCATTGTAATCGAATAGGGCAGGATGATCTGCAGCGTCTCGAAGGTCAGGGGGACATCGGGAATCAGCAGGTAGGGCAGCGTGTCAGGTAGCGCGCCCATGTCGCCGACGGTGTTGACCGGAAGCCCGAGCCAGATCGAGATGATCGACAGTACGACGATTGCGACCAGCGGCGAGGGCACGGCTTTGGTCACGCGCGGCAGCAGGTAGATGATCGCAAGCCCCCCGGCGACCATCGCGTAAGTTTCCCAGGAAACGCCGGTTAGTTGCGGCAGCTGCGCGATGAAGATCAGGATGGCGAGCGCGTTGACGAAGCCGGTGATGACCGATCGCGAAACAAACTGCATCAGCAGGTCGATCCGCAGGAAGCCGGCGATAATCTGCAGAACGCCCATCAGGATGGTCGCCGCAAACAGATAAGACAGGCCGTGATCGCGGACCAGCGGCACCACGAGCACCGCGATGGCGGCGGTTGCCGCGGAAATCATCCCAGGCCGACCGCCGACCAGAGCCGTGATGACGGCGATGGAGAAGGACGCATAGAGGCCGACGCGTGGATCGACCCCCGCGATGATTGAAAAGCCGATTGCCTCGGGAATGAGTGCGAGCGCGACGACGAGACCCGCGAGAATGTCGCCGCGGGGGTTGGAAAGCCATTCGCGGCGAAGCGTGGCGGCAGGATACATGGAATGAAAACCCGGAACTGACGACGATTTCGGGAAAAAGCGCCCGCTAGGGCGGTTCTTCACTGCGAAACGGCTGTGTGGTTATCCGGGGGATAGGCGCCCGGCCGAGCCACCCGGTACAGAAACCGGGTCCGACGAATGCGCGGGTCTATGCCCTGCCGCGCGGCGGCTTGGCAAGTCTGTTCGTGTCGGTTGCGGTCGGCCGGGCGGCGCGATCAGTCGTAGTCGGGAACGATCGGCGTCGGCTTGGGCGGCGCGGCGGCGGTGAGGCGGAGCGCTTCGGCGCTCTCGGCGAGGCTGCCGATCTCGTCCACCGTGTCTTCGTCGTCCATGATCACGCGCTGCATACCCGAAACCAGCGCTTCGTTCAGCTGCACCGGCTTCACGGTTTCCTCGGCGATCTCGCGCAGCGCGACGACGGGATTCTTGTCGCGGTCGCGATCGATGGTCAGTTCCGCGCCGCTCGAAATCTGGCGTGCGCGCTGGCCTGCGAGCAGCACGAGTTCGAAGCGGTTGGGAACCTTGTCTACGCAATCTTCGACGGTGACGCGCGCCATCGGGCAAACTCCAGCAAAAATCGGGAAATTCGTAAGGGCCGCGATGTAGGCGCGCGCGCAACAGGAGTCAAGGAAAAGCCCCGATCCCGATGTTTCGCTGCATTGCACGGCCCGCCCCGGATGCTATGCGAAACGCGGATGTCCGCCCTCGAAATCATCGCTGCCCTGCTCGGCCTCGCCAATGTCACGTTCGTCGTCCGGCGCAGCGTGTGGAACTATCCGTTCGGCATCGCAATGGTCAGCCTGTACGCGGTCGTGTTCTACCGGGCGCAGCTCTACAGCGACGCGCTGCTGCAGATTTTCTTCCTTGTTCTCAATGTCTACGGCTGGGTCAGCTGGCGGCGCGTGCAGCAGCGCGATACCGTTCCGGTGCGCTGGATGGGGCTTCGCGGCAATGCCGCGGTGATTGCCGTCACAGCGGTGCTCTGGTTCCTGTGGTCGAGCGTGATGCACCGTTTCACGGATGCCGCAGCGCCCTATGTGGATGGCGCCGTCGCCTGTCTCAGCGTGGCTGGCCAGATCCTCATGGTGCGGCGCTTCGTCGAGAACTGGATTTACTGGATCGTCGTCAACATGCTCGCGATCGGGCTGTTCTGGTGGCGCGATCTTCCGGTCACGTCGGCGCTTTACACCGTGTTCCTCGGCCTCGCCTTCGCCGGGCTCTTCCAGTGGCGCCGCGCCGCGGCGGTGGCGGCATGAAGCGGCCGGCGAACGTCGTGCTGCACGGCCCCGAAAGCACGGGGAAGTCGACGCTCGGTGTCCGGCTCGCGGCGCACTACGGCACACGGCTGGTGCCCGAATACGGGCGTCTCTACTGCGAGGTGCGTGGCAGCGAGACGGATGCCGACGATCTCGTTTCGATCATGCACGGCCACGTCGCGCTCACGGAGGCGGCGCGGGAGCAGGCGGCGGAGCGCGGCGCGCGCCTCATCATTTCGGATACCGACCCGCTGATGACGGCGGCGTGGGCGATGATGGGTCTCGGGCAGCGGCTTCCCGCGCTCGATGCCTTCACCGATGTCGGCGATCTCTATTTGCTGATGGCAGACGATATCCCGTGGGTGGATGACGGCATCCGCCTGCACCGCACGCCGGAGGCGCGGGCGCGTTTCATGGCGCTATCGCGGGCGGAACTGGAGCGCCGCGCGGTGCCGTGGGTGCTCATCGCGGGCGATGCCGAGCAGCGGTTCGATGCCGCCGTCGCGGCGATCGCCTCTGCCGGGCTCGCATGACGGCGCTGCCCGTCCTTCATATCGATGCGCACATGCTGGTGATCGACAAGCCGGCCGGGCTTGCCGTGCATCCGGGGCCGAAGACGCCGCACAGTCTGGAAGAACGCCTCGGCGAACTCACCTTCGGGTTCCATCGCCTGCCGCAGCCCGCGCACCGGCTGGATCGCGACACCTCCGGCTGTCTTTTGCTCGCACGACATCCGAAGGCCGCCAAGCGCCTGGGTCAGCTGTTCGCGGAGGGGCGAATCGCCAAGACCTATCTCGCGCTTCTGGATGGGGTGCCGGAGGGTGACGGCCGTATCGAGGCGCCGCTCGCCAAGGTTTCGAGTGCGGAGGCGGGGTGGCGTATGGTCGTCGACCCGAGCGGAAAGCCCGCCGCCACCCGTTGGCGGCTGCTCGCCGCGCACGAAGGGCAGGGGCTGGTGGTCTTCTTCCCCGAAACCGGTCGCACGCACCAGATTCGCGTCCACGCCGCGCACGCGCTCGCGCCGATTGTGGGCGATCCGGTCTATGGAGATGGCAACGGACCGATGCGGTTGCATTCGGCGGGCCTTGTTATCCCCTACCGCGAGGAAGCGCCCGTGTCGGTGGAGGCGTCGCTTCCGGCGGACTGGCCGCTCTGGGCGCGCGAGGCCGCAAATGAGAAGGGGCCGCCCTTTCGGGCGACCCCTTCCGCGTGACGAGACTGTAAGTCTTAGGCCTTGCGGCGACGACGGGCTGCCCCCAGCCCGAGGACACCGAGACCGAACAGCGCCAGCGCAGCCGGTTCCGGCACTTCGCCGATCGGCGGCAGGTCGAGACCCGCGAAGCCGTAGCCGAAAGCGTTGACGTGGCGGCTACCCGAGGTGAACGAGTAGGCTTCAACGCCCGCCGCCGCGAAGGCCGCAAGCAGGGCGGATTCAGTCGTGTACGCACCGATGAACGTCGTGAAGCTCAACTCGTCGCCATCGGCGAGGTCGCCGAAGCTGAAGATGAAGTAGCTGCCGAGGTCGCCGACGGCGCCCGACACGTTCGTGTTGGCGTCCTGCGCGCGCTGCACCATGGGATCCGGCACGGCGAACGGGTTGGTCGACGTGTGCATCACCTTGCCTTCCGGCGCGACGCCCGGAACATAGACCGACGTGTAATTGTCACCGAAGTAGCCCGGGGTCACGTCCCAGTCGAGCGTACGCGCATAGCGCACGTCGGTGCGGGCGGCGCCGGAGTCGTTCTTGATGACAACGTCGATCTTGAACAGCGTTTCACCCGCAACCGGCGTGTAGGTGTGCGTGATCGTGAGGCCGTCGTTCGTGGTCACGACCGACTTCGCGCTCGAAGCCGTCACGTCGCTCAGCGCGGCCGATGTGAAACCGGCCGAGCTGCCGCCGTAGACGTACTTGTTGCCGACGCCGTTGGCGGCGACGCCCCAGCCTTCGCAAAGGCAGCCGGGCGTGATCGCATCGCCGGCACCGGTGAGCGCAAGACCGACGCCACCAGAGCCGAGGCCGCCGTTGTCGAACAGGCCCATGCTGAGATCGCCGTTGGAGATGGTGGTCGCCTGGGCGGCACCCGCAATCGCGAGCGAGGCGCAGGCCGCCAGAATTGAGGTCGTGTAACGCATGATTTTATCCCCTCTGTGTTTCTACGCACGCCAAGCCAAACACTGCCGGGCGGACACAAACGTCGAAAACAAAGGAAAGCATAACGCGTGCCAAATCGCCTTTTTTTCTCGCAAGTCACGGATTTGGGCCGTGATTTTTCGTTTCGCAAGCGATGCGAACGGTATTGGGTTAAGCCAGTATGTAAAAAACGGCGACACTCGCGGGGCCGCGCGCTTGCCGAAGACGTTCGGGCCCCCTAAGTGGCCGTCTCATGACCGATCTCGCGCATATCCGTAATTTTTCGATCATCGCCCACATCGACCACGGCAAGTCGACGCTGGCCGATCGCCTCATCCAGCGCACCGGGGGGCTCACCGACCGCGAGATGTCGGAACAGGTGCTCGACAACATGGATATCGAGCGCGAGCGCGGCATCACCATCAAGGCGCAGACCGTCCGCCTCGAATACAAGGCGAAGAACGGCGAGACATACACGCTGAACCTGATGGACACGCCGGGCCATGTCGATTTCGCCTACGAAGTCTCGCGCAGTCTCGCGGCGTGCGAAGGCGCGCTCCTCGTCGTGGACGCCGCGCAGGGTGTCGAGGCGCAGACGCTGGCGAACGTCTACCAGTCAATCGAGCATGATCACGAGATCGTCCCCGTCATCAACAAGATCGATCTGCCAGCCGCCGACCCGGAGAAGGTGAAGGCGGAGATCGAGGACATCATCGGCCTCGATGCGTCGGAGGCGGTGCTCGCCAGTGCGAAGTCCGGCATCGGCATCGATGATGTGCTCGAAGCCGTCGTGAACAAGATCCCGCCGCCCAAGGGCGACCGCACTGCGCCGCTCGAAGCGATGCTCGTCGACAGCTGGTACGATCCCTACCTTGGCGTCGTCATCCTCGTGCGCGTCGTCAATGGCGTGATCCGCAAGGGTCTCAACATCAAGTTCATGGCCGGCGGTACCGAGCATCTGATCGACCGCGTCGGCTGTATGCGGCCGAAGATCGAGACGCTCGACGAGATCGCGGCCGGCGAAATCGGCTTCATCACAGCGCAGATCAAGGACATCTCCGAAACCCGCGTCGGCGACACCATCACCACGGTGAAGAACCCGGCCAAGGCCGCGCTCCCCGGCTTCAAGGAAGTGCAGCCCGTGGTGTTCTGCGGCCTGTTCCCGGTTGATGCGGCGGATTTCGAGAAGCTGCGCGACAGCATCTCGAAGCTGCGCCTCAACGACGCCTCGTTCAGCTTCGAGATGGAAACGTCCGCCGCGCTCGGTTTCGGCTTCCGCTGCGGCTTCCTCGGCCTCTTGCACCTCGAGATCATTCAGGAGCGGCTGACGCGCGAATATGATCTCGATCTCATCACCACCGCGCCCTCGGTCGTCTACCGGATGCACATGACCGACGGGACGACGCAGGAACTGCACAATCCCGCCGATTACCCGGACGTCGTGAAGATCGATTTCGTCGAGGAACCGTGGATCGAGGCGGTGATCTACGTGCCCGACGAGTATCTCGGCTCACTCCTGAAGCTCTGTCAGGATCGCCGCGGCATCCAGAAGAATCTCACCTATGTGGGTGGGCGCGCGCAGATCACGTACGAGCTGCCCTTGAACGAGGTGGTGTTCGATTTCTACGACCGGCTGAAGTCGATCAGCCGCGGCTACGCGAGCTTCGATTATCACCAGATCGGCTACCGCGAGGGCGACCTCGTCAAGATGTCGATCCTCGTCAACAACGAGCCTGTCGACGCGCTCAGCATGATCGTCCACCGCGTCGCCGCTGAGGCGCGCGGCCGCCATATGTGCGAGCGGCTGAAGGACTTGATCCCCCGCCACCTCTTCAAGATCCCGATCCAGGCGGCGATCGGCGGCAAGGTGATCGCGCGCGAAACGATCGCGGCGCTCCGCAAGGACGTTACCGCCAAGTGCTACGGCGGCGACATCAGCCGCAAGCGCAAGCTCCTCGACAAGCAGAAGGAAGGCAAGAAGCGGATGCGCGAGTACGGCTCGGTCAGCATCCCGCAGGAAGCCTTTATCGCCGCGCTCCGCATGGGCGACGAGGGGTAGGGCAGAAATTTAGGACGATTGACAAGTTTCTCTTCCGGGGCAGAAGTAGGCGCTCCCTGGAGGTCGCCCATGATGTGGAGAAACCGTTCGCGTCTTCTGGCGCTCGTGTTGTCGGCGCTCTCGTCCTCCGCCTCCGCGATGCCGCATCAGAAGCCCGAGACGCTCACCCCGCAAATCTACCGCCAGCGCTGCCTGTTCTGCCACAAGAGCGCCGCGCCCGAAGGCGTCGCCCCTGAAATCCTCATCGGCCTCAATCCCCCGCCGGGCGTCAGGCCCGCCGACGTCATGCCGAACATCAAATGCTGGCGCCGCTGCGAGAAGTGCTGGCCGCAGCGGAAATAGCGCCTCTTTCGAAATCGGAAAACCTGTGCCGGCCAAAGGCGAGGGCCGGTCACGCTCTCCAGACGGCGCGGACGCTCATCCGCGCGGCGGAATCGAATTTCCGCGCCAGAGCCTCAACTTCCTCGACTTCGTCTCGTTCCGGGGCAGGGCGTTCAGCCCAGCAGCAGCGCCGACAGCACCAGCACCACCCCCGCCAGCGAGGCGAGCCACACCAACGTCCGCAGCTTCGGGATGCCCGCAGCATAAAGCGGTAGGTAGATCAGCCGCGCCCAGAAATAGAGGTGCGCGCCAAGCTCGGACTTCCAGCCGAGCCGGTCCGCTGCGACCGCTGCCAGCAACACCGCTGCGAACAGCGGGAAGGTCTCGAAGAAGTTCGCCTGCGCCCGCGCGAGCCGTCCGGCAAGCGGCTTCAAGGGCGGCATCTCGCCGTCGCGCGCGCCCATGTTCCATTCGATGCCGTACTGCGCGGTTTTCACGTTCACGGCCCACAGGATGTGGACAAGGCCCAGCACCGCGGCTGCGCCCAGCAGATAGAGTTCGATCGGCATGGTGATCCCTCCCCTTGGAAGGGACGGACGATCCCTTATTCAGCGCCGCTTCGCAAGCGGGCGGAAAGATGAGGGGGTCAGGCCGCCTGGTTCCGTGCGGCGAGATCGACCTCGGCCTTGATGCATTCGGCAAGCAGGAAGGCGAGTTCAAGGCTCTGGCCGGCGTTGAGGCGCGGGTCGCAGTGCGTGTGATAGCGGTCGGCGAGCGCCTCGTCGGTGATCGCCATCGCGCCGCCGGTGCATTCAGTGACGTTCTGGCCGGTCATCTCGGCATGGATGCCGCCCGCGTGCGTGCCTTCGGCGCGGTGCACCGCGAAGAAGCCCCGCACCTCGGTGAGGATACGGTCGAACGGGCGCGTCTTGTAGCCGCTGCCCGACTTGATCGTGTTGCCGTGCATCGGGTCGCACGACCAGACGACGTGGCGCCCCTCCTGCTTCACGGCGCGAACGAGCGGCGGCAGGCCGGCTTCCACCTTGTCGTGGCCGAAGCGGCTGATGATGGTGATGCGGCCCGGGACGTTCTCGGGGTTCAGCGTGTCGATCAGGCGGATGAGCGTGTCCGGCTGCAGGCTCGGGCCGGCCTTCAGGCCAAGCGGGTTGCCGACGCCGCGCAGGAACTCGATATGCGCCGAGCCTTCGAAGCGTGTGCGGTCGCCCACCCACAGCATGTGCGCGCTGGTGTCGTACCAGCGGCCGGTCAGCGAATCCTGCCGCGTCATCGCCTGCTCGTAGCCGAGCAGCAGCGCCTCGTGGCTTGTGTAGAAGTCCGTGCCCTTCAGCTGCGGAACCGTTTCCGGGCTGATGCCGCACGCTTCCATGAAGGCGAGCGCATCGCCGATGCGGTCGGCGACGTCCTTGTATTTCTCGGCCCATGGCGAGCGGCCCACGAAATCGAGGTTCCACTTGTGAACCTGATGCAGGTTCGCAAAGCCGCCCTGCGCGAAGGCGCGCAGCAGGTTGAGCGTTGCGGCAGACTGCATGTAGGCGCGGAGCATACGCTGCGGGTTTGGTTCCCGCGCCGCGCTTTCGAAGGTAATGTCGTTGACGATGTCGCCGCGGTAGCTTGGCAGCGAAACGCCGTTCAACTCTTCCATGTCCGCCGAGCGGGGCTTGGCGAACTGGCCGGCAAGGCGGCCTACCTTCACCACCGGCATCCGGCTGGCGAAGGTCAGCACCACCGCCATCTGCAGGAGCACGCGGAACGTGTCGCGGATATGGTTCGGGTGGAACTCGGCGAAGCTTTCGGCACAGTCGCCGCCCTGGAGCAGGAAAGCCTTGCCCGCCGCAACATCGGCAAGCTGGGCTTCGAGCGCGCGCGCTTCGCCCGCGAAGACGAGCGGCGGATAGCTCGAAAGCTCGCTTTCCACGGCTGCAAGTGCTGCCGTGTCCGCATAGGCAGGAAGCTGCCGCGCTTCGGAATTGCGCCAGCTGGCCGGGGCCCAGGATTGGTCGGACGTCTTCATCGCGCGCCTTTTGGCGTGTCACTTGCACGAGCGCAAGCAATGCTTTCTTGGCCCCCCGGATGCTTCCGCCACGCCATTTGCGGCAGAGATTTTTTCATCATGGTTAACGCCATCGTAACAATTCATCGCAAAAGAAGGGGCTAAGACAATGAATGCGCTTGATATTAATCATTTATGCGTACATTGTTCACATATTCCGGGGGGACAGGGGAAACTCCGATGCTGAAACAGTCGCCGGTTTTTGAACGCAAGGCACCAAGCAGCTACCATCACGGCAATCTTCAGGAGGCGCTGCTGAACGCCGGTCTGGAGCTTCTGGAGCGGCGAGGCTGTGCTGAGCTTGCGCTGCGCGAAGTCGCCCGCGAGGTGGGGGTGAGCCCCGCTGCCGTCTATCGCCACTATACCTCGAAAGAGGCGCTGCTCACCGCAATGGCTATCGAGGGCTTCAAGCGCCTGACAGCCGTGCAGATCGAGCCGGTTTCGAATGCCGTGGTGACGCCGGTGCGCTTTGCCGACATGGGTCGCGCTTATGTTCGCTTCGCGGTCCGCAATCCCGCGCTGTTCCGCCTTATGTTCAGCGATCAGGTCGATTCCAGCCGCGACGCCGCGCTGATGTTCGCGATCGAACCGCTCACCGGCAACATCGAGGATGCCGTCGCCCGCCTTGCGGGGCCGCGCTTCTCGTCCGCGATGCGGCGCAAGGCGGCGCTCCGCGCCTGGTCGCTGGTGCACGGCCTGTCCATGCTGCTTATCGATGGCCAGCTGCGCATCGCGCACAGCGAGATCGACCGCATGATCGAGGCCGTTGTCGACCCCAATCACGCGCTCGCCATCTAACGCATCAGCACGAGTTCTTCCGCCATCGTCGGGTGGACGGCTACGGTTTCGTCGAGCTGTGCCTTGGTCAGCCCCGCCTTCACGGCAATCGCAAGCGGCTGCATGATCTCGGCCGCGTCCGGCCCGATCATGTGCGCGCCAAGGATGCGGCCTGACGCTTCATCGACGACCAGCTTGTAAAGCGACCGTTCGTTCCGACCCGCCAGCACGTTCTTCATCGGCCGGAAGTCGGAAGCATAGACGCGCACCGAGCCATAGGCATTGCGCGCCTGCGATTCGGTGAGGCCGACGGCCGCAATCGGCGGATGGCTGAACACGGCGGACGGGATGCAGCTATGATCGACCCGCCACGGCTTGCTGCCGAACACGGTGTCGGCAAACGCGTGGCCCTCTCGGATCGCGACGGGGGTCAGCTGCACGCGGTCGGTCACGTCGCCGACGGCATAGATGTTCTCGACGTTGGTACGGCTGTCCGCATCGACCTTGATCGCGCCGTTTTCCGCCAGTTCGACGCCGACCGCCTCAAGGCCCAGACCGTTACTGTTTGGCGGCCGACCGATTGCGTAGACGAGGAGATCGGTCTCGATCGGCGTGTCCTTCCCGGCATGGACGAGCAGGCTACCGTCCGCCTGCTTCTCGACCTTGTGGAACGGCGCGTTGAAACGGAAATCGATGCCCTTTGCCGTGCTGATCGCCTGCAGGCGCTCGGCGAGCTGCTGGTCGTATTCGCGCAGCAGGCGGTCGCCGCGCAGAAGCAGCGTCACCTTCACGCCGAGTGCATTGAAAATGCCGGCGAATTCGTTGGCAATATAACCGCCGCCCGCGATCACGACGCGCTTCGGCAGTGCTTCGAGATGGAACACCTCGTTCGAGGTGATCCCGTGCTCAGCGCCTTCGCAGTCCGGGAAGCCGGGACGTGCACCGGTTGCGATCAGGATCTTGTCGGCAGTGACTGTCTTGTCGCCGATCCGCACCGTGTGCGCGTCCTCCAGCACGGCGCGGCCTTGGAGAATCGTCACCTTCTGGCTTTCGAGTGTTGAAATATAGGCTTTATTGAGCCGGTCCACCTCTGAAAGGACATTGTCTCGCAGCGTCGTCCAGTCGAAGCGCTTGCCTTCCACCGTCCAGCCGAAGTTCCGCGCGTCTTCAAGGTCTTCGGCGAAATGTGCACCGTAGACGAGCAGTTTCTTCGGCACGCAGCCGCGAATCACGCACGTGCCGCCGACTCGGTACTCCTCGGCAATGGCAACGCGCGCACCGTGGCCCGCGGAAATCCGCGCCGCGCGTACCCCGCCCGAACCGGCGCCGATGACGAAGAGATCGTAGTCGTATGCGTTCATATTTGCGGTCCGGCCCTTTGTGGCAGTAGATTACGGCTGTGTAGCGTTTGGCTAAAGTGTCCGCCAACGTGGGGGAAGGTAAGGTGAGATGACAACGGTCGCAACGGCGCCTCAGGACATACCTGCCCGGCGCAAGGTACTGCTGGTGGAAGATTCACCACTTATTGCCATGTCGCTCGAAACACTGTTCGAGGATATGGACTGGGAAATGCAAGGCCCGGCTACCCGGCTTGAGGAGGCGCTCAAGCTTGCCGAAACGACGGATGCCGATATCGCGCTCCTCGATGTCAACCTCGACGGCGAGTTGAGCTGGGCGGTCGCGGACGTGCTCAAGGCCCGCGGCGTGCCCTTCGTGTTCGCAACCGGATACGACGGCGCATCAATGCTGCCGGACGCACACTGTGATGCGCGGCTCGTGAGCAAGCCGTTCCAGATCACGGAGCTTGAAGTCCTGCTTCGCGAGATGGTCGGCGAAGAGCTTTAGCCGAGACGTTCCCGGGCGGCTTCCCAGTTACGGCCGTCGAAGGCTTCGACGGCGAAGGTCAGCGATGCGTAGTCGTCGAGACAGCGCGCGTTGACGCTGTACCCGTCCGGGTGCGAGCGCGGCACGTAAAAGCTCTTGATCCCGCAGGTCTTGCAGAAGAGGTGGCGGGCGATCCCCTCACCGAAACGATACTCGCCGAGATTATCGTCGCCCGACAGCAGGCGGAACTCGGCCTTCGCCGCGATGAGGTGCAGGAAGCCCGTCGCCGCGCACATGGAGCAATTGCAGTCGAGCAGCGGGATGGGCCCGTCTTCAACGTCCACCTCGAATCGCACCGCCTTGCAATGGCAGCCGCCTGAGAGCGTCTTCATTCGACGGTGACGGATTTCGCAAGGTTGCGCGGCTGGTCGACGTCCGTGCCCTTGGCCACCGCCACGTGGTAGGCGAGCAGCTGCACGGGCACGGCGTAGACGAGCGGCTGGATGAGCGGGTGGCAGTCCGGCATCTCGATCGTCGCGACCGCGCCGTCACCCGCCTTGGCGATGCCCGCGGCGTCGGAGATCAGCACGATGCGGCCGCCGCGCGCAGCAACCTCCTGCATGTTGCTGACGGTCTTTTCAAAGAGCGGGCCCGAGGGCGCGATGACGATGACGGGAACGCTGTCGTCGATGAGTGCGATCGGGCCATGCTTCATCTCGCCTGCCGCATAGCCTTCGGCGTGGATGTAGCTGATCTCCTTCAGCTTCAACGCGCCTTCGAGCGCCATCGGATAGTCCGGGCCGCGGCCCAGGTAGAGCACGTCGCGCGCCGCGGCGACGAGCGGCGCCATCTTCTCGATCTCCTCATCATGGGCGAGCGCGGCATTGAGCGCGGCGGGCGCTTCGGCGAGGTGCTTCACGATCTCGCGTTCTTCGTCGGCGGTCATCTTGCCTTTGGCGCGTGCGAGGTTGGCCGCGAAAGCAGCAAGCACGGCAAGCTGGCAGGTGAACGCCTTCGTCGAGGCAACCCCGATCTCCGGGCCCGCGTTGGTGGGGAGAAGCAGATCTGCCTCACGGGCCATCGAGCTGGTCGGCACGTTGACGACGACCGCGATCTTCTGGCCTTCGGTCCGGCAGTGACGGAGCGCGGCGAGCGTGTCCGCGGTTTCGCCCGACTGGCTGATGAAGAGTGCGAGCCCGCCGGGCTCCAGCACCGGTTCGCGGTAGCGGAATTCGGAGGCGACATCGATGTCCACCGGCACGCGCGCGAACTTCTCGAACCAGTATTTGGCGACGAGACCAGCGTAGTAGCTGGTGCCGCAGGCGACGATGGTGACGCGCTTTACCTCGGCGAGGTCGAACTCGGGGATGGGGAGGGCCACCTTGCCGTCGAGCGGCTTCAGATAGGCTTGTAGCGTCTGCGCCACGACCACCGGCTGCTCGAAGATCTCCTTCTGCATGAAGTGGCGGTGGTTGCCCTTGTCGATCATCGCGCCGGAGACGCCTGAGAGCGTTACTTCGCGTGTGACGGGATTGTTGTCGCGATCGAAAATCTCGATCTTCTCGCGGCTGAGTACGGCCCAGTCGCCTTCCTCGAGGTAGGCGATCTTCTGCGTCATCGGCGCGAGCGCCAGCGCGTCGGAGCCGAGATAGTTCTCGCCCTCGCCGAGCCCGACGACGAGCGGTGCGCCGAGGCGGGCGCCGACGAGCAGATTGTCGTGACCCTTGAACATCATCGCGAGAGCGAACGCGCCGTGCAGGCGCGGCAGCACGGCCTTCACCGCTTCGATCGGGGCCTTGCCGCTCTCAAGCTCGCGCGCAACGAGGTGGGCGACGACCTCCGTATCGGTTTGGCTCGCGAAGCTGCGGCCCTCGGCAGAAAGCTCGTCGCGCAGTTCCTTGAAGTTCTCGATGATGCCGTTGTGAACAAGCGTCACGTCGCCCACGATGTGTGGGTGCGCGTTGTCTTCGGTGGGCGCACCGTGGGTCGCCCAGCGCGTGTGGGCGATGCCGACGTGGCCGGGCAGGGGATCGAGCGCGAGCTTCTTCGCGAGGTTGTCGAGCTTGCCTTCAGCGCGACGGCGATCGAAATGCCCGTCCACGATCGTGCAGACGCCTGCCGAATCATAACCGCGATACTCAAGCCGGCGGAGGCCCGCCACGAGCTGGTCGGTGACGTCGCCTTTACCGAGAATTCCGATGATGCCACACATTACTTCGCCGCTTTCTTTTTGGCCGTCATTGCCTCGCGGAACCGCGCGGCCCAGCCGGGTTTGCTGTCCTGAACACCGCGCGCGACTGCGAGCGCATCGGCCTCCACATCCTTCGTCATCACCGAGCCTGCGCCGACGATCGCGCCGTCACCGATCTTCACGGGCGCAACAAGCGCGCTGTTGGAGCCGATAAAGGCACCCGCGCCGATTTCCGTCTTGTACTTGAAGAAGCCGTCATAGTTACAGGTGATCGTGCCTGCGCCGATGTTGGCCTTCGTGCCCACGCTGGCGTCGCCGATGTAGGAGAGGTGGTTTGCCTTCGCGCCTTCGGCGAACACGGCTTTCTTTGTTTCGACGAAGTTGCCGATTTTGACGCCCTTCGCGAGATCCGTGCCGGGGCGGAGGCGGGCGTAGGGCCCGATTTCCGCTTTTTCGCCGACCTTTGCGCCTTCAAGATGCGAGAAGGCATGAATGCGTGTGCCAGCGCCCACGGAAACGCCGGGGCCGAAAACGACATTCGGTGCGATGCTCACATCCGCCGCAATCTCGGTATCAAAGGCGAAGAACACGCTGCCGGGATCGGTCAGCGTAACGCCTTCCTTCATGAAGTGGTTGCGACGCTCTGTCTGGAAGCGTGCTTCGGCGACCGCAAGTTCGGCGCGGCTGTTGATGCCCATCACCTCGGCTTCGGCCGTTTCGACGACGCGCGATGTTCGGTCATCCTCCTTGGCGAGCATGATGATGTCCGGGAGGTAGTACTCGCCCGCTGCATTGTCGTTGCCAACGCGTTCCAGTAGCGGCCAGAGGTCCGCGGAGCGCACAGCGAGCAGGCCGGAATTGCAGAGATCGATAGCGCGCTCGACCGGTGAGGCGTCCTTGAACTCCACCATCTTCCGGATAACCCCGTCATCGGCGTCGATACGCCCGTAAGCGCCGGGGTCGGTCGCGCGGAAGCCGAGAACGACGGCTGCTGGTGCATCTTTCTCGTTGTGAAGCTTCGAAAGCATCAGACGCATGGTCGCGCTCTCGATGAACGGCACGTCCCCATACAGCACGAGTATGTCACCGTCGAAACCCTCAAGCGCAGCCTTTGCTTGAAGCACGGCATGGGCGGTGCCGAGTTGCGGTTCCTGTGTCACCACGACGGCTCCGGTGTCCGCGACTGCGGCCTCCACCTGCTCGCGCCGTGCGCCCACGACGACGACGGTGCGTTCGGGCGCAATCTCGTCCACGCTTGCCATCAGGTGGAGCAGCATCGCCCGCCCGCCGATGGGGTGCAGCACCTTGTGCGTTTCGGATTTCATCCGCGTGCCCATTCCGGCAGCGAGGATGATGGCGGCGACGGGGCGGCGGCTCATGAAAATCTCACAGACTCAATCAATTCCTGCGGTGCCTGTGCCATATCGGGATTGCCATTTCCATAACGCCGGGCAAAAGGCTTGCATGAATCCGACACCACCCTCCATCGTTTTCGACCTAGACGGCACGCTCGTCGATACTGCCCCGGACCTTGCGGCGGCGATGAACCACGTTCTGGCGCATTTCGGCCGGGCGCCCGTCGATCCCGAAGCCGTGCGCCACATGGTCGGCCACGGCGCACGCCGCACGATCGAGCGCGGCCTTGCGCTTACGGGCGGAGGGGATGAGTCGATGCTCGACGCGGGTGTGCCGGTATTCCTCGAATTCTACGGTGCCAACGTCTGTGTCGGCTCGCGGCCGTGGGAAGGCGTCGAGGCATCACTCACCGCCCTCGCGGATGCAGGCGCCCGCATCGCGATTTGCACCAACAAACCTGAACGGCTTGCCGTGGACCTCATCGACGCGCTCGGCTGGGGCGACCTGTTCGATGCGATCCTTGGCGGCGACAGCCTGCCGGTCAGGAAGCCCGACCCTGCGCACGTGCTCGAAACATTGGTGCGGATGGGCGGCGATCCGGCGCGCGCTGCGTTCGTGGGCGATTCGCGGCCCGATGTGGAAGCCTCACGCGCGGCGGGAATCCCGGTTGTGCTCACCAGTTTCGGCTACAGCGACGTGCCGCCCGACACGCTCGGCGCGGACGCGATGATCGACCATTTCGATGCGCTGGTGCCGACGCTCAAACGGGTTGCGCCTGCTCTTTTCGTCTGAGTGCCTTGCGCACGAGGTGCTGGGCCAGCATCAGCGGCGGCATCCGCAGCCAGTGCCCCCGGATGTAGAGCAGCCGATCGCTGAGCTTCGCGCCCTGGTGCCCGAAGCGGTCGCGCCCGCCGAGCTTACGGAGCGCGAGCCGATCAACGAGGTCCATGCGGGCGACCAGCGTTTCCGGTACGTCCGTTCCATAGAGTTGCCGGGCAAGCCGCAGAGCGCGCGACAGTGGTGTTCGAAGCTGGTGCCGCTCGGCCGCAGCGGCGAGCCCATCCCAAAAGCCTTCGGTGCGCGCGAAATCGGTCGCGAGACAGTGAATATCCCAGAGATTGCGCGCGCCGCCCTCGAACTCGCCATCGTAGGCGACGTGCGCGGCGCTGTGCAGCAGCATCTCCGCCGGACCGAGCACGAACAGGCCGTCCGCCACAGCCACGCGGCTTTCGATGAGCGCATCGGCGTCCGGCTTCAGCCGCGCGGTGAGCGGCAGGATCGTGTGGTGCACGTCGATGACACCGCCGCGCTCCTTATGCACCATCGGCGGCAGCTCGTGCATCCATGTACGGTAATAATGGTCGTCGTAGGCGTTTTCCTTCGCCTGAAGCCATCCATGCGCCAGCAGTGCGGCTTCGACCGCGGGAAGCGCTGCGCGTGGCACGAGAATGTCGAGATCGCCGATTCGCCGCCCCTGCGCGACGGGCAGTCCGGCATGGAGATATGCGGAGCCCTTCATCAGGATGACGGGACAGCCCACATTCCTGAGCGCTAGCGCGGCGCGGTCGATTTCCCACCGAGCGGCGAGGTGATCGCCGCGGGTGATGTCGCGCTCTTCGGTGAGACATGTCCGAGCCCCCCCGGGAAGCGCCTCCCACAGCGGCACAGCGCGCTCTGCGACCGTTCCCAGCAGCCTCTCGGCGCGCCCGACGCGGATAAGCGCGTTCCAGTCATCCGCCGACAGTCCCCGCATCGATTCGGGCTCGGCGAGCGCGCGGTGCAGGATCGCGGCCGGCGTCATGCCGTCACCTTGCGCCACAGCGTCTCGAAAAGTTCGAGCGCGTCGTCGCTCGATCCGTACATGATATCAAAGGCCGGCGCGTGCGCGAGGCAGCGCCAGACGGCCTCGAACCCGGCTTCGCCCATCAGTGCCTGATTGGTGGAGGAGGCGGCGAGGCGCACGTAGGTTTCGGTTCGTGTCATCGGCCGCCACGCCGGCGCGGCGTTCTCGCGGAAGTGCGGAGCGACGACGAGCGCGATCTCGGCGGGCGTTTCCATCGTGTCGATTGCAGCGCCGGGCGGCAGCAGGTGCCGGATCGTGCCTTTCACCGTGCCTTCAAGCACCGGCCCGAAGCGGTCCGCAGGTGCGCGCGCTTCCATCGCCGCGATCGAAGCATTCTTGAGCGAAATCGGACGGGGGAAGGGGTGCAGCAGGGGCGCATGGAGATCGAGCAGCGCGAATTCGTCGCCGAGATGGCGCCAACCCTCGCGGTACGCCAGCAAGGCCGACAGCGTGCTCTTGCCCGCGCCCGAATCGCCGATCAGCAGTGCTGCCTTGTCTCCGTTTGCGGACGATGCCGCATGAACCACGACATGCCGTCGGTAGCCGACCGCCATCTGCAGGTTCATGCCCATTTCGAGGCCGAGCATTCCCAGGTCAACGGGCAGCGGCAGCGTGTCGAAGGGCTCGAAATCGCATTCGAGCCTCAGGTTCGGCTTCACCCACCTTCGCAGTGGGCTCGAAGGGACGGCACTCACGGCATAATCGTAGATGCCGTCTGCCGTTTCGGCCGGATAGTCGCGGTAGAGCGCGTTCACCTCGTCGATGACGCGCCGGAAGGGCGAGCGCAGATGGAAGGACGCCGGGCCGATCCGCAGCGTCCGGGACGGCCAGCGGTCAGGCGTCATGCGATGCGGTCGATAATGTCCATCGCGGCCATTTCATTGAGCCGCGCGGTGACAACGCGGGCGATATCGTCGCCTTCGCCGTCGAGATCATGATGCTGTGCAAGCTGTTCGCAAACCTCCCCGATGCCGAGCGTTCGCCCGTGTAGCAGGTCGAGGATGGCGACGACAGCCGGGGAGACGACGTGCGTCATCCCAGAAGGCCGATGATAGACGAGCGTAAGGTCGTCGACGGGGCGCACGACATAAGCATCCCGCGCCGCGGCGCGGTAGCGCATGTCGGTGCCGCCCGTCAGAGCTTGTGAACGAGCGAGGTGAGGCAGGTGAACCCGCTCTGACCCGGCTTCAGGTTCTTGATATACTTGAGGTGGGCGTCGAACTGCTTCGTCGAATAGATACCGTCAGGCAGTCGGCCGGACTGCTGATAGTCGACCAATTCCTGACCGTAGTAGTAGCCCTTGGGCGGGGGGGCGTAGCATTTTGTCTTGCCGCCGCTGCCACCGCCGCCGCCGTAACCGCCGCCGCCATAGGCCACCATGCCTTCGTCATCGGCCGAGTCCATATCGTAGCCGTAGGCGTCGTAGCCCTTGCCGTCGGTGTCGCAGACCTTGTCGATCGGGATCTGGCACATGGCGAGCGATGTTGTCGCCCCGCCACCACCACCGCCGCCACCGCCGTGGTAGCCGCCGGTCGCCCATGCGGGACGCAGCGTGACAACCGCGGGTGCCGCCACCGCACCGAGCCGCAACAGGGCGCGCCGCGAGGCCTTGCCTTCAGCCAGCTCCATCTCGTCGCTTTTGCGTTCGTCTGTCATAAGCCTGTCCCGAAATCCTTCGAATACACTTTATACGCCGTCTTGCCCTCATGGGAAGCAAGGACCATACCATTGCTGCGTTTCTAATGGGTTGCGAAGTAAACGGCGGCCTGAAAAGCGAAAGTTGTAAAACGTGCCGACATCTGTGGGCGATGACCTGAACGCTGAAGGTGCCGGCTGGAACCGGTGGATCGCGGTCGCTTCGGCGGTCGTGCTCGCAGCGGCCGCGGGCTATGCGTTTGCGTGGCAAGAGGTGATCGGCGCGGCCGTGCTCGCGCTGCTTGCGGCGGCGGCCGGAGCGTTCGCCGCGCGCCCGCCGCGAAAGCTGCCGGAGCCAGCCGCGGAAGGCTCCGCAAGCATAGACGACGTGCACCCGTCGATCACGCTCGACTCGCTCGAGAACGCTGCCGTGCTGGTCGATCGCAACTTCGGCATTCTCGCCATGAACGCCGAGGCGGTGGACGCCTTCGGTGCCCATGCGCTTGGCGAGGATATCCGCATCGCCATCCGACATCCGGCTGTGATCGAGACGGTGACGACCGCGATGCGGCAAAACCGCGATTCGATCCGCGAGATCGAGGGGATCGGGCGGCATTCCACGGTGTTTCGCCTGCGCGCCGGCCCCGCGGGCGATGCGCGCCTTCTGCTGTCGTTCGCCGACGTTTCGCCCGCGCGGCTCGCCGAACGGATGCGCGCCGACTTTGTGGCGAACGCCAGCCACGAACTCAGGACGCCGCTTGCGACGCTTGTCGGCTTCATCGAAACGCTGCAGGGACCGGCCGCGAACGATCCGGCGGCGCGCGCGCGCTTTCTTGACGTGATGGCGAATGAGGCCGCGCGCATGACCCGGCTCGTCGACGATCTGATGTCGCTTTCGCGCATCGAGCTCGACAAGAATATTCGCCCGCGTGAGATCATCGACCTCGCGCCGGTGTTCGAAAATGTGGCGACGACCTCAGCCGTGGCGCTGGAGGCGGACAAGCGCCAACTCGTGATGAATCTCGATCCCGAACTGCCGCAGGTGATCGCGGACAAGGACCAGGTGCTTCAGGTGCTCCACAACCTGATGACCAACGCGATCAAATATGGCCGCACCGGCACGCCGATCACGGTTACAGCGGAGCGGGCGAAGGCTTTGCAGGGCGAAGTCGTACGCATCGCCATTGCCGATGTGGGCGACGGCATCGCAGCCGAGCATATCCCGCGCCTCACCGAACGCTTCTACCGCGTCGATACGGGTCGTTCGCGGCGCCTTGGCGGCACCGGGCTCGGTCTCGCCATCGCCAAACACATTGTCGAAAGGCATCGCGGAACGCTGGAAATCACCAGCGAGCAGGGGGTCGGTACCGCGATCAGCTTCACTTTACCCGCATCGGTGTCACAAATTTGAAAAGATGACACCACACAAGCGCGCAGAACGAGCAACCGGGCGAATCAATCCGCCGCACCGTCGCGGCAGTGGGCGTATCAACGGGAAAGGATGAAGGCGAGCGTGCCGAAAGGTCGGCAATGCACGCCGTTCGATCATGTCAGCAGCTGCCCTGATCCTCGCCCTGCTTGGTCTGGCTGTCGCAGCGTATCTCGCTGCCCGTGCCCGCGCAGCCGCCTTCGCGGGTGGACAGACGTTCGCGAGTGCGGCGGACAGAATCTCCTCCGTCCACTCACGCCCCGCCTATCACGGTTGGTACGTCGCGCTCTGGGCGCTGGTGCCTGCGCTCATCCTGGTGCTGGCGTGGTCGGTTGTTGGAGAGAACATCGTTGCGGACCGCACGATCGCCTCGCTTCCGGCTGAAAGCCAGCCGCAGACGATGCTCGACCGGCAGGCTTTCCTCACCGAGGTGCGCGGCGTCGTCTCGGGACAGCTCTCGGGCGCGTTCAACCCTGCAGCCGATGCGGCGGTGCCGATCTACCGCTCTATCAAGACTCAGTGGTCGCTGGTGATTGCAGGCCTTGCGGCGCTGCTCGCGATGTCTGGCGGCGGCTTTGCATGGCTGCGCGTGCGGCCGCACTTCCGGGCGCGGCCGCGGGTCGAACGGTTCATCATGATTGTGCTGGTGTTGTCGTCGCTGGTGTCGATCCTCACCACCTTCGGCATCGTGCTTTCGCTTATCTATGAAAGCGTCGAGTTCTTCCGGCGCGTGTCGCCGATCGAGTTCCTGTTCGGCACCAACTGGAGCCCGCAGACGGCGATTCGCGCCGATCAGGTCGGGTCGTCGGGTGCGTTCGGGGCGGTGCCGCTGTTCTGGGGCACGATCTTTATCGGTGCGATCATCGCGATGATCGTCGCGATCCCGCTGGGACTCATGTCGGCGATTTACCTGACCCAATATGCAAAGCCCGGCTCGCGCAAGATCATGAAGCCGATGCTGGAGGTGCTCGCTGGCGTGCCGACCGTGGTCTACGGCTATTTCGCGGCGCTCACCGTCGCGCCCGCCGTGCGCGAATTCGCCCTCTCGATCGGCATTTCGAACGCTAGCTCGGAGAGCGCGCTGGCGGCTGGCGTGGTCATGGGCATCATGATCATCCCGTTCGTCTCCTCGATGGCGGATGATTCGATCACCGCCGTCCCCGCCGCGATGCGCGACGGCAGCCTCGCAATGGGCGCCACCACTTCGGAAACGATCAAACGCGTGCTCATTCCGGCCGCGCTGCCCGGCATCGTCGGCGGCGTGCTTCTGGCGGTCAGCCGCGCGATCGGTGAAACGATGATCGTGGTGATGGCCGCGGGCCTTGCCGCTAATCTTACGGCGAACCCATTCCAGTCGGTAACGACCGTCACCGCCCAGATCGTACAGCTCCTCACCGGCGATCAGGAATTCGATTCGGCGAAGACGCTCTCCGCGTTCGCGCTCGGCCTCGTGCTGTTCGTGGTGACGCTGTGCCTCAATATCTACGCGCTCGCGGTCGTGAAGCGCTACCGGGAAGCTTATGAATAGCCCGCGCGTACAGACCGACTGGGCCTCGCCCGTCATGCAGGCGCGCGTGCGGCGGCGCTATGCGAAGGAACGCCGATTCCGCTTCATGGGATTTGCGGCTCTGGCGCTGGCGGGCGCGTTCCTGTTTTTCCTTCTGGGTACGATCTTCGCCAACGGGTACACAGGGTTCCTGCGCACCGAAGTGAAGCTCGCGGTTGAATACGATCCGTTCACGCTCGGCATCGACAGCAGCGCACTTGCAGGTCCGGGCGGCGAGAATGCGCTCAACACGGCGAATTTCCAGGGCTTGATGACCGCAGCGGCGAATGCGCGCGCGCAGAACCTGGGTATTGCCGCGAAGGATATGGTGAGCGAAGGTGCATGGCTCGCGCTACGCGAAGCCGTGCGCGCCGATCCCGGCCTCATCGGCAAGCGGGTTGATGTGTGGGTGCCGACATCCGGCGATTTCGACCTGCTCGGCAAGGGGCTCATCGAGCGTAATGCCCCTGAAGCAAACCGCCCGGTGTCGGACGCGGAGGTCGCGGCGTTCGACAAGCTCAAGGCCGATGGCGCGGTCCGAACCACGCTCAACACTACGTTCCTGACGATGGCGGATTCGACGAGCCCGGAGCTCGCCGGGATTTGGGGCGCAGCAAAAGGTTCGCTGCTCACCCTCGTCGTCACATTGCTCCTCTGCTTCCCGATCGGCGTCATGACGGCGATCTATCTTGAAGAGTATGCGCCGAAGAATCGTTTCACCGACATGATCGAGGTCAGCATCAACAACCTCGCCGCTGTGCCTTCCATCATCTTCGGCCTCCTCGGTCTCGCCGTATTCCTCAACTTCTTCGGGATGCCGCGCTCGGCGCCGATCGTCGGCGGCCTTACCCTTGCATTGATGACGCTGCCCGTGATCGTCATCGCGGGGCGCATCGCCATCAAGTCGGTGCCGCCGTCGATCCGCGACGCTGCGCTCGGCGTCGGCGCCTCGCAGATTCAGGTGGTGTTCCATCATGTGCTGCCGCTGGCGCTCCCCGGCATCCTCACCGGCACGATCATCGGTATGGCGCGCGCACTCGGCGAGACGGCGCCGCTGCTGATGATCGGTATGCGCGCCTTCGTTACCGATGTACCGGGCGGCCTCACCACCCCTGCGACGGTGCTTCCGGTGCAGATCTTTCTTTGGTCGGACGAGGTGGCGCGCGGTTTTGTCGAGAAAACCTCGGCGGCGATCATCGTGCTCCTCGTTTTCCTGATGCTGATGAACGGCGTCGCGATATACCTCCGCAACAAGTTCGAGAAACGCTGGTGAACGATATGATGGCGACCATGACGGCGAATGCGGAGGCGGTGGTGTCGGCACCGCCCAAGATGACGGCCCGCGACGTCAAGGTCTTCTACGGCGAGAAGCAGGCGCTGAACGGCGTCTCCATCGACGTGCACACCGATCTCGTCACGGCTTTCATCGGTCCGTCGGGCTGCGGCAAGTCCACCTTCCTGCGCTGCCTCAACCGCATGAACGACACAATCGATGCGGCCCGCATCGAAGGCCGTATCGAGCTGGAAGGGCACGACATTTACGCGCCGGATATGGACGTCGTGCAGCTTCGCGCGCGCGTGGGCATGGTGTTCCAGAAGCCAAACCCGTTTCCCAAATCGATCTTCGAGAACGTCGCCTACGGCCCGCGCATCCACGGGCTTGCATCCACCAAGGCGGAACTCGACACGATCGTCGAGCGGAGCCTGGTGCGCGCCAGCCTCTGGAACGAGGTGAAGGACCGGCTGCAGGACAGCGGTACGGCGCTTTCGGGCGGCCAGCAGCAGCGCCTGTGCATCGCGCGCGCCATCGCCGTCGATCCCGAGGTGATCCTGATGGATGAGCCGTGCTCGGCGCTCGATCCCATTGCCACCGCGAAGATCGAAGAGCTGATCGATGACCTGCGCGGCCGCTATGCGATCGTGATCGTCACGCACAACATGCAGCAAGCGGCGCGCGTCAGCCAGCGCACGGCCTTCTTCCATCTGGGCACGCTCGTCGAATACGGCGATACGTCGGATATCTTCACCAATCCGCGCGAGCAGCGTACCAAGGACTATATTACCGGCCGCTTCGGCTAGGAGGCAGGAACGCCATGAACACCACGCCCACCGCGCACACGGTCAAATCTTTCGACGACGATCTGCGGCAGTTGCGCCTGCTCATTGGAGAGATGGGCGGGCTTGCGAAGGATCAGGTCGATCGCTCGGTCGCCGCCATCATTGCGCGCGATGCGGAAGCCGCGCAGGCGGTCGTCCAATCGGACCCGCGCATCGACAAGATCGAGGCCGAAGTCGAGCAGCTCGCCATCGCTACGATCGCGCGCCGCGCGCCGCTGGCCGACGATCTTCGCGAGGTGATCGCTGCGCTCAAGATTTCCGCGGTGATCGAGCGTATCGGCGACTATGCCAAGAACAATGCCAAGCGCGTGAATTCGATCGCACAGGATTCCCCGATCCGTCCGATGGTGATCGTGCCTGAAATGGCGCGCATCGTGTCGCAGATGGTGGACGACGCGCTCGACGCCTATGCGCGCCGCGATCCCGAACTCGCGCGCGACGTGTGGAAGCGCGACAATTCGGTCGATGAATATTATAACAGTCTATTCCGGGCGCTGCTCACGTTCATGATGGAAAATCCCCATCACATCACGCCCTCAACGCACATGCTGTTCATCGCCAAGAACCTTGAGCGTATCGGCGATCATGCCACCAACATCGCCGAGGTTGTTTATTATTCCGCCACGGGTGAGCATCTGACCGATCGGCAGAAGGCCGACGAAACCGTCTATACGGTCAGCGAAGACGTCGAAGGCGAACAGGAGCGATAGCGACATGAAGCCGAAGATTCTGGTGGTCGAGGACGACGCGAACCTCGTCGAGCTGATCCGGTACAATCTGGAGCAGGAAGATTTCGCGGTCGTCAGCACCGAAGACGGCGAGGAAGCGCTGGTGCTCGCGGACGAGGAGAAGCCCGATCTCGTGCTTCTCGACTGGATGATCGTCAACCTTTCCGGCATCGAAGTCTGCCGTCGGATGCGCCGCGAGCCGGCGACGGCCAACCTGCCGATCATCATGCTCACTGCGCGCACCGAAGAGGCGGACCGCATTCGCGGCCTTGAAATCGGGGCCGACGACTACATCACGAAGCCCTTCAGCCCCCGCGAACTCGTCGCGCGCATCCGCGCCGTGCTGCGCCGCCTGCGCCCGGCACTTGCCGGGGGCAACCTCGAATACGCGGGCATCTTCATGGATACGACCGCGCACAAGGTCACGCGCGACGGACAGTCCGTGGCGCTCGGCCCCACGGAGTTCCGTCTGCTGCGGCACTTCCTCGAACATCCGGGCCGCGTCTTCTCGCGCGAGCAGCTTCTGGATTCGGTGTGGGGTCGCGACGTCTACGTCGAGCAGCGCACCGTCGATGTGCACATCCGCCGTCTCCGGAAGGCGATCAACCTTGACGGTCTGCCCGATGTGATCCGCACGGTGCGCTCGGCGGGTTATTCGCTCGATACGGACGGCCGCCGGGAAGCTGTCGCATAAGACGGGTTTTCGCAGGCGTGGCGCTTCGCTAGGCAGTCCCCGATTTCGTTTTCGGGGAGCCGTGCATGACCATCGATTTCAAGGATCGCGTTGCTATCGTCACCGGCGCTGGCGGCGGTCTCGGCCGTGAATACGCGCTGGAGCTGGCAGCGCGCGGCGCGAAAGTCGTCGTCAACGACTTCGGCGGCGCTCGCGACGGCAGCGGCGGGTCGGCCACGGCTGCGGAAGTCGTGGTCGCGGAGATCGAGGCAAAGGGCGGCACCGCGGTCGCAAACCCCGCGAGCGTTACCGATTTTCCAGCGGTCGAGGCGATGGTCTCCGACACGCTCTCGCGCTGGGGTCGTGTCGATATCCTCATCAACAATGCGGGTGTGCTGCGCGACAAGAGCTTCGCGAAGATGACGCTCGACGATTTCCGCTTTGTGCTCGACGTTCACCTGATGGGCTCGGTGAACTGCACCAAGGCGGCGTGGGATGCGATGCGTGACGCCGGCTACGGCCGCATCCTCATGACCTCGTCGTCGACCGGCCTTTACGGCAATTTCGGGCAGGCGAACTATGGCGCAGCGAAGCTCGGTCTCGTCGGCCTGATGAAGACGCTCGCGCTTGAGGGCGCCAAGTCGAATATCCACGTCAATTCGATCTTCCCGGTCGCGGGCACGCGCATGACCGAGGATGTCATGCCCGAAGAGATGCTGCGGCTTCTTGCGCCGAAAAACGTGGTTCCGGCCGCGCTTTACCTCGTCAGCAACGTGGCGCCCACGAGCACGATCCTCGGGGCCGGGGCAGGGGGTTTCCACGCTGCGCACGTGACGCTGACGCACGGCATCATGGTGCCCGAGGCGGACCGCACGGTGGAAACCGTCGCGGCGCGGATCGCAGAGATCACCGACCGCGCGGGTGAGACCGTGCCGACGAACGGCGCTGAGCAGGGCAGTCTCGTCCTGTCGCGGCTGGGCGAGTTGAAGGCTTAAACGTCCACCAGCTTCAAGAGCTTGCGCTCCAGCGGGGCGAGCAGCGGCGACAGCTCCTGGCCCCGGCGCAGTACGGCGCCGGCCTCGCCGATCAGCAGGTATTGCCCCTGCCGCGTACGCAGCTCCGGGCGTTTCACGATGCGGATCTCGGGCCGCTCCGATGCACGGCGGAAGGCTGAAAAAACGGCTTCTTCGCGCGTCATATCCACCGCGTAGTCGCGCCAGAGGCCTGCGGCGACCATGCGGCCGTAAAGGCTCATGATGTGGTTCAGCTCGTGGCGGTCAAAGAAGACCTGGGTGGGGCCACGCCCCGCAAAAAGGGGCGTGACGTTGTTCATGCCTTCCGGGCGGAGGCCCCCGGCTTGGCAGGCTTGAGGTCGGCCGGAGTCAGCTCCGCCAGCCGCTTGCGCAGCGTCTCCACCTCGCAGCGCAGGATTTCCAGCTGCTGCGTCTGCGGATCGAATTTCTCGCTGCAAGGCGTGCCATAGGGCACGAAGTCCTGCGTTTCCGGCTTCACCTCGACGAGTGTGGAGCGTGCCGGGATGCCGACCATCGTCGCGCCCTCCGCCACATCCTTGGTCACGACCGCGTTCGCGCCGATGCGCGCCCCCGCACCCACGGTGATGGGGCCGAGGATGGCGGCGCCGAGACTGATGATGACGCCATCCCCGATCGTCGGGTGCCGTTTGCCGGCGACGCCGTTCGTCGGATTCGTGCCGCCCAGTGTCGATCCCTGGTACATCGTCACATCGTTGCCGATCTCGGCAGTTTCGCCGATCACGACGAAGCCATGATCGATGAACAGCCGTTCGCCGATTTTCGCTCCGGGGTGAATGTCGATGGCGGTCAGCGCACGCGAAAGATGGTTCACGAAGCGCGCGAGGAAGAACATCTCGCCGCGATAGAGCCAGTGCGCCACGCGGTGCAGGCCGAGCGCGAGGACGCCCGGATACAGCAGGATTTCCCAGCGCGAGCGCGGAGAGGGGTCGCGCGCCTTCACCGAATCAAGGTAGGCAACAAAGGTGTCGAACATGGCGATGAACGCTTCCCCGGCTCGGTCTGATCTCAGCCAAATCTAAGGCGCGAAGGGTGGAATTGCCAGCCCCCCGCGCAGAGGGTGCGGAAAGCCCGCCCGGACAGGGTTTGGCGCGGCCAAGAAAAACTCGTTTGTCGGCGCGGCGCTATATGCCATCAAAGTGGTAGAGAATAGCCACGGATGGGATCGCTCTCGCCAATGTCGACGGAACTCTTGTCATTTATTGCCGTCGGTTTCGCGGCACAGCTCGTCGACGGTGCCCTGGGCATGGCGTTCGGCGTTATTTCCTCGACCCTGCTCGTCAGTCTCGGCGTTCCGCCTGCGGCCGCGTCGGCGGGTGTCCATACCGTGGAGACCTTCACCACGGCGGTTTCAGGCATCAGCCATGCGCTCCACCGCAACATCGACTGGAAGCTGTTCGCGCGCCTTGTCATTCCCGGTGTGATCGGCGGTATCCTTGGTGCCTACCTGCTCACGCAGGTTCCCGCCGAAGCCGCGCGCCCGATCGTGCTCGCCTATCTCTCGTGCATTGGCATTGTGCTGATCTGGCGCAGCTGGCGCTATCCGCCAAAGATCAAGAACCCGCGTATTGTCGAACCGCTGGGTCTTGCCGGCGGCTTCCTCGATGCGGCGGGCGGCGGCGGGTGGGGCCCGGTCGTCACCTCGAACCTGCTGATCCAAGGCGCATCGCCCCGCAAGACGATCGGTACGGTCAACACCGCCGAGTTTTTTCTTACCCTCACGGTTTCGGCCACGTTCCTGTTCACGCTTGGCGTCGAGTTCTTCACGAAGGCGATGCTCGGACTGCTCATCGGCGGCGTGATCGCCGCGCCGTTCGGCGCGTGGCTGGCGAAGAGGATCGAGCCGCGTCCGCTGCTGATGATCGTCGGCGTCGTGCTGACGCTCACCAGCGGCTTCGGTATCTGGCGCGCCTTCTTCTAGCGTCCCCAAAACGGGTGCGGCCCGCCGGGAGGGGGGGATCCGGCGGGCCGCGGGGGGCTTCAGTGACTTGTGTATATCGGCCTGGTGCGTTAGAGAGCCAATGGATAAATTTGGTCAGACTGATCGAAAAAGCCGATGACGTTTTTGCCTACGCTCAAGCAACTCCAGTACCTTGCGGCGCTTCACGAGCACCAGCACTTCGGCCGCGCGGCCGACGCCTGCTTCGTCACTCAATCGACGCTCTCTTCAGGCATCCGCGAGCTCGAGACGCTGCTCGATGCCGCGCTTGTCGAGCGCACGCGGCGTGTCGTGCGCTTTACGCCGCTCGGTGAGAAGATCGCGCGCAAGGCGATCCTCGTGCTGCGCGAGGCCGAAGACCTCGCCGCGCTGGCGCAGGCCGAAGCGAGGCCGCTGACGGGCGAAATCCGCATGGGCGTGATCCCCACGATCGCGCCGTTCTTCCTGCCGAAGGCGCTACCGCGCCTGCGCGCCTCCTGGCCCGATCTCAAGCTCTATCTGCGCGAGGAGACGAGTGCCTCGGTGTGCGATGCGCTGGGGCGAGGGCAGGTGGACTGCGTGCTGCTCGCGCTGCCGTTTCCCTGCGGCGACGTGGCGAGTGTGAAGCTGTTCCGCGACTATTTCCACATCGCCGCGCACAAGGACGATATCCACGGTGCCGGCAAGGTGATTCATCCCCAGGACATCGATACCGACCGGCTGTTGTTGCTGGAGGACGGGCACTGCCTCAAGGAGCACGCGCTCGCCGCCTGCGGACGCCCGGAGTATCGCGCGGAAACGTCGGTTGTCGGCACTTCCCTGCACACACTCATCCAGATGGTCGATAACCGTCTCGGCACCACGCTGGTGCCCGATATGGCGCTGAAGGCGGGCATCCTCAACGGCACCGACGTTGAGACGCGGCCGATCGACGGCGAAAAGCCGTTCCGCGAGATCGCGCTTGTCTGGCGGAAATCGAGCCCGCGCGAGGAAGAGTTCCGCCTGCTCGCTCAGGCCCTCGTCGACGCCGCGAGCGTCTGACGCAGTTCGCGGCCGGGGATCGGCGGCGCGCCCGATTCCGCCTTGCGGACCAGTTCAACGAGCTTCGCGTTCACGGGCGCCTTGCGCCCCAGCCTTGCGGCCAGCCGCACGACGGCGCCGTTCAGGTGGTCGACCTCGGTACGCCGCCCGCGCGCGAGATCGTCCGCCATCGATGAGCGGGCGTGCCGGTCCACCGTGGTTTTCTGCCGCGCGGCGATGCGCCGGTAGAGGAAATCCGGCAGCGACAGCAGGAGCGGCATCCGCTCGATGGGGAGCGGTAGCACGCTCGCCGGACGAATCCCCGCCGCCTTCACGAGCCCGAGCCCTTCCCGCATCGAAAGCGCCCACGCGCGCCGATAGTCGCGGTCGGCGAACTGCTGCGCCAGCGTCTTTCCGGAGAGCGCGTTGATCGCGTTGTTGAGGTTCACAAGCAGCTTGCCCCACAGCACGCCTTCCATGTCGCCGCTGCGCACAGGCGGAAGCCCACCTGCGGCAAGGACGTCGGCGAACCTGTCGAGCGCCGGATCGGCATCGATCTGGATCGGGCTGCCCGTCGCCTGATGGAAATGGGCGGGTCCGCGCCCGGCGACGTTGAAAGGCACCATGCCTGCAAAGGCGCGCGCTTCGGGCAACGCGGCGGCGATAGCAGCAACATTGTCCGCGCCGTTCTGGAGCGAAAGCACCGGCGTTCCCGCCGCGAGGTATGGCGCGAGCGCTGCGGCTGCCTCCGCCGTCGCGTCGCTCTTCACCGTAATGAGCACCATATCCGCCCCCGCCGCTGCAGCCGGACTTTCCGTCAACGTGACGTCGGAGGCGGGAACGAGCGTATCACGCCCGCTGGCATCGGAAATGCGCAGGCCGTTCTCGCGGATGGCGTCCATATAGGTCGGCCGGCCGATCAGCGTCACCCGCGCGCCGCCCGCCGCAAGCGCGCCGCCGATGTAGCAGCCGATGAGCCCGGCGCCCATCACGGCGACGGTGAGCCTATCTTTGTCGTGCATTGTCCCCACCCTTCATGCGGTTATTGTGCCGAGTGAACGCCGAATGGCAACCTGCGGATCGTGAAAGGGACAGATTATGAAGGCGCTGCTTTGTGTGGAGCACGGGCCACCGGAAAAGCTGGTCGTGCGCGAGGTCCCGACGCCGGAGCCCGGCAAGGGCGAGGTGCGCATTCGCGTTGCCGCCGCGGGTGTGAACTTCCCGGACGTGCTCATCATCCAGAACCTCTACCAGTTCAAACCGCCGCTGCCGTTCTCGCCGGGTGGTGAAGTGGCGGGCACGGTCGATGCGGTGGGCGAGGGGGTCACGCATCTGAAGCCCGGCGATCGCGTGCTCGCGATGACCGGAACGGGCGGTTTCGCCGAATATCTCATCGCGGAAGCTTCGAAGGCCGTGCCGCTCCCCGATTCGATGCCGCTGGACATCGCTGCGGGCTTCACCATGACCTACGCGACCTCCCACCACGCGCTGAAGCAGCGCGCGAACATCCAGCCCGGCGAAACGCTGCTCGTCCTCGGCGCGGCGGGCGGTGTCGGGCTCGCGGCGGTTGAACTCGGCAAGGTGATGGGCGCGAAGGTCGTTGCCGCGGCCTCGTCTGACGAGAAGCTCGCGCTCTGCCGCGAATACGGTGCTGACGAGACGATCAACTACTCCACCGAAGATCTCCGCGATGGCATCAAGCGCACCTGCGGCGCCGGGCCGGACGTGATTTATGACCCCGTGGGGGACAAGTTCGCCGAGCCCGCCTTCCGCTCGATCGGCTGGAACGGCCGCTACCTCGTCGTCGGCTTCGCGGGCGGAGAGATCCCGAAGCTCCCGCTCAACCTCGCGCTCATCAAGGGCGCGTCGATCGTCGGCGTGTTCTGGGGCGCGTTCACGATGCGCGAGCCGAAGGTGCACGCCGCGAACATGGCCGAGCTGATCCAGTGGCTGGGCGAGGGCAAGCTGCACCCGCACATCTCCCGGCGTTTCAGCCTGGACGATGGCGCCGAGGCGATCCGCTGGATGATGGACCGCAAGGCGATGGGCAAGGTGCTTATCGAGGCCTGACGGTCAACGCACGTAGCTCGCGCCGTTGATGTCGAGCGTCGCGCCTGTCATCGCGGCGGGCGCCTTCAGCGCCAGGTAGATGATCGCATTCGCCACCTCGCCGGGATCGGCAACGCGGCCGAGCGGGATGTCGGCGAGAAGCTGTTGGCCGCCGCGGCTCGAAAGATAGTCTTCCGCCATTCCGGTCATCGTGAAGCCGGGTGCGACCGCATAAGCGAGAATGCCCTCGTTCGCGTGCGCCCGCGCGATTGTCTTGGTCATCGCAATCATGCCCGCCTTCGCTGCCGCATAGTGCCAGTGCGCGGGCGAATCGCCCCGGTGCCCGGCGCGGCTCGCAACGTTGACGATGCGCCCGCCGCTACCACGCTCCCGCCAGTGCAGGATCGCCGCGCGCGACAGGTCCGCCGCCGCCTTCAGGTTGATCGCGAGGCCGCGTTCCCACTGCGCATCCCAATCGGCGTCGCTCGCCTCCAGCGGATTGTCCTCGAACACGCCCGCGTTGTTCACCAGAACGTCGATGCGCCCATCGAGCGCCTCCAGTGCCCTCTTCCAGAGCGCCCGGCCCGCGTCCGGCTGGCTGAGATCAGCGCCGATCAGTCCGCCGCCATCCGTTGTGGCGTGGCCGACGACATGCGCGTCGTCCTCGCGGATGAGGGCCATGGTTGCAGCGCCGATGCCGCGTGAGGCGCCGGTGATGAAGATGTGAGGACGTGACATGCGTGCGAGTCTATCCGCCGCGCGGCCACTCTGTCATCACCCCCGATAGAGGGGTTAGGCAGCAATGGCCGCCATGAACTCACCCACCGCGCTCTGAAGCTGTGTCAGCTGCTCGTCCACCTCGGCGAAGACCACGCGCACCGTATCCACCTCGCTTGCGACGCTTTCAGTGGAATGACGGATGCTGGCAATCGCGGCGGACATGGCGTCTGCCGAAAGCGCGGTCTCGTCGACCGAGCCGGTGATCATCGTCACCGTCGCTGCCTGATTGTCCATCGCGCCCTTGATGCGGTCGGCGGACTTGCGCACGCCGTCCACCGTTTCGCGGATTGATCCGTTCGCGGCGACCGTGCTCTGCGTCGCGGCCTGAATCGCGGCGATCTGCTTGGCGATGTCGTCAGTGGCGCGTGCGGTCTGCCCGGCGAGCGATTTCACTTCCTGTGCAACCACGGCAAAGCCGCGCCCGGCATCCCCCGCGCGCGCGGCCTCGATCGTGGCGTTGAGCGCGAGGAGGTTCGTCTGCCCGGCGATGTCGCGGATCAGGCTGACGATCGATTCGATGGTTTCACTGTGCTTGGCGAGCAGCGTCACCGAATCGACTGCCTCGCCGGCCTGCGCCGTCGCGCGGTCGGCGACGGTCGCGGCGCCATCCACTTCCGCGCGGGTTTCTTCGATCGTGCGGATAAGGCCGGCAGCTGTTTCAGCGGCCTGCCGCATCGCCATCGCCGATTGCTCGGCGGCGGCGGCCACCTCGGCGGATTTCGAAAGCATGTCGCGCGCCTTGATCGCGGCGGTCGCGGACTGGGTGCGCACGGCGGCGGAGCGCTGCGAGGTGCGCTCGACGGCGCTTGCGATCAGTGTGCGGAACTTTTCGCTGTAGGCATGTATCTCGTCGGTGCGCTGCTTGTCGCGCAGCACCAGCACGCGCGTCAGCACGAGGTCCACTTCAAGCTCGCAGATCTTGGAAAGCACGCGCAGCATCTTGCCGAGTTTCGAGCGATCCTCGATCACGTGCGGCAAATGCTCGTAGGCGACGTCGTAAGCGCAGCTGAACGCGCCCACCGCCTCGTGACTCTTGGCGCCCGCCGCGAACACGCCGTTGCCGTGCAGCGCCACGCGCTCCATCCACGCGGCATCAAGCGGGTCGGTGAGGTTCTGCCGCGTGTAGGCGACGCTGTTCTCGATCATGATGTTTTTGTGTTCGGGCGTCAGGTCATCGCCTGCGCCCGCCGAAGGCCCGAAGACTTCCCAGAACGCCTGCGCCATTTGTGGCGCGACCGGCTCCAGCGCGTGCCATAGCTCGGGCATCAGGCGCTGGTCCTCGTCGGTGATGCGATAAGAGCGGAGCCGCTCCCGCCAGGAGACCGTTTCGTTGTCGATCATGCGTTTGGGTTCTGTTGCCTGCTTTTCGCGGAAATATGTGTGTCGAGTGCGAAACGATGTAGCCGATCGGGGTTAACGCCCCGTTAGATCGTGCAGTTGCGGTGCAGTGTGGAGGCGCTACCGTGTCCATAATGGAACAAGACAGGACCGATCCGGGGGCAGCGCGCGCACGCCTTGCCCGTGTGCTCGAGCGGGCCGTTTCCGGCCAGGTCGATGTGGAGGCGGTGATCCCGCTTTCGGGAGGCGCCAATTCGCTGACCTATGCGGTCGATGCCGTTCGCGAGGGCCAGACATGGCGGCTCATCCTGCAGGTGACGCCGCCCGGCCAGGCGGCGGACGGCATGTCGCGGGCGGTGCAGGCGGCGGTGCAGACACGCGCCGGGAAGGCTGGCGTCCGCGTTGCCGAGGTGGTCGCCGTGCTGACGCCGCAGGACGGGCTCGGTGAAGGCTTCGTGATGGCATTCGTGGAGGGCGAGGCGCTCGCGCCGCGTTGGCTGCGCAACGATAGCTATGCGGAGGCGCGTGCGGCGATGCTCGCCGATTGCGCGGAATCGCTCGCGCGCATTCATGCGATCGGTGCCGAGGCTGTCGCGGATCTTCGGCTTCCGGTGCTGACACCGCAGGCGCAGCTTCGCGCGCTTCGCGAGACCTACGACCGCTGCGACGGGGCCGTGCCCGTCTTTGAGCTGGCGTTTGCCGTGCTGGCCGATCGCTTGCCGGACGATGGGGACCTTGCACTCGTCCACGGCGATTTCCGTTCGGGCAATTTTATCGTCGGCGATACCGGGCTGGCGGCGGTCGTCGACTGGGAACTCGCGCACATCGGCCATCCGCTGCTCGATATCGGCTGGCTTTCCACCAACACGTGGCGCTTTGGGCAGGCGCAGATGCCCGTTGGCGGCTTCGCGGAGCGCGAGGCGTTTTACGCGGCGTATGAAGCGGCCGGGGGCAGACCGGTGGACCGGGGTCTCGTCCTCGCGTTCGAAATGCTGGGCTCGCTGCGCTGGGGCGTGATGTGTATGCAGATGGGCGCCGCGCATCTTTCAGGCGAGGTCGCCTCTGTGGAGCGCGCCGCGATTGCCCGCCGTGTCTCGGAGACCGAGGCCGATATTCTCTACATGCTGAAACACGGAGCGCTTTAAGCGATGCGGTCCAGAATCGAAGCCGCCGACCTTGTCGAAGCCGCAGCCGCCTTCCTGAAAGAGGCGGAAGGCGAACTCTCGGGCCGCATGGCCTTTCACGCCAAGGTCGCTGCCAATGCGCTTGCCATCGCTGTCCGCGAACTGCGCGAACAACCCGATGATGTTGAAGCAGAGGCTCTCGGCGCGTTGCTGCCCGATGTCCCGCGCGGCGAACGTGTGGCCGCCGCTTGCGCGCGCATCCGTTCAGGTGCGTGGACGGTGGAGACGCCGGGGCTTCTCGATGCGCTGGAGGCTGGCGTCACAGCGCGTCTCGCCGTTGATAACCCGCGCTTTCCGACACTGCAGCGGCTTCGCGGCGCCTGAATCGGCATAGTTGAGAATCGTTCGCAAGCATAAGAGTTGCACGACTCGCCGTGCGCCCTAAAAGCACCCGTGAAAAGGGCACTCAACTGGGGATAAAAGCGTGGCATCCGTGAACCGGCCGCTTTCACCGCACCTCGGCATCTGGCGCTGGCGCGTCCATATGCTGGTTTCGATCCTGCACCGCGCCACGGGCGACGGCCTCGCCATCGGCGGCACGCTGCTGTTCCTGTGGTGGCTGGTTGCCGCCGCGACCGGCCCTGAGGCTTACGAGACATTCCTGTCGATTGCTTCCGGCTGGGTGGGCATCACGATCCTCGTCGCGCTGACGTGGGCTGTCTACCAGCACATGATGTCGGGCATACGCCACCTCGCGATGGACACCGGCTGGGGCTACGACCTCGCCACGTCGAAGCTGACCGCCATCCTCACCATCCTTGCCTCGCTGACGCTCACCGCGATCACCTGGGCAATCATCCTGTACGTCTGAGGAGCCGACCCATGGGACGTGGAACCGAAATCGGCCGCGTGCGCGGCCTCGGCGCGGCGAAGTCCGGCGTGCATCACTGGTGGCTGCAGCGTGTCACCGCGATTGCGAACCTGCTGCTCGTCGTCTGGTTCATCGTGTCGCTCGTGCGCCTGCCCGACCTCGGCTACCAGACGGTGACGGACTGGATGGCGCAGCCACTCGTGGCGGTGCCGCTCATCCTGTTCGTGGTGAGTGTTTTCTGGCACTTGCGGCTTGGTCTTCAGGTTCTGATCGAAGACTATCTGCACGAAGGCACCAAGGTCGCGACGCTCCTTGCGCTCAATGCCTTCGCTGTTGCCGGCGGTCTCGTCGGCGTCTTCTCCATTCTCAAGATCGCGCTCGGCGCCTGACGGACTGAATACGCATGACCAGCAGCTATCAGATCATCGATCACACCTATGATGCCGTCGTCGTCGGCGCCGGCGGCTCGGGCCTGCGCGCCACGATGGGCATTGCCGAGGCCGGTCTCAAGACCGCCTGCATCACCAAGGTGTTCCCCACGCGCTCGCACACGGTCGCGGCGCAGGGCGGCATCGCCGCTTCGCTCGGCAACATGGGGCCGGATCACTGGACCTGGCACATGTACGACACCGTGAAGGGGTCGGATTGGCTCGGCGATCAGGACGCGATCGAATATCTCTGCCGCGAAGCACCCGCCGCCGTTTACGAGCTGGAGCACGCGGGTGTGCCGTTCAGCCGCACTGCCGAGGGCAAGATCTATCAGCGCCCGTTCGGCGGCATGATGCAGAACATGGGCGCCGGCCCACCCGCGCAGCGCACGTGCGCCGCTGCCGATCGCACCGGCCACGCCATGCTGCACGCGCTTTACCAGCAGTCGCTGCGCTACAGCGCGGACTTCTTCATCGAATACTTCGCGCTCGATCTCATCATGGAAAACGGTGAGTGCCGGGGCGTCATCGCCATGTGCATGGAAGACGGCACCATCCACCGCTTCCGCTCGCACAGCGTCGTGCTCGCGACGGGCGGCTACGGCCGTGCGTATTTCTCCGCCACCTCCGCGCACACCTGCACGGGTGACGGCGGCGGCATGGTGCTGCGTGCGGGTTTGCCGTTGCAGGACATGGAATTCGTGCAGTTCCACCCGACCGGCATCTACGGCGCGGGCGTCCTCATCACCGAGGGCGCGCGCGGCGAGGGCGGCTACCTCACCAACTCCGAGGGCGAGCGCTTCATGGAACGCTATGCGCCGTCCGCGAAGGACCTCGCCAGCCGCGACGTGGTCTCGCGATCGATGGCGATGGAAATCCGCGAAGGCCGGGGTGTCGGCAAGGAGAAGGACCATATCTACCTTCACCTCAACCACATCGACGCCAAGATCCTGCACGAGCGCCTGCCCGGCATCACCGAGACCGGCAAGATCTTCGCCGGCGTCGACCTGACGCGCCAGCCGCTCCCCGTGGTGCCTACCGTCCACTACAACATGGGCGGCATCCCCACGAACTATCACGGCGAGGTCGTCACCTTGAAGGATGGCAACCCGGATACGGTCGTCCCCGGCCTGTTCGCGGTGGGTGAGGCGGCGTGCGTCTCCGTCCACGGCGCCAACCGCCTTGGCTCCAACAGCCTCATCGATCTCGTCGTCTTCGGCCGCGCCACCGCGCACCGTGTCGCCGAGATCATCAAGCCCGGCACCGCGCACAAGCCGCTCCCGGGCGACTCGACCGACCTCGCGCTCGGCCGCCTCGATCACTTCCGCAATGCGGCGGGCGGCTCGCCCACCGCGGAGGTCCGCCTCGAAATGCAGAAGACCATGCAGGCGCACTGCGCGGTGTTCCGCACCGACGAGCTGCTCCAGGAAGGCATCGGCAAGCTCACGAAGACCTACGAGCGCGTGCAGGACATCCGCGTTACCGACAAGGGCCTCGTCTGGAACACCGATCTCCTCGAAACGCTGGAGCTGGACAACCTCGTCAGCCAAGCGATGGTGACGATCCACGGCGCCGCCAACCGCAAGGAAAGCCGCGGCGCGCACATGCACGAGGACTATCCGAACCGCGACGACGAGAACTTCATGCGGCACACGATCTCATGGTTCGACGGCTGGGGCGGCAAGGGCGGCGGCGTCAAGCTCGATTACCGCCCGGTGCATACCTACACGCTCACGGACGAGATCGAATACATCAAGCCGAAGGCGCGCGTTTACTAACGCCCCGCCACCGCCAGGCGGCTCAGTTGATCCGGGGTTAGCGTCAGCGTTGCGGCCGTCATCAGGTCCGCGACCTGCTCCGGCCTGCTCGCGCTGGCGATGGGGGCGGTGATGCCCGGCTGCTCTTTCACCCAAGCAAGCGCTATGGCGGCCAGGCTGGCGCCCGTCTCAGCGGCGACTGTATCCAGCGCGGCGAGGACGGCAGGGCCTTTGCCTTCCATCCATTTTTTCACAGCGCCCGCGCGTGCGCCGGAAAGGTCGGCGGGCGTCCGGTATTTGCCGGAGAGATAACCGCTCGCCAGCCCGTAGTAGGGCACCACGCCGATCATCTCGTCGATTGCGATCTGCTGCAACGCGCCTTCATATTCGTCGCGTTTCAACAGGTTGTATTGGGGTTGCAGCACGGTGAAGCGCGCCCAGCCGTTCCGGTCGCTGATCGCCAGCGCTTCGGCGAGCCGCGCCGGGCTATAGTTCGAGGCGCCGATCGCGCGCACCTTGTCCGCCTTTACCAGCGCATCGAACGCGCCCATCGTCTCTTCCAGCGGCGTCTCAGGATCGTCCTTGTGCGCGAAATAAACGTCGATCACATCGGTTTGCAGGCGCTTCAACGAGGCTTCGCACGCCGCCGCGATGCGGCTTGCCTTCAATCCCTTGCCGCCTTTGCCGTCCAGCATCCCGACCTATGTGGCGATCACCGTCTGATCGCGCCGGCCACGCGCCTGCAGCCATGTTCCGATGAGCGTTTCTGATTCGCCGCCGCTGTTGCCGGGGACCCATGCGGAATAAACGTCTGCCGTATCGATAAAATTGCCGCCTCCCTCGGCGAAGGCGTCGAGCACGGCGAAGCTCGTCTTCTTGTCGGCCGTCCAGCCGAAGACGTTGCCGCCGAGCATGATGGGGGCGACCGAAAGGCCGCTGGTGCCAAGCGTGCGCTGTTTCATTCGGGTCTCCTGTCGCAAGGCGTCGAGCATCCCGCGTTGTCGTTCCGACTGCAACCTCTTCAAATCTGTCCTGATTCGGCACACCCCGCAGCCTGTGGTATAAGCCGCGTATACCAGCGACTCATTCCCGAACCGCTCGGCCCCGCAGCAAAAGCTGTGGTATCAGGAGAGTCCTATGCCCGCCCCAGAAGTGCGCGAATATCTCCTGCGGAGGGAGACTGAATGTCGTGAGATGGCCACCCGAGCCGCTGCTCCGTCCGTGCGCAAAATCCATGAATCGCTCGCTGACGAGTTTGCAGCGCGGGCCGAAGAGGTCAAGGAAGTGGCTGTCTAAGGCAGCTTGCTAAACGATCCGGAAGACCTGACCGCTGCCTGCATCGCGGACCATGTCGATACGCGCGCCGTCCCAATGATAATCGAGATGCCGCCCCTGCCTCGGCAGGGACGCGCGGTCTGGATAGAACAGACCGACGCACGTACCGACCGCGCGGCGCACGCTCGGATAGATGACGCCCTCGGAGCCTGCCGCCCGAAGCTGCGCACCGAGCAGTTGGCTGGGGGTGTAGTCGTCAGGAGAAAGTACGGTTTCGGCGTCGCTGCGCAGATCGTGAAGCGATGCGGAAACATCGAGCACGATCTCCCGGAACTGGGAGGTCCAGCCCGGCGGCTCTGCCGTTGCAGCCATAAAGCGCGCGTGATGGTGCGCTGTTTCGAACAGCGCCGTCTCAAAGCTGTCGCCGATATAGAGCACGCCGTAGCGCCCGTCGCTGAACCGGCTCGGGCGATCGGTGCTGATGTGCGTGAAGGGTGCCATCAGGTAGCTCGCGCCCGGCCCGGAAACGCGGCGTGCGGATGGTACGAGGTCGAGCGTGCCGATGGTGGCCATCAGGCGCGGGTTGGTCTTCTGCTCGGCGGCGATCAGCAGCGGCCAGTCGGCGGGGTCTGCTATGTCTTCGAACAGGTCGATGGGCGGCCAGGCGCTTCGGATGATCCGCACCGCGCCTTTCCATTCCACCTCAACGACCGGAATCGCGGCATCGTTCACCAGCCGCCCCGCTCGGCATCGAGGTAGCGGCGCACGCGCATCAGATCGGTGAGTTCGCCGCCAAGCATGATGTCGAGCGCACTTTCGCCCCCGAAGACGGTGCTCGGCGCCTTTACCCATGCATAGCTGCGATGCGGTTCGCGGAAGATGATGCGCAGCGCCTTGTGGATGCCCATCAGGTTGGAAAGCCGGGCCTTGCCGTCGCGGCCCATACGGCCCGGGCCCTCTGCCTTCCAGCGACGGTAGGTGCGGAGCGGCAGGTCAAGCAGGGTTGCCGCGGCCTCGTCGGTAATATCCCACGCGCGGAACAGGTTCAGTGCGGCGCGGAACATTGCGGCGCCTTCCGCATCGGTGATGGGTGCGGGGCGAAACACCTGCGGTGCGGTGTCGACAAGCTGAAGCGTGGGTGTCACGGCGTTTCCTTTTGGCATCATATAATTCATATGATGCCATTTGGCAACCGTAACGGCTCAAGGGTTACGTCCGGTCACCACCCACGCGGCACCATCAATGATAACGCCGGCATCGCTCAGCCGTGTCTCAAGCGCTGCACGCACGGCAGCCATGGCCTTCTCGCGCACGTCGTCGGGCTTGTCCGCGAGCAGGCGCGGGACCGGGCCAATCTGAGTCATATACTCCATGGCGTCGTCGAGCGCGGCCTCCCGGCTCGCCCCGATTCCGTATATGAGCGGGGCGTCGAAGGGCTTGATCTCCACATCGGTGAAACCTGCATCGGCAAGGATGGCTTCCACGCGCAGGCGGTTGCCGAACGCATACGGGCCGGGGGCATCCGGGTTCGACTCAGGGATCGGCACGATGCCGCGCAGCGCTGCGATCGGCAGCTTCGCCCAGTCGTTTTCAGCGGCGCTACGCCAGCAGATGAAGGTAAGGCGCCCGCCGGGTTTCAGCGCTGTGCGCATGTGGCGGAAAGCTTCCGTAGGTGCGTCGAAGAACATCACGCCGAAGCGCGAAAAGAGAAGGTCGAAGGCAGCGTCGGGCAGGGCTGCACGGCCTGCGTCTTCCAACCTGAAGTCGATCGGCATTGCGGCGGCTGCGGCGCGTTCCCGCGCGCGGGCGACGAGCGGCTCCGAGATGTCGACGCCCACCACACGGCCGTCAGGCAGCACGCTAGCGGCAAGCGCCAGCGTCGTGACGCCCGCACCGCAGCCGATGTCGAGCACCGCCTCGCCCGGCCGGGCGGCGGCCGCGGCCAACGCGGCATCGCCGTAGGGCGCGAGGATGCGATCGAGCCGTTCCTGATTGTCCACCCAGCGCGCACCCGTCGCGCCGTTCCAGTCGTCGATTTGAGATGCGTTTTTCATGGATGATGCATTATATCATTTGAGAACGGTTCTCAATAAAAAGAAAGGGACTCGCCAAATCTATGCCCAAACGGCCTCCGAGTATTGATAGTGCTCGGAAAATCCCGTTCTGCGATGATGTGCGGACCCCAAATATGGGTCGCCAACTGGGTCGGGCTCTCGCTCGGCCCAATTGTTTGTCTCAGCTTGCGATCGGGTGGAATCTAGCCGAATTTCTTCTGAAGAAACAGGGGTGGGGATGATGTGGAAGATTCTGGCTGCGCTGGTCCTTCTCGTTTTCGCGTCTCTGTTGTTCCGTCACTTTCAGCCTGAGATCGGGCAACGGCTGTTTGCCCGCGCGGCTGCAGCCAACGTCGACCGCGACGCACGCGACGGCTTGCCAGACGGTCTTCACGTGGCGCTTTGCGGCGCGGGCTCCCCGCTTTCGGCATCGAACCGGGCCGGGCCGTGTACGGCCGTGATCGCCGGCAAAAGACTGTTTATTGTCGATACGGGTGGTGGATCAGTTCGTAGGCTTGGGGCCATGGGCTTGCCTGTCGGCGATATCGAGGCATTGCTGCTCACGCATTTCCATTCAGACCATATCGACGGCATCGGCGAGTTGATGACCCTGCGCTGGGCGAGCAGCGGCAGCGCGGCGCCGCTTCCCGTCTACGGGCCGCCCGGTGTCGATGCGGTCGTTCAGGGCCTCAATGCTGCCTATGCGCTCGATCGCGGCTACCGCGTGGCTCATCATGGTGCGGACATCGTGCCTCCTGCGGGGCACGGTGCCGTGCCGCACGCGTTTTCCGCCAACCGACCTTTGGTTGTTCTTGATGCCGGTGGTCTGCGCGTCACGGCCTTTCCGGTCCGCCACGACCCCGTTCGGCCGGCGGTAGGCTACCGGTTCGACTATGCTGGACGCTCGGTCGTGATCAGCGGTGATACGGCGCCGGATCCGATTGTGGCGGAGCAGGCGAAAGGCGCCGACATTCTCGTCCATGAGGCCCTGAATGCCGGAATGGTGAGCGTGCTGGAGCGCGCACTACGGGCAGACGGAAATGCGCGTGCCGCCAAGATCATGTCGGATATCCCCGGCTATCACGCCTCGCCGGAAGATGCGGCGCGCGCGGCGGCGACCGCGAACGTGCGAATGCTGGTCTTGAACCACATCGTTCCGCCGCTGCCGCTGCGCATTCTGGAACCCTATTTCCTCCGTGACGCAGCGGCGCACTACGAAGGGCCGATCGTTGTCGGCGCCGACGGCATGCTGTTTAGCCTGCCGCGCGGCGCCGACACGATCGAACGAGACGATCTTCTCTAGCTTGTCGCGGTTTCCGTTACCGGCACGAGCTTGATCTCGACGCGGCGGTTCTGCGCGCGTCCCGTTTCGCTGTCGTTGCTGGCGATCGGCTGGCTTTCGCCCATGCCCTGCGTTGCGATGCGTGCGCGCAGCACGCCGTTTGACGACAGATAGGTGGCGACGCTGTCGGCGCGGCGCTGCGAGAGCGTCATGTTGTAAGCATCAGATCCGGTCGAATCGGTGTGTCCGATCACGTCGACGAAGGTCTTCTCGTACTGCGACAGCACGCGCGCGACCTCGTTCAGCGTCGGCTGGAACCGCGGGCTGACAAGCGCTGAGTCGACATCGAACGTTACCTTCGAAGGCATGTTGAGCACGATTTCGTCGCCCTGGCGCACGACATCGATGCCCGTGCCCGCGGTCTTTTCGCGCAGCTCCTTCTCCTGCTTGTCCATGTAGGCGCCGACCGCCGCGCCTGCGAGCGCGCCGACGCCGGTTCCGACCAGCACTTCGGTGCGATTGCGTTTGCCGCCGATGATGGCGCCGAGGCCCGCACCCGCGCCCGCGCCAAGCGCGGCGCCGATCGCAGTCTTCGAGAGTTCCTTCTTGCCGGTTTCCGGGTTGGTCACGCAGGCCGTCGTCAGCAGCAGGCTCGCCGCAGTGGCGCTCGCCACCATTTTCGCTCGGATAGACATAAGCCCCTGATCTCCATTTCTGTTTGCGTCGCAAATACGCGGGAAGCCGCGTGCTTGTTCCAACAGCACTTCAGATTAACGCGTGCTGAGCAGGCCGTTCAGATCAAAAAACCGGCGCATCATCGCCGCGACCTGCTCCATCACCTCGAACTGCAGCATATGGCCTGATCCCGTCACCTGCGCGGTCGCGATGTTGCGGTTCAGCTTCGAAAGGTCCGAAAGCCGGTTCATCGTCCGCTCGACGGTGATAACGAGCGTCGGCACTGAAAGTGCCGCGAAAGCCGCCGGGCCGTCCCAGCTCCAGATCGCGTCCCAACCCGCGCGCGCCACGTCCGGGTCGGCGGAGGCTTGCGTATCGGCGAGCGCGCGCACCGCCTCCGCATCGGTCGGCGCGATCATCATGCCGCCTGAAAAGCGGCGCATCAGCGCGGGGAAGTCGTCCGTCGTCGCAAGGTCTGTCTTCATGCGGTCCCGCCCCGCGAAGGCTGCTTCCATCGGCTGGATCGCGGCCGGATCGAGCAGCACCGCAGCCATTACCCGCTCCGGCGCGCGCGCTGCCGCCTCCACCACGATCTGCGCGCCCATCGAATGGCCCACCCAGATCGCGCGCTCGGGCATCGCCGCCAGCACGGCTTCAGTCTGTGCCGGGATCGCATAGTCACCCGTCTTCGCGCTCGCGCCGTGGCCGGGAAGGTCCGGCATCACCGCCTTCTGGGCCGGAAACGCGTCGGCGACCGGCTGCATGGCGCAGTGATCGCACGTCCAGCCGTGGACGAGGGCAAGCGCTGGTTCCATGCCCGCACGCGTAACAACATTCAGCATTGCGATCCTTTCCCCCAAGTCCGGGCTTCAAATGCCTGTTTCCGCCGTATAAGGAAAGGTGATCATGCAACCCTTTCCCTGGTCCGACGTCGGGATCATCCTAGTTCTCATTGCTTTGAACGGCGTGTTCGCCATGTCGGAGATGTCTGTCGTCTCGTCACGCCGGGCACGACTGCAAGCGATGGTGAACGCGGACAAGCCCGGGTCGCGCATGGCGCTGTCGCTCCACGACGAACCTTCGCGCTTTCTCTCCACCGTGCAGATCGGCATCACGCTCGTCGGCATCATCGCGGGTGCCTACTCAGGCGCAACGCTTGGCGGGCCGGTGGCGGAGCGGCTGCAAGCGCTCGGCGTGCCGGCGCGACTGTCGGGCGAAGCTGGGATCGTGCTCGTCGTTTCGTTCATTACCTATTTGTCGCTCACAGTGGGCGAGTTGGTGCCGAAACAGCTCGCGCTGCGCAGCCCGGAACGTATCGCCGTGCTGATCGCGGCGCCGATGTCGGTGCTCTCGCGCGTCACCGCGCCGCTGGTCTGGGTGCTCGAGCGCTCGACGAAAACGCTGCTCCGGCTGTTCGGCGCGGCGCAGGAAAACGCCGATCATGTCACCGCCGAGGAACTCCACCTCATCGTCTCGGAAGCGACCAACGCCGGCGTGATCGAGGAGAGCGAGCGCCAGATGATCAGCGGCGTGATGCGCCTCGCCAACCGTTCGGTGCGTGCGGTCATGACGCCGCGTACAGAGATCGACTGGCTCGACATCGAGGCGGACGAGGCCGAGCTTCGTGCCGAGCTGATCGCGACGCCGCACACGCGCCTGCCGGTCGCCGAGGGTTCGGTCGACCGGATCGTCGGCGTGGTGCAGGCGCGCGATGTCGTGGCCGCGATCCTCGATGGCCGGTCGCTCGATCTGAGGGCGCTGCTCCGGCCTGCGCCCGTCGTTCCCGATGCGATGGATGCGGCGGACGCGCTCGAAGTCCTGCGTCGCGCGGACGTGCCGATCGCGCTCGTTCACGATGAGTACGGCCATTTTGAAGGCATCCTCACGCCGGCCGACCTGCTCGCGGCGATCGCGGGGGCGTTCAAATCTGATCTCGACGAGGGCAGCGAGCCCGACGCCGTGGAGCGCGGTGATGGTAGCTGGCTGCTCGCCGGATCGATGCCCGCCGACGAGATGGCCGAAACGCTCGGCACCCGGCTTCCGGCAGACCGCGACTACCAGACCGTCGCCGGTTTCGCGCTCAGCGTGCTCACGCATCTCCCGGAGATTGGCGAGACCTTTGCCTACGATGACTGGCGCTTCGAGATAGTCGACATGGACGGCCGCAAGATCGATCGCCTTCTCGCGGCGCCCGCGGCGAACCCCGAACCCTAACGCTGCGCTCTCAGTGCTGCCACGTCCGCCTCCAGCCGGCGCAGCGTATCGATCACCGCCATGTCGAGCTTCTCGTGAAGCCTCAGGATTTCAAGCTCGGCGCGCAGGTTCACTTCATAATCGAGCCGCGCGGCGAGCCGGTCTTTGTCTGCCTGCCGGTTCTGGCTCATCATGATGACGGGGGCTTGTATGGCGGCGAGCGTCGATAGCATCAGGTTGAGAAAGATGTAGGGATAGGGATCGAAGGCGAGCCCCAGCTCCTTCAGAATCCCGCTGTTCAGCAGCATCCAGCCGAACAGAATAACGGCAAACGCTATGATGAAGCCCCACGAGCCGCCGACCTCTGCGACTCGGTCCGCCAGCCGATCTCCGAATGTTGCGTCCTCCTCGGCGATCAGCCCTGCATCGCGACTGATCGGTGTTCGCTTAGAAACATGTTCGAGTACGCGCTTTTCGTGGTGACCGAGGTCTTCCGGCGCGCTGCCGAGAAGGCGTTTCGAAACTTCCGCGATATCGATGATCGGACGCATGGGGTGCCTCTTGCTGGTTCCCCCCGATACTAGAAAACGCCGCGGCTGCGATCTATCCCTCGCAATCAGGCGGCGAGGGCGCTCCAGCGCGTTTCCCAGTCTGCGAGATCCCACGCTTCGGGGTTTTCGGACGAAACGATTGCATCGCCGTTCCCATCCAGCAGCAGGTTGATGTCCTGTGACGGGATGGGTGCGCAATTGGTGATCGAATAGAACGCGCGCACCACCGGCCGCGTCAGGTCCGCAGTGTTGATGTCGAGTACGAGCGCAAGGTGGTTAGAACGCAGCTTCACTAGCGTTCCCACCGGATAGATTCCGACTGAGCGGATGAATGCGGTAAGGAGATCATTATCGAAGTGTCCTCGCCAGCTGAACATGGTTTTCAGCGCCCTGTTCGCCTCCCAAGCGGTCTTGTAGGGGCGGTTGGAGGTTAGCGCGTCATAAACGTCGCAGATCGCTCCTACGCGCGAAAACAATGTGATCTGGTTGCCCTTCAGCCGTTGGGGATAGCCGGTGCCATTCACCCGCTCGTGGTGATGCAGGCAGACGTCGAGTGCCATGTCGGGTACCTCTCGACTGCGCCGGAGCAGCGCATGGCCGCGCTCCGGATGCGTCTTCATAATGGAGAACTCCTCGTTGGTGAGGTCGCCCGGCTTGCCGAGCACCGCTTCGGGCATTGCCATTTTGCCGATGTCGTGGAGAAGCCCGGCAACACCCATGTTGCGTAGCGTCCCGGCATCGAAGCCGCCGATCTCGCGCCCCATGTTGATCATCAGCGCCGAAACCGCCACCGAGTGCACGTACGTGTATTCGTCCTTGGATTTGAGCCTTAGAATGCTGGTCAGCGCGGATCGGTTGCGCGCAAGCGAGCCGGCAATGTCGTCCACCAGCGGCACCAGCGTGTCCGCCTCCACGATCTTGCCCAGCCTCGCCTGATCGTAAAGCTCGGTCATTACCCGCTTGGCGTGTGCGGCGATGGCGTTTGCGCGTCCATATTCCTCTGCCATGCTGCACGGCGCGTCCGACGCGACAGTCGTGATTGCGGGCGGGGTCTCGGCGTTCAGCGGAACGATCACCTCCAGAGGCGTAGCTTCGATTGTCGGCGCCGGGCGCTTCGGCTCCGTGTGCGCTTCGGAGGCCGGAGCCGAGCGGGCGACGTTCTGTTCCATAAGGATGTCAGCGCCCTTCTCGGTATCGATGACGACGCCATCGACACGGCTGCTGCGCAGGGCCTCGACGTCCTCAGGATCGCTCAGAACGAAACCGGCCTTGATGAAAGGGTGGGAAAACCAGGACCCCTCCATCGCATGTATGAACATGCCGGATCGCACCTGATCGCGTCGAATTCGCCTCAGCACCCGAAGTTCCTGTTTTTGAAGCGCGAATCGCGCCGTCCCCGGCACATCTTTTGGCATATGACCCTTGAACGAGGTGCTGACGGTCAAGGTTAATAGAAGATAAGTTCAAATACAGGTGCGGCCCGCTGTTGATCTTGCATCTGCGGCGGGGCTGCTGGCATTGTCCGGAACTTGTCATGAGGAGTGTTTCTGAATGCGTGAAATTGCAGTTGCGGTGTTTCTGGCGGGCCTTTTCGGAACTACAGCAGCCGAAGCGCGCCCGGTCGCTTTTGCTGATCGTGCGCCGGATGGCAGCGCAGCGATCGTTCTGCCGCTCTCCGCGAAGGAGGATCTGGCGGTACGCGGCGCCTCGCTCGATACTGCGACCCGCGATGCCGTCGGCCGTGCGCTCGACGCTGCGGCATTCGATTACAAATCGAAATCGACGCTCACCCTGCGCGGCATCGGCGCCTGGCAGCAGATCGTCGTCATTGGTGCGAAGGATGGGCTGACGCCCGCCGGGCTCCAGGACATCGGCGGCCTCGCCGCGCGGGAAACCGCATCGGCGGATGGTCCTGTCGCGCTTCTCGCGTCGGGCCTCGCGCCTGGCGCGGTGAATGCCGCCGCCGATCTCGCCATCGGCGCGGACCTCGGGGCGTACAGTTTCGATCGCTACAAGGCGCCCTCGGCAAAGCCGCGCGCGGCGGGCCGGGATGCGCCGCTCACCGTGGTCGGTGCAACCGGTGCGAACAGCTACACCGCGCAGGGCAAGGCGCTTGTCGAGGGCGTCACGCTCACGCGCGATCTGATCAGCGAGCCCTCCAACATCAAATACCCCGAAGTGTTCGTGGAGCGCGTGCGCGAAGCCTTCAAGGGCGTCGCCAAGGTGCGCATCGAAGCGCTTGGCGTGCCGGAGATGGAAAAGCTCGGCATGGGCTCGATCCTTAGTGTCGGCAAAGGCTCACCGCGCCCCCCTAGGATGCTGATCGTCGAATATCGCGGCGGTGGCAGCGAGGCGCCGCTGGTGCTCGCGGGCAAGGGCATCACCTTCGATTCGGGTGGTGTTTCGCTGAAGCCCGGCGCAGGCATGTGGCGGATGCGGACGGATATGGCCGGCGCAGCGGCGGTGGTGGGCACCGCGCTCTCGCTCGCGAAGAGCGGGGCACCCGTCAACGTCGTGGCAGTGGCAGCACTTGCGGAGAACATGCCGGACGGCGGCGCGACACGCCCCGGCGACGTCGTGAAAGCCTACAACGGCAAGACCATCGAGGTGACGAACACCGATGCCGAAGGTCGCCTCGTGCTGGCCGACGCCATCTCCTACGCGGAGGCGCGGTACAACCCGGCGGCGATCGTCGATATCGCGACGCTCACCGGCTCAGTCGGCGGTGCGCTGGGAGACGATTACGCAGGGCTTTTCAGTCGCCACGACGCTCTCGCTGCGCAGCTCATGGCTGCGGGCAAGGCGGTCGGCGAGCCGCTTTGGCAGCTGCCGCTGCATGAAGCTTACGCCGAAACGATGAAGTCGGGTGTCGCCGATATTCTGAATTCAGCTGAAGGCGGAAGGCCGGGCGCCGGCCTCGGCGCGCATTTCATCGGCGCGTTCGTGAAGCCAGAAACGCCGTGGGCGCATCTCGATGTCGCCTTCACGGTCTGGACGGACACTGCGCAGCCCAAGGCGCCTAAGGGTGCGGTCGGGTATGGCGTCCAGCTTCTCGACAGTTTCGTGCGCAACTGGAAACCAGTGCCGCGCGCGGCGGGCGAGGGCGGACGCTGATCGTTGGGGGCGGCCGGAAACGGTCGCCCCGTTCTATTCGCCCTGTTCTATTCGGTGGCTTCAAGGTGGCTGCGGGGTACCCAGCCTGCTCGCCCCTCCGGGTTGCGGCACATCACCCAGCCATGGGTTTCATCGACGGCTTCCAATACATCGCCCACCACGCAGTCCAGTTCGACCGCCGTGTAGGCGCTCCGTGCGACCGCGCCTTCGGGGCCTGAGGTGATCAGCGTGTCCGGCACCCAGCCCTCTTTTCCCGCTGCGCTCCGCGCCCACAACCAGCGGTGGCCTTCCCACATGTCTTCCTTGCCGGACAACACAAGGCGTTCTCCGGCGTCGACGGTGATCGGATCGCTGTAGACCGTCGTCCAGCTCTTGGTGACGCGGTAGCGCATATGGCGCCTGTCAGCGCATCGCCTTTTCCGCCTGCGCCCACGCGAGTTTGGCGAGCGGCACCAGCCGCTCGCTCATCGCGGCGGCGTGTGCGTTGGAGGCGGTGCCCCGAATGTACCGGCCTTTGATCCCGTGGATGATCGCGGCAAGGCGGAACATGTTGAAGGCGACATAGAAGTCGAGGTTGGGGATGCCGCTGCGCCCCGTGCGACGGCAATAGGCCTCCACGTATTCAGCTTCGCTCGGGATGCCGAGTGCCGCGAGATCCCTGCCGGCAAGCCCGGCGGTTTCTTCGGGCGGCATGCGGTACATCATCAAATGATAGGTGAAGTCGGCGAGCGGGTGGCCGAGCGTCGAAAGTTCCCAGTCCAGCACCGCGAGCACTTGCGGTTCGGTGGGGTGGAAGATCATGTTGTCGGCGCGGTAGTCGCCGTGCACCACGCTCGTCTCGTCCCCCGGAGGGATGTTCGCGGGCAGCCATTCGCAGAGGCGGTCCATCTCTTCGAAATGCCCGGCCTGCTCGTCGTCCTTGTATTGCCCGGCCCAGCGCCCGATCTGGCGGGCGAAATAGTTGCCGGGCTTTCCGAAATCGCCAAGCCCGATGGCCTCGGGATCAAAGTTGTGCAGGTCCGCGATGGTCTTGTTCATGGCATCGAAGTGCGCGGAGCGGCTTGCCGGGGATTCGTCCGGAAAAGACGTGTCCCACACGACACGCCCGTCCACACAGTCCATCACATAGAACCACGTGCCGATCACGTCTTCGTCAGTGCAGAGGCCATAGGCGCGCGCAACCGGAAAGCCCTGCGCATAAAGCGCGCTGATCACGCGGTACTCGCGGTCGACCGCGTGCGCGGATTTCAGGAGCTGCCCCGGCGGCTTGCGGCGCATCACGTAGTTCTTCGCGGGCGTCACCAGCTTGTAGGTCGGGTTGGATTGGCCGCCCTTGAACTGCTCGACCGTCAGCGGGCCCTTGTAGCCCTCCACATTGGCCTGCATCCAGTCCCCCAGGCGGCCCTCGTCGAAGCGATGCTGCTCCCGCACGGCCTGCGTTCCGGAGAACTGCTCCTGCTTACTGGTCACGCCGATTATTCCTCCCGCGCTATGGCCCTCCAACCGATATCTGACCGGTAAAAGCCTTCAGGCCACCTAATCTTTTCGGCAGCGGCATACGCCCGGTCGCGCGCCTCGCGCACATTCTGTCCCGTGGCGGTGACGTTGAGCACGCGCCCACCGTTCGCAACAAGCCTGCCTTCGCCATTCCGCGCCGTGCCTGCATGAAAGATGACAACGCCTTCGCCGGCGGCCGTTTCGGTGCCTTCGATCACAGTGCCCTTCTTCGGCGTGCCCGGATAGCCCTCGGCCGCCATCACCAGCGTCAGCGCGGGGGCGTCGTGCCACTGGACGCTGACGTGATCGAGGTCGCCATCCACCGCCGCAAGCAGCACGGGCACGATGTCGGACTTCATGCGCAGCATCAGCACCTGGCATTCCGGGTCGCCGAAGCGGGCGTTGTATTCGATCAGCTGCGGCCCGGCCTTGGTCAGCATCAGACCCGCGTAGAGCACGCCCACGTAAGGAATGCCGTCCGCCGCCATCGTGTCCACCGTGGGCTGCACGATCTCGCGCATCACCTGCGCTTCCAGCGCGGGCGTCAGTACCGGCGCGGGCGAATAGGCCCCCATGCCGCCAGTGTTCGGCCCGGTGTCGCCGTCACCGACGCGCTTGTGGTCCTGCGCGGAGGCGAGGGGGAGGGCGGTCTTGCCGTCAACGAGCGCGAAGAAGCTCGCCTCCTCGCCGGTCAGAAAGTCCTCGATCACCACCTCGGCGCCCGCAGCGCCGAAGCCGCCGCTGAACATGTCGTCGATCGCCGCGTCCGCGTCTTCGCGCGTCTCGGCGATGATGACGCCCTTGCCCGCCGCAAGCCCGTCCGCCTTGATGACGATGGGCAGTCCGCGCATCGCCGCATAGGCCTTAGCCTCGCCCGCGTCGGTGAACCGCTCATAGGCTGCGGTCGGGATTCCCGCGCGCTTGCACAGATCCTTGGTAAAGCCCTTGGAGCCTTCGAGCTGCGCGGCCTTTGCGGTCGGCCCGAACGCCTTGATGCCCGCGGCTGTCAGCGCATCCACGAGCCCCTCGACGAGCGGCTGTTCCGGCCCCACGACGACGAGGCTCACGCTGTTCGCGCGGCAAAAGGCGATCACCGCGCCGTGGTCGGCGGTGTTCATCGGCACGCAGGCGCAAACCTCGGCGATGCCGGCGTTTCCCGGCGTGCACCAAAGCGTGTCGCACAGCGGCGACTGGGTGATTTTCCAGGCGAGCGCATGTTCGCGTCCGCCGCTTCCGATAAGGAGGATGTTCATGGCCGGGCCTTGTAGAGCGTGCGCCGAGCGCTTAGCAACGCCTCATGGACGCTGCCGGCAACGCCCACGAATTCACCGTCTCCGAACTCTCCTCGGCGCTGAAGCGCAGCATCGAGGATCAGTTCGGCAATGTCCGCCTGCGCGGCGAGATTTCGGGCTGGAAAGTGCCCGCCTCCGGCCATGCCTATTTCGCGCTGAAGGACGATGCCGCGCTCATCGACGCGGTGATGTGGAAGGGGCAGCGCGCGCGCCTTAATTTCCGCCCCGAGGACGGCATGGAGGTCGTGACCACCGGTCGCCTAACCACCTATCCGGGGCGCTCCAAGTATCAGATCGTTGTCGAATCGCTGGAGCTGGCCGGCGAGGGCGCGCTTCTCGCCATGATCGAGCGGCGCAAGGCGATGCTCGCCGCCGAGGGGCTGTTCGCCGCCGAGCGTAAGCGGCCGATTCCGTGGCTACCGGAGTTGATCGGCGTCGTCACCTCGCCCACGGGCGCGGTGATCCGCGACATCCTCCACCGTCTCGGCGACCGCTTTCCGCGCGATGTGCTGGTCTGGCCCGTGAAGGTACAGGGCGACGGTGCGGCGGAAGATGTCGCGGCGGCGATCCGCGGCTTCAACGCCATGTCGCGGCGCCCGGACGTGATCATCGTCGCGCGCGGCGGCGGCTCTATCGAAGACCTGATGGCCTTCAATGAGGAAATCGTCGTGCGCGCCGCTGCCGCGTCCGAAATCCCGCTCATCAGCGCCGTCGGCCATGAAACCGACACCACGCTCATCGATTTTGCCTCGGATCGCCGCGCCCCCACACCCACCGCCGCCGCCGAACTTGCCGTTCCGGTGCGCGCCGAACTGGTTGCTGGAATCTCGTCCTTCGCCGCCCGTCTCGATCGCTGCATCGCGAAAACTGTCGAGGTCCGTTCCGAGCGCACCCGGCTATGGTCCGCACGCCTGCCAACGCCCACTGCGATCCTCGGCATGAAGACGCAGCGCCTTGATGACGTGGGCGAACGCCTGCCCCGGGCCCTTCGTGCAGGGCTCCAGCAGTGGCAGGGGCGCTATGCTCAGGCCGCAGAGCCGCTGCGCGCCGCCATGCGAAGCCGTATCGCAGAGGCACGCCACGATCTTGCCGGCGCTGCGACGCGGCTCCGCCCGACGTTGCTCACGGGCCTTGTCCAGCGCGCCACGGATCGCGCCGCATCTTCGGGACGTCTGCTCGAATCGCTCAGCCCGCTCGCCATCCTGTCGCGCGGCTACGCCGTGGTCACGCGGCCCGATGGTAGCCTTGTGAAGCGCGCGGACGAGGCGCGCCGCGAAGCGCGCCTTGGCCTACGCTTCGGCGACAGCGCCGATCCGGTGGAGGTTGTCGTGGGCGGCGGTGGCACAAAACCGCGCAAATCGGCTCCGCAGGGCGATACACCCTTGCAGGCGAAGCTCCTCTAGACGACATTATGCCCGCTATGCTCAAACTTGGTGAAGGCCGCCCGGCGCGGCTCCAGTATCTTTCCGGCTCTTACCGCGTGCTCCAGCAGGGCGACCACGTCACCTGCGCGGTCACCGGCACGCGCGTCCCGCTTCAGAACCTGCGCTACTGGAGCCACGAACTGCAGGAAGCCTATGTCTCCGGCGAAGCCGCCGCCGCGCGCTACACAGAAATGCGGGCACTGGGCCGCCTTTAAGACGAGGGCGTTCCGCTCTTGCTTTTGGCGCTTTTGTTAAAACGCTTCGAACAGCCGCGGCTTTTTTATTGTCAGTTTCGATAACCTATCGATTTCGATCGCGTTTTCCGCGCGTCTTGGCGAAACGCTATTGCACAGTAATAAAATTACAATTTTTCTGTCGTTTTCGTTACCTGCTTGCACTGAGTGTGTCCGCACCGTCACACTGCATATTCGAAGCGTGTAATGCCGCCTGAGGGCTGCTTTACACTTCGACAATATTCCAAGACAAACGCTGAAGGTCCGTAATGGACTGCGTTGACATGTGTTTTTGTGTCAGATGCGAAAAAAGAAGCCTGAATAGGCGTGTTTCGCAATGATGCAGAGATGCAACACATGCCGATGACGAAACTGGGACAACTGTAAAAGGACTGGGACGTGAACAACGCGAAATTTTCGCTCTATCGTCGTGCGCTGTGCACAAGCAGCGTATTGGTCACCGCTGCAGCGATCGCTGCTCCGGCGTTTGCGCAGGAGCAAGAGGTGGCTGAGGGCGTTTCCGAGGAGACCATCATTGTTACGGGGTCGCGTATCGTGCGCCCGAATATCGACGCTGCCAGCCCGATCGCCGTGGTGACGGGCGAGGAAGTCGTCGCCAACGCCGACGTCACGCTCGACACGTTCCTCAACACGCTTCCGCAGGTGAACCCGGCAGGTTCGACTACATCGAACAACCCCGGCAACAACGGCCAGTCGAACGTTGACCTTCGTGGCCTCGGCAGCAACCGCAACCTGGTTCTGATCAACGGCCGTCGTCCGATGGTGTCGGGTACCGATCAGTCGGTCGACCTCAACACGATCCCGCAGGGTCTTATCGAGCGCATAGAGGTCATCACGGGCGGCGCTGGTGCGACTTACGGTGCGGACGCGATTGCCGGTGTCGTGAACATCATCACCAAGAACGATTTCGAAGGCCTCGATTTGCGCGCGACCTATTCGAATTCCGTTCCGGAGATGGATGCCAAAGAATATCAGATCAGCGGAACGCTCGGCGGCAACTTCGCTGATGGCCGCGGCAATGTCGCACTGTCGGTCGAATATTCGAAACGCGAATCGCTCATCAAGGCGCAGCGCAAGTTCGCACAGCAGGCGACCTCCACGACCGGTTCATTCCCGACAGGCCGCTATACGTCTGCCGCTGGAAACCCCATCGATCCGGATGCGATCTCGGCACTGTTCGCAGGGTACGGCGTCGATCCAAAAGATTATCCGACGGAAGGTCTGCTCGCATTCAACTCGGATGGTTCGCTGTTCGGCATCGGCACGTTCAACAATCCGCGCGACGTGGCGAACTATCGCTATGATCTTGAATCGTCGCCCGCGAATGCGAACCTGAACTTCTTCCCGGACTTCTATTCGTACAACTTCGATATCGTGAACCTCCTCGTGCTGCCGCTCGAACGCAAATCGGCGTTCTTCCGCGGTAACTACGAGGTAAGCTCGTCGTTCGAGTTCTTTACGCAGGCAGGTTACACCGAGTACACCTCGTCAAGCGCGCTTGCGCCGACGCCTGTGGGTGTCACGATCCGTGCGCCGGGCGAGAACAGCGAAATTCAGGCCAGTTCGGCCCTGATTTCTCCCGGTGGTCGTGCGACGGGCTTCATGGTTCCGGTCACGAACCCCTTCATGCCGGCAGACCTTCTGACACTGCTGAGCACCCGCACCGGCGACAATACTAACTACGCGGGCTCGGGCGCCACGGAAGCGGTCAATATCGGTTACCGTTTCCTTGGTACCGGTCTTCGCGAGCAGGTGTTCGACAACCAGGTTCTGCAAGGCCTGATCGGCGCCCGCGGCGACATCGCGGAAGGCTGGCGCTACGAGGCGTATTACTCGTGGGGCCGTACGGTTATCGATCAGGAAGCGCGTGGTAACGTCAACGTGCAGCGCGTGCAGGAACTGCTGGAAGCCGAGGATGGCGGTGTCAGCATCTGCGAAGGCGGCTTCAATCCGTTCGGCATTCAGCCGCTGTCGCAGGATTGCGTTGACTACGTGGACGAGGTTGGCCGCACGTCGACCAAGTTCACGCAGAAGATCGCGCAGGCGTATGTCACCGGCGACCTCGTCGAGCTGCCAGGCGGCACGATGTCGATCGTGCTCGGTGCCGAGCAGCGCAAGTTCAAGTACTCGTTCGATCCGGGCGCGCTGTTCGGACCGATCGCGGGCTTCAATACGTCCGTTCCTGCCGGCGGCACCAACACGTTCACCGACTTCTTCGGCGAGCTGTACGTGCCGGTCATCGCCGACAAGCTGGACGTGACGCTGCAGGGCCGTCGTTCGAAGAGCGATTTCAACGACGTCGTGAACGGCGTCAACGGAACGCCCTCCACCGACTGGACCTACGGCGCGACGGTCATCTTCTCGCCCATCCAGCAGCTTCGCCTTCGTGGTACCTACCAGCGCTCGGTACGCGCACCGAACTTCGGTGAGCTGTTCTCGGGGGGTGGCGGCTTCCCGCAGATTTTCGACCCTTGCTCGATCTCCAGCAACTTCCGGAACTCGGGTGGTGCCGCGGCAACGGACATCTGCGCGAATGCGGGCCTCACGGGTGGCCTGGGTACGCTCGTCGACACGTTCGCGGCAACGCCGGGCGCGCAGGCGTTCATCACCACGACGGGCAACACGAACCTGAAGCCGGAAAAGGCGGATACGTTCACGCTCGGCGGTGTGTTCAACTGGAACGGCTTCACCGGTTCGATCGACTACTACAACATCAAGATCAAGGACGTGATCCGCGTTCCTGATCCGAACATCTTCATCGCGGCCTGCTACGGCTATCTTGGCCAGAACGAAGGTCTTGATGATGGTACGCCGTACTGCGATTCGGTGTGGCGTTCGGGCGGTAACATTGTCGGCATCATCGCGCCTGAAGAACTCGGCGGTGACGAGAACGGCTACTTCCAGTTCATCAACCAGGGCAAGATCAAGACGTCGGGTATCGATTTCCAGCTCGGCTACAACCTGCCGACGGATTTCGTGAAGGGTGAATCGAGTCTCTCCATGAACCTCTTCCTGAACTACCTGATCGAGTACAAGATCGAGGAAATTCCGGGCCTCACGATCGATTATGCCGATACGGTTGCGTATTTCGGCGCCGGTCTCGGCCAGAGCTTCCCCGAGTGGAAGGGTCACCTCAATCTGGCTTGGAACATGGACCCTATCACGCTGTCGACGCGTATCCGGTATATCGATGGCATGAAGAACCGTGCCTCCGTACAGTTCGAAGGCGAGGAGTTCACAGGGCCAGGTTCGGTGATCTACGTCGATGCTGCCGTCGAGGCGAACATCGATCCGGTCACACTGCGTCTGGGTATCAACAACCTGTTTGACAAACAGCCGCCGCAGTATGCGCCGAACGTCCAGTCCGGAACGGATCCATCGCTCTACGACGTGATCGGTCGCCGCGCCTATGTCTCGGCACGTCTCAGGTTCTAGTCCGGAACCCTGAAAGGTGACGGAGGGCGGAGCTGAAGCTCCGCCCTCTTTTTTGTGTTGCGGATGCCATGGCGCTTTGCCCGGATCACAATTAGATAGTTGAAATATGAGCATATCCGAACACGTGAATCTCGCGGTTGCGGCTTTCAAGCAAGGCGATCTGGCGCGGGCGCGGCACGAGGCCGAAATTGCGCTCAAGTGGCAGCCAAGCGCGCCGCAAATCCTCCAGCTTGCGGGCGTAATCTGTTGTCAGTCCGGCGATCTGGCCCAAGGCGCCGCTTACCTGCGCAAGGCGATGCAAAGCGGCATGGATACGCCCGAACTTCGGCTCAATATCGCTCGCGCCCTTTCGGAACTCGGAGAATTTGATGAGGCGCTGTTGGTTTGCGAAACCGCGAAGGCACCGAATTTCCTTTTACGGCGAATGCGCGCGGACATTCTGAAAAGAGCCGGGGAACATCTGGGCGCTGCGGCGATTTACCGTTCCTTGCTTGATGAGCAACCCGGCGACTTCGAAGCCTGGAACAACCTTGGCAATACGCTTCACGAGTCCGGCGATTTCGGCGGCGCGATAACTGCGCTGGTGCAGGCGCGATCGATCAGCCCTGCGACGGCCCTCATCCATCTCAATCTCGGGCGCGTATTTCAGTCCGCGGACCGGTATGAAGACAGCCTCGCGGCACTGAGCGAGGCGGCACACCTTTCGCCCCGCGACGCGACCGTGATGTTCGAACTCGGAAAATGCCTGCGCCATATGGGCAAGAGCTCCGAAGCGCTCGCAGCGCTTGGAACTGCGGCGCGTCTGGATTCCAAGAATGCGGATATATTCATTGCGCTCGGCCAGACATTCTCTGATCTCGCCGATCTTGCGCAGGCCGAACGCGCGTATCGTTTCGCGCTGCAAGCCGATCCGCGCTCGGCCGCAGCCTATCTCAATCTCGCTATTCTGCTTGAGCAGGCCAACCGGATCGATGAACTCGAAGCCTTGCTCAAGGCGGCGACCACGGCTGGCGCGCAAGGCGACGAATTCGGATATATCAATGCGATGATTCTTCGACGGCAGGGCAACCTCGCGGATGCGCTGCAGACGGCGCAGTTTTCACTTCCCGACAGTCTCGATCCCGCAATTCGCTTCCTGTTCATTGGTCAGGTCGCAGATCACCTGGGCGAGATCGACACCGCCTTTTCGGCATTCGAGGATATGAACCGGGTGACGGCAAGCTATCCCGATGCACGCCGTTTCGATGGGACCGAGCATCGCCGCCATGTCGAAGACCTGCTTGCGGCAACGACCCCTTCCGCAGTGGAGGGGTGGCCCACTGCGGCGTCCCCGGAAAGTGGACGTGCGCCCGCGTTTCTCCTAGGCTTCATGCGGTCGGGGACGACGCTTCTGGATACCATTCTCATGGGCCATAGTGGCACGCATGTTCTAGAAGAAGAGCCGATCCTCGCGCATATCGAAGACATCGCTGGTGGCATCGAAAGGCTGGGCAATCTCGACGAACGTTCCATTCTCGATTTGCGCGCCCGTTACCATACCGAAGCGGCGGCGCGGGGGGCGTTTCCCGAGCAGAGCCTTTTGGTCGACAAGAACCCGCTCGCGTCGCTGCGCACGCCGCTTATCCACCGGCTGTTTCCCGACGCCCGTTTTATTTTCACATTGCGTCACCCTTGCGATGTCGTGCTTAGCTGCTTCATGCAGAACCTCAAGATCAACCAGGCGATGGCGAGTTTTCTCAATCTCGAGAACGCTGCGCTGCTCTACGACCGGGTCATGCAATATTGGGAAACGTGTCGGTCCCTCCTGCCGCTCCGCATCCATACGATTCGCTACGAGGACATGGTGGAGAACGTCGAGGGAGAAATACGGCCTCTGCTGGAATTCCTGGATTTGGCATGGGAGGATTCCGTACTCGATCACCAGCGTGTGGCGGTAGAACGCGGATACATTCGTACGCCGAGCTATGCGCAGGTTACCGAGAGCATCTACAGTCGGGCAAGCGGCCGCTGGCTCCGTTATCGGCATCATATGGAACCGGTGCTTCCCATCCTGGCACCTTGGGCTGAGAAGTTCGGCTACGACATGGAATGACGCAACTCAGGGGTATTTGGATCGGAACCAGCCTGTCACCGATAGCCGCGATGTGGGTGCCATCGGATTGACGTAGCTGACGCTGTGCGCTGCCGGAACCCGGAACAGACGAAGCGATCCCATTGCAGGCGTGAAGGCGCCGTCAATATTGCCGTCCTCGCCATGAAACATCAGCAGGCCACCCCACTCCGGCTTCCAGTCGGGCTGAAGACCCATCACGTAAGCCGCAAGCCGATGTTTGCCTTCGATGTCGTCGTCGTGGCGGGTGAGGAAATGTCCGGGCGAATAAGATGTGGCCTGCCCATCCGCAAAGTGCGGAGCGGCCACGCCCATGATCTCTCCAATACATTCAAGAACCGGGGACGAATTCATGAATTTGACGAAGCCGTCGAGCAAGGCGCTGCTTCTCGTCCGCAAGTGCGCCTCGTCGGGAACCCTTATGCTTTCGTAGCGGTACTGAAAGCCTTCTCGTGCGGCCTGGATCACTAAAGTATCGAGTTCGGCTTTCTGTGCATCCGTGAGTTCGCTGAAACGGTTGCGCGGAAGCTCGTAAACGCCCGATGCCGCCCGAAGCACGAGAGTCCAGTCGTCTCGGGCGAGCAAGTGTGCACGTAGCGCTGATGCATCCGCGGGCGAGATGAAGTCTCTGATCTCGACACGCCCGGCGGTTCGGAACTGCAGCGCCAGGGCGGCTCGGTCGATGTTCGGATTGATCGCGAAAGGTGTTTTCAACTCGGTGCTCGCTCGCGGGTTCGTTCGGTGGATTGAGTTTGGGCTTGTGACTGTATATGCTTGAAGACATTCGCGGGAGACTTTGTATGCGCAGGGCCCTGTTTATTGTGTTGGCAATGTTCTTTGCCTTGAGCACCGGCAGCGTGATGGCTGAAGGGCAGACTCAATCACAGACATCGGCCAAAAAGAATGAAAATGACCGTATCATCTGCAAATCAAGCCCGAAGACGGGAACACGCTTCGGTTCGAAAACCTGCATGACGGCCCGGGAATGGGAAGAGGTAGCCGAAAATCACCGCCGCGCCGCGGCGGAAATGATCGATCGCGCCATTATCGACACGCGGCGGGGCAACTAGGGCGTCGTGTGGAAAAGTGGGAACCGATTTTCCGCCAGAAACGATGCGACAACAAAGAGATAGAGCGAGCAGCGTGATTCCGAAATCACGCTGCTTGTTCTATAAGACCAATAAACGTTAAAGCGCGGGTATGTTTTCAGCCACTTCGCCAGGTTGAACTGGCATGACCGAGCATGGTAACTGATTGTCCGCTGGCGATCCGAAGCTGGCGGATGGACCTGAACATGGATTTCGAAGCCCCTTTTGTTCGGCTGCGCAAGCGCTACTGTGCGGAAACGATTGCGCGAGAGGTAGCGGCGCTCGGCCCCGGCGCCTGGGTGCCTCATCCTGCAAAATTGCCCGGCAATGATGCCCTGCTTCTGATTACTGCGCAGGGCCAGATCACCAACGCCTTTACCGGGCCGATGGCGCCCACCGAGCATCTGAAAAAATGCCCTTATATCATGAATATAATGACCGATCTCGGGGGAGTGTGGGGGCGTAGTCGTCTGATGGGCCTCGCACCCGGCGCACAAGTGCCGGACCATGTGGATATCAATTACTACTGGCGGACGCACATACGCATCCACATTCCTGTAATCACGTCACCCAAAGTGCTGTTCACCTGTGATCGCACGACCGTACATATGCAGGCGGGCGAATGCTGGGTATTTGATTCCTTCCGGAAGCACAATGTGCAGAACGGCGGCACGGCGAAGCGCATTCACCTCGTACTCGATACCGTCGGCACGCCGGAGCTTTGGGATCTGATCGAAACGGCGAAAACTGATGATCTGCAGTCGCCGGCGGGTGGGCCGTTTCTTGCGCCGAGGCAGAGCGACGCGCGCGCCCTGGCATTCGAACAGTATAATGTTCCGAGCGTGATGACGCCCTGGGAGGTGCGCTGTCACATCGGCTATGTTCTGAGCCACGTGAAACGGACGCCGGCGGTCGAGCGTATCGCGGCGCGGCTCGACCGGTTCGCTTATGGCTGGCTTGCAGTCTGGACGCAGTTTGGCCCTTCGCCGGAGGGGCAGGCTGCGTATCGGAGGCTGGTCGAGGGCATGCAGGCCGAACTGCATGCCCTCGGTGCCAGCGCCATCCTGCTTGCAAACGAAGTGCCTATAGACCGTGTGCTGAGCGAACTCATTTTCAGGGCGGCGCTGCCGGCGGCTCAGCCTCCCCAAGCCCGCGTGGTGCCGAGCACGGCGAAAAGCCTGCAGACCGCATGATCGTCTCTCATCAGCACCGCTTCATATTCGTCGCTGTCCCCAAGACGGGTACGCACACGGTTCGTGAAGCTTTGCGTCCGCACCTTGGTCCTGATGATATGGAACAGGCACGGCTGTTCATCGAAAAGAAGTTTCCCATTCCCGAACTGGCGCGCATTGGGCACGGCCACCTCAGCTTCCAGCAGGTCCGGCCATTTCTGGGCGAGGACGCGTTCTCGGCCTACTTCAAATTCGCCTACGTGAGAAATCCCTTCGATCGCTTCGTTTCCTACTGCGCATTTGCGACGAGCAAGGATGGAGCCTTCCAGCGAGACCCGCGCGGCGTGATGCGGCATTTCCTGTTCGTGGCTCCGCCGCATCAGCACATGGTCTTCCAGCCGCAACACAAGTTTCTTGTCGGTCCCGACGGCAAGCTTCAGGCCGATTTCGTTGGGCACGTTGAGGATATGCAGACCGCCTACGACGAGATCTGCGCGCGCCTCGTCATACCTTCGGCGACGTTGGGCAGGGTCAATGCGTCGTGCCACGGCTATTATCGGGATTATTACGATGAACAGCTGATCGAGGGCGTGAAGAAAATCTACGGACGCGACCTGGAATTGTTCGGCTACGAATTCTGAAAGGTGACGGCGATGCTTCCCAATCCTCGCAAGACGCAGACCATACGGCGGCTTGGCACGGTTGATATTGCCGCTTTGCGCGCGGCCGTCCTGGCCATGCCGGAAGCACTTTGGGATACGGAAAACGTCGCCAAACCCAACCGTTTCGATGCACTCGACAAGACGCGACACATCGTTTTTCGTTTTGTGAGCAACTACCGGGATTGGCGCCTGTCCTACAGTCGGCCGATTTGGGAAGAATGGCGCTATCTGCTGGAACCCGTTCTCAGCGAGGCGATCGCGTCCTATGGCTACGCGCGAGGCGATTTTCCCCGCGTCATGCTGGCGCGAATGCCTGCTGGGGGCGTCATAAAGTTACACCGCGACGCGAACCCCGCAGCGAAATGGCCGCACAAGGTACACGTGCCGCTTCTCACCAACGACCAAGTCGCGTTTATGATCGACGGCAAATCATACCATTTTCCGGAAGGAGAGTCGGTCGAGGTCAACAACATGGGGATACATGGCGTCCACAATCGCGGGACAACGGATCGAATCCACCTGATCTTTGAATATTTTGACAAGGAACAGGCGCCACCCGCATGGGCGCTCCCGCTTGTCGAGACGGTCTGAAGCCGGAACTACCGCACGCGTGCCACGCCGATATAACCGTTTCGGCCACTGAACGTCATCCGGTAGCCTCCGATCCCGCCCCGCCTGACTTCAATGGTGGTCTCCGGCCGAACCAGGCCGCGGAAATTGCTGTTGCTCGTCTCCCGCCAAACCTGACCGTTGGCAAACATGAACACACGGCGCCGCGCCGCGTCCGTCCAGACCTCCACGATTTCCGATATCACAGAAGTGACAGCGTCTTCACGGTCAGCGCTGTCCTCGTCGGCAACAGCCTCGCGCGCCTTGATCTGGTCTTCGCGCAGGCCGAAATCTTCCGCGCTGCGCGCTTTCCGACGTTCGCTCATCTGCTTCGCGAGCATTTCCGAAGACGCTGCAGCAGCGTCGTAGCATCCAAGCCGCTGGACGGTATCGGCGATCCCGCGACACTTCTGAAAGGCACCGAGCACATCTGCTTCATCCGCAAGCACGGATGCAGGGGCCAGTGCGATTGTGAAAGCGAGCGCCAAGGCGCGTTTTCCTGCAGGCATGATCATCCCTTTCCTGCGAGCCACCGTACATTGGTGTCGCATCATGCCTGCAAGGTCAACGATCAGCCCACCTGAAACGCCAGCGCCCCGTCGCCTTCGTCCACCTTTACGCTGGCGCCGTCGCCGATCTCGCCGGAGAGGATCTTGTCGGCGAGGGGGTCCTGCAGGTACTTCTGCACGGCGCGTTTCAGCGGCCTTGCGCCGTAGACGGGATCGTAGCCCACCCGGCCTAGCCACGCCCTTGCGGCATCGGTGAGGTCGATGGTGATCTTCCGGTCGGCGAGCAGCTTCTGCACGCGCGAAACCTGAAGATCGACGATCGGTCCCATGTGCGCCTGCGCCAGCCGGTGGAACAGGATGATCTCGTCGAGCCGGTTCAGGAACTCGGGCCGGAAATGCCCGCGCACCACGGTCATCACCTCGTCTTCCACATCCTTCACCGTCTGGTCGTCGCGCAGTGACGAGAGATACTGCGAACCGAGGTTCGAGGTGAGAATGATGATGGTGTTGGTGAAGTCCACCGTGCGGCCCTGGCTGTCGGTCAGCCGCCCGTCGTCGAGCACCTGGAGGAGCACGTTGAAGACGTCCGCGTGCGCCTTCTCCACCTCGTCGAACAGCACGACCTGATAGGGCCTACGCCGCACCGCCTCGGTGAGCACGCCGCCCTCGTCGTAGCCGACATAGCCCGGAGGCGCGCCGATCAGGCGGGAGACGCTGTGCTTCTCCATGAACTCGCTCATGTCGATGCGCACCATCGCGCCCGCGTCGTCGAACAGGAATTCGGCGAGCGCCTTGGTGAGTTCGGTCTTACCGACGCCGGTGGGGCCGAGGAACAGGAAGCTCCCCAAGGGCCGGTTCGGATCCTGAAGCCCCGCACGCGCGCGGCGCACGGCAGCGGACACGGCCTTCACGGCGTCTTCCTGCCCGATAACGCGCTTGCCGATCAGCGCCTCCATCTGCAGCAGCTTCTCGCGCTCGCCTTCCAGCATCCGATCTACCGGAATGCCGGTCCAGCGCGAGACGACACCGGCGATGTCGTCGGCAGTGACTTCCTCGCGCACCATCGCGCCCTTGCTGGCGCCTTCAGCTTCCGCGAGCTGCTTTTCGAGCCCCGGAATGACGCCGTAGGAGAGTTCACCCGCGCGGCCGAGATCCCCCGAACGCTGCGCCTGTTCCAGCTCGATGCGCGCGGCGTCGAGCTGTTCGCGCAGCTTCGTTTCGGACTGCATCTTTTCGCGCTCGGCCTGCCACCGGGCGGTCAGCTCGCGCGATTGTTCCTCCAGATCGGCGAGGTCGCGCTCCAGATTGGCCAGCCTGTCCTTGGACGCGTCGTCCTTTTCCTTCTTCAGCGCCTCGCGCTCGATCTTGAGCTGGATAATGCGCCGGTCGAGGTTCTCGATCTCCTCGGGCTTCGATTCCACCTCCATGCGCAGGCGCGACGCGGCTTCGTCCATCAGGTCGATGGCCTTGTCCGGCAGGAAGCGGTCGGTGATGTAGCGGTTCGAAAGCGTCGCGGCGGAAACGAGCGCCCCATCGGTAATGCGCACGCCGTGGTGAAGCTCGTACTTCTCCTTGAGCCCGCGAAGGATTGAGATCGTATCCTCCACGGTCGGCTCGCCCACGAACACGGGCTGGAAGCGCCGCTGCAGGGCAGGGTCTTTCTCCACGTGCTTGCGATACTCGTCGAGCGTCGTCGCGCCGATGCAGTGCAGCTCGCCGCGCGCCAGCGCAGGCTTCAGTAAGTTGGAGGCGTCCATCGCGCCTTCGGACTTGCCCGCGCCGATCAGCGTGTGCATCTCGTCGATGAACAGGATGATGTTGCCCTCGGCGGCTTTCACCTCGTCGAGCACGCCCTTCAGGCGCTCTTCGAACTCGCCGCGATACTTCGCGCCCGCGATCAGGCTGCCCATGTCGAGCGCCATCACGGTGCGGTCCTTGATGCCGTCGGGCACGTCGCCGTTGGCGATGCGGAGCGCTAGCCCTTCCGCGATCGCGGTCTTGCCGACGCCCGGCTCGCCGATCAGCACGGGGTTGTTCTTGGTGCGCCGCGCCAGCACCTGAATAGTGCGGCGGATTTCCTCGTCGCGGCCGATGACGGGGTCGAGCTTGCCCTCGCGGGCAGCGGCGGTCAGGTCGCGCGCGAATTTCTTCAGCGCGTCATAGCGGTCCTCCGCCCCGGCCGTATCGGCGGTGCGACCCTGCCGCAGATCCTCGATAGCGCTATTCAGGCCCTGCGGAGTCACGCCCGCGGCGGCGAGTGCCTTGCCCGCGGCGGTTTCCTTGGCGAGAGTCAGCGCCAGCAGCAGCCGCTCGACGGTGACGAAGCTGTCTCCCGCCTTCTTCGCGACCTCCTCGGCCTGCGTCAGCACGCGCACGGTGTCGTTGTCCCACTGCACGTTCTGCGCGCCGCCGCCGGAAACCTGTGCGTGCTTCGCCAGCGCCTGATCGATCTCGCGCACCGCCGCGCGCGCGTCGCCGCCTGCCTTGCCGATCAGGCCGGCGGCCATGCCTTGGTCGTCTTCCAGCAGTGCCTTCAGCAGATGCTCGGGCGCCACACGCTGGTGGCTCATGCGGATCGCGACGGTCTGTGCGGACTGCAGGAATCCTTTGGCGCGGTCGCTGAATTTCTCGATATTCATAGCAGTTACATCCCCCTTGACGGGCAATCATGGACTGAGCGCGATATGGTGTTGCAGTTTTGCAACGCAAGCGCCCGGTGCAAGTTTTTTGCACCGGGCGTCACACCCGTACCATGACTCCGATCAAACAGCGGAGGGTTAACGGCGCTTGCGGCCTTCCAGTTCCTCGAACGTCTTGTTGCCGATGGGGTAGTCCCGCCAGTTGCCGTAATCGAAGTGCCACCACTCCTCGGGATAGACGTCGAAGCCCTCGGCCTCGATCGCGCTGCGCAGCACCTCGCGCAGCCAGCGTTGGTGATCAGTGCCGCCAACGAAGTTGGAGTAGGAGCGGGTCGAGAACTCGTCGTAGCGGCCCGTCGTTTCCATGGGTTTGCCGGTGACGAGCTCGAACATGGTGAGGTCGACCGCCGCGCCCCGGTTGTGGCGGGAGCCCTGCGAAGGATCGGCAACGAACATGCGGCTTGAAACCGGGCTCGCATCCCAGAACATCTTGGTGACGTACCACGGGCGATAGGCGTCGTGGATAAGCAGCCCGTAGCCGCGCTTCCGCAGCGCCTGGTTCACGCGCGACAACGCCTCGGCGGCAGGCCGCTGCAGGAAGGCGCGGGCGCTTTCGTACACCGGGATGCCCATGAAGTTGTTGATGCCCGCATAGCGGATGTCGAGCCGGATCGTCGGATCGGCCTTGGTGATCGCGTAGAGATCGCTCGGCTTTGCCGATGGCGGCTCGCTGGGCGGCGTGGCTGCAAGCGCGGCGGCGCGAAGCCCCGCGAAATTGGCCTGCACGCCGGCGCGCACCTTCGCCTCCACCTCCGCGCCGAAATCGCGGCGCGGGAAGCGGATGCCGCCAAGGTTCGCGGCAGTCACTGCGCCGGCCGCATTGCGTTCGAACGTCAGGGTTTCGAACGGGTAGAGGCCGCGATCGGTGGGGAAGGCGTAGCGGTCGGCACTCGTGCGCGTCAGCTCCGTATGTTCGGTCCACTCGATCCACACAAAGGGCCTGCCGTCGCGCTCATAGATGCGAAGCACGTTGTGCTCCCATCCGTAGTCGCCGATCAGCGCGGCAAGCTCGGCGTTCGGCAGCGGCGGCTCGGGCATCTCGCCGCGCGCGTAGCGCACACCGCCGACCTCGATCCACGATGCGTCGTCGGCGATGGCAAGTTTGTCGAAGCGGGTCTGCGCGTCTTCCACCATGAAGCCCGTGGGCGTCCGGCGGACGTCGCCGACGAGTTCGGGGGCGTCGATGACGAGGTGGCCCGCGTAGATGCGTGTGCTGACGCTCTGCTTGCCGTTCGTGAACCAGCCGGAAAGGCGCTTTGCCTCCGCGCCTGTCACAAGCTCGCCCTTCGCGTACGAAGGCGCTTCGGTTCCCGTCTTCAGCGCTAGCACCGTGCGAAGCGCGTAGTCGGCCAGCTTGTTCGTGATGGGGTTAGAGGCATCGACCGTCGTGAAGGCGACAACGCCGAGGCCGGCTTCGGGCATCACGAGCAGCTGCGTCGAATGACCATAGATGGCGCCGCCGTGGCCAACGACACGCTTTCCGTCCATGTCCGCGACGACGAAGCCCAAGCCGAAGATACGCGCGCCCGAAGCCGGGTATTGGCGTCTCCACATCTCGTCGAGCGAGGCGACTTTCAGCATGCGGCCGCTCGGGATCCCGCCCTTGTTCAGCAGCGCCTGCGCGAAGCGGCCAAGATCACCCGTTGTTGTGTAAAGGCTGCCGGCTGCGGGCATGCCGAGTTCGATAGGTGGTGCAGCCACGCGCGGGCCGTCGAAGGCTGCCATCTCGCTATGGGCGATGCGCCCGGCGAACGGCGCGGCGGTAAGGCCGCTCGATGTCATGCCGAGCGGATCGAGCACGAGCGCGTGGAGAGCCTTCTCGAAGGGCATCCCGGTCACCCGCGCGATCACCTCGCCCACAACTGCGATCCCGGCGTTCGAATATTTGGTGACACTTCCGGGCGCGGCAACGAGCGTGGTCTCATTGATGCTGAGAACGCTGTCAGCCTGGTCCTTGGGCGTGATGTCGAAATAATTGCCGCGCGGGGATTCGCGCACGAGCCCGCTGCGGTGCGTCATGAGCTGGCGCAGCGTGATCTCTCCGCCGAACGGGTTCTTGGGTTGGAATGTCGGCAGGTAGGTGCGGACGGGAACGTCGAGCTTCAGCTTGCCCTGCTCAACCAGCTTCATCACGGCAACGTCGGTGAAAAGCTTGCTCACCGAACCTGCCCGGTAGACCGTATCGGCAGAGGCGGGCACCTTGCCCGCCGCATCCGCCTTGCCCCATGCGCCCGACCAGCGCACGCCTTCCGGGCCGATGATCGCCACGGCAATCGAAGGGATCTGCTTTTCGCGAACCTCCCACTGCGCCGCGTCCGCAATCAATGCGGCGGCGCGGTCGAGCGCGGGGTCCGGTGCCTGTGCCAGCGCGGCGGTCGGGGCCACCAGCACGATGATCCAGGCCAACAGTCTCTTCATCATTCCGTCTTTCCCTCTTTGTCCGCGGCAGCTCAGAAGTATGTGCGCACCGATCCCGTCACGACGAGCGCATCGTCCACGATATACAGCAGCTTCCATTTGTCGAAGGTCGTGCACGGATGCGAAATGCCAAGGCTGATGAGGTCGCCCGGCTGCAACGGCGATTCCGCAGGCACATCGATATAGGCGTGCTGATCGTCGAGGCGGACGACGCGGTGCGTATCGCTTAGCGGAACTGGCGCCGCGCTCGGGCCAGGGCGGACCCAGGCGAGCGGGGTGGGGCGGGCCACGTCCTCGCCGATGTCGCGCTTTCCAAAGCCTGCGATCACGCGTGTCGGTTCGGGCCGCGAGTGGACATACGCCCAGACTTCCAGTGCGGGACGCAAACCTTCGCCAAGTCTTGCCGCAATCGGCGACCGCGCTTCGAGCTGGTCGATAAGCTGTTGGTAGAAGTGGCTGTCATGCACGAGGTAGCAGCCGCTGCGCAGCAGCACGAGGAAGGGGCGTTCCTTGCGGGCTTCGCCGAAGGTTTGCGCAACGCGGTCGAACAGCGATGATCCGCCGGCGGACAGCATCGCTTCCCCGGAAAACAGGCCGGTATCGTAGCATTGCTCGGCAAGGCGGACGATCCGCTGCAGCAGGGCATCGACCTTCGCGTCGCGTTCGGTCGCTTCGAGGCCCTGAACAATACCCTCGAACGCTTCGATTCCGCGCAGGCAGACAAAGGGGGACTCGGCGATCCTCTGTGCCGCGGCCAGCGCTTCTGCATTGTCGCGAAAGCCTGTGCGGCCGCCCGGGAAGCCAAGTTCGATCAGCACTTGCAGGCGTCTGCCCGTGGGTGCCTCGGCGAGGCCCGCCTCAAGGAGATCGATCGCCTGCATGGAATCCACCAGGCAGTAGAAATCGAAGTCGGGATTGGCGCGCAGTTCGGCCGCGACATAGGCGATGTTTTCGCGGCCCACGAGTTGGTTCGCCATGAAGATCCTGTCGATGCCGAACGCGCGATAGGCGCGGACATGGCAGGCGTTCGCAGCGGTAATCCCCCAGGCACCGTCCGCCATCTGCATGGCGAACAGTTCGGGGCTCATCGTCGTCTTGCCGTGCGGGGCGATCTGCGTCCCGGTCAGTTCGGTAAAGCGTTTCATCCAGCGGCTGTTGTGTTCCATTGCCGAGCGGCGCAGCACGGCTGCGGGCAGCATCAGGTCCTCGCCTGGAATGGAAAGCCCGGCCCCGGCCAGTGTCGCAGCGTCTCCACGCCACGCAGCAGGCAGGCCCTTTATCCGCCAATCGAGTGATTCTGGCGGCACGATGATGCTCATTTGTCTCTCGTTTCCTGGTTTTGTTTTATTTTCGCGCGCGATCGTAGCGGATCACCTTGCCCGCCCGGGCGCCGGTCAATTTGCCGTCGTCGATGGCAAGCACGCCGTTTACGAACACGTAGTCCATGCCGGTCGAATACTGTGCCGGGTTCTCGAAGGTAGCGCGGTCCTGAACGGTGTCGGGGTCGAAGATCAGAACGTCGGCAGCATAGCCGACACCCAGCCTGCCGCGATCAAACAGCCCGAGCCGGTTCGCCGATGCCGAGGTCATGCGCCGGATCGCTTCCTCCAGCGGGATCACCTTCTCCTCGCGCACGTATTTCGCGAGCACGCGCGGCATCGTGCCGTAGGCGCGCGGGTGCGTGGCGATGCCGTCGACGTCGGGGCTTGCGGGCGATGTGTCCGTGTTGATCATCACGAACGGCGCCTTCAGCGCGATGCGCTTCTGCTCCTCGTTCATGCTGAGCGGCGCGACGCTGACGCCGCCTTCGGCGATCGTATCGAACACGAACGTCCACACCTCTTTGCCGCGCAGCTTGGCCGCTTCGGCAATGCTGAGGCCTGCGAGTTCCTTGCCGAGCCGGTCGTCGGTGATCTGGACGTTCGCCCAGTCCTGCCCGACATGGTCGTACCAGTTTTCCCACGATGTGTCGGTCTCCACCACCTTGCGGAGATCGGCGCGCACCTTGGGGTCCGCGAGGGTCTTGTAGAAGGCTTCCGCCCCCTTCGCATAGGACCACGGCGGCACGAACGAGCCAAGGCCGATGCCGTTGCGCACGTAGGGGTAGATGTCGGTGGTGACGTCGAGGCCCGCGGTGCGCGCGTCGGCGATCTTGTCGACGGCCTTTTGCATCAGCGGCCAGTTCTTCACGCCGGCCGCTTTCAGGTGGTAGATCTGCACGGGGATGTCCGCGCCTTTGCCGATTGCGATCGACTCGTCGATGGCCTGGAGAAGCTGGTTGCTCTCGTTGCGCATATGCGTGGAATAGAAGCCACCGTACGGCTTCACCATCTTCGCGAGTTCGACGAGTTCCGCCGTGGTCTGGTAGTTTCCGGGCGGGTAGATGAGCGCGGTGGAAAGGCCCGACGCGCCGTCGCGCATCGCGTCGTCCACCAGCGTCTTCATGGCGTCCATTTCGCGCGGTGTCGGCTTCCGATCCTCTACGCCCATCACGACACGGCGGACCTGCGCGGCGCCGACGTTATGGACCACGTTCACCGGCACGCCGAGTTTTTCGAGGATGTCGAAATACTCTTTGTAGGTGCGCCAGCGATACGGCTTGCCCTGGATCATCACGGGATCAGGCTGGGTCGTCTCGTTCTGCGGCGCGGGCGATCCACCTTCGCCGCTCAGATGCACCGTAATCCCCTGCGTCAGCCTGGACCGCGCCGAAGCTGGATTGGTCACGTAAACGAGCGTGCTCTGCCCCATGAAATCCATGAAGCCGGGCGAAACAACCCGATCCTTCGCATCAATGATCCGCGCAGCCCGCATGGTCTCGGTCGCCTCGTTTCCGATCCACGCGATCTTCCCATCGTCAATCGCAACAGCACCCCGGAACCATGGGTTCCCGCTGCCATCCACGATCCGCGCATTGGTGATCAGAAAGTCCCAAGTGTCCTCAGCCTGCGCCGTCGGCGAGAATGCTGTCAGCAGCACCGCGCCAAGCGCGGCTTGTGTTCGCATCTTCATCATCGTGTCCCGTGCTCAGTTGACAGTGAGGAAGTGGTCGTAGGCGACACGGGCGATGTCCGCGATCACCTTGTCCTGCACATCCTTGCCCTTGGTGTCGCCCTTCACGAACACGGCGATGGCAAACTGTTTGCCGTTCGGGAGCGTGATGATCCCGACGTCATTCGCCACAGAGTTCAGCGTTCCGGTCTTGTGCGCGACCACCGTGTCGGAGGGAAGCAGCCCCTTCAGCCGCTTCTCGCCGGTGCGGCAGCGCTCCATGATCTCGATCAGCGTCTTCGTGCTCTTCGCGCTCATCGCCTTGCCGGAATGAATTCTGAGCAGCAGTTGCACCATCGCCTCGGGCGTCGAGGCGTCGCGCGGATCGGCATTGAACGGAATGTTTGGCCCGCGACTGCGCATCGTGGGGTCAGCCTTGTAGGCAGCTTCGACGTTTTCCTTGAAGGTCGGTAGGCTGGGGTTCTCGATGCCCATCGCACGGTAGATGAGATGCGCCGTGTCACCATCCACACGCTGGCCGGAAATGCCCTGTCCGCGCAGCCAGGCGGTTACACCCGCAGGACCTCCTGCGAGCTGGACGAGGACGTCGGTGGACGTATTGTCGCTCTGGGTGATCATGAATTCGAGCAGGTTGTAAACCGAAAGCGCAATGCCCGGATGCGGTGTCTGGATCGCCATTCCGTACGAGCCGACGAGCAACTTGGGGTCGACCGTCACCATCTGGTCCAGCGTCAGTTCACCTTTGTCGATCCGCTCGAAGATCTTGCCGGCGACGGCAATCTTGAACGTGCTCGCCATTGGGAAAGTTGTCCCCGCATTCAGCGTGGCCATCTCCTTGCCGCCGATCGCCTGGACCGCGACGCCGACGGTCCCATCCGTCTGCTCGGCAAAAAGCTTGAACGCATCGGAAAGGCGGCTCTGTGTGGCGGCAACCGCAGGTGCTGCCAGGGCGGGTGCCGTGAGGGGGGGCGCCGAGGCCAGAAGGGCAGCCGAGACGAAAACCATAATGGAAGCGCGGCGCATGGGCAGTCCTTTCATCGTTTGTCGGTAGAAGGGCGTTCCGCCGCGAAGAGACTGCGGCGATTTTCATATTTGTCAATTTCTGAAAAATCTGATGTAGCGGATATTGTTTCGCGGCCATGACAGCGGGGCGTTGCTCTGCTAACTTGCGGCAACAGGAGAGGATCAGAATGTCTACCGCAAACCGCAGTGCTGCGCGCCCTACGGCTGCAGTTTCTTCCGCGGACATTGACCCGGGCGAAGTTTTGCGCGGTATCCGTACGGAGCGCGGCCTGACGCTTGCGGAAGTGAGCAAGCGGACCGGTATGCCGATTTCGACATTGTCCAAGGTTGAAACAGGCAAGATATCGCTCAGCTACGAGAAGTTGATGCGCCTCAGCCGCGGTCTCGACATCGACATTACGCGTCTGTTCGCGGCGCCGAAACCCGCTTCCGGGACGGGACGGTCGCTCACTACGGGACGGCGCACGATCACGCGTTCCGGCGATGGTCCCAGGATACGCACCGCAACCTACGATTACGTCTATCCCTCCGCCGATCTTCTCAACAAGTCGCTTAATCCAATGATCATCGATGTCCGCGTGCGGTCGATCGCTGAATTCGGCGACCTGATGCGACATCCGGGCGAGGAGTATGCGCTGGTTCTTGAAGGCCAGTGCGAATTCCATTGCGACCTTTACGCTCCCTCTCTGATGTCCACCGGGGACTCGGTCTATTTCGATGGTAGCATGGGCCATGCCTATGTCGCGGTGGGAGATGGTCCCTGCCGCATCCTCTCCATCTGTTCGGCTACCGATGCCGACCTGAAGTCGGCACTTCATCCTTTATCCAAGGACCTTGCATAACAAAGTATTGCGGGCGGTCCGGCTAGAACTCCGGACCGCCCGCGAGGCATTTAGAACTTGAAGCGGACACCGGCGTTGTAGACGCGCCCGATCATGTCGTAGAGGCTACGCGTCGTGCCGTAGCCGTTGTAGGCGGTGATCGGCGGATCATTGTCGGTGAGGTTCTGGATCGTGCCGAACAGCGCGACGCGGCGGTTGCCGTCGTCGATCAGCGTGACCTCGCCCGAAATATCGAGATACAGGCGTCCGTTGACCTTCTGCTTGTCGGTCGAGCCTTGGTTGTCATCCGGCAATCCGTCGTTGTTCTGCGTGATCTTGCCGCCGCCGACATAACGCCCGGTCAGCGCCAGCTTGAAGGCATCGGTGGTGTAGGCCGCGCTCGTCGTGAATCTCCAGTGTGGCGTGCCGCCGACGCCGTTGATGCTGATGAGTTCGGTATTACCCGCGAAGTGCGTGGTGTTGACGCCATCGACGAGATCGAGCGTGTCGGTGTAGTTCGCCAAAGCGCGCAGATCGAGATTGCCCGAGAACAGAGGCGTTCCGTAGCCGACTTCGATATCGAACCCACGCGCCTTGATGCTCTGGAAGTTGGCGGGTGACGAGCGGATGACTGTAATGTTGCTCGTCGGCGTCGGACGCGTGATGAGCGAGCAAAGCGCTGGCGTGTCCGTGTAGCAGCGTTGGACGATCGCGCCGGTGCTGAGCGAGTTGATCGCACCCTTGAGGTCGATGTCGTAGTAATCAACCGACATGCGGAAACGCGGGAAGAACGTCGGCGTGAAGACGACGCCGAGGGTGAGCGTATCGGCCCGTTCCGGTTTCAGGTCGGGATTGCCGCCCTGGATGTTCTGCACGGAATAGTTTGTACCGAGAATGGGATCGTTGATGCCGAAGATGAACGTGTTGCCCGCCGCGAACATCTCGTCGAGGTTGGGCGCGCGAATATCGCGCGAGCGCGTTGCGCGGAACCTGATCGAATCGCTCACATCGTAGGTTGCGCCGATCTTCCAGGTCTTGACCGTTCCCGAGGTGCTGTAATCAGTGATGCGGCCCGCGAGGTTGAGATCGATCGCCTTGGCCCAGCTCTGGTCCGCGGCCAGCGGCACGAGAAGCTCCGCGAAGCCTTCCTTCACGTTGACTTTACCATACCAGGGCTGGGCGTTGCCGACGCGGAACGCGCCCGCCATCGACATCGGATCGGAGGTCACGTCCACCGACTGCTTGCGGTATTCGCCGCCGAACGCGAGCGAAACCGGACCCGCCCAAGTCGAGAAGGGTTCGCCGTTGATCGTGAACGCAGCCACGCGCTGCTTGACCTTCCAGTCGCGGACCGCGGTGCCGAGGATATAATCCTTGGCCTGCTGCGTGACGTTGCCTTCGCCGATCAGATTCATAGGTACGCAGCCGTTCGTAGGATCGGCGATGGAGGAACGGCAGACGATCGAGCCCGTATCGGGGTGGAACACGGCGTCCATCGACTGCCGCCAGTAGGCGGTAATGCGGTTGCCGGTGAAGAGCGCGAGATTGTGCGTCTTGCCGAAGCCGTAATAGGCGTTCCATTTCCAGGTATCGCTGAAGCTGCCTTCGGCGCCGCCGGTGACCTGCCACGTGTCGGTCGTCACGTCGATACCGCCGCGCCCGTAATCCTTCAGACTGCGGCCCATCACGAAGCTCGTGATGTTGTTCGCCGCCATCGTCGAACGGATGGATTCGGGAAGGTAGGCGTTGTCGGCCTGGATGGTGAGTTGATCGTTGCCGAGGATGCTGAGGTTGCTCGATTCGGTGCGGCCGTATGCGAACTCGGCAAAGACCTTGATGTCGTCGGTGACTTCATAGGACAGTCTGCCGAAACCGCTGTAGCGCTTCACGGGCGTTTCGAGGACGAGATCGGCCGTAGACGGCACGCCGTCTCCACCGTTCATGGTCGTCGCGGTCACCGAGGTGCCGTAAGTGAAGGGAATCGGCGTTCCGTCGGGCGCGAACTGAATGCCCCGCAACGGTCCGGGGCCGCTCGTGCCGCCCGCGAAGTTGACGCTGTTGATGACGCCGCCGAACGATGCGTTTGAGGACCGCGCGTCGTCCACGACGAGATACTGCGGCTGACCGTTGCCCAGAGCATAAGCGGGGTTGAAGATCACGCTCGGGTTATCGCCCCAGCCGCGGTCGCTCATCTTGTCGACGCCGCTGTTCTGCGCCGCTTCGCCGCCGACGAGAAGGTGGCCGCGTCCGCCGGCGAAATAGGTGCCGAAGGCGGCCGAGGCGAGATAGTTGCGGTGATCGTTATGGTCGGTGATGCCGCCCTGGATCGAACCTTTGACACCTTCCAGCGTGTTGTTCAGCCGAAGGTTGACGACGCCCGCCACGGCGTCCGATCCGTAAGCAGCAGAGGCGCCGCCGGTGACGACGTCGGTGCCCGCGATCAGCGCCTGCGGGATGGTACTGATGTTGACCGCGCCCGTCGTTGTGGTCGGCACATAGCGCCGTCCATCGATGAGCGTCAGCGTGCGAAGAAAGCCCATGCCGCGCAGGTCGAGGAAGTTGCCGCCGAGCGCGGTGGAGAGGTTGGTGGACGTGGACGGCGTCAGCGATGCGCGCAGTGCGGGGAGCTGGTTGAGTGCGTCCGCGATGTTGGGCGCGGCGATGCGTTCAAGGTCTTCGGATGAAATGTTGGTTGTGGGCGTCGGCGCGGTGAAACCGCTGCGCTGGATTCGAGAGCCGGTGACGATGATCTCGCCGGTGTCTTCGGCCTGCTGGACGTCGGCGGCGGCTTCCTGAGCCTGCGACGGTGCGGCCCACAAGGCGACGAGGCCTGTCGTCGCGCAAAGCAGCGCCTTACCTGTGATATGGCGGCGTGCGCGCGGTGATCCACATGCGACGAGAACGGATTTATTGATCATGATTTGAAAACCCCCTTCCTTTGGTTGCAACGACCCGCATCCGAACCGCAGTTGACGGTTCAGAGTGTCCCGCGCGGGTCGCGAGATGGTTTGGCTGATAACGACGACGGCAAATGGCCGCGTCGAAACAGCGCCATATTTGGCAGAACGCTCCCCAATGCCTCCGAGGAATCGTTTGGATTCCTCCCTGAAAAGGGTGTGTCAGCGAATCGACAATCCACCCTCCGAATCCAAAATTGCATTTTTTGAAACGATTCGCAATTCTGGAAATTTTCCACTGTGCGACCAGGTGTCAATTGACAAATTTCTGATTAGGATCATTTTGTCCTTAACAGGAGACTCGCTTTTCTGACTGACGGGTCGGAGGAGTCATGCCTGACAACCCGTGCGGGAAGACAAGGAGGGGGCGATGAAGGTTTACAAGCACTGCATGGCGCCAGACCGCTTCGCCGAACCCATTCCCGCAGTCCTTGCCGTTCCGAGTACACGGTGGAGCCATTCATGAACGCGATTACCAGCCTCTCTTCGGATACGGCAGCACAGTTGCCATATCCGTATCTTTTGTTTTTGGGCGATACGGTTGAGCCCGGCTTTGCGAAGACGGCCTTTGGCGTCCGGGATTGGGCGGCTGACAAGTGTGTCGGTGAGTTCAGTGTTGGGGCGACGGTTACGACCGGCTTGCCCACCATGACCCCAGCGGAGGCGTATGCAGCAGGCGCGCGTGCGATTCTCATCGGTGTTGCAAATCGCGGCGGCATTATCGATCGTAGCTGGGTCGCACCGCTGATTCAGGCGCTTGAAGCGGGCCTCGATATCATCAGCGGTATGCACATTCGCCTTGCCGATGTTCCGGAGCTGGGTGCTGCGGCGAAACGCCTTGGTCGGCGCCTCATTGATGTGCGTGTGCCGCCTGCAGGTTTGCCGGTGGGATCGGGCCGCAAACGGACGGGGAAGCGGCTGCTTGCTGTGGGAACCGACTGCGCACTGGGGAAGAAATACACGGCGCTGGCGCTTGCGGCGGCGTTTGCTGAGCGCGGCGTAGATGTGGACTTTCGCGCCACGGGCCAGACCGGCATCATGATCGCGGGCGGCGGTATTCCGATGGACGCGGTGGTTTCGGACTTCGAAGCGGGCGCGGCCGAGGTGCTGAGCCCGGACGCGGCGGCAGACCATTGGGACGTGATCGAGGGACAGGGTTCGCTGTTCCATCCCGCCTATGCCGCGGTGTCTCTGGGGCTTCTGCATGGTAGCCAGCCCGATGTGATCGTCGTGTGCCACCAGCCTGGGCGTGAGATGATGCTGGGCCTCCCGGACTATCGGGTGCCGTCGATCGAGGAGACGATCGAGCTTAACCTCCGCATGGGCGGCCGCACCAACCCGGCGATCCGCTGCGGTGGTATCGCCTTCAACACCAGCGGCATGGACGCAGCCGAAGCCGAGGCGCTCATGGAAGCCGAGAGCAAGCGCCTCGGCCTTCCCGTCGCGGACCCCATCCGCCGGGGACGCGCGTTCGAAGCGCTCGTCGACAGCTGCCTGAAATAAGCGCCTGAGTAACAAGGGAGGATAAAAGATGAGCTTCACCTCATTCGGAAAGTGTGCCGCTTTACTTGCGGGAGCGGCGTTGCTGTCGTCGGGTGCGGCGGGCGCACAGCCTGCGGCAGACTACGATATCGTGATCCGCGGCGGTCGGGTGCTCGACGGTGCGGGCAATCCCTGGGTGAATGCCGATGTCGGCATAAAGGACGGGCGCATCGCGGCGGTCGGGGCGATCAAGGCCAAGGGCAAGCGCGAGATCGATGCCCGGGGGCGCTATGTTTCGCCCGGCTTCATCGACATGATGGACCAGTCGGGCCGGGTGCTGCCGGTCAACGGCGCGGCGGAGAATAAGCTGCGGCAAGGCGTTACCACCGTGCTTTCCGGCGAGGGCGGCACGCCGGTCGACGCTGCCGAGATTTCGGCCTATTTTTCAAAATTGGAAACACAGGGCATCGGGGTCAACTTCGGCAGCTACTACGCGACCTCCCAGGCGCGCGTTAAGGTGATGGGTGATGTCGCCGGTGCGCCCACGAAGGCGCAGATGGAGGCGATGAAGGCGGAGGTGGCCGCCGCGATGAAGGCGGGCGTGTTCGGCGTAACGAGCGCGCTCATCTATCCGCCGAGCAGCTTCCAGACGACCGCCGACCTCATCGAACTCGCCAAGGTGGCGGGCCAGTGCAACGGTTTCTATGCGACGCACATGCGCGACGAGAGCGCGAAACTGGTGCCTGCTATCGAGGAAGCTATCGAAATCGGCGAAAAGGGCGGCGTGAAGGTGGAAATCTACCACCTGAAGAACGCCTTCGCGCCGGCCTGGGGCACGGGCATGGCGAAGGCGGTCGCGACCATCGAGGCCGCGCGCAAGCGCGGCGTTGACGTGGCGGCGGACATGTATCCCTATCCGGCGGGCGGCACCGGGGTCGAGATCACCGTGCCGAACTGGGTGTGGGCGGACGGCGAGGAAAAGGGCCTCGAACGCCTGAAAGACCCGGAAATCCGCAAGAAACTGAAAGAGCAGCTCGCGGCGGGCTCGATGGAGGGGTGGTCGAACCTCGTCGAAGCCTCGGGCGGCTGGGAGCGCGTCGTGCTCGCCAATTCGCACAGCGACAAGTACGCGCAGTTTCACGGCAAGAATTTCGTCGAAATCGGTAAGGCACTTGGCATCGACCCCGCCGACGCTGCGTGGGACATCGTGCTGAACGCCTATCCCAAGCGTTCGATGGCGCTGTATTTCATGATCGATGAGAAAGACATCGAGATGGCGCTGCGCCAGCCTTGGACGAGCATCGGCAGCGATGCGGGCGCGGCGCTGAAGCCCGGCGAGATCGACGATCTCGGCCTGCCGCATCCGCGCTCCTACGGCACGTTCCCGCGCGTGATCGCCGAATATGTGAAGCGCCGTCAGGTGCTGACGCTGGAGGATGCAGTCCGCAAGATGACCGGCTGGCCGGCGCAGCGCATGGGCCTCAGCGATCGCGGGCTTGTGCGGCAGGGGATGCGCGCGGACGTCGTCGTGTTCGACTACGAGACGCTCGACGACGTGGCGAGCTGGACCAATCCGGTCGATTATCCCAAGGGCATCGACACCGTTATCGTCAATGGCCGTGTCGCGCTCGACAAGGGTAAGCTCGAAGATACGCGTGCGGGCGCCGTGCTGCGGCACAGCTGCAGCTAGTCTCGCCTTGCGGCGCGGGCGTCGGCGCGCGAAAGTGGTTTCATGACCACGACCACGATCGACCCCGCGCAGGCCCGGCTTTTCGACAGCATCGCCCATGAATGGTGGGATGCGGAGGGCTCGTCGGGGCCGCTGCACAAGGTGAACCCGGCGCGCCTCGCGTTCATCCGCGAACAGGCGCTGGCGCACTTCGGGCGCGATTCGCGGGACCGGGCGTGGCTTGCGGGGCTGGATGTGCTGGATATCGGTTGCGGCGGCGGCATCCTGGCCGAACCGCTCGCCCGGCTCGGCGGCCGGGTGACGGCGATTGACGCTGCAGCCGAAGCCATCGCGGTGGCGAAGGCGCACGCCGCCGATGGCGGCCTTGAAATCGACTATCGCCAGTCCTCCGTGGAGGCTCTGGTGGAGGAGGGTAGGCGCTTCGATCTCATCACCTGCATGGAGGTGGTCGAGCACGTCGCGGATGTTCCGGTTTTCCTTGCCGGTATTGCGCGTCTTCTGAAACCCGGCGGACTCCTGGTGTTCTCGACGCCGAACCGCACGACACTGTCCTACGGCACGCTGATCGTGGGTGCCGAATGGGTGCTGCGCTTCATTCCGCGCGGCACGCACGACTGGAACAAGTTCCTGACGCCTGAAGAACTGACCGCCGCGCTGAAAACCGCAGAACTCAAGGTTACGGAAACGCGCGGGATCGGTTTCAGCCTCTCGCGCGGGTTCGAACTGTCGGACGACCGCCGCATCAATTACATCGGCGCGGCGGTCCACGCCTGACCGGCGGTCTTGCCGAATAGGGATATGTGTGCGGTAACGCACGGATTCCCGGCCGTTCCGCGCCCGGATTCCAGCCGAAGTTGATGAAGTTGAGACATGCTCGCGTGCGATCGCGTACGCGGGCGCACATGCGCGCGGCCGTGCGCATGTGCGATCATCGGCGTGAACGGTCGTTTGCTTCGGGGTCGCTCTCAGTTCTCGCATGGGCAGTCTCAGCGAGGCGAACATGGTTCGCGGTTCGCGGAGAGACTTTCACGCGAAACCCTATTTGGGAAGGGCCGGGATGACGGACCTCCGTCATCCCGAGCCGTCGTCCTTCACAGAAACCGCGCCACCACATCCCGGTAGCTGCGGCTGACCTTCACCTCGGCGCCCGAGCCGAGCTTCAGGAAACATTCGCCGTTGGTGTGCGGCTTCACCTGCTTGACCTGATCGAGATTGACGATCGTGGAGCGATGAACGCGCTTGAAGATGCGGGGGTCGAGCCGCTTTTCAAGGTCTTTCATCGTTTCGCGCAGGATCAGCGTATTGTCGCCCGTGTAAATGCACATGTAGTCGCCTGCCGCATCGATCCGTTCGATGCTTTCCACATCGACGCGGAAGATCTGGCCGCGATCCTTGATGTTGATCATGCGCTCGAAGCGCGACGCAGCATGAGCTTCGGGGGCTGACTTGATGTCAGCGGCGGCGTTCGGTGCGACTTCCTCCAGAAGCTCCCGCAGCCGGTCCTTTTCGGCACCGGCGTTCTTTTCGGCCAGTCGCTGACGCACGCGTTCCATCGTCGCCGCAAGGCGGGCCTCGTCCACCGGCTTCATCAGATAATCGACCGCGTGGGCATCGAAGGCCTTGAGCGCAAACTCGTTGTAGGCGGTTACGAACACCACCAGCGGCGGTTCGATGTCGGCAAGCCCATTCACGACGGAAAATCCGTCGAATCCCGGCATCTGGATGTCGAGAAACACGACATCGGGCTTGTGCGTCTTGATCGCGCGTATGGCTTCGCGCCCATTGGCGCAGCGTTCGATGATCTCGATGTCATCGAAGGCTTCCAGCCGCATCTCAAGACCCTTGATGGCCAAAGGCTCATCATCGACCAATATGGTCCGGATCGTCATTAAGCGTTCTCCTTGAGCCGAACATTGGCCGACTCGAACGGGATTTCAATGTTGGCGACGACCCCCTGCGGCACGTTTGATATCATCTCGAACCGCTGGTCGTCGCCATAGGTCTGAAACAGTCTATCGCGAATATTGTTCAATCCGACCCCGGCAGATGGGACGAGTGCCGATCTTTCTGCGGTGAGTCCCGGGCCGTCATCGCTGATTGAAATCAGCAAGCGGTCTCCGGAGACGTGCGCCGCAACGACGATTTCCGCGCCCTCTTCCTGCGGCGTGACCGCGTATTTGATGGCATTTTCGACGAGCGGCTGGAGGAGGAGCGAGGGCAGACGGCCCTGAAGCGCGGCCTCTTCGATATCGAAGCGCGTGCGCAGCCGATCCTCGAAGCGCATCCTTTCGATCTCGAAATACAGCTTCAGCGCCTCGATCTCCTGCGCGAGACTCACGGTCTCGGTCGGGTCGCTGACGAGGCTGTAGCGCAGGAACGAAGACAGGCGGGAGAGCATCGTGTTGGCGCGCTCTGTCTCCTTCAGCAGCACCAGCGTCGAAATGCTGTTCAGCGTGTTGAACAGGAAGTGCGGATTGAGCTGGTAGCGCAGCATCGCAAGCTGCGCGGCGCTCGCCTGGCCCGACAGGATGAGAACGCGCTCCGACTGTTCATCGAGCAACAGGTAGTAGTTGATGCCGTAATAAAGCCCCGTCCACGCTGCGAGCACGGAGAGGTCGAGCAGGATCGCGCCGAAGAACTGGATGCCCTGGGGTTCGAACGTCGAGTTGTAGAAGCGCGCGTGCGCCCACACCTCGATTACCGAAAAAACGCCAGCCGCAAGCGCGACGAGCGTGAGTGTGAGGCTCCACACGAAAACCGCGCGCATCCGGATAATCCGCCGGTAAGCGGCAGACATGAGCAGCGTGATGGAAAATCCCGTCGCCGTCGCGATCAGCGTGGGCAGGATGTAGGCGATACCCATCGAGTTCGCGAGACCGCCGAGCGCGCGAAGCACCAGATAGGCAGACCAACCACCGATCTGGAGCATCCAGAAGGCGTGATTCTTGTCGGCGAAAAAGCCCTGTTTGGGAACGAGTTTCATTACGCGGACACTGCAACAAACGTGTGCAAAATGCGAGCGTGGAACTCGCCGCGCAAACTCAGTCTTCCGGTGCGATGATGACCTTGAGGCCGTCGAGTGCGTCGCTCATTTCGATCTGGCAGGAAAGACGCGAGTTCACCTGCTTGTGATCGGACGAATCGAGGAGGTCGTTCTCGTCCTCGCCGGGACCGCCCACAGTGCCGGTCCACGCCTCATCCACGAACACGTGGCAGGTCGCGCACGAGCAGCATCCGCCGCAAAGCGCCAGAAGCTCATCGAAGCCGTTGTCGCGAATGGCTTCCATCACGGACAGGCCGTTTTCGGCTTCCACCGTCTTTTCGGCGCCGTCGCGCGACACGACAATCAGTTTCGGCATCTCGTTCCCCGTTCCCTCGACCTTTGGATTCGGGGAGCCTAATAGCGGCAAGACTGGCGTTGTCAAAAGGCATGAGCGGCGGATGGGTCTGAGTGCGGAAGCCTTGCGGGAAGGCATCGATGCTATTGCGGCGCGTGACGAACATGTCGCGGCGGCGCTCGGTCGGGCGGGCTATCCGGAGCCGCGCATCCGCGCAAAGGGCTATGAAACGCTGCTGAGGACCATCGTGGGCCAGCAGGTGAGTGTGGGCGCGGCGAACAGCATCTGGAACAAGCTGGCGGCTGCGATCGGGGAGATCGCCGACCCGCGCGCGCTGCTTGCCCGTTCTGCTGAAGAGCTGCGAGGGGCGGGGCTGTCGCGGCAGAAAATCGGCTACGCGCAAAGCCTTGCGGGGCTTTCGGCTTCGGGTGAGATCGATTTCGCGAACCTGCCTGCCGACGACGAGGAGGCTGTGGCGCTGCTGAGCGCGGTGAAAGGCATCGGGCGCTGGTCGGCGGAAATCTACCTGCTGTTTGCCGAAGGGCGCCCCGACATCTGGCCGGCCGGAGACCTCGCCGTGCAGATCGAGGTGGGCCGCATCAAGGGGCTTGCCGAACGCCCGAGCGAGCGCGTGACGCGCGAGATCGCCGAGGTGTGGCGCCCGCATCGCGGCGCGGCGGCAGTGTTCATGTGGCACCACTACAAGACCGAGGTGCTCTGAAGGGACCGTGCGTCAGGCGGCGAGGGGGAAGCGAAGTAGCCGGTCCTTCGTGGGCACCAGCGCCGTTGCAGGGCCCCCGGCGGCGCTTAGGATTGCGGGGTGATCGGCGGCGAGCCCGCCGGTGAGTGCGCCGAATGCGGGCAGGATCAGCTTGCGCTGTGACATCACGAAGCAGCGGCGGCTGACCATGCGGCCGCGGCCGTGCACACGGATTTTGGGGTGGAAATGCCCGCTGATCTCGGGGAGCGCCGATCCGGGCTCCGCCTCGTGACGGAGCATGATGCCGTCTACCTCGACCTCTGCACGGACCTCGCCGATGCCATCGGCCTTCAGATCGTGGTTGCCGGTGATCCACACCCAGTCGACGCGGCCCTGGAGCGCGCAGAGAAGATCCCGCGCTTTGCTGCCGAGCCGGCCGGGGCCGTCCGCGTCGTGGAAGCTGTCGCCGAGGCACCAGAGCGTCGCGGCACCGGTTGCGGTGATCAGCGCGTCGAGGTCGGACAGCGTCTGCAGGCTGTCGTAGGGCGGCAGCATCTGGCCGAAGCGCGCGAACCAGCTTGCCTTTTCGAAGTGGAGGTCCGCAACGAGCAGTCCGCGGCGCGCGGGCCACCAGAGCGCGCCCGCAGCGAGCGGAACCATCTCGTGGCCTGCGAACGAAAGGGGAACCATGGCTCCGGCTATGCCCGCACGCGCGAGCGTGATCAAGAGGGCTATTCGGCGCTGGCGAGCCGTGTGGCATCCTCGCGGCTGCTGTCGCCGGGCACGACAAAGCGCACTTTCCTTGTCGCGAAGTCCACCGCCACCTGATCGAAGGCACGCAGCGTGTTCATGCCGAGCAGCATCGCCGGGCGTCTGTCGAGCCCGAGCTGACGGAAAACCGGCAGGTCGGCAAAGGCGATCGGCATACCCGTGAGCGTCACGCTGCCGAGGCGCACGTCGTTCACGACAGCGATCTCGGCGGGAACAGTGCCGCCCGCGACATCGAAAAGCGACGTCGGTATCATGAGCATCGCCTTCCCGCGCTTCACCGCCGCCTTGCGCATCGCGAGATTGCCGACGCTGTGCTCTGCGCCGGTATCGATCACCACCGCGATCTTGCGCTGGCCGATGGCTGCGTCGGCGAGGATGAGGCGGCCGAGACGGCTGCGCGCGCGGATGACAATGGTGTCGTCATCGTCCGCCTTGAGTTTGGGGGTGTCCGCGGCGGGTGTCACCACGATCTTCTGCTGCGCGAAATCGATGAGGATCGCTTTGGATTGCAGGCTGTCGATGCCGAGCAGGCCTTCCGCGCCGAGATTGCCGCGCTTGAGGAGCGGGGCCTGCACGTTGCGGACGGGCGTGCTCGTGACCGAGAGCGACGGCACCGTCACGGTCTGGAAGCGCTGGGCGCCGCTGATGCTGTGCACCTCCGCGCTGCCCGTGCGGCCGAGGCCGAGCGTGTTCGCAAGCTCCTCGGAAAGCACGGTGCGTTCGGCGCCGGTATCCACGACGAAATTGAACGGCCCTTGCCCGCCGATGCTGACCGGCACGGTCATGCGGAGGGATTTGTCGGCGCCGAAATCGACAGCTTCGCTCGCAGGCGGCGGCGATGCCGGTTCGGTGGTTCCGGCGGCTAGCAGAACGGCGATTGCCAAGGCGTTCATGACGCGATCTCCCCAGCGGCGATTCTACGCTATATCGCGGCGTTCAACAACGACGCTCGTCGACGTGCATCGCCTCTTGAGCGAGCGCTTCCGCCTCGATGAGCAAAGCTTCGTCTGCAAGACCCTGCGCGACGCTCTCGCGGCCGATCATCACGAGGACCGGAACGGCGAGCGGTGAGACGCGGTCGAGGCGCTTGTGGACGATGCTGCTCGCGGCGCGGTCGAGCAGGTTCGCGAGGCGCGCGACGTCCGTCAGCCGCAGGCGTGCATCCTCCCACGCGGCGCGCAGCAGCATGTGGTCGGGCTCGTATTTGCGCAGGACGTCGTAGATGAGATCGGTGGAGAAAGTGACCTGTCGGCCGGACTTGCGCTTGCCCGGATGCTGGCGCTCGATGAGGCCGCCGATCACCGCGACCTCGCGGAACGCGCGCTTCAGGAGGTGCGAGGTCTGCACCCACTCGGCAAGCTCGTCCTCCAGAATGTCTGGCGAGAAGAGCGGGGCGGGGTCACGCACTTCCTTCAGGCCGTAAACGCCGAGCGCGTAATCATTTGCCACGAAGCCGGTCGGCTGCAGGCCAAGCGTTTCCATGCGGCGGGTGAGCAGCATTCCGAGTGACTGGTGCGCGTTCCAGCCTTCGAAGCTGTAGGCGATCATGTGGTGGAGGCCTTCGTGCGGGAAGGTCTCGATCAGCAGCTCGCCGGGCTTCGGCAGGACGGAGCGGATCTGCTGCACCTCCAGCCATTCGGCGACGTCTGCCGGGAAGCGACGCCACTCGGCAGGGTCGGCGAGGAAGCCGCGCACGCGGTCGGCAAGGTGCGTGGAAAGCGGCAGGCGCGCGCCCATGTAGCTCGGGATCATCGCCGCGCGGCGTGTCGCGCTGACGATGAGGTCGGTGTCGATGATGCGCTCCACCTCCAGCGCGAGGCCTGCGAAACGGAACGTGTCGCCGGGGGAGAGGGTGGAGGCGAAATATTCCTCGACGCGGCCGAGGGTGCGCCCGTTTCCGAAGCGCACGTCGAGCATGGGCGCCTCGACGATGATGCCGGCGTTCAGCCGGTGCTGTTTCGCGAGGCTGGGGTGGCTGACGCGCCAGCGCCCATCCGGGTTCTGCGTGAGGCGCTTGTAGCGATCGTAGGCGCGCAGGGCGTAGCCGCCGTCCGCCACGAAGTGCAGCACGCGGTCGAACTCCGCGCGGGTGAGCGCCGCGTAGGGCGCGGCGCGGCGGACTTCGCTGAACATTGCGCCCGCATCGAAGGGCTCGGCGCAGGCGCAGGCCATCAGGTGCTGCGCGAGCACGTCGAGCGCGCCGGGGCGCCATGGTTCGGTATCGAGTTCGCCCGCGTCGATGGCGTCGAGCGCGGCGCGGGCTTCAAGATATTCGAAGCGGTTGCCGGGCACGACGATGGCCTCGCTCGCCTCGTCGAGCCGGTGGTTGGCGCGGCCGATGCGCTGGATGAGGCGCGATGAGCCCTTGGGCGCGCCCATCTGGATGACGAGATCGACGTCGCCCCAATCGACGCCGAGGTCGAGACTTGCGGTGCAGACGAGCGCGCGCAGCCGCCCGTCCGCCATCGCGCCCTCCACCTTCTGCCGCGCTTCCTTCGAGAGGGAGCCGTGGTGGAGGCCGATGGGGAGCGTCGCCTCGTTCACCGCCCACAGATCGTTGAACACCAGCTCGGCGAGGCTGCGCGTGTTGCAGAAGACGAGCGTCAGCTTGTGCCGCTCGATCTCTCGGTAGACCTGCTCCGCCGCGTAGCGCCCGGAATGGCCGGACCACGGCACGCGTCCCTCGGGGGTGAGAATCTCGATCTTCGCCTTCGCGCCCGGTTCGCCCGCGACGAGCGCGACGTTTTCACCCGGCGCGAGCCAGCGGCGATAATCCTCCGGGTCGCCGATCGTGGCGGACAGCGCGACGCGGCGCACACCGGGCACGATCGCCTGCAGCCGCGACATGGCGAGCGCCAGCAGGTCGCCGCGCTTGCCGCTCGCGAAGGCGTGGACCTCGTCGATCACGATGGTCTTGAGCCCTGCGAACATGCGCGCATTGTCCGGGTAGGAGAGCAGCAGCGACAGCGATTCCGGGGTCGTGAGCAGGATGTGCGGCGGGGCGGCGCGCTGGCGCGCTTTCTTGTCGGATGAGGTGTCGCCGGTTCGTGTCTCGACGCGGATCGGCAGGCCCATTTCGGCGATCGGCGTGAGCAGGTTGCGCTCTACGTCCGCCGCGAGCGCCTTCAGCGGGGAGACGTAAAGCGTGTGCAGGCCTTCCGATGGGTTCTGCACGAGATCGGCGAGCGTCGGCAGGAAGCCCGCGAGCGTCTTGCCCGCGCCCGTCGCCGCCACGAGCAGCGCGTGCTGCCCGGCTTCGGCGGCGGTGACCATCTCCGCCTGATGCCGCCGCACGCGCCAGCCGCGCGCGTCGAACCAGCGGGTGATGACGTCGGGAAGGGCGGGGAGCATCGACAACCATGATGCAGCGCCAACGTCAGCAGCGCAAACGCAACATTTTATCCGGGTAATATTGACAGTGTGTTTTTACCCGGGTAAATCGGCGCCATGGAACAGGAAAATTACACGGCGTTCCGAGGCGACACGAAGTTCGCGTCGGGACCGCTTGTTGAAGTGGCATTGGCCTTGAAGCGGGACGGTACGGACAATGTGCTGATCTTCAATGACGGGACCGGCGCTGAAACCGATCTCGATTTGCGCGGAACGGAGGCCGAGGTCGCCGCGCGTTACGCGCCGCCGACCGCCCCGCCCGGCCGCCCGAAGCTTGGTGTCGTCGCGAAGGAGGTGACGCTGCTGCCGCGCCACTGGGACTGGCTGAAAACGCAGCGGGGCGGGGCGTCGGCTGCGCTGCGCCGGCTGGTCGAGGAGGCCGCGCGAGACAGCCGCAGCATCGCGAAGGCGGCGGCGGAAGCGGCTTACCGGTTCATGTCTGCGATGGCAGGCAACCGGGAGAACTTCGAGGAGGCGGCGCGCGCGCTGTTCGCGGCGGACGGCGTGCGGTTCGCTATGCTTACGGAAAAATGGCCGGAGGACGTGCGTGCCCACACGCGGCAGCTCGCCGCTCCGGCCCTTGTCGATTGAACGCGATCAGCGCGCCTGTTCGAGGAGCACTTCCGCGACCTGCACGGCGTTGAGCGCCGCACCCTTGCGCAGATTGTCTCCGACGACGAACAGCGCGAGGCCGTGGGCGACGGTCGGGTCGCTGCGGACGCGCCCGACGAACACTGGGTCCTTGCCCGTGGCTTCGAGCGGGTTGGGGACGTCGGTTACGACGACGCCGGGCGCCGCTTCGAGCAGCTTCAGCGCGTCGGCGACCGAAAGCGGGCGTTCGAACGCCACGTTCATCGACAGCGCGTGGCCGGTGAATACGGGGACGCGGACGCAGGTGCCCGAAACGGTGAGGCCGGGCAGGCCGAGGATCTTACGGCTCTCGTCGCGGAGCTTCGATTCCTCTTCGGTGTAGCCGTCCTCGCCGAGCACGTAGTTGAGCGGCACGACGTTAAAGGCGATCGGCACGGCCCATTTGCGGGGCTGGCCGAGATTCACGGCACCGCCGTCGCGCGCCAGCGCATCGCTGCCGGATGCGCCCGCGACGATCTGTTCGTGCAGTTCCTCGACGCCCGCCATGCCGCCGCCCGAGACGGCCTGATAGGTGCTGGCGACCAGGCTCTTCAGGCCCGCCGCCGCGTGCAGCGGCTTCAGCACGGGCATGGCGGCCATCGTGGTGCAATTGGGGTTGGCGACGATGCCCTTGGGAATATCGCGCAGCGCTTCGGGGTTCACCTCGGCAACGACGAGCGGCACATCGGGGTCGCTGCGCCACGCCGAGCTGTTGTCGATGACGACCGCGCCTGCTGCCGCCGCTTTCGGCGCGAGTGTGCGCGAGGTGGAACCGCCCGCCGAGAAGAACACGATGTCGAGACCCGCGAAATCGGCGGTTTCGGCGTCTTCGACCACCACGTCGGTGCCGCGGAAGGGAATGGTCTTGCCGCTCGACCTTGCGGAGGCGAACAGGCGGAGCGTGCCGATCGGGAAATCACGCTCGGCAAGGATTTCGCGCATCATGCCGCCGACAAGGCCAGTGGCGCCGACGATGCCGACATTGGGGCGGGCGGGGAGGGGTTTGGTCATGGAACTGCGTCTCCTGTTTAATGGCAGAGGCGCGGGGTACGTGGCTTTGGAAGGTTCCAGGCCGCCCCGCGCTTCGGCGGGGCTCTGTCCTGCTGGCTTGCCGGTTAAACCGTCAGCACGAACAAGACCGCCCCGCGAGCGCGGGTCGGCTTGGTGCTAATCGTTTTCATCGTCATGGACATCGGGGCGGGCGAATAGCAGCCTCAAACAGCCTCGTCTAGCTCTGTTCGAGGCCGATCCATTTCTCGACCACGGGCCGTTCCCAAGCCTCCAGCGCGTCAATGAGGGCGCCCGCCGTTTCCGCGACGGCGAGCATTCCCCGGTGCTGTGGGCGCACGAATTTCTCGGCGGCCATGTGATCGAGAAAGCCTGCAAGCTGGTCGTAGTAGCCTGCAACGTTGAGGAGACCGCAGGGCTTTTCGAAGATGCCGAGCTGGCTCCACGTCCACACCTCGAACAGTTCTTCGAGCGTGCCGACTCCGCCGGGAAGCGCCGCGAAGGCATCGGCGCGGCGCGCCATCTCCGCCTTGCGCTCGTGCATCGAGCCCGTGATGACAAGCTCGGTGAGGCCGTGGTGTGCGACCTCGTGATCGACGAGCGCCTGCGGGATCACGCCGACGGCCTCGCCGCCCGCCGCGAGCACGGCGTCGGCGAGTACGCCCATCAGGCCGATCGACGCGCCGCCATAAACGAGGCGGATACCGCGCGCGGCCATCGCCGCGCCGAGCGCGCGGGCGGCATCCGTATAATCAGGGCGTAGACCCCGGCTGGAGCCGAGGAACACGCACAGGCTGGAAATCCGCCTCAGGCGAAGATCTCCTGAAGGAACAGCAGCGTCGCCTGCCACGAGCGACGGTCGGCGATCTCGTTGTATTGTGCGCCTTCCGCACGGGCATTCATGCCCTTGGCCGTGAAGGCGTGAACGGTGTCGCCATAGGCATTGAGCTGCCACTTGGCGCCCGCATCGGTAAGCTCCTTGGCGAGGGCAATCACGTCCTGCGGCGGGGCAAGCGGGTCTTCCCAACCGTGGTGGAGCTGCACCTGCGCGTGGATCGGCCCCTGCGGCCCGAGGTTCGGCGGCGGATAGACGCCGTGGAACGAGACGACGCCGGCAACATCCTTCGTGCCGCTGCGGGCCACATCGAGCGCGCAGAGGCCGCCGAAGCAGAAGCCGATGACGGCAATGCGCGACGGGTCGGCCAGGGGGTGCGTCTTGGCGAACGCCACCGCAGCGAGCAGCCGGTCGCGGAGCAGCGCGCGATCGGCCATCAGCGGCGCCATCAGCGCGCTGTTGTCCGCGCCCACCGTGCCGCGCACGCCTTTGCCGTACGTGTCGATGGCGATACCGACATAGCCCGCCTCAGCCAGCAGATCGGCGCGCTCGCATTCGTGGTAGCACTGCCCGGCCCATTGGTGCGCGACGAGGACGACAGGGCGTTTCTGCGTGCCGCCGGTGTGGGCGACATGGGCCTCGAACGTCGTACCTGCGTGCGAATAATCAGCTAAATTCGTTTCAACCTTGCTCATCATTTCACCTCGATTGGTAGTCCAAGGGTTTTCAGTTGTGGTTCGACCTGCCGCCGGTCGCCGACGACGACCCAGAGCAGCTTGTTCACGTCGATATTGGCCTTTGCCGCAGCGGCCAACTGTTCGCGGGAGAGCGCGTTCAGCTTCGCGGCGTAGGTCACCTGATAGTCGTCCGGGCGCTTCAGGCGGGCGTTCGTCTGCAGCGCGTCAAGCACGGCGGACGACGATTCGTAGGCACCCGGCAACCTCCCGGTGAGGAACGCGAGCGTCGATTTCATTTCCTCGGGCGTGATCGGCTTGTCGGTGACGTAGGCCGTGATGTCCTTGCGAAGCTCGGTGAGCGCGGCGCCGGTTTTGTCCGCCTGCACGGGCGCGAACACGTAGAAGGGCATCTGCTCCGACGTTTGCGAGATCGCAGTGGAGACGCCGTAGGACCAGCCCTTGTCCTCGCGCAGGTTCATGTTGAGCCGCGAGGTGAACACGCCGCCGAGCGGTGTGTTCGCGGTGGTGAGCGCGAGGTTGTCGTCCGTGCCTTTGTGCGCGAGCGGATAGCCCGCGAGGATGAACGACTGCGGCGAGCCGGGGCGGTCGATCAGGATGATCTTGCTCGCGGCTGGCGCGCTTGCGGTCGTGAAGGTCTTCGCACCCTTGGGCGTGGACGGCGCGGACCATGTGCCGACCGCCTTTTCAAGAAGCGGCACGAGCTGGCCGATGGTCGTGGCGCCCGACGCGAAGATCGTGGCGTTGTCGGGGCGCAGCCATGTCTGGTGGAAGTTGACGAGATCGCTCCGCGTGACGGCCTTGACGCCCTCCACGGTGCCCGAGCCGGTGAGCGGCACGCCGTAGGGGTGCGCGGTGCCGTAGATGAGCGGGGGCAGCAGGCGCAGCGCGAGCGTTTGCGGCTGGCTCTCCTCCTGCGCGATACCGGCGATCTGGATGCCGCGCACGCGCTCAAGCTCGGCGGGGTCGAACTTCGGGTTGCGGATGATATCCGCCCACAGATCGAGCGAGGGGGCGAGGTTGGTGGAGAGCGCCGAGAGCGAGATTTCAGTGGTATCGTTGCCAGCGCTTGCGCCGATGTTGGCGCCGAGACGCTCCTCCTCCTCGGCGATCTCGATCGCGGTACGCTTCGCCGTGCCTTCATCGAGCAGCGAGAGCATCAGCGACTGCGTGCCGAGCTTTTCGCGCGAATCCGCGGCGTTGCCGGCATCAAACACCATCGAGAGGTTGACGACCGGAACGGTGTCGCGCTTCGCAAACACGACGTCGATGCCGTTCGAGAGCTTCGCGCGCTCCACGGCGGGAAATTCGAGCGCGGGGGCGCCGTCCACCGGCGGCAGCTTCGAGCGGTCGATGCCCTTGCCCGCGACCTGTTGCAGGCTGCCGTAGGGATAGACGGTGAGCTGGTAGTCGCCCTTCGAAATCCAGCGCTGCGCGGCGGTCTGCACGCTTGCGGGGGTGGCGCTTACATAGGCGGAGAGGTCTTTCTTGAACTGCTGCGGATCGCCCGAATACAGCTCGCCCTCGGCGAGCGTCACCGCCTTGCCGCCGAAGCCGCCGACGGCTTCGAGGCCGCGGATCGTGCCGGAAACCGCGCGCATCGCGACGCGGCCGACCTCGTCCTTCGTCGGCCCCTTGGCGAGGAAATCGGCGAGAAGCTGGTCGAGGCGCGCGTTCACCGTGTCCGGGTTCACGCCTGGCTTCACGTCCACCTCGATCTGCAGCAGGCTGACGGCTTCGAAGGGCTGCAGGTAGCCGGACACGCCGATGGCGAGCTGCTTGTCGCGCACGAGATCCTTGTAGAGCCGCGAACTGTTGCCGCCGCCGAGCGTTGCCGCGGCGATGGAAAGGTTCTGCGCGTCGGCGTCGTTGAGGCCGGGCACCGCCCACACGCGGTAGATGCGCGTGTTGGAGACTTGATCCTCCATCGTTTCGCGCACGGTTTCGCTGCGTTCCGGCACCCAGGCGCGCAGGCGGCGCTCGACGGCGGGTCCGGCGGGGAGGTCGCCGAAATATTTCTCGATCAGGGGCTTCGCGGTCGCCGCGTCAATGTCTCCGGCGAGCACGAGTACGGCGTTGTTGGGGCCGTACCATGTGCGGAACCACGTCTTCACGTCTTCGAGCGAAGCAGCGGAGAGGTCCGCCATCGAGCCGATCGTGGAGTGGCGGTAGGGGTGGCCTTCGGGGAACAGACCTTCGAGGATGCGGTATTCGGTCTTGCCGTAGGGCTGGTTGTCGCCCTGCCGCTTCTCATTCTGCACGACGCCGATCTGGTTCGTCAGCTTGGTCTGATCGATCGCGCCCAAAAGGTGGCCCATGCGATCGGATTCAAGGAACAGGATGCGTTCCAGGCCGGGGGTGGGCACGTTCTGGAAATAGTTGGTGCGGTCGAACCACGTCGTGCCGTTGTAGCTCGTCGCGCCCATTTCCTGCAGCGCCACGAACCAGTCGTGATTGTAGTTTTCGGTGCCGTTGAACATCAGGTGTTCGAAGAGGTGCGCAAAGCCGGTCTTGCCCGCGGGCTCGTCCTTCGAGCCGACGTGATACCAGATGCTCGTCGCGATGATCGGCGCCTTGCGGTCGGTATGGACGATGACGCGCAGGCCGTTCGCGAGCGTAAAGCGCTCGTAGGGGATATCGACCGCCGAGACGAGTGCGGGGTCGGGGCCCGCGCTTTTGGGGGCGGCGAGGGCTGGTGCGGCGGCGCCGAGCGCGAGCGCGACGGCGGTTCCGAGGAACAGGGATTTCATGATGGGACGAAGCTCCGGCGTTGCTGCGGCGGTCATGCCGAACGCATACGGCGTCGGGCGCGATGCGGCAAGCCGAGGCGCTTGCACTCGGGCTAGGCGGCTTCTATCAAGGCGCCGCTTTCGTACCGGCCGGTCCCGGCCGGGTTGTTTTCGTGAACGTCAAAGAAGGAACAGGCGCCAGAGCATGGCCCGGATCGTGATGAAATTCGGCGGCACGTCGATGGCGGGTATCGAACGTATCCGCAACGTTGCCCAGCGCGTGAAGCGCGAGGTGGATGCCGGGAACGAGGTCGCCGTGGTGGTTTCCGCGATGGCGGGCGAGACCGATCGGCTCGTGGGCTTCTGCCGCGAGGCTGCCGCGCTGCACGATACGGCCGAGTACGACGTCGTCGTCGCCTCGGGCGAGCAGGTGACGTCGGGGCTTCTGGCGATCACGCTGCAGGCGATCGGTGTGCCTGCACGCAGCTGGCTCGGCTGGCAGCTTCCCATCCGCACGTCGGACGCGCATTCGACTGCGCGCATCGGCGACATCGATACCACCGCCGTCCTCGCCGACATGGCGACGGGCCGCGTCGCGGTCGTTCCCGGCTTTCAGGGCGTCGCGGATGACGGCCGCGTCACGACGCTCGGCCGCGGTGGCTCCGATACCAGCGCGGTTGCGGTCGCGGCGGCGCTGAAAGCAGATCGCTGCGATATCTACACGGATGTGGATGGTGTTTACACCACCGATCCGCGTATCGTGCCGAAGGCGAAGAAGCTTCAGTCCGTTACGTTCGAGGAAATGCTCGAGCTCGCAAGCGTCGGCGCGAAGGTGCTGCAGACCCGTTCGGTCGAGCTTGCGATGAAGGAAAAGGTCAAGGTGCAGGTGCTGTCGTCGTTCACCGACGCGCCCGGCACGTTCGTAGTCGACGAGGAAGAAGGCGTGGAACAGGAACTCATCACCGGCATCGCGTACAACCGCAACGAGGCGCAGGTCACGGTGACCGGTGTGCCCGATACGCCGGGCGTCGTCGCGCACATCTTCGAGCCGCTGTCCGCCGCGAACATCAATGTCGACATGATCGTGCAGAACGTGGCGCGCGAAAGCGGCCGGACGGACGTGACGTTCACCGTGCCGCGCACCGAGCTCGCCCGCGCGATGGACGAGCTGACGAAGGCGAAGGACGCGATCGGCTACGGCGCGCTCGAAGCCGTGGACAATGTCTGCAAGGTTTCCGTTGTCGGCGTCGGCATGAAGAGCCACGCGGGCGTCGCGCTTACCATGTTCAAGGCGCTCGGCGACCGGGGGATCAACATCAAGGCGATCACCACATCCGAGATCAAGATCTCGGTGCTGATCGCCGAGGAATACACCGAGCTTGCAGTGCGCGTCCTCCACACCGCCTACGGGCTGGATGATACGTCCGAGCCCGCCGGGGCCGCTGCGTGAGCGGCGGCCGTGATCGTCTCGATGCGCTGATGGCGCGCGGCTGTGCCTTCCTTGGCACACGCTATGCGATCATGGCCGGTGCGATGACCTGGGTTTCGGAGCGGAATCTCGTTTCCGCGATCTCGAACGCCGGCGGCTTCGGCATGATCGCGTGCGGCGCGATGGACCCGGCGCGGCTGCGCGAGGAAATCGTCGCGACGCGCGCGCTGACCGCGAAGCCCTTCGGCGTCAACCTCATCACCATGCATCCTGCGCTGCTCGACCTCATCCAGGTCTGCGCGGAGGAGAAGGTCGGGCATATCGCGCTTGCGGGCGGGATTCCCTCCGGCCCGGCGATCGCGGCCGTGAAAGCGGCGGGCGCTAAGCTCATCTGCTTCGCCCCCGCGCTCGCGTTCGCGAAGAAGCTGGTGCGTTCGGGCGTCGATGCGCTCGTCATCGAAGGCACCGAGGCCGGCGGCCATGTCGGCCCCGTTTCCACCACGGTGCTGGCGCAGGAAATCCTGCCCAACATCACCGACGTGCCCGTGTTCGTCGCGGGCGGCATCGGCCACGGCGAGGCGATTGCGGCCTTCCTTGAAATGGGCGCGGCGGGCGTCCAGCTCGGTACGCGCTTCGTCTGCGCGACCGAAAGCGTGGCGCATCCGAAGTTCAAGCAGGCGTTCATCCGCGCCGCCGCGCGCGACGCCGTGGCGAGCGTGCAGATCGATCCGCGCCTGCCGGTGATCCCCGTCCGCGCGCTGAAGAATGCCGGGACCGAGGCGTTCACCGCCAAGCAGCGCGAGGTTGCGGTGCTTCTCGACACGGGCGCCGTGGATATGGACGCCGCGCAGCTTCAGATCGAACATTACTGGGCGGGTGCGCTGCGCCGCGCTGTGGTAGAGGGTGATGTCGAGAACGGCTCGCTGATGGCGGGCCAATCGGTCGGCATGGTGAAGCGCGAGGAGCCTGTGCAGGCGATCATCGACGAACTGGTCAGCGAGGCGGCGGCGGCACTCGCGCGCCGCGGCGTACAGGCTGCATGAACGCCGAGCGAAATGTCTCGGCTACCAGCGCCGCGCGCGAAATCCTGCGGCGCCTTCACGATGTCATGGCGACCAAGGCGGGCGCACAGGCGAAGTTGAACCGCGTCGTCGATATCGTCGCGAGCGCGCTCACGTCCGAAGTGTGCTCGGTCTACCTGCTGCGGGACGGTGTGCTCGAACTCTTTGCGACGCGCGGCCTTGCGCAGTCCGCTGTGCACGTCACGCGGCTTGCCGTGGGCGAAGGTCTTGTCGGCACGATCGCGAAGACGCGCGAACCGCTGAACCTCGCCGAAGCGAAGGCGCACCCGGACTTCGCCTACAAGCCCGAAACGGGGGAAGAGAGCTTCCACAGCTTCGCGGGTGTGCCGATCATCCGGCAGGAAACCGCGATCGGCGTGCTCGCCGTGCAGCACGTCGACCCGCGCGAATATGCCGATATCGAGATCGAAGCGCTGCAGACCACCGCGATGGTGCTGTCGGAGCTGATCGCATCGGCGGGTCTGGTCGATGCCCAGACGGTGCAGCAGGCGCGCGAGCGCGAAAGCCGCCCCGCGCGGATGACCGGGCTCAAGCTCGTCGAAGGCGTCGCGCGGGGGCAGGCGGTGTTCCACCAGCCGCGCGTCATCGTCGAGCACACGGTCGCTGACGACATCGAGGCGGAGCGCGCGCGCGTTTACGCCGCGTTCGTCATGATGCGCGAGCAGATCGACAACATGATGGGCCAGGCGGATTTTGCAGCGCCCGGCGATCACGATGAGATCCTCGAAACCTACAAGATGTTTGCCTACGACGAGGGCTGGTCGCGGCGCATCAACGAGGCGATCGACACCGGCCTTACCGCCGAGGCGGCGATCGAGCGCGTGCAGATGAAGACGCGGTCGCGGATGCGCGCCACGAAAGACCCGTTCTTTCAGGAACGGCTACACGACCTCGACGACCTCTCGAACCGCCTGCTGCGCATCGTTTCGGGACAGATGGACACGGCGGCGAAGCGCGGCCTGCAGCAGGACATGATCCTGATCGCCCGCAACCTCGGGCCTGCCGAGCTTCTGGAATACGACAAGCGCTTCCTGCGCGGCGTGGTGCTGGAGGAAGGCTCGCTCACCGCGCACGTCACCATCATCGCGCGGGCGATGGGCATTCCGGTACTGGGCCGCGTGAAAGACCTGCGCACCACGGTTTCCGAAGGCGATCCGCTGTTGCTCGATGCGCAGCGCGGCGCGCTGTTCGTGCGGCCGAGCGAGCCGGTCGTTCACCAGTTTGAAGAGCAGGTGGCGCTGAAGGCGCGGCGGCAGGCCGAGTATGCAAAAATTCGCGATCTCCCAGCCGTAACCGTGGACGGCGCGCGCATCACGCTGATGATGAACGCGGGTCTGCGTTCGGACATGGAGGCGCTGGACATCACGAATGCGGACGGCATCGGCCTGTTCCGCACCGAGTTCCAATTCCTCGTTTCAGCGACGCTGCCGCGCCGCGAGCGGCAGACGCAGCTTTATAAAGCCGTGCTCGATGCGGCCGGCGACCGGCCTGTCACGTTTCGCACGGTCGATATCGGCGGCGACAAGGCCGTGCCCTACATGATGGGCGATACCGTAGAGGAAAATCCGGCGCTCGGGTGGCGCGCGCTTCGGCTCGCGCTCGAACGCGAAGGGCTGATGAAGGTGCAGGCGCGCGCGCTGATCGATGCCGCTGCCGGGCGCACGCTTCGCCTGATGTTCCCGATGGTTTCGGAACCGTGGGAGTTCGATGAGGCCCGCGCACTCGTGGAGGCGCAGCTTTCGCGCATGGTTGCGCGCGGCCGTCCCGTGCCGAAGAAGATCGAATTCGGCTGTATGCTCGAGGTGCCGGCGCTCGCGGAATCGCTCGATCTTCTGTTGCCGCGCATCGATTTTCTGTCTGTCGGCACCAACGATCTCACGCAGTTCCTGTTCGCGGCTGACCGTGCCAATCCCAAGCTCGCCGACCGTTATGACTGGTTGTCGGTGTCGTTGCTGCGTTTCCTGAAGCGCGTGTCGGATCAGGCGCGGGCCGCGCGGCGTCCGGTTACCGTGTGCGGCGAGATGGGGGGACGCCCGCTTGATGCGCTGGCGCTTCTCGGCCTCGGCATTGAGCGCCTGTCGATCACCCCGGCGGGGATCGGTCCGATGAAGGCGATGATCCGGTCGCTTGCGCTCGCGCCGCTCCAGCATGAGATGGAGGGCTGGCTGCGCCGGGGCATCAACGTCCGCACGGCGCTGACGGAATACGCATCGAGCCGCGGTATCGCCGTTGGCTGAGCCGGCGCCGCGATGAAGCGCGTTGACAGTGGCGAAGCTGCGCGCGAACGTGGCAATTGGGCGAGTTGGCGTCTGTTCGGAGGGTATTGGTGAGCGACGAGCTGGAAACGCAGGATGGTATTGATCTCGGCGGCTCGCGCCACGTTGGCGAGGTGCTTAGGGCGCGGAGGCTGGAACTCGGCCGGGAACTGGCCGACATAGCGCACCAGACCCGCGTGCCGGTACGGCACCTGACCGCGATCGAGGAGGGCAAGCACGATACGCTGCCCGCGCTGCCCTACACGATCGGTTTCGTGAAGTCCTACGCGCGCATCCTCGGCCTCGATCCGGATACGACGGCAGATCAGTTTCGCCGTGAAACGACCAAGCCCGACCGGGTGGTCCCGACCATGGATCACGAGCCGATCGAGGACGTGCGCGTGCCGACACGCGGCGCCGCGCTGCTCGGCATCGTTCTGCTTGGTGTTGTCGTGCTTGCCGTTGCGGCCTGGGGCCTCGGCTGGTTCGGCGGGGACGAGACGCCCGTCGTGGCGGAAGCGCCGGCGGGATCGGACGATGGTGCGACCGTTGCGGTGGATACACCGCCCGCTGCGCCACAGCCCGCCGTAGCGGAAGTGCCCACGACCGATGCAGCGGCGACTGCGCCCGCGCTCGCGCCTGCGGCACCGACGGGCGGTGCGATCGTCGTCACCGCGCGCGAGGATGCGTGGGTGAAGATTTACGAGGCGGGCTCTGGCCGCTCCGTGTTTCAGGGCGTTATGGCGGCGGGCGACCGTTATGACGTTCCGGTGGATCGGCAGGATTTGATGCTCTGGACGGGCCGCGCGGGCGCGCTCGACGTCACCGTGGGCGGCACGGCGATACCGCCGCTTGGCGCCGCGACGCAGACGGTTCGCGACGTTCCGCTGACGGCCGCGGGTCTCGCTGCGCGGGCGCAGCCGCGCCAAGAGTGATGCGCTTCAGTTTCAGGCAAGGGACGGGTTGCTAGGCTCGGCCCTGCGTCTATCAATTGTCGGGAAAGTCATGATGAAATCCAGATATCTGCTCCTTTTGACCCTGCCGCTGCTGCTTCCTGCGATGCCTGCCTTTGCGCAGCAGACGGTGCAGCAGGTGGAAGGCCGAGTGAAGAAGCTGGAAAGCGAAATGCGCGCCGTGCAGCGCAAGGTGTTTCCCGGCGGATCGAAAGAGTATTTCGAGGCGGAAATTCAGGCCCCTGCCGCACCGGTGACGGCGCCGGGCGTGCCCGCGTCCAATCCGCTGAGCGATCTTTCGCGCCGTGTCGATTCGCTGGAAAATCAGCTCACCACGATGACCGGGCAGCTTGAGGAAAACAGCTTCAAGGTGCGGCAGCTCGAAGCTGCGCTCGAGAAGTTCAAGACCGATGCAGAGTTCCGACTGACGACGCTGGAGGGCGGCGCACCGCCGGCCGCACCGGGCGAGGCAGGCGTTTTCCCGCCGCCCGGCGCGCCGACGGCGCCGGCAACAACGCCCTCTCAGGTCGCGGCAGCACCGGCCGCCGCGCCGCTGACGCCGGAGCAGGAATATAGCGCCGCTTATGGTCTCGTGACCGCCAAGAATTATCCGGCGGCCGAAAAGGCGCTCTCCGCCTTTATCGCGAAGAACCCGAAGCACGCCCGCGCGAGCAATGCGCAATATTGGCTCGGCCGTACCTATTTCGCGCAGAACCAACCGGTGCAGGCAGCGCGTACACTGCTTGAAAATTACCAGAAGCGTCCCGAAGGCGAACGCGCGTCGGAAAGCCTGCTTTGGCTTGGCAAGTCGCTGATGGCCTTCTCGCCGCCTAGCCCCGCCAAGGCGTGCGAGGCTTATGACCAGCTTGAGCAAAGCTACGGCAAAAAGCTCTCGCAGTCGCTTCGCACGCAGCTGGTGGATGCCCGCTCGGCCGCCCGCTGCGGCTGATCCCAGCCTGACACCGGAGCGCTTCCGCGCTGCGGTCGCGGCGCTGGCGCCTGATCTTAGCGGCAAAGTCGCGCTCGCCGTCTCGGGCGGGCCGGACAGTCTCGCGCTGATGCTCCTCGCGCAGCGAGCCGGTTTCGACGTGGTGGCGCTTACCGTTGATCATGGGCTGCGGCCCGAAGCGGCGGCGGAGGCGCGCCATGTCGCAGCCGTTTCGGCAAAGCTCGGTGTGCCGCACATCACGCTTTCGGTCGATGTCCCACGGACGGCGAGCGTGCAGGCGGCGGCGCGTGCCGTGCGCTATGCGGCGATGGCGGACTGGTGCGACGCAAATGGCGTGCGCTGGTTGATGACCGCGCATCATGCCGACGATCAGGCCGAGACACTGCTGATGCGCCTGTCGCGCGGCAGTGGGCTTGGCGGTATGGCGGGAATCCGGGCGCGGCGGCCTGTGGAAGGGTACGCTATCACACTGCTCCGCCCGCTGCTTGGTGCGCGGAAGGCCGAGCTTGTCGGGCTGGTGGAAGCGGCCGGGGTTGCCGCTGTCGATGACCCGAGCAACCGGAGTGAGGCATACGACCGAACCGGTGCGCGGGCGCTGCTCGCGGAGGGGGGAGTGGATGCAGGCGGCGCGGTTGCGACGGCGGCGCACCTTGCCGAAGCTGAATCCGCGCTTCAGTGGACGGCGGACGAGGCCTGGGCCGGACGCGCGAGCGTTTCGGAGGAGGCGATCGCGCTTGATACGCGCGGACTTCCCGCCGAGGTGGTCCGGCGGCTCTTGCTCAGGGCATTTCGCGAAATTCGCGGCGTCGAACCGGATGGCCCGGCGCTCCAGCGCTTGCTTGCCGCGCGCGGCGGCACACTGGGGGGCGTGCGGGCGGAGAACGGCCCGCTCTGGCGCTTCCGGCCCGAACCATCGCGAAAAATGCGCGCATCCACCGAATAGACCGCAATAGCAGTTGTCGTTAACGCCTGCGCGCCTATCTTAGAGTGAACACTTTCAGGAACACGGACCCGATGGACGAGAACAAGAAGCGACCGACCGGACCCTGGGGCAAGAGCCTCGCCATGTGGGCGGTCATCCTGCTCGCCGTCGTCGTGCTCGTTTCCGTTTACAACGCGCCGCAATCGCAAGGCGCGGTGCAGCAGCTCGCCTATTCGGAGTTCATCACCAAGGTGAACGAAGGTGCCGTCCGCGAGGTCGATATCCGCGGGCAGGACATCGCCGGACGCCTCACCAGCGGCGAAATGTTCAGCACCTATTCGCCGGGCGACCCCGGCCTCGTCGAGCGCCTCGAAGCCTCGGGCGTCAAGTTCAAGGCGCAGCCGGAGGAAAGCCGCTCGCTGCTCGCCGCGATCCTGATCAACATCCTGCCGTTCCTTCTCATCCTCGGCATCTGGATCTTCGTGATGCAGCGGATGCAGAACGGCGCGGGCAAGGGCGCGATGGGCTTCGGCAAGAGCCGTGCCAAGCTGCTCACCGAAAAGCAGGGCCGCGTGACGTTCGACGATGTCGCAGGCATCGACGAAGCGCGCGAAGAGCTTGAGGAAATCGTCGACTTCCTGAAGGATCCGGGCCGCTTCTCCCGCCTTGGCGGCAAGATTCCGAAGGGGGCGCTGCTCGTGGGCAGCCCCGGCACCGGCAAAACGCTGCTCGCACGCGCCATCGCGGGCGAGGCGAACGTGCCGTTCTTCACCATTTCGGGCTCCGACTTCGTCGAGATGTTCGTCGGTGTTGGTGCGTCTCGCGTACGCGACATGTTCGAACAGGCGAAGAAATCGGCGCCCTGCATCATCTTCATCGACGAGATCGACGCGGTCGGCCGTCATCGCGGCGCCGGCCTCGGCGGCGGCAATGACGAGCGCGAGCAGACGCTGAACCAGCTCCTCGTCGAGATGGACGGCTTCGACGCGAACGAAGGCATCATCATCATCGCCGCGACGAACCGTCCGGACGTGCTCGACCCCGCGCTGCTGCGCCCGGGCCGCTTCGACCGCCAGGTCGTTGTGCCGCGCCCGGATATCGAGGGCCGCGAGAAGATTCTGCGCGTCCACATGCGCAAGGTGCCGCTGGCGCCGGACGTTGAACCCCGTACCATCGCCCGCGGCACGCCCGGCTTCTCGGGCGCCGATCTTGCGAACCTCGTGAACGAGGCGGCGCTGACGGCGGCGCGCAAATCAAAGCGCCTCGTCGGCATGGCCGAGTTCGAGGAAGCCAAGGACAAGGTCATGATGGGCAGCGAGCGCCGCTCCATGATCATGACCGAGGACGAGAAGAAGATGACCGCCTATCACGAGGCCGGTCACGCGATCGTCGCGATGCACGAGGACGCGTCCGATCCGATCCACAAGGCGACGATCATCCCGCGCGGCCGCGCGCTCGGCATGGTGATGCGCCTGCCGGAGCGGGACCAGTACAGCTACCACCGCGACAAGATGCACGCGAATCTCGCGGTCTCGATGGGCGGCCGCGTGGCGGAAGAGATCATTTTCGGCTACGACAAGGTCTCCTCGGGCGCTTCTTCGGACATCCAGTACGCGACCGATCTTGCGCGCAGCATGGTCACGCAGTGGGGTCTTTCGGACAAGCTCGGCCCGATGAAGCTCGCCGAGAACCAGGAAGAGGTCTTCCTCGGCCACAGCGTGACGAAGACGCAGAACGTCTCGGAGCAGACCGCCCAGCTGATCGATCACGAGATCAAGGCGATTGTCATGCGCGGCTACGAGCGGGCCAAGAGCCTCCTCACCGAGCACAGCGAGGAGCTTCACACGCTCGCGCAGGCGCTGCTTGAGTACGAGACGCTCTCGGGCGACGAGATCAAGGCACTGCTCGCCGGCGAAGGCGTGGACCGCGACCGCGGCGCCCGCAACCGGCCGACCGCCGCTTCCACCGGCGTCAGCGCGATCCCGAAGACGGGCAAGCGCGGCTTCGGCGGGGAACCGAGCCCGCAGGGAATCTAAACGGCGGCAGCCAAGAAAAACGGACGGGGCGCTTCGGCGCCCCGTTTTCGTTCAAGCTACTTCGCGCACGCCTTCCCCGTCGCTGCCTGCCACGCCTCGATCCGGCCGCGCAGGGCCTTCAGCGGCAGTGCGCCGCCCGCGAGAACCTGCTGGTGGAAGGCCGGCAGGTTGAAGCACTTGCCGAGCGACGCTTCCGATTCCGCGCGCAGGGCCGCGATTTCGAGCCCGCCGCTGTCGTATGAGGTGAGCTGGCCGGGGATGACGGCGATCCGGTCGAGCATGTCCGCCGCCGCCGCCTCGTCGAAGCGGCCGCTTTCGACGAGATAGGCCATGGCCTTCTCCCGGCTCCAGCCGAACGCATGGATGCCCGGATCGACGACCATGCCGCGCGCCATCCACGCGCGCCGCGTGATGCCCGCGTACGGCGTTTCATAAACGCCCAGTTCCTCCGCCAGCCGTTCCGAATAGCGCGCCCAACCTTCGACGTAGGCGCCGACGAGGGGGATACGGAGCAGCGGCACCTTTGCCGCCAGCTCCTGCGTCATGGCGATCTGCAGGTGATGACCAGGGATCGTCTCGTGCACGACCGTGATCTCGGCGCCGCCCTTCGTTTCGGTCTTCCAGTGATCGAGCGGCAGCATGTAGCGGCCGGGCTTCGAGGGATCAGGCTCGGGGATATAGTGTGCGGGAACACCGCTTCCCGCTTCCGTCGCGGGCAGCACTTCGATCGCGGCTGGCTGTTTTGGAAGCTGCTGGAAAGCGGCGGCGCTGAGTTTCGTCGTCCGTGCGAGGCCCCGCTTCGAAAAATCGACGAGTTCATCGGCGGTGGTGAAATGATTGTCCGGCGCATCCTTCACCGCGGCGAGCGTGGATGCGAGATCGGACGTGCCGAAGCGCTTGCTGCCGATTGCGATGATATCCTTGACGTTCTGCGCGACAGCCGCCTCGCCGACCGCCATGACCTCGGCAGGCGTGCGGTCCAGCGTCGTCGAGGCACGGAGAAGCGCCTGGTAGCAGGCGGCACCGTTCGGCAACTCCGAAAGCGCGATGCCTTCGCGTGCTTTCGGCAGATACTCCCCGGCGAGGAAATCGCGGTAGCGCTTCACGGCACCGTGTACCCCCTCCGCAACGATCGTTTTGAAGCGCGCCTTGAACGCGGCATCGCCGTCGGCGCGGGCCGGGGCGTAGAAAGGAGACTGCTCGGCGGGCAGCGCAAGCAGCCGGTCGAGCTGGCCGATGACGCGGGTGACGACGGAGCGCGGAACGGCATAGCCTTGCTTCAGCCCCTCACGCAGGTTGGCGATATCCCGATCGACATAAGCGGGCAGGCTTTCCCAGCGCTGGATCGCATCTTCGCGCGCATCCGGCGTACCGGTGGCCTGCGCCTGCGCGAGGCGAGAAAAATTCACCTGCCAGCCGGTCATGTGGCTGATGCTCCACAGCGGCTGCTTGCAGACCCGCTGCGCGCGCGCGGCTTCGAGGCCATCGGCCATCAGCGCGTAGGAGGCGCGGCCTGCGTCGTCGAGCTTCGCTTCGTCGACGCCGTTCAGATCCTGCCAGAGCCGATCCTCCTCGGCCGCGACGGTTTTCAGGCTTTCAGCATCGATGGGCGGCAATGCCGATTGACGCGCGCCTTCGATCCCGGAAAGCGGCACAAGCTCGGGGTAGGTGCGGAGCAGGAGCGTGATGTAGCGGTCGGAGAGCGCGTCAATCGGGGACCGCGCAGCCGCTGCCTGTGGCAGGGCCGTGGACGCGAGTGCGAGCGCCGCGATCGTGAACCCCGCCAAACCATGTCGTCGTATACGCATCACAACCCTCCCGCTTTTCCGTCGTCCCGTGCTCTCTATGGTGCGGTGAGGGAGGGGTGTGCAATCCCGGTAAAGACAAAATTTTCAAAAGCAGAGAATTGACGGGCGGATTAGCCAGAACTCGCGCTCAGCTTGTATTCAGCCGGGTCGTCACATAGTCGAAACGATCGGATGGGATGGATGGGGAAGGGGGCTCTTATGCTGAAGCGTGCGCTGTTTGTGGCTCTGGTGCTGGTGTCGGGAACCGCCGCTGCGCAGACGGACCGGCCGAGCGAAGAGCTTTATGGCCGCTATGCGCCCGGCGGGGACTGTTCGAAGCAGCCGCGCATCGAGGTCGGCAAGACGGGCGTGTTCATCGATACGGCGGCGGGGCGGCAGGGGCCGCTTCCGGTCAGCGTCTGCTATTCCTGCGCGGGTGGCGCGCAGTACGAAGGCATCCAGCAATGGGTGTATGTGAAATACGGCAAGGACAAGTGGGGCGGGGACAATATGCCCGTCATCATGATGTTCAACGCCGACGAGAAACGCGGCATGGTCCAGATCGAGCATGACGATACGCTGAAAACGCCGATCGGCGCACCGATGACGCAGGTGGTGCGTGCAAAGCTGTTCCGTCAGTGCGGCGCGGCGCTGCCCGCCGCGCCTTCGGCAGCCGCTGCCAAGCCCCCGTCTGCGGCGGTTCCTCCAAAGCCTGCCGCGCCCGCAAAAACGCCTGCGGACGGTTTCGCGGCGGTGCTCGGCGGGCTTCTGAAGCCGGGCGATTATGCGGCGAATAGCTTTTACGATTGGCGGCACATCGAAACCGCGCCGCATGTCACCTGGGCGGCGCTGCCACCCGAGATGCTCGACAAGCCGATGTTGAACGGCGAATATTTCCGCCGCGCGGGCATCGCCACCGTCGCGGGGCAACAATTGAAGGTGCTCGCGGGCGGCGCGCGCACGATGGTGATGAACCTCTATTTCAAGAACGAGGGGAAGCCGATCGGCACACCCGCCCTGCTCGCGGCGCTGAAGGGTGCGGGCTATACCGCGACGCTCGCGCGCTGCCCGAAGCTGAAGGGCCTGAATGCGCCGGTGTGGTATCGTCTTTCGGCGCCCGGCAAACGCCCCGGCTATCTGTGGGTAACGGGCGCGCGGCCGCCGCAGCAGCCGTGGGAAGGCTTCAGCCTTTCGCTCGATGAGGCGCTGAAGCCGCTGACCCCGCGCGAGGCGGCTGTCTATACGGATCGCTGCGCGTAACCCTGACGATTCCGCGCGGATGGTCATGCCGCGCGGCAAGGGTTAAAGTCCCGCTCAAATCCATGCGTTTTGAGGGAGGCGCGTTGTGGCGACTGCAGCCATTCTGCCGGGCGAGGCAAAATCCATTGAAGCGATGACCGCGCTGCTCGCGCGGCAGCGTGCGGCATTCATGGCGGAATTGCCGGTGGGCGCGGCGGTTCGCAAGGATCGCCTGCGCCGCGCGGTCGACCTCGTGCTGACGCATCGGGACCGGTTCGTGAAGGCGCTCTCGGAGGATTTCGGCCACCGGAGCGCCGAGCAGACGCTGGTGACGGACATCATGTCCTCGGTGAAGCCCCTGAAACACGCGATCAAGCATCTCGACGCGTGGATGCGGCCCGAGCGGCGCAAGCTCGATTTCCCGCTCGGGCTGCTCGGGGCGAAGGCGGAGGTCGTGTATCAGCCCAAGGGCGTCGTCGGCATCATCAGCCCGTGGAATTTCCCTGTGAACCTCACCTTCGGGCCGCTCGCGGGCGTGTTCGCCGCGGGAAACCGGGCGATGGTGAAGCCGTCTGAGTTCACACCCGTCACCTCGGCGCTGATGGCGGAGCTTGCTGCACAGGCGTTCGACGAGAGCGAGCTCGGCTTCGTCATCGGCGGGCCGGAGGTGGGCAAGGCGTTCTCGGGGCTGGCGTTCGATCACCTGATCTTCACGGGCGCCACGGCGGTCGCGAAGCACATCCTGCACGCTGCGGCGGACAATCTTGTTCCCGTGACGCTGGAACTCGGCGGCAAGTCGCCCGTCATCGTTTCGCGCAGCGCTGACATCGCGCAAACGACGGAGCGTGTCGCGCTCGGCAAGATGATGAACGCGGGGCAGATCTGCCTTGCGCCCGATTACCTGCTCGTGCCCAGCGAGAAGGAGGGCGAGATCGTGGAGGGGCTGAAGACGGCGGCGGCAAAAATGTACCCCTCGCTCCTCGCCAACGACGACTACACGTCGGTGGTGAACGCGCGCCACCGCGAGCGGCTGCAGGGCCTGCTTGATGATGCGACCGCGAAAGGCGCCGAGATCGTTACGGTGAATCCGGCGAACGAGGATTTCACGAACACCAATTCGAACAAGATGCCGCTCAGCATCGTGCGCAACGTGTCGGACGACATGCGCGTGATGCAGGAGGAGATTTTCGGGCCTGTGCTGCCGGTGAAGACGTACCGCGAGACGGACGAGGCGGTGGCGTTCGTGAACGGCCGCGACAGGCCGCTCGGCCTCTATTATTTCGGCACGGACGGCGCGGAGGAACGGCGCGTGCTGGATCGGACGATCTCGGGCGGCGTCACGGTGAACGACGTGATCTTCCACGTTTCGGCGGAAGATCTGCCGTTCGGCGGCATCGGTCCGTCGGGCATGGGCAGCTATCACGGGGTGGACGGCTTCCGCACGTTCAGCCACGCGAAGAGCATCTATCGCCAGCCGAAGCTTGACCTCGTGGGCCTCGCGGGCTTGAAACCCCCGTACGGGAAGAAAACTCGCGCCACACTCGCAAGGGAACTGAAGCCATGATTCTCCGCCGCATCGAAGGCCGCCGCCGTGATCTTGGAGGGGGCTTCGTGGTGCGGCGGGTGCTTCCGGTGGCGGGCCAGCGCATGGTCGGGCCGTTCATCTTCTGGGATCATTTCGGGCCGGTGGACTATGCGCCCGGCGAACGCTTCGACGTGCGCCCGCATCCGCATATCAACCTCGCCACGGTCACTTACCTGTTCGAAGGCGAGATCTTTCACCGCGACAGCCTCGGCAGCGCGCAGGCGATCCGCCCCGGCGCGGTGAACTGGATGACGACGGGGCGGGGCATCGTCCATTCCGAACGCACCTCTCCCGAAGTGGAAGCCAGCGGCCAGCGCATGGAGGGTATTCAGGCGTGGGTGGCGCTCCCGAAAACGCACGAGGAGGTGGAGCCGAGCTTCGTGCATCACCCGGCGGATACGCTGCCGGTGATCGAGCAGGACGGCGCGCGGCTCACGGTGATCGCGGGCACGGCCTATGGCAAGCAATCGCCCGTCGGCGTCGTCTGGCCGACGTTCTACGTCGACGTGGATGCGAAGGCGGGCACCACGATCGACGTCTGCACAGAGCATGAGGAACGGGCGATCTATGTGGCGAGCGGCCGCATCGCGCTTGCCGGCGGCGAGGTGGCCGAGGAAGCGACGATGTTCGTGCTCGAACCCGGCGCGAAGGTGGAATGGACCGCGGAGACAGACGCGCGCGTGCTGATGCTCGGCGGCAAGGCGATGGACGGCCCGCGCGAGATCTGGTGGAACTTCGTCTCGTCGCGTCCCCAGCGCATCAACCAGGCCATCGATGACTGGGAAGCGGACCGTTTCGGGCATATTCCGGGCGATGACGACGAGCGTATTCCGCTGCCCGGCGATCCTCGTCCGAAGGGGTAAGGCGGGGCTGAGGCGCGCTGGCTGTCTGCTTCGCGCCTAATTTTCGCCATTGAATCGGAGCTTCACGGTTATCCTCTATCGTCGCTTCATCCGTGGCGTTAGATGGCTTGAACAGATGGCCGCACCAACGCTGACCAGCTTTGCGTGGCTGAGTGCGGCTGGGGAACATAAATGGAAACCGAGAAGCCTGAGCAGGTAGGTGCGCTGCTCGACACGCCAAATCTAGCGGACGCGCTGGGCAACGAGCGTTTTAAACAGTTTCTGGACCATGTGCCGGTTGCAGTGGCGGTTTCAGAACTACACCCCTCGGAAACCATCACGTATGCGAACCGGGAGTTTGAGCGGCTCACGGGCCACCCGATCGCGGATATCGAAGGCAAAACCTGGTGGGCGTTGCCCGGAGTGGCGGCTCCGACTGATGACGATCGTCTCTTGCGCGACGTCCTCAAGAGCGATGTTGATTACATCGGAGAGTTCAAGATTCAGCAAGAGGCCGGGGCGGTCACGGTAGACGCCTGGTCCAATACAATTGAGGACGAGGATGGTACGCCGCTGTTCCGCCTTGTCGCGCTGGCGCCCGCCGGGAGCGAACGGGAACCGGACACTCAAACGGCGGCGCTAAAGGAGAAGGACGCTCTGCTTCGCGAGCTTCAGCATCGCGTCAAAAACAATCTGCAGATGATCACGGCGCTGATCCGTCTCGAAGCGCGCAACATCCCGGACGGCGATACCGGTGAGAGATTTGATCGGCTTGCGGGGCGGATCGGCGCCCTCGCGGTGCTTTACGATACCCTGTCCCGAGAGCCTGCAGACAACAGCATCGATCTGGGTATCTATCTCGGACAGATCGCGACGTCAGTGATGGCCGCCCATGCAACAGAAGGCGTCCGGCTCGACATGAAACTCGATAGCTGGCCGGCTTCGGTCAATGTTGCGATGCCGGCGGGGCTGGTGGTCAATGAACTGCTGACCAATGCCCTGAAGCACGCTTTCGTTGGGCGCGAGGGTGGCACGATCACGCTGCACAGCATCATCGACGACGTCGGATGTCACATTACCGTCGCGGATGACGGGGTTGGTCTGGCCGACGGCGTGGTTTGGCCGAAACCGGGCAAGCTCGGGACGGTCATCGTTCAGTCGCTCAAACAGAATGCTTTGGCCAGGCTCGCTGTGTTTTCGGAGCCGGGCGAAGGTTTTAAGGTCGTTATTTCCTTTGCGAAATCTGCCGCTGCACCCGAAAAATAAAGGCTGATGGCGCCGGGCTCCGCATTGCGGGTGCCAAAGCCGACGGAAGGGTGCCCGCACATGTAATGCAAATGGCTGAGTCGCTGCTGTGCATGACGTGCCCTTGCGACGGCGGGATGAGATGGCGCCCAAGCACGGCTTGTTTTGAACGCTGGGCCGCCCTATCGCTGAGCCGCGTCCGGGTTGCAGCCGCCCGGCTTTTGCCGGGATTGCTCGCGTGTTTCAGTCGATCGGCCCTTTCCTGCGTTCCTTGCCTGCGCGGCTTCGCGCGGGGTTCGAGCGGCGCGCCGCGGGCATCCTGTTCGCGCTCTTCATCGAAGGGCTGCTGGCGCTCTTGCTGCTGACGCTGGCGCCCTCGATTTCCGAGAAGGTGGCGCCGATGGCGGTGTTCCGGCTCGACATGATCCGGGATGAAGAACCCGAGGCTGAAGCCGAAGCCCCGGAAACACAGAGCGCTGCAGCGCAGCCGCCGGAGCGGAAATCGCCGCCGACGCCTGTCGAACCGCCGCCGGTGCCGATGGAATTGCCGGTCATCCAGCTTTCGCGCGAGGAGATGGCGGCGACCGACATCGCGAACCTGCCGCCGCCGACGGCGCCCGCACCCCGGCCGATGATGGGGCCGCCTGCGCCGACCTATGCCGGCGACAGTCAGCGCGTGGATGGGACGGGGCCGAACGGCGAACCGCTTTATGCGGCGTCGTGGTATCGCGAGCCTTATGACGACGAGCTGGCCGGCTATCTTTCGACGGCGCGCGGGCCGGGGTGGGGCCTCATCGCGTGCCGCACGGTGCAGGATTTCCGTGTCGAGGATTGCGTGGCGCTGGGCGAATATCCGCAAGGCTCGAACATCGCGCGCTCGGTGCTCGCGGCGGCGTGGCAGTTCCGCGTGCGTCCGCCGCAGATCGGGGGACGGGCGATGGTCGGCGAATGGGTGCGAATCCGCATCGACTATGGTCTCGAACGGCGCGCGGCGCGACACTGACCCCGAAAAGAAAACGGCGGCCCTTTCGGACCGCCGTTTCTTTCAGCGTATGAGGCTGGCTTACTTGGCCTTGCGGCGGCGCGCTGCGCCGAGACCGGCGAGGCCGAGACCGAAGAGGGCCAGCGCGGCCGGTTCCGGCGTATCGACGGGTGGCGGCGGGATCAGGTCACCGGTGATGAGAACGTTGTCGATCTTCACCCAATCTTCCTTATCCTTCACCCAACGCTCTTTTTCGACGTCCTTGCAGACCTTCTTGTAGCGGCCGTGGACCCACTTCCACTCGCACTCCTCGACCGTGTACGATTCCCAGTGGGAGTTGTTGGTCGAGACGAGCTTGAAGACCAGGTCGAGCCCGGCGACGTCCTCGACATCGAGCGAGAGCGAGACGTCGGTCCAGTTCCAGGCGCTGTCGAGCGAAACTGAGTAGACGAGATCGCCGAAGTAGACTTCGAGCAGATCGCCGGCTTCGGTTTCCCAGGGCTTGTACTGGAACGAGAGTACGATGTTCTCATAACCCGTCAGGTCGATGTCGTTCTGCGTCGCCGTGACTTCGCCGCCGGGATATTCCTTCAGGCGCATCACGTTGTTGGGGCCGCTACGATCGAAAATGTCGACTTCGTCGGTGCTGCTCTCGACCCAGCCGTTGCCGACCACGGGGCCTTCGTAGCGGTTGAAATCGTCCTGAAACAGAGTGGCCGCATTCGCCGCGGTTGCGCCGGCCAGCAGGCCGATGGTGAGTGCAGAACCGAGCAGGTTCCGGATCATCGTCGAACGCATTAAAATCTCCATAACGCTAAAGTAACGAAATTGACTTTGTTGTACACTTGCCAAGCAGGAACTGTGCCACTCAAGCTTTTTCAAGGAATTTTATACTTCATCATGTTTCGGTGTCGTAACTTTGTAATATATCTCGACACTGTTTCAAATTGATACAGGCCCGGGTTTGTCAGCCTGCGAATTGGGTCGGCCGATGGCGCGTTAGAGCAAATTGATGGCCTGTTTCGATAAGCGGCCTCGCCATGCCGCCTCTATGACAAGAGCATGGACGGAAGAACGCGTGCACAGGCATACGGAACGCCGGGCAGATGGCCATTGGGGAGACACTGCGGATGGCGCTGAAGGCAAATTTGATCCGCTGGCACCGCTGGGCCGGACTTGCGGCGGCGGCATTCTGGCTGGTGCAGGCGCTGACCGGCGTGCTGATCGTTTTTCATTGGGAAATCCGGGATGCGTTCATCCCCGGCGCGCATCGGCAGACCGATCTTGCCGCGATCGAACGCACGGTTGCAGACCTGACCGAAGGTTCGGGCGCGCGGCTGGGCTCGATCTGGACGGGCGCAGGTGCGCCCGATCGCTATGACGTGAGCATCACGGGCGATACGCCGGACGCGGACCGCAGCGTCCGCATCGACGGCGCGGGGCAGATTCTCGTGGATGGTGATTACACGGGGCCGGCAGCGTTGACGGGAACGCTCGTCCTTATCCACCACAATCTGCTTGCGGGCGACCGGGGAAGCTGGATCGTGGGGATCAGCGGCGTGCTGCTCGTCACCAACATTCTTTCCGGGCTCTATATCGCGTGGCCGAAGCGCGGGCAGTGGGGACGCGCTCTCCGCGTGCAACGCAAGGGTCAGGCCGCGGCGCGCCACTACAGCTGGCACCGTGCGCTCGGCTTGATCGTGGGCATTCCGGCGCTCGCGAGCATCACGGCGGGCGTGCTGCTGAACTTCTCAGGCGGCGTTGAAACGGTTGTGCGGCCGACGCCGATTGCGGCACCGGCGGATGCACCGGCCGGGACGGCGGGCGTGGGCCTTGCCGCAGCGGCGGGAACCGCGCTCGCGGCTTATCCGGGATCGACGCTCGCCGCGATCTATGCGCCGGAGGGTGAACGGCCGGTATGGCAGATCCGGGTGACGCAGCCGGCGGAGGCGCGGCGGGCTTATGGCGCGACGCGCGTGTTCGTGAGCGCGGTCGACGGCCGCATCCTTGCGCGCTTCGACGCGCTGGATGCCGCGCCCGGCCGTGCATTTGTGGACGGGCTGTTTCCGTTCCATACGGGCGAGATGGGGGGGCTTGCCGGGCGGATCGCGGTTGCCGCGATCGGCGTTTGGCTCGTAACGATGATCAGTGTCGGCGTCCTGCTCTGGGCGGCGCGGCGAAAGGTGAGGGCGCGATGAGTGTTTTCGTTCCACGTGCAAAGGGCGATGTCGCGGCATTGATTGCCGCGCATCCGCTGGCGTGGGTTGTCTCGAACGGGCCAGGCGGTTTCGTTTCGACGCCGCTGCCGCTGCTTGCTGAGTGCGACAACGAGGGACGTGTGGTTGCGCTGTTCGGGCATTTCGCGAAGCGCAACCCGCAGGTTGCTGCATTGCAGGCCGATCCGCACGCCGCGATCCTTTTTCAGGGCGCGCAGGGTTACGTGTCGCCGCGTCTCGTCTCCAATCCGACGTGGGGGCCGACTTGGAATTATGCCGTCGTGCGCTTCGAGGCCGAGGTTGTGTTCGTGCCCGACGAAACGCCGAGCGCGGTCGATCGGCTGGCCGCGCATCTCGAAGGGACCGGGCCCGGCGCATGGACGGTCGCGGAGATGGGTGCCCGCGCGGTGCCCATGCTGGACCATATCATAGCCTTCCGTGCCCGCGTGCTTTCAGAGCAGGCGACGTTCAAGCTGGGGCAGGACGAGGGCGCGCAGACTTTCGAGGAAATCGTGACGCGGCATCCCGATCCGGCGCTCGCAGACACCATGCGCGCTCAGGCCCGGAAGGGATGACGCCCGGCCCGATTGCGTGGGCGGGGCCGCATCGGGGTCAGTAAACTCCCCCTTCCTTTGGGGGGGACTGAAGCCATGGCGCGCGCGCCGACCCGATATCTGATCCGCAAGCCGCTCGCCGACGTGCGCAGCGATATCGACCGCCACGGTCTCCACCGTGCGCTCGGCCCCGTGCATCTCGTGCTCATCGGCATCGGGTGCATCATCGGCGCGGGCGTCTATGTGATGACCGGCACGGCGGCGGCGAACTATGCGGGGCCGGCAGTGATGCTGTCGTTCGTGTTCGCGGGGCTCGCCTGCGCGTTCACCGGGCTTTGCTATGCCGAGCTGTCCTCGACGCTGCCGGTTTCCGGCGCCTCCTACAGCTATGCCTATGCCGCGCTCGGCGAGGCTTTCGCGTGGGGGCTCGGCTGGATGCTGATGCTTGAACTCGGGCTTGCCGGGTCCGCGCTCGCGGTGGGTGTTTCGGGCTATCTCGTCAGCCTGCTCGGCGATTTCGGCATTCATATCCCGGCGGTTCTGGCGACACCGTTCATCCGGCCTGCGGCGGGGGAGGCGGGCACCGCATTCGTGACCGGCGGCGGCATCAACCTCGTCGCGACGGCGGCGGTGCTGCTGTTCGCCTTCATCCTCGTGCGCGGCGTCTCGCAGTCGGCGACGATCAACGCGGTGATGGTGACGGTGAAGGTCGGCGTGCTGATCGCCTTCATCATCTTCGGCCTGCCGCACGTCGATCCCGCGAACTGGAAGCCGTTCATCCCCGAAAACGAAGGCGGTTTCACCTACGGCTGGGCGGGCGTGCTGCGCGGCGCTTCGATCCTGTTCTTCGCCTATCTGGGGTTCGAGGCGGTGGCGACCGCCGCGCTTGAAGCAAAGAAGCCGCAGCGCGACATCCCGATCGGCATCCTCGGCGCGCTCACCATCGCGACGATCGTCTACATGGCGGTCGCGGCAGTGCTGACCGGCCTCGTCTCCTACAAGATGCTGAACGTGCCCGATCCGGTCGCGGTCGCCGTTTCGGCGATCGGGATGCCGGTGCTCAGCATCGTCATCAAGGTGGGCGCGCTCACCGGGCTGTGCTCGGTGCTGATGGTGAACACCTACGCGCATTCGCGCGTGTGTTACGCCATGTCGACGGACGGGCTGCTGCCGCCGCTGTTCAGCCGCGTGCACGCGCGCTTTCGCACCCCGCATCAGGGCACGTGGTTCGTCGCACTGGCGGCGGGCATTGCCGCCGCGTTCCTGCCGATCTCGATGCTGGGCGATCTCGTCAGCCTCGGCACGGGCTGCGTGTTCATCACCGTGGCGATCAGCGTCATCTGGCTGCGCAGCACGCAGCCGGAGCTGCCGCGCCCGTTCCGCGTGCCCTTCGGCGGCTTCCGTGTCGGCACGCTCTGGCTCGGCGTGGTGCCGATGCTCGCGCTCGTCTTCTGCGTGCTGATGATGGCGCCCGTGGTGCTCGACATCATCCGCAAGGCGATGGTCGGCGAGTGGCTGCCGGCCACCATTCTCGGCCTCTACATCGCCTTCGGCATCGCCTTTTACTTCTTTTACGGCGTCGGCCATTCGCGCCTGCGCCGCACACTCTCGGAAGCCTGACCTCATGAACCAGACGACAGCCGGGGTCGCCGACGACCTCGACCCCGATATCCGCCGTTTTCAGCGCGAAGTGGCCGCCGCCTACGGTCGCTATCCCGATTTCGAATGCCTGCCGCTTCCCGAGCGGCGGCGTATCGCCGAGGAGGTGCGCGCGCCGTGGGCCGCAGGCGGTCCGGCGATGTTCGGTACGGAAACACTTAAAGTGGGGCCGCTCGGCGTCAGGGTTCGTATCTATCGGCCGGATGCGCGGACGGTGCTGCCTGTGCTGATCTATGTGCACGGCGGCGGCTGGACGATGTTCAGCCTCGACACGCACGACCGGCTGATGCGCGAGTATGCGGCGCGGGCTGGGGTCGCCGTCGTCGGCATCGACTATAGCCTGTCGCCCGAAGCAAAATTTCCGTGTGCGCTCGACGAGATCGTCTCGGTCGTGCGCTGGCTGCGCGCCGAGGGTGCGGCGCACGGGCTCGATCCGCAGCGGGTCGAGATCGGCGGCGATTCGGCGGGAGCCAATCTCTCGGTTGCCGCCAATCTGGCGCTGCTTCGAGACGGCGAGGCGCCGCTTTCGGCCATACTGGTGAATTACGGCGCCTTCGACGGCAGGGCGGATTATCCGAGCTATCGGCGCTACGACGGACCTGCCTATAACCTCACCGCCGCCGAGATGGCGGTGTTCTGGACGAACTACCTGCGCGCTGAGGAGGACTTCGCCGACCCGCTCGCCTGCCCGATGCACGCGGACTTCGCCGGGCTTCCGCCCACGTTCTTCGCGGTTGCGGCCTGCGACATCCTTGCGGACGAGAACAGGGACATGGCGGCACGGCTGGCAGCGGCGGGCGTGGCGGTCGATTTCCGCGAATATGCTGGGGCGACCCACAGTTTCCTTGAAGCCGTGTCGATCTCGCCGCTTGCAGATCGGGCGCTCGCGGAAACTTCCGAGTGGCTATCCAGGCAAATTTGTGTCAATAATGATAATGACTCGCAATAATGGCCTGATCTCGATACAGTTAGACCCTGTGCAGAAACGCCGTTCGGGCCCGGTGGGAGTAATCTCTTCGTCATAATCAACATGAGGTTCGAAACTTCATTTCATCAAAGGGGGAATGCAATGACCGTTCATGACCGGACGCTGAAAACACTGCTGCTTGCCGGGGCGGCACTCACCGGGCTCGCCGCGCTTCCCGCGATGGCGCAGGAGGCCGCGCCTGCGGGCGCTTCCGTCGAAACCACGCGCACGACGGTGGACGGGGAAGACATGATCGTCGTCACCGCGCGCAACTATGTGCCCGAGGGCAGCGCGACGGCGAGCAAGACCGACATCCCGCTCATCGAAACGCCGCAGTCGATCTCCGTCATCACGCGCGACCAGATCGATCTTCTGAACTTCATCGATGCCCAGCAGGCGGTGCGCTACACTGCGGGCGTGTTCGGCGAGAATTACGGCCCCGATCTGCGCTTCGACTTCTTCACGGTGCGCGGCTTCACGCCGAAGCAGTATATCGACGGGCTGGCCGCGCCGATCTCGACCTCGATCTATTCGGTCGGTGTCGATCTCTACGCCTTTGAATCGCTCGACCTGCTCAAGGGCCCGGCCTCGGTGCTCTACGGCAACGCCCCTCCCGGCGGTATCTACAACCAGGTCAGCCGCCGCGCGCAGAGCAGCTTCGGCGGAGAAATCAGCGCCAAGTACGGCGAGGACGATTACAAGCAGCTCGCCGCGACAATGACAGGGCCGGTTTCCAATTCGGTCGATGCGCGCTTCACGGTGCTTTACCGTGATCGCGATGCGGAACGCGATCACGTGTCTGCCAAGCGGTTGACGGCGGCCCCGACATTGACGTGGCGCCTTGGCGATAACACGTCGATCACCGGCCTCGGCTATTATCAGTACGACGAGGTCCGCGGCGATACGAACGGCTTCCTGCCTGTTTACGGCACGCTGCTCGACAACCCCATCGGCAAGGTGAAGCGGAGCACGAACCTCGGCGATCCGAACAACCTCTACGAGCGGCGGCAGTTCGCGCTCGGATGGGATTTCCGGCACCAATTTTCGGAAAGCCTGAAATTCAGCTCGAACACCAAGTGGAGCGAATACAAGGAGCGGACGCCCACGGGCATCTACGGCGGCGGCGGCCTTATCAACACCACCGATCCGCTTGATCCCAGCTATTATCGCACCGTTCAGCAATACAACTTCAGCTACGCCGAGGATGTGACGAGCTTCGCGACCGACAACCGGATCGACGCGAATTTCGGAACCGGCGGGGCCGAGCACAAGCTGCTCGTCGGCGTCGATTACCGCAATGTTTATAACAAGGCGGATTTCGGCTTCATCTTCGCCAACACGATCGACCTGTTCGATCCGGTGTACGCGCCGCAGGCCAATTACACGCCTGGCTATCCCTCGGCGTTCAACAATCAGCGCCTGAAGCAGACCGGCGTTTACGCGCAGGATCAGATCGGCTTCGGGAATTTTTACCTGACGCTTGGCGGCCGCTACGATTGGGTGAAGATCGCGAGCGTTCTAACGGCGACGACGACGAAGCAGGACAAGTTCACGTGGCGTGTCGGCGCGAACTACGTCACCGACAGCGGTTTTGCGCCGTATGTCAGCTACGCAACGTCGTTCGAACCCGTGCTTGGTGTCGACAGCGTGACCGGCGACGATTTCAAGCCTTCGACCGGCAAGCAGATCGAAGCGGGTATCAAGTATGATGCGCGCGGCCTGCCGGACGACGTGAAGCTGTTCGTGACCGCCGCTGTGTTCGACATCAAGCAGAAGAACGTGGTGAGCACGTCGCCGTCTGTGACGCCGGTGTTCGGTACGCAGAGTGGCGAAGTTGAGGTGTGGGGCGGCGAGATCGAACTTGTGGCGCGTATTCGCGAGCAGATCTCGATCAACGGCTCTTACAGCTACAACAACAGCGAGGTAAAGGAATCGAGCTTCGCAGGCGAGGTCGGCGCGCCGCTGCCGACGACGCCAAAGCACAAGCTATCGCTGTTCGTCGATTACACGATCCAGCAGGGTTCGCTCGGCGGTCTCGGCTTCGGCTTCGGCGGACGCTACAACAGCAAGAGCGCGGGCAGCCTGCCCGGTGCGTTCAATCCGGTGGTCTATTATGGAGAAAGCACGACATTGTTCGATGCGATCATCCACTACGACACGCCGGAATGGCGCTTCGCGATCAACGGATCGAATATCTTCGACAAGAGCTATGTCGCACGGTGTTCCGGCGTGGCCGGGTGCAACTTTGGCGCTGGTCGTCAGGTCATCGGAACAGTTACACGCAAGTTCTGATTTGTATGCGTAAGCTTGGGGCGGGGCGGCAAATGGGGGATGACATGATGAAGCGCGGGAAGCTCCGTCATGTCGTTCTTGCGGTTGCCGTCGCAGCCCTCTTCGCGTCCCCGGTCGCCGCGAAGAAAAAGGAGGAGGAGCGTCAATCCTCCCCGCTTTCTCTGTCCGCGTCGGACCCGTGGCCGAGTACGTACCGGCCGCTGCCGCGCGCGGACATGCTGATCACCGGCGCCACGATCCTCGATGGCGCCGGCGGTCGGCACGACACGGCCGACGTGCTGGTGCGGGACGGGCGCGTGGTCGCCGTGGGCCGCAATCTTGATGCGGACGGCGCGGCGGTCGTCGATGGGCGCGGCAAATGGGTGACACCGGGCATCATCGATGTGCACAGCCACAACGGCACCTTCGTGGTGCCCTTGACGTCGGTCGATGAGCACGGCTCCGACGTCACCGAGATCAGCGATCCCAATGCCGCCGAAACGTGGATCGAGCACGCGGTCAATGCGCAGGATATTGCCTTCGATCGCGCGCTCGCGGGCGGTGTGACGACGCTGCAGATTTTGCCGGGATCGACGACGATCATTGGCGGGCGCTCCGTGGTTTTGAAGACCGTTCCCGCCGTCACCATGCAGGGCATGAAGTTTCCGGGCGCGCCGCAGGGGCTGAAGATCGCCTGCGGGGAAAATCCCAAGCTCTATTACGGCGGACGCGCGAGTGCGCCGAACAGCCGCCAAGGCGAACTCGCGATGTTTCGCGCCGCGTTTTCCGCCGCACAGGATTATCTCGAACGGTCACGTGGCGAGAAGCCCGGCAAAGGGGGCGGGCACAAGGGGCCGCGCAACCTCGAACTCGAAACGCTCGCCGGTGTGCTCACCGGCGACATTAGCGTGCAGGCGCACTGCTACCGCGCCGACGACATGGCGGTGATGCTGGGCCTTGCACGCGAATTTGATTTCCGCATCGCGGCCTTCCACCACGCGACCGAAGCCTACAAGATTCCCGCGATGCTGCGCGAGGCGGGGACGTGCGCGGCGGTCTGGTCCGACTGGTGGGGCTTCAAGGTGGAAGCGCAGGACGCGATCCGCGAGAATGCGGCGTTCGTGGAGGCGGCGGGTGCTTGCGCGATGATGCATTCGGATTCGCCGCAGGTGGGGCAGCGCCTCACGATCGAGGCCGCGAAGGCCGCGGGTGCAGGGCGCCGCGCGGGCGCTTCCCTGCCGCCCGAAACGATCATCCGCTGGGTGACGAGCAACCCCGCGAAGGCGATGGGTCTGGACGACCGCATCGGCACGCTCGCGCCCGGATACAACGCCGATCTTGTGCTTTGGTCAGGCGATCCGTTCAGCATCTATAGCCACGCCGACCGCGTCTATATCGACGGCGCCCTCGTTTACGACCGCGCGAACCCGGCGTACCGGCCGCGCCGCGATTTCGAGATCGGCCGCACGGAGGCAGCGCCGCGATGAAACCCGTGTTTGCCGCCCTCGCGATGCTTGCGGCGTTGCCAGCAAATGCTGAAACCGTGGCGATCGTGAATGCGCGGGTGTGGACGATGACAGCGGAGACGCCGATCGAGAGCGCGACGATCGTTACGCGTGACGGGAAGATCGTCTCGGTTGCGGCTGCGGGCGTGGTTCCCACCGGTGCGCGCGTGATCGATGCGGCGGGGCGCATCGTGACGCCCGGCCTTGTGAATGCCGCGACGCAGCTCGGGCTCACCGAGGTTTCGGGCGCGCGAGAGACCAACGATCAGTCGGTGGCGAGCGGCGCACTCGGCGCGGCGTTCGATGTCCAGTACGCGCTCAATGCCAATTCCACGCTCGTCGCACAGGCGCGGGCGGATGGCGTGACGGAAGCGATGGTGTTTCCCGGCGGGTCGGCTTCAGCGCCGTTTCAGGGACGCGGCGCGCTTGTGCACCTGAAGCCGGACGGCGACATTCTAGACCGCGCGCAGGCGGCGCTGTTCGTGCGCGTCGGCAGCGGCACCTCGGACAAGACCGGCGGCTCGCGCGCGGCGCAGTGGCAGCTTATCCGCAATGCACTCGACGAAGCGCGCGCGCCGCAGGGCATCGATCCGCGCGAGCGCCTGCTCGGCCGCCTCGACCGCGCGAGCCTTGCGCCCGTGCTCGACCGGCGCATCCCGCTTGTGATCGCCGCCGAGCGTGAATCGGATATCCGGCAGGCAATTGCGCTCTCCGATGATTACGGCATTCGCATCGTCATCCTCGGCGGCGCGGAGGCGTGGCGCGCGAAGACGGACCTCGCCGCGAAGCGGATTCCGGTTATTCTCGATCCGATGCTCAACCTGCCGCTCAGCTACGACCAGATCGGCGCGCGCCTCGACAATGCGGCGCTGCTTTCAGACGCGGGTGTGAAAATCGCCTTCACGGTTCCGGGCTTCGGCATCCATCTCAGCTACAATGCGGGATCGGCGCTGCGCGAAGGTGCGGGGATCGCCACGGCGCACGGGCTGCCCTATGCGACCGCGCTGCGCGCGATCACGCGCGGCAGCGCGGAAATCTGGGGCGCCGATGATCGGCAGGGCAGCATCGCGCCCGGCAAGGCGGCCGATCTGGTGATCTGGGACGGCGATCCGCTGGAGCCGTCTTCCGGTCCCGCGATCGTGTTGATCGGTGGACGCGAGGCGCCGGATACGTCGCGGCAAGCGGCATTGCGCGATCGCTACCGGCCGGACGCCGAAAACCCGCTTCCGCCAGCCTACCGATGAAGCGGAGTATTGTCCTTGCCGCGCTGATTGCATGGCCTGTCGCCGCGCACGAGCCCGGTGAACTGGGGCTGCCGATGCTGGCGCCCTCGGCGCAGACCGGAACGTCCGTCGACGCCGCGCCGCGCACGCAGCCGCCGGGGCAGACGCTGCCGATGAAGCCCACACGGCGCATCGCTTTCGAAACGCGTGAGGCGAGTTGGGTGTCGTTGTCGCTGTCGCCGGACGGTAAGACAATTGCCTTCGATATCCTTGGCGATCTTTATGTGATGCCGGTGTCGGGCGGGCGCGCAAAACCGATCGCGCGCGGCATGGCTTTCGAAACGCAGCCGGTGTTTTCGCCCGACGGGAAGTGGCTCGCGTTCGTCAGTGATCGCTCGGGACCGGAAAACCTGTGGGTGATGCGGCCCGACGGATCGGGCGCGCGGCAGATCAGTTTCCGCGATAGCGTCGAGCCGCTCACATCCCCGGCGTGGAGCGCGGACGGCAGTGCGATTTATGCGACGCGGTTTCGCCCGGACCGCGGTGCCTACGAATTGTGGAAGCACGCGTTCTCCGGCGGGGCGGAAACTCTGATACGATCGAGCCGGGACGAGGCGACCGGCAGCCTCCAGCATTCGATTGACGTGAATGTTTCGCCCGACGGTCGCTCTCTCTATTTCGCGGCGCTTTCCAGCAGCATCGGTTTCGACAGCGTTCCCGAATGGACGATCCGGCGCCGCGATCTCACGACCGGTGCGGAAAGCGTGATCCTGCCCGAACCCGCGAACCGGCGCGGCGGCCCTGCGGGCGCGTTCTTCCGGCCCGTAGTCTCGCCGGACGGCAAGATGCTGGCCTATGCCACACGCCACGACGGCGGCACCGCGCTTCATCTGCGCGACCTTGAAACGGGGGCTGAGCGACGGCTCGCATTTCCCGTGCAGCGCGATGTGACCGAGGCTTCGGCATGGCAGGATCTGTTTCCCGGATATGCCTTCACGCCCGACGGCAAGGCGCTCATCGTCGGCGGCAATGGGCGGATCGAACGCATCGACATTGCATCGGGCGCGCGAACCAACATCGCCTTCAGCGCAAAGGTTGATGTGGAACTGGGCACCTTGCAGGCGCCCGATATCCGGCAGGAAACCGGCCCGGTTCGCGCGCGGCTGATCCAGACGCCGGTGCTTTCGCCCGACGGACGAACGCTTGCCTTCTCCGCGCTCGGCCGCGTTTATCTGATGCCTGCGGATGGCAGCGCGAATCCGCGCCGCCTGACCTCCGGCGGAGATCCAGAATTTCATCCCGCGTGGGCGCCCGATGGCAAGAGCCTCGCCTATGTCACCTGGACCGCGAAGGGGGCGGGGCATGTCTGGACCGCACCGATCGACGGCGCGCCGCGCCGCCTGACCGCGGCTGCCGATTACTACACGAACCCCATGTTCACGCCGGACGGATCGGCCGTGCTTGTGCTGCGCTCGGCGCAGGCGGCGCGTCTGCTGACCTACATGGAATTCGGCAACCAGCGGCAGGCGACGCTCGTTTCGCTTCCTGTGGCGGGCGGCGCAGCGCGCGCGATTCTGAGCGATACGATGGGGGGGCAGCTGCACTTCGCGGCCAATCCCGGTGAAGTGTATCTGCAATTCGCGGATGGGCTGAATGCGGTCGATCTGTCGAGCGGGAAGCGTCGTCGTGTGGTCTCCATCGTTGGGCCGGGCTATTATTTCGTTGAAGGGCCGGTGCCGGTCGACGATGTCCGCATCAGCCCGGACGGAACGCACGCCATCGCGATAATCGCGCAGCAATTGCACCTCGTCGATCTGCGGGGGAATCCCGACGGCAAGGTTGACCTTCTGACGCCCGATCCTTCGCACCGCCAGCTTTCCGATGTCGGCGCGGATTTTCTGGAATGGGCGGATGGCGGGCGCACGATCACGTGGGCGGTCGGCTCGACCTTTTACCGGATGCCGCTCAATGGCACGAAGCCCACGACGACGGAAATGGTCGTCGAGGTGCCGCGCGATACGCCGTCGGGTCGTCTTCTGCTCAGCGGTGCGCGTGCGATCACGATGAACGGCGACACGGTGATCGAGGATGCGGATATCCTGATCGATGGCGACAGGATCGCAGCCGTGGGCCCGCGCGGATCGTTTCTTGTCCCTCCTGACGCTGTCGTTCGCGATGTGCGCGGCAGGACGATCGTGCCGGGTTTCATCGATACGCACGATCATGTCGCGGACGTGCGCCGCGATGTGCTGGATATGCAGCCTTGGGGACCGGCGGCACGGCTTGCTTATGGGATCACGACGGCATTCGACCCCTCGACACTCACCATCGACGGGTTTGCCTACGAGGACCTGATCGATGCGGGCCTTGCCGTCGGATCGCGTATGCCGTCTACGGGTACGGCTCTGTTCTCGTTCAACCGGTTCAATTCGCTGGAGGAGGTGCGCGCGGTCGTGCGTCGCTACCGCGATCACTACCGCACGTTCAACATCAAGCAATATCGGGCGGGCGATCGACGCGTGCGGCAGTGGATCGCAATGGCCGCCCAGGAACTCGGTATGCTCGCGACAACCGAAGGCGCGCTGTCGTTGAAGCTCGAACTCAGCCAGATCATCGACGGCTATGGCGGCAGCGAGCACGCCTTTCCGGTAACGCCGCTTGGAAAAGACATGGTCGAATTCGTCGCGCGCAGCGGCAGCGCGTATACGACGACGCTGATGATCTCGCACGGCGGCCCGCCGGGGCAGGACTATTTCATCGCGCGCGACAACCAGCACGACGATCCGAAATACCGCCGTTTCACGCCGCACTTCGCTGCCGATACGAAGATGCGTTCGCAGCGCTGGCACATCGATTCGGACTACAGCTTTCCGGCGGTCGCCGCAGGCGCAGCGGCGATCCAGCGCGCAGGCGGAACGGTCGGCATCGGCGCGCATGGCGAACTGCCCGGCATCGGTTATCACTGGGAGATGGAAGCCCACGCGATGGGCGGCATGACGCCCACGGAAGTGCTGCACGCGGCCACGATCGGCGGCGCGCGAACGATAGGGCGCGCGGCCGAATTCGGCAGCATCGAAGCGGGGAAATATGCTGATCTCGTCATCCTCGATGCCGATCCGCGTGCCGATATCCGGAACGCGCGGCGCATCGCGCAGGTGATGAAGAACGGCCGCCTTTACGAGGGTGCCACGCTGGACGAAATCTGGCCGCGCGCACGGCCGCACGAGGCGCCGTGGTTCACTGAGCGGTGAGCGTGCTCAGCCGCCGACGTACTGGCTCGGCGGCACGCCGAACGAGCGGTGGAACATCGCGGTGAACGCGCTCGGGCTTTCGTAGCCCACGTCGTAGGCGACGTTGGTGACGGAGACGCCCGACGCGAGGAGCGACAGCGCTTCCATCAGCCGCACCTGCTGCCGCCACGTGGCGAGGCCCATGCCGGTCTGCTGCTTGAACAGGCGCGTGAAGGTGCGGCGGCCCATGCTCGCAAGGTTTGCCCAGTCGTCGATATCGCGCGGGTCTGCGGGATCATCGAGAATGGCCTGGCATACCCTGAGCAGGCGGCTATCCGCCGGCATACGCGCCATTACCGGGATATTGGGCATGTGCTGGATTTCTTCGAGCAGCAACCGTACGATCCGCCCCTCGCGGCCTTCTTCGTCATAGGCAGGCTGGAAGCCGAAAACCTCCTGAATCAGCGCACGCACCAGCGGCGAGACTTCGAAGACACGGCAGGCGTGCGGCAGGTATTCGATGTCGGGATCGATGAATACGGTGTGGATGTTCACGGGGCCGCGGCAGATCGCCTTGTGCCGCATGCCGGCAGGAAGCCAGATCGCGCGCTGGGGCGGCAGCACGAAGCTCGAATGATCCGTGATGAACAGCATCACGCCGGAGTTGGCATAGGAAAGCTGGGCGCGATCGTGCGAATGGAAGGGATCGACGAAACCCGCCGGATAATCATCCTCGAAGCCCATCACGGGCCTGAGTTCGAGGGGATAATCCGTGCTCCGCTTCATTGGCCTGTTTCCGATAATCAGGCTCATAGTATTGCGTTTTGGCCGCGCTCGCAAGGGCGCCCTAGTCTGGGAAACCGGAGAGGAAGCGGGCGACGTTACCGCCGAGATCGCCGACGGCGTAGCCGCCTTCCATGATGATCGCGGTGGGTAGGCCCATGGCGGCAATGCGGGCGCCGATCGTAGCGAAATCCTCGGTTTCAATTGCGAAGTGCGAGATCGGGTCGCCCGAAAACGTGTCCGCGCCGAAAGAGACGACAAGGAAGCGAGCGCCCCACGCCGTGATCCGCGCGATGGCGGTGTCGAGCGCAGCAAGATAGGCGTCGATCCGTGTGCCGCGCGGCATCGGAATGTTCAGCGTCGTATCCTTGCCGTCGCCGGTGCCGGTCTCGTCGGCATGGCCCCAGTAGAATGGATAATCGGTCACTGGATCGGCATGGATCGAGGCGAAGAAGATGTCGCCGCGCGCCTCGAAGATGTCCTGCGTGCCGTTGCCGTGATGGTAATCGACATCCAGGATGGCGACCGGCCCCGCGCCGGCGGCGTGCGCGTGCTGCGCGGCAATCGCGGCGTTGTTCAGATAGCAATAGCCGCCGAGATAATCGGCTCCGGCGTGATGTCCGGGGGGGCGGCAAAGCGCGAAGGCCGTGCGTGCGCCTGCAAGAACGGCATCGAGCGCGGTGAGCGCGGTCTGCGCCGACCCGTAGGCGCCGTCCCACGTGCCTTCCATGATCGGTGTCGATGCGTCGAAGCTGTATTGGCCGAGCCGCGCATCAATGCGTTCCAGCGACAGCTTGCGCCGCCGCACGACGGGCCACGTGTAGCCGATCGCATCACCTTCGCGCCCGGATGCAAGCCATGCCGCATGTGCGCCCTTCAGGAAGGCAAGATAGTCCGCGTCGTGAACCGCCTCGATCGGCGCCATGCCGAAATCTCGCGCGGGTGCCGGCGTGCCGATCGCATCCCGGATATTGCGCGCGCGATCAGCACATTCAGCATAGGGCGTCCATGCCCCGTTGTGCAGTTCGCGAAGCGGTGTGTGGCGGAGCTGGCGCTCATCGAAGAAGGAGATCATGCCCGCGAGATAGCATTCAATACCGCGGGTCGGGAAGCCCCGTGACAGCGTCGCGCGTGCGCATCATGCGTCGCCTCCGCGCGTGCGCGTCGGCCGCACGAAGCCTATGAAATCCTCGTAGAGCGCACTGATCCGCTCCAGCCGCTCCTCGACGTCGCGACCGCCGCCGTGGCCGACGATGTCGTTCACGAGCAGGTTGACAAGACCCATCATCGGCACCGAACTTTGCCAGAACAGCGCGCCGTCGCTGTCTGCCGCGAGCACGTTTGAGGTGAGGCGTGGTGCCCAGTCGCAAAGCGTGTCGGTGATGATGACAAGCGGGATGCCCACCTCTGCCGCCCGCTCCGCGAGATGGCGCGACGTGCGCGAATAGCGGCGGACATCGACGATGACGAGGCACCGGTCGCCAGGGTGTTCGAGGAGCACGTCGGCGAAATGCCCGGAGGCGCTGTCGATCAATTCCACGCCGGGACGCACGTACTGGAGATTGTGCGCAAGCATCGCCGCGACGCCCCGCTCGGTCTGGAAGCCGACGATCTGCACGCGCTTGCTCCGCGCGATCAGCGCCACGGTATCCGACCATGCCTTGTGCTGGCTGCGTTCGTAGACGGCGACGAGCAGTTCGATCTCGCGTTCCAGCGTGCGGCGGCGCTTGTCGTTGTCGGTGAAATCGGAAAGGAAATCCTGAAACGCCTGCCCGGCCAGCCACGGCAGGTGCGCGGACATGCGCAGGTGTTCTTTCAGTTCCCGGAAATGCTTGAAGCCAAGCATCCGGCAGAAACGCCCGACTGTTACCGCACTGACATCCAGCCGCTGCGCGATCGACGCCGCCGTTTCGAACGGGATCATCTCGCGGTTGTTGAGCAGGAATAGCGCGATCTGGCGCTCCGCAGCCGTGTAACCCGCATTCTCGGCTTCGAGCCGCGCGAACAGGTCGCTCATCTCATTCTCGTTCTGCACGCTCTGTCGGAAATGTTGTCAGAATAACATTTCTGACAGAGCCATCATCACATTGATAGGCAGGGCGAGGAAAAGGGGAAAGCGCCAACGCAGGGATACGCGTACCACAATCTCACCCGAACACGTCCAGCATATGATCAACGATGGGTGCAGGTCCGAACCGTAGCGGATCGCAAGCGGGGAGGCCGAGTTCAGCCTCGGCGGCGCGGATCGCAGCGCGCGCTGCATCCTCGCTCAGAAGCGAGGTGTTGAGGCTGATGCCGATGCCGCGCGCCTTGGGGTTGGTGAGTCGCGCCGCAGAAACGTGCGCGGCGAGCGCATCGGTGAGTGTAGGGCAGGCATAGTCGCCCTCATAGCCCTGTAGTTCACGCCGCCCCGCCTCGTGGCAGATGACGAGTGCGTCGGGCTGGCTGCCGTGGACGAGACCGAGCGTGACGCCCGCATAGGCGGGGTGCAGGAGAGCGCCCTGTCCTTCGATGACGTGCCAATGGTCCGGCGCCGCATCAGGGGAGAGCCATTCCGCAGCGCCCGAGATGAAGTCGGCGACGACAGAGTCAATCGCGATCCCGCGTCCGGTGATCATGATGCCGGTCTGGCCGGTGGGGCAGAAGGTGGAGGGTACGCCGCGCCGCTGAAGCTCACGATCGATGGCGAGCGCGGTGTATTTCTTGCCCACCGCGCAGTCCGTGCCGACCATCAGCACACGGTGGCCGGTGCGCTTCTTGCCCGTGCCAGTCTTGAACGTCTGCTGCGGGCGGCGGAGATCATGCAGCGTTCGTCCGTGTGCCTGCGCGGCTTTGGAAATTTCCGGATGATCGGCGAGGCGCTGGTGTAGCCCTGCCGCAACATCGAGACCCGCCGCGAGCGCCGCCGTGATGTGCGGGACCCATTCGGGGGCGATGTAGCCGCCGTCGTTGGCGATGCCGATCACCAGCGTGCGTGCGCCCTTCGCGGCGGCCTGGGCGAAACTCATGTCAGGCAGGCCGAGATCGACCAGGCAGCCTTCCATGCGATACTGGCCCGCGCAGTCTCCCGCGCGCCACTCGGCAAGGCCGGAAGCGGTCTTGGCCCAGCCGATATCGGGGGCTGTACCCAGAAAGAGCAGAAACGGTGGTTGCATGGGTTTCGGTTTCCGGTTGGAGGTTCAATCGGCCCGGCGGATCGCCTGGCCGGGTAGGGCACCGGTCGGCTTTCCGGCCTCGACGACAGCGACGCCGTTCACCCATACGGTGCGGATTCCGGCGGGGAGGGCGGTGGGATTTTCGATCGTCGCGCGGTCGGCGACGGTGGCGGGGTCGAACAGCACGAGATCGGCAGCCTGCCCAACGGCGATGCGGCCGCGATCGGCGATGCCCATGTGTTCGGCGGCAAGTCCGCTCATCTTGTGGATGGCCTCTTCGAGTGTCAGGTGTTTCGTTTCGCGCACCATCCATGCGAGCACGCGCGGGAACGCGCCTGCGCCGCGCGGGTGTGCATCCTCAATGCCGCCGTCCGAGCAGATGTTGCTGTGCGGCCAGGCGATGAGCGCGGCGACATCGTCATCCGCCATCGAGCGGCCCATGACCCCGTTGGTCATGCCCTTCGCTTCCGCCTCAACGATGAGGTCGAGATAGGCGCGCGCCGGGGGCACGCCACGCAGCGCCGCAACCTCGGCAACGGTCGTGCCGACATAGGCCGGGTGTGCGGGATATTCGGTGAGACGCAAATCCTCGGGCCGCGCCATGTGCGCGAGCGCGAATTCGGCCGCGGCGAGATCGGTGAAATCGCGGCTGGGCAGCAGCACTTCGAGGTTCGATTGCCAGTAGGTGTAGGGGTAGACGTCCGCCGTCACGTCGATGCCTGCGCGGCGCGCAGCGTCAAGCTTCGCGAGGAGAGGCGCGGTGTCGCCCCAGCGGTCGACGATCGCGATCTTGAAGTGCGAGATCTGGACGGGAAGGCGCGCGGTGCGGCCGATCTCCAGAAGCTCGTCGATCGCGGCGTCGAGACGCGTGTCCTCGCTCCGCATGTGGCTGATGTAGCGTCCGCCCTGGCGCGCTGTAGCATGGGCGAGTGCCATCACCTCGGACGGGTCCGAATAGATTCCCGGATCGTATTCGAGCCCGGTTGAAAGGCCGAGCGCGCCCGCGCGCATGTTTTCCTCGACGACCGCCACCATGCGCTCGACCTCGGCGGGGGTTGCCGTGCGCTTGTAGTCGGTGCCCATCACGGCGGTGCGGACGCTGTTGTGGCCGATGTACGTGGCGACGTTCACGGCGACGGGCCGCGCTTCGCGCTTCGTGAACAGGCCCGCGACGGGCAAAGGCCCGCCGCCATCCTGCCCGGCGACGATCGTCGTGATGCCCTGCGCCGCTGCCGCGAGCGCGTCTGGGTGAGCGTCGAGGCCGGCGTCGTGGTGGCTGTGTGTATCGATGAAGCCGGGTGCGAGCACGAGACCGCTGCCGTCGATAATCGGAACGCCCTTGCTGCGGGCGCGCTTGCCGACGGCGGCGATGCGGCCGTCCTTGATCCGCACATCGGCCTTGTGCGCCGGACCGCCTGTGCCGTCGACGACGGTGGCGCCAACGATGACGAAGCTCTCCGCAGCGGATGCCGTCGCCCAGAGTGCGACCATGGGAACGAGCGCGGCACGCAGCACCGATCGGATCATGAGGGCTCTCTCCTACGGGCGATGTTCGGATAGTCGCCTGAATCGTGTCATTGTTATGTTTCTGACATGACTGCCGGGATCGCGCAAGCGTCTCCGCGCTTGCAGCGACCGCCGAACCGACGCAGCAGACGCACGACGACAGCCTTCAATCGGCCACAAACCGATCAACGGTCCACGCTTGCTTTGCGGCGCATCTTGCCTTTAGCTCCCCTCGTATTGCCATGCCCGGTACATGAGGAGATGGATGATGCGCTTGGTTTTGATCACGGCGCTGCTGGCGCGAAGAGTCGCTTATCGCGGTCCCCGTGGTCGTCACGGCCGTCGCCGGAGAAACGCTGCAGAACCGCGGCGTCGTCAATCTGGATGGTTTGTCACGGATTGTGCCGCAACTCCTGATCGGTCCGCAAGGCGGCGCAGTGCAAGGCGGCAACATCTCGATACGGGGGATCAGCGGGCCAGATTCCAACCCCTTCGGCGACCAGGCGGTCTCCTTCACGATCGATGGGGTGCAGATTGCCAAGTCGTCGATCCGGCGAATGACCGACTTCGATGTCGCACAAGTCGAAGTGCTCAAAGGTCCCCAAGCACTGTTCTTCGGCAAGAACAGCATGGCCGGCATCGTCACGATCCGGACCAATGACCCCGGCGATCACCTCGAGGTCGGCGCGAAGTTCGGATATGAGCTCAATGCCCGCGAGATGCGGGCCGAAGGCTTTTTATCAGCCCCCATCACCGACAGCCTCGGCTTCCGGATCGCCGGCCAATATTCAGACATGCAAGGGTATCTGATCGATCAGACGCCGCGAGACTCGATCTATTTCGCGGACTCGCGCAACCCGCAAGCCACCAATTACGGTGTTCGCGCGACGCTCAAGTTTGAGCCCGCATCCAATTTCGACGCACGGTTCAAGTTCAACTACGGCCGGGTCGACAGCAACGGACCGCAAGCCGCAGGCGCATTTGTGAGCTGTCCGCTCGGCGTCCGCCAATTCTCCTTTCTGGGTCCGGTCATCGGCGACAACGCGCAGTGCGGCGCCGGTAAGTTCAACGTCAATGCTGGCTACGGTCCCGTACTTGCTACCATTCCATCGACCTTGGATCTATTCCGAAGCGACGGCAAGAATTTCCAGGTCCAGGACCAGTACTTGTCGAGCCTCGTTATGACCTTTCGCCCTTCTGACAAATTTACGATCACCTCCGCGACCGGTCTGTACAAAGTCGTTCTCGGTCAATGCCAGAATTACGAAAGCAGCTATGCAGTCATTCTGCCGAGCTGTAACACATTGAATAATAGAGAGTATTCGCAGGAACTTAATCTGTCGACAGATCTGGATGGTCCATTTAACTTTTCGTCAGGCCTCTATTATAGCAATGTGAAGGCCCGGACCCAGTCCTACACCTATTTGTTTGGCGGTCTGTTCCCACTGTTCGACGCCGTCATCCCGGGCCTGGGCGGGCCAAACACGCCCGTACAGATCAACAATTACAGCTTCTCGATGAAGGGTGAAGCCTATTCGGCATTTGTCGAGGGGACATTCGAAATCACCCCTCAACTGGAATTGTCGGGTGGCGTGCGTTACTCATATGAAAAGAAGCGTCTGACCGATGTCCGCGACGGCGGCGGGCTCTTCGTCGGCTTTGCCGGCGGGCCGAATACCACCATCCTCGACGATACGACGATCCTGTCGACCACCCCCAACGCTCGCGGCGCCTCGCTCCTCAAGGACCATGACAGCTGGAAAAACTGGTCGCCGGAAGCAACTGTCTCATTCAGACCCAACGACGATCTGACGCTATTTGCTTCATACAAGCAGGGTTTTCTGTCGGGCAGTTTCAATTCCAGCTCGGTGGAACTGTTCGCACCGAACGTCGATCTCAGTTACAAACCGCAAACGATCAAGGGCTTCGAAGCTGGCGTCAAGGCGCGCCTCGGCCATACTCTTCTCGTCAACGCCGCCGCCTACACGTACAAGATCAACGACCTGCAGGTGGTGAATTTCACCAACGCAACCAGTTCGATCCGCAATGCGGCATCGGCGAAGGTCGAAGGGTTCGAGGCCGACTTTACCTGGCGCACACCACTCGACGGTTTGTCGATCAACGGCGCACTGGCGTATAATAATTCGCGTTACAAGGACTTCGCGACGGCACCTTGCTATAATGGCCAGACCATCGCGCTCGGCTGCAATCTCAACTTCAGCCCCGCGCAGAACAGCGGGGCCGGCGGCTTCGAAGCACAGCAACTCGCCGGACAGGTCATTCCGCGCTCGCCGAAATGGAATATTCAAGCGGGTTTCAACTATGATACGCCGATTGGCGATCGGCACAAACTCGGGCTGACCGGCGGCCTCGTTCATTCGAGCAGCTATCTGACCGACGCATCGAATGATCCCGCCAGCCGGCAGAAATCCTATACATTGTTCGATACATCGGTACGCTTCGGTGCCGATGACGACATGTGGCAGATTTCCGTCATCGGACGCAATCTGACGAACAAGTACATATTCGTCGCCTCTCCCAACGTACCCTTCACGCCGCTCGGCAATGCGGGGACAGGGACTGCGACCGGCACCTTGGGCGACCGGTTCGCCTATCTCGGAAGGGGGCGCGAGGTTCTGCTGCAAGTCGCTTTCAAGTTCGGGCGATAGCAGCCGCCCGGCCATGCTCCGGCGGGGAGGCATCTTTCCTCTCCGCCACCTACGCGCGCGTCCAGCCGCTAGGTTCAAACAGCCATTGATTTGAGGTGGACGGCCGTGATTCAGGCTCGTGGCCAGGAGCCTGAACGCACCATATTGGGGATGATGCTCCCCCCTTCGGCGGATGAGCGGTGTACGATTTTGCTATATTTTAGAATGGCTTGCGAAAAAATATGGGCTGCTGCGGAAGGGCTCATGGTGCCGGGTGTCGGACTCGAACCGACGACCTACCGCTTACAAGGCGGTTGCTCTACCAGCTGAGCTAACCCGGCGCGCCGGGCCCTATTGCTTTGCGTTTAGTCGCAAATCAAGCGTTTCAGCGTTCAGGCAAAGTCTCGCCGGGCGCGGCAGCGGCGATGGCGAGCGCGTGGATTTTGTCCATGAGATCGCCGAGCGCAGCGTAGACGGCGCGTTGGCGCTGCACACGGCTTTTGCCGGCGAAGGCTTCCGACATGATGCTGACGGTGAAGTGGCTCTCGCCGGTACCGTCGTGACCGGCGTGGCCGCGGTGGCGGTCGCTGTCGTTGCGGACCTCGAGGTGAGTGGGCTGGAGTGCAGCGAGGCGGCGTTCGATTTCGGCGCTGATCGTGGTCATGCGGCCTCTATACAGCAATGCGCCGGCGTGTCAGCCGGTCAGGCGACTTCGGCGCGGCGCTTCCAGAACCAGACCGCGAAGATCAGGATCGCGACCGGGACCGCGATGCCGAACTCGTCGATGACGTAAGGGGTCACTTCGCCGCGTGGTCCGGTAAGCGGCGTGAACACGCGTTGGATGAAGAGGTTGTGGCTGGCGTGCAGGATCGCGGCGGGCCAGAGGCTGCCAGATTTCAGTCGCAGCCAGGCCGCGATCAGCGAGACGCCGAGCACGAGCACCATGAAGCAGGGGATGGCGACCCACAATTCGGTCTTCGCGTTGTAGCCGCCGAGCAGGATGAGCGGCATGTGCCATGCGCCCCAGATGATGGCGACGATGAACACGCTCGGCATGAAGCCGGCGAGCTTTGCGACGCGCGGCGCGAGGAAGCCGCGCCAGCCGATTTCCTCGCCGAGCGCGGTCGCGAGCGAAATCGCCATGCCTGCCGAGGCCATCAGCAGAGCATAGCCGATGACGACGAGCGCCGGGTGCGCGTCTGTCCAGCCGAGGAAGGTGCGGAGCTGCTTGATGTTCTCCGCGTCCGCGAAGCCGCCGAGGCCGAGGATCCATACTGCAGCGTATGCGAGGCCCGCGTAGCCGAGGGGGACGAGGTACGCGGTGAGGTTCCAGCGGTGCTCACCCCATCCCCAGCCGAGTGAGGCGAGATCGAGGCGGCGGAGGCGCACGGTGAGCAACGCGGCGATCGCGGGGGACCACATCAGGCCGGTGACATAGGGCATGAAGGCGGGGGAGGGCTGGAGGCTCACCAGCGGAACGTAAAAGATACAACTGAGACCCAACGTCAGCGCCAGAAAGAACAGGATGTCACCGACGAGTTTTCGCTTTTCCATGTGCCGCTCCCCCAAGCTGATGGGAGAACTTATGGCGGGCCGCAGTTTTCTCAAAGGAGAATTTTCTCTGATCGGGATCGGGGCTGCCATCGCAGCTCTGCTTCCCTATATAAGCCAAAAATCAGACTCAGGACCGCTCCCATCACCGCCCCCCGTAAACCTCGTGAACGCTTCCACGGCCGCGTCGATGCCCCGGAACCGCCTCTGTGCGCGGAGCCCGGGTGCGACCAGCGGGGCGAGTTCCGCGCGCCCGTTTCCAACCGCGCGTCGGCGGGCTGGAAATACCTGTGCCTCGATCACGTGCGCGCGTTCAATGCCGCCTATTCGTTTCAGGACGACGGGGTGCAGAACGCCGCGCCTGGCTGGGAGCGGAGCACGCGTGCGTTCGCCTCCAACGCTTATGCGGACGCGTTCCACGACCCGATCGGCGTGATGAGGGCGCGCATGGGCGGATTCGCGCCGCCGAAGGCGCGCGGGGGCCGCGTGCTCGACAAGGCGGATCTGGCGGCGCTCCGCACGCTCGACCTTGACGAAAACGCGAGCTTCACGGACATCCGCGCGCGTTACAAGGAGAAGGTGCGGGTGCTGCATCCGGACGCAAACGGCGGGGACCGCACCCATGAAGCCGAGTTGCGCCGCGTGATCGATGCCTATACGCACCTTAAGGAAAGCCCGGCCTTTGCGGCCGACCAGAAGAGCAGGAAGAGTTAAGTGGCGACGCAGCTGAAGGATAACGAACACCACGGCACGCTGATGGACGCGCCCGACTTGGAGGTCGATGCGCGGCAGGTGTTCGGCATCGACGTGGATATGAAAATCCCGGCCTTTTCAAAGGCCGACGAGCGCGTGCCGGACCTCGACACCGACTATGTGTTTGATCCGGACACCACGCTCGCGATTCTGGCCGGTTTCGCCTTCAACCGCCGCGTGATGATTCAGGGCTACCACGGCACCGGCAAATCGACACACATCGAGCAGGTGGCGGCGCGGCTCAACTGGCCGTGCATCCGCATCAACCTCGATTCGCACATCAGCCGCATCGACCTGATCGGCAAGGACGCGATCGTGCTGCGCGACGGCAAGCAGGTGACGGAGTTCCGTGAAGGCTTGCTGCCATGGGCGCTGCAGACGCCGACCGCGCTCGTTTTCGACGAATATGACGCGGGCCGCCCGGATGTGATGTTCGTGATCCAGCGCATTCTGGAGGTGGAGGGCAAGCTGACGCTGCTCGACCAGAACCGCGTGATCCGCCCCAACAAGTTCTTCCGCCTGTTCGCCACCGCGAACACCGTCGGCCTTGGCGATACGACCGGGCTTTATCACGGCACGCAGCAGATCAACCAGGGTCAGATGGACCGCTGGAGCATTGTCACTACGCTGAACTATCTTCCCGCCGAGACCGAAACGGCGATCGTTTCGGCCAAGGTGAAGGGCTTCGACGCGAAAACGATCGCGAACATGGTGAAGGTCGCGGACATGACGCGGCAGGGCTTCATCGGCGGCGACATCTCCACCGTGATGAGCCCGCGCACCGTGCTCACCTGGGCGCAGAACGCGCAGATTTTCAACAACATCGGCTTCGGCTTCCGCGTCAGCTTCCTCAACAAGTGTGACGAGGCCGAACGCGGCATCGTCGCCGAATACTACCAGCGCGTCTTCGGCGAGGAGTTGCCGGAGAGCATCGCGAAGAAGGCGTGAGCAAGGACAACAGGATCGAGGATTTCCGGCACGCGCTGGCGGCGACGCTGCGCGCAATGGCGCACGTGCCGGAGTTCGATCTGACCTATACGGCCGACAAGCCGGGCGCTTCGGGCAATCAGGCGCGTGTGCCGCAGCCCGCGCGCGGGCTTCCCGCCGATCAGGTCGCGGAGGCGCGGGGCTGGGCGGACAGTTTCGCGCTTCGACGCCGTCACCATGATGCCAAGCGCCATGCCGCGCTGCAGCCGCCCGCCGGGCTCCCCCGCGACGTGTTCAATGCGGTCGAGCAGGCACGTGTCGAGGCGATCGGCGGCCGCGACATGGCGGGCGTGGCCACCAATCTTTCGCAAATGAACCTTGCGCGCGTGAAGGCGGACCCGCTCATTCGTGCGCGTAACGTCGATGAGGTGCCGCTTGCGAGCGCAGTCGGCATGATCGCGCGCGAACGGCTGACCGGCGAACCGTCGCCTGCTATCGCCGACGCAGGGCTCGCGCACGTGCGCGACTGGATCGAGGAGAAGGCGGGGCAGCATCTCGACGATCTTGCCGCCAATCTCGACGATCAGGCCACCTTCGCATCACTCACCCGGCGCATCCTTGCCGATCTCGGCCTCGGCGAGGACAAGGGCGAGGAGCCCGAGCAGGACGACCAGGAAAGCGGCGAGGACGAGCAGCAGAACGAGGGCGATAGCGACGAGGGCGACGACGAAGGCTCGGCCGGGCAGGATTCGAGCATGGATACCCGCGCCGAAGAGAGCGAGGGTGGCGATCAGGAGACGGACCAGAGCGCGGAGATGGACAGTGACGCCATGTCCGACGCCGACATGGCGGACGACGGCGACGAAGGCGTCGTGCCGTGGCGCCCGAACACGCCGACGAGCGATCTTTCGCCTGATTTCGACTATCACGCTTACACCGCGAAGTTCGATGAGGTGCTGACCGCCGAGGAGCTTTGCGACGCCGAGGAACTGACGCGCCTGCGCGGCTATCTCGACCAGCAGCTCGTGCACCTGCAGGGCGCGGTGACGAAGCTCGCGAACCGCCTGCAGCGCCGCCTGATGGCGCAGCAGAACCGCGCGTGGGACTTCGATCAGGAAGAAGGCCTGCTCGATCCGGCGCGGCTCACCCGCGTCGTCGTGAACCCCGAGCACGCGCTCAGCTACAAGATCGAGCGCGACACCGATTTCCGCGACACGGTGGTGACGCTGCTGATCGACAATTCTGGCTCGATGCGCGGCAGGCCCATTTCGATCGCGGCGATCTGCGCGGATATCCTTGCGCGCACGCTCGAACGCTGCGCGGTGAAGGTCGAGATTCTCGGCTTCACGACGCGTGCGTGGAAGGGCGGGCAGAGCCGTGAACAGTGGCTCGCCGACGGTCGCCCGCCGAAGCCCGGCCGCCTCAACGACCTGCGCCACATCATCTACAAGACCGCCGACGACCCGTGGCGGCGCGCGCGCAAGAACCTCGGCCTGATGATGCGCGAGGGGCTGCTGAAGGAAAACATCGACGGCGAGGCGCTGCTCTGGGCGCACAACCGCCTGATCGGGCGCCCCGAGGAACGCCGCATCCTGATGGTGATCTCGGACGGCGCGCCGGTCGACGATTCCACGCTTTCCGTGAACAGCGGCAATTATCTGGAGCGCCACCTGCGGCAGGTCATCAAGTGGATCGAGGGCCGCTCACCCGTGGAACTCATCGCCATCGGCATCGGCCACGACGTGACCCGCTATTACAACCGCGCCGTGACCATCATGGACGCCGAACAACTCGGCGGCACGATCATCGAACAGCTCGCGCAGCTTTTCGAGGAAGAGGGCGCGGGCAGGGGGCGGAAGCGCCGGGCAGCTTAGGACTAAGCGGTGTCCGGGGCTGCCCGGCTAGACATAGTCGTTCGAAGCAAGGTGCGGTGTTCCAATTGCGGACATCCCAGAAGAGCGACTATTACTACTGCCCAATGGCGTACAACGGCACAGATTACGAACCTGCCCTTCGAGTGGCCTACTATGTGGGCATAGCGGGGATGCTTGCGGCGTTCATTTTTTTGCGATCTACGCCCCTTCCAGAGCCAGCCAACTCAATTGCGTTTGGTTGCTACAGCACGGCGTTAGCGCCATCTATAAATTTAGACGACCGAGGCATGAGCATACTTCAGCCGGGGTTTCCACGTATCGGATTTCATTTGGAAAGGCGCAAAACTGGGATAGCGATTGCTGCTGAAGCGCCCATTGCCGCCGTAGCTAGGTTTCGTGGACAAAGCTTGACTGGAGACTCGGAGGTTGATTCAAGGCTGTC